>NZ_VOSW01000053.1 GCF_009690905.1 Paraburkholderia madseniana
CAGCGTCGTGGTCGTGACAGGCGACCCGCCGCCCGACCGTGGACAACCCGCGATTCAACCTTATCGGGAGGTGCCACACCGCATTAGACTCAACTGCAAATCTATCCGTCGAACCGGGTCAACCTCAGATCACCACGAAGCGCTGATCCAGTATCCGCAATCCGCCCGCTTTAGCGGCGTCTTTTTCGAGCTGCTGCTTGACGCCTGCAGCCACGTCCAGATGCTGATCCAGAAAGCACTGCACAACAGCCGGTGACGTTGGAATCCGGACGATTGTCGCGTGATACAGTTCGCGCGTCAGCAACAGATGTTCAGAACACACCACCGCTACGGCGTTTTGCGATTGAAGGCTTTGTCATCTTGGGTTGCCCTTGATTAGCGTGCCAGAGCGATATTAGCCTGGCAATTGTCGAAAGGCGTGCGCGGACAACATATGTCTATGTCGTGATTCGCCACGGCATGTCGCGTCTTTTCGAGGGAGTGTTCTACAGATTTGCCCCGCCTTCTGCGTCCCGGATCTTGTCTGCGCGACTACCATTCACGGTTCTATGCCGCGCACGGCGCGTTCCTATCACCGGGTTTTCGCATGAGTCTACTAATTCGTTTGCTGCTTTTGTTAATCACCAGTGGTCGTCGGAGTCGGCTGCACGTGCTCGACACGTGTGTCACGCCTTTTCGAGTCTGGCTCAACGACCTCGACGTCTTGCTTCATATGAACAACGGCCGTTACTTCACGATCCTCGATTTGGCGCGCGTAGATCTGATGATGCGCAGTGGTCTGTGGCGGCAATTGAAGGCACAAGGCTGGTATCCAGTCGTCACACTGGAAACGATGCGTTTTCATCGGTCGCTCGAGCTTGGCGACTGCTATAACGTTCAGACTCGCGTTATCGGTTGGGATGAGAAGCACATTTTCATCGAACAAGGTTTCGTGCGCGATGATGTGCAAGTCGCATTGGCTGTCGTGCGCGCACGGTTCCTGAAGCGAAGTGGCGGCGTTGTGACGACTGCCGAGTTGCTGGAACTGTCGGCGATTACGCAGCCGTCGCCGGAGTTGCCCGGATGGGTTGCGAGGTGGAGTGAGGCTGAAGGAGGGATGGCGCTTACGTAGCCTTCTTTTTGTGGGCAGAGGTGGAGGCCGTCACACGACGGCAGTCAACCCACGATCCTGTTCGATCGCCCGCGCGACTCGAGCCATCATCGGCTTGACCACGCGTGCGATTCAGTACGCGTAAAGCGTCAAGGTGCGACCGCAGGTGCGTTGGTAGGCTTTTGACCATTCGCCTTCTGCTCGGCATTCTGCAGATTCTGCGGATAGTTCGTTTGATTCCCCGCCGGACTGTACCCGTTCTTTTCCAGCTTGCTGAGTTCGGCGTTTTTCTTCGCACGGCGCGCCTTGCGGTCGGCCTTCTTTTGCGCCTTCATCTCTTGCTTCGACATCGCACTATCGGAGGCGCCGGCATCGGTTGTCGCTGCATGAGCTTGCAACGTCGGAAGTGAGAGGAGACTCAAAGCCATACCTGCTGAAACAACAAAAACAGACAGTTGCTTGAACTTCATACGTATCTCCGTATGGGTGCGTTAGGCGGCGTGAGACTGCTCACGGACCATTTGGGTTGGTTCCTGAGAAGAACGTGTCTCTTCGCATGGGGAACGCTCGAACCGTAATCGATGAGACGTCGACAGGAATACAGGGGTTAACCGCGAGGAGGTGACGAGGCATAACGCTGAAAGGCTCTTGCACACTTGCTTTAACGCGCATTTTCCCTGATTTCACGAAAGAGATTCCCCTTTCTGCTCTTTGTTCGAGTGGATGGGGAATATACACTCGGGCAAAAATACAAGCGCAGTTCAGGAGACGTGCCCCACGGAAATTATTACCCTCCGCATAAGCCTCACTCCAGTGCTTGTTTTTTCTTTCTTCTCATTTCCTTCCCTGCGAGCGTCTCTGAGACTCCACGTCCTTCAGCCGTGTCGCATTTGATCAAAGATAGACGGACGCTGGGAAAGGTGTGAGCACTTTCGGTAGCAGGGGAAGTACGTAGTACAACTATATTAATGGAGATAGCGATGAAGAAACTTCTGTTCGGCGTGTTCGCATTGTCTGCGACGGCAACCGCGATGGCTCAGAGCAGCGTCACGTTATACGGCATCGTGGACAACGGTATCGCATACGAGACCAATCTACCGAAGGGGCATGTATTCGGTGCGCAAAGTGGAGGCTGGGCGCAATCGAGATTTGGTCTCAAAGGCAGTGAGGACCTCGGCGGCGGCACCCATGCAATTTTCACGCTCGAGTCCCGACTGAATACCATGACCGGGGCTTTCGCGAACGGAAGTTTCTTCGAGGGACAGGCGACAGTAGGCTTGCAGAATGACACCTGGGGTCAAATCAAGTTCGGCAACATGGGATCGGCTGAAATAAGTCAATACTCGGGCGACGTCGACCCACAGCAAACAAAGAAGTATGCGATTGGAACGCTGGTACGCGGCCGCATCTTTTCGCAGGCAGGGAACGGCGCGGAGTACCTGTCGCCGACGATCGGCGGTTTTACCCTGCAAGGCCAGTATGATTTGACGAATTCGTCGACGTGGAATGCGGGAAATCCTGGAAGCGCACCGGGTCAACTCGGTACTTCCAGCGGACTCGGAAGCTCGCAGGGCCGCTCGGATGGTATCAAACTCTCTTACGCGAACAAGGGCCTTTTCTGGCAGGCGACCTATGACGAGGTTCGCGACGGAAACGGCCAATTCAGCAACGTGTACCTTGCTTCCCGCTCGATTCTCACGGGCTTGACGTACGCATTCGGTCCTGTGACCGGATACGTTGGCTACCAGCATCTGAGCGCTCCGAACGCATCGAATGCGGGCTATTTTGGCACGGCGACCCCGTCAGCGTTGCCGGCAGGAACGAGCCTCCCGACAGCCGTTAATCATGAGTGGATTGGTGCGATCTGGCAGACGACGCCCGCACTTGCTATCACCGGCGCCGTCTATCACGCGAATGCAAACAACGGGAACGGGAACGCAACCCTCTACACGTTGGGGGCGAACTATTCGCTGTCCAAGCGAACGCTCCTGTACACGGAGCTGGCGTACGTTAGAAACAGTTCGTCGTCTAACATCGGCCTCGACAGTGGTCTGTATGGCGCGAATATCAACAACGACCCGGTCAACGGAAGCACCTCGAGCACCAACCCCAACTATGGCAAAAGCCAGTTTGGCGTTATTGCAGGGTTGGCGACGACGTTCTGATGCTGTGGATAGGTCCGGGTGACGACTTTCTTTCGGACCTATCAGACGCTGCGTCTGCACTTATGAGCGGTCGAATCAATCGCGGAAACGACTGGCGATGTGGTCTGGAATGTTTTCTGGCGTCACGACTACGACCGAAGAAGATGACGCGACAGAGGATGCTGGCAGGAGCTTGTGAAAGTGCATGACATGATGACACGCGGAGCGCATGTCCTGTCGGAGGTCATGATGCAAGATTGCCTGAATCCTTCCAGCGCGTAGAAGCTGCACATTATCCTTGTCCAGGTCGTGACCGATGAAGCAGACCGGAGCTTGCTGCTGCGCTTCCAGCGCGCGAAGAATCGCGACGTTACCCCCTCCCATGGAGTACACGGCAGCGATATCAGTACCATCGTTGAGAACGCTTCGGACTCGCTCTTCAGTTGGCAAATCAAGGCCATGTCCGCCGCTTGCATCAATCAGTCTGAGTCGGGGGTGGTGCTTGCGGAGTGCTCGACGAAAGCTTATCTCGCGCTCTTCTTCGCCCCGGAAATGCTCGTCGCTCATCGTTATCAACACATTAGCCGGCTGGGGGCCCAGCAAAAGGCCCAGAAGGTAGGCCGCCGTGGCTCCAGCGACGCGATTGTCGAGTCCGGCGTAGGCGATGCGGCCCGACAGCGGTATGTCGGTGAAGACGGTGACGACAGGAATGCCGTGATGCTGGAGTTCGCGGACCACCTCGGCAATCTCGGGAACGTCGCGGGCCTTCAGAAAAACACCATGGCTGCCTCTTCGGGCGATAGACCGAAGGGCATCCACGACTTCGGGCGTCGTCATCGTCTCCCGCAACAGGAAGCGCGGACGAACAACCGCCGGGTGCATTAACGCGAGTTCCGCCTCGAGCGCATTTTTTATCTCGTCGCTGAACCGCGCCGGCGCTTCTACTACCACGTCGACCATGAGCTTGCGCCCCGTGTTCGCCAGGTTTAGCTCCTGTTTCTCAAGTTCTTTTATCGCCTGCTCAACCCGATTGCGAGTGTGCTCCCGGACGTTTGCGCGTCCGTTCAGCACCCTATCAACAGTTGCCACTCCAAGCCCTGCCTGAAGGGCAATTTCCTTGATCAAGAAGCGGTGAGCCAATCCGACCCTCCATTGTTGATAGTTTTTTGATGTATTTCTGATAATTCGATCTGTGCTTTGCGAGCTATCCTACATCGAAAATGGGAGGCACGTATGGACGACCGACGCGAAGACTATCTCGCTGAGCGAACTAATTGGTATCGCGAAAGCGACTGCAGCTTGGGTGATTTAGTGACGGCGCTCAACGCGGCGGCGGAGCGTGGGCTACGCTACGCGGCAAAGTCGGTTCAAGCGATTCCTGTATACGAATGCCGCGAGCTGGAAGAAGTGCGCTCGTCTGAAACGGAAAGGCTTCAGCTACTGTCGGAGTGGGCCGGGGTCCTGCGAGATGGAGCGGGCGTCTTTGTGCTCAAGCACGCTTTTGCCGACACAGGGTGCGTGGATGAGGCGACGGCCATCTTCGAATCGATTATTGAAGCCGAGAAGAAATCGGGCTCGAAGGCTGACCATTTCGCGAAAGCAGGCGCAAACGATCGTATCTGGAACGCGCAGGAAAAACTCTGCCTTGCGGCACCGGAGGTCTTCGCCAGATACTTTTCGAACCCTTGGCTGCCGGCGGCCGCCGAGGCATGGCTTGGCCCGTGCTTTCAGGTTACGTCGCAGGTCAATGTTGTCAGACCCGGCGGCGAGGCACAGCAAGCCCATCGTGATTACCATCTGGGCTTCCAGACGGCTGAGATGGCGGCGTCTTTTCCAGCGCACGTGCATTGGATGTCGCCTTTTCTCACGCTGCAAGGGGCCGTTGCGCACAGCGACATGCCTGTTGAGAGCGGTCCGACCAAACTCCTGCCTTACTCGCAGCGATACGCTCAAGGCTATCTGGCTTGGCGTAGACCTGATTTCCGCGAGTATTTCGAGAACAACTTCGTTCAGGTGCCGCTTGCCAAGGGCGATGCCATCTTCTTCAATCCGGCGCTATTTCACGCAGCCGGGCCGAATCGAACGAGCCACGTTCAGCGCATGGCAAACCTGCTTCAAATCTCGTCGGCTTACGGTCGGGCGATGGAAGCGGTGGATCGAACACGCATGTCCGAGACCCTCTACCCAGTCCTTCGGGACAGGTTTAAGACCGGCAAGATAACCGGGCTCGAAGCGCTGTCGGTGATTGCCTCGTGCGCCGAAGGCTATGCGTTCCCGACAAACCTTGACAGGGATCCGCCCGCCGGGGGACTCGCGCCGGAGAGCCAAGGCCAGATGATGCTCAGAGCGCTTCGGGAGGACTGGGAGCCGTCCGAGTTTGCGCGAGCCCTCGCGAAGCATGCCTGGCGTCAAGGGAATGGCGAATCCACTGAACTGATAGATTATTGATGTGTTTTTGTGACTAAAAGATAGACCCACGGCACTATCATGATGCCGACGCGACACACGAAATGACTCAGCAAAGTCGCGCGTGCTCCCGCATCCGGATTGGACGTGGGCGAACGAGGCGCAATGGTGCAAGGGCATGGATCAGTTCAAGGAACTACAACTATTCGTCGAGGTGGCCGAGACGGGCAGCATCAGCCGGGCTGCGGAAGCTGTCGAGCTTTCCATCTCGGCCGCAAGTCGGTATTTGATTTCGTTGGAGGCGAGACTTGGGGTCCAATTGGTGCGCAGGACGACTCGCAACCTTTACCTGACTGAGGCTGGCGCCGAGTTTCACCGACGCTGCAAATCCATCCTCGCCGATCTTGGCGAAGCAGAAGCTGTCACCAAGGAAGCGGTCGTGCGTCCAAGCGGTGTCCTTCGCGTCACCGCCTCGTTATCGTTCTGCATGCTTCATATCGCCCCGATGCTTCCTGATTTCACGGCGCGCTACCCCGACATTACAGTGGACGTGGTAGCGGCTAACCGTTACTGCGACATCATCGAGAACGGCATCGACGTCGCGATTCGTACGAAAGTCCTCGAGCCAGATAGCAACATAACCATTAGAAGATTGGCTTCGACACGCCGCATATTGGCCGCATCGCCCGGCTACATCGAGGCGAACGGGCGCCCTCGCTTCCCGGCGGAACTCGCGAAGCACAGGCTGCTGAACTATCAACTCGCCGACAATCCACGCGAGCTTTCATTCACACGCGGTGGTGAGAACGTCGTTGTCAGAGTGAAGCCGTTAGTGGAATCGAATGACGGCCAGATATTGCGTATCGCCGCGTTAGACGGCATGGGCATTCTGGTGCAGCCCAAATACATCATCTACGACGACCTCAAGGCAGGCCGCCTTGTCCCGGTGCTCGACGACTGGGACCTTCCTCGCCTAACCATGAACATCGCGTTTCAGACTCGCTCACACCTACCTGTAAAGGTACGCCTGTTCATTGATGCGCTCGTCGAGCGGTTTCACCAGAACGAATACGAACGGCATTGGACAGCGTGAGCCTGCGCTCATCGCTTTTGGGGTTTCTTCCCACCCAGCGCGAAAGACTTTCCCTTTCTAGCTCTGTTTTGCCAGTCACGACGAATATAGACTCGTCTCAAAGCTACAGAAGAGATTGATGGAGACACGTAATGCAAAGCGCAACCTCTGCAGTTCCGTCCGCATCGCCTTATTTCGATGAGGCTCGCTCGGCCGAAGTCGTCAATGCCCGTATGAGCGAAGATGCCGACGCTCGCCTGCGTCAAGTGATGTCGGTTCTGGTCAAGCATCTTCATGCTGCGGTCAAGGAAATTGAGCCGACGCATGAAGAGTGGTTCACCGCCATTCGCTTCCTGACCGAGACGGGTCAAATGTGCACGGACTGGCGGCAAGAGTACATCCTGCTCTCGGACGTTCTGGGCGTCTCGATGCTCGTTGATGCAATCAATCATCGTCGTCCGAGCGGTGCTACGCCGAACACGATTCTGGGTCCCTTCTACATCGCCAACGCACCTGAATATCCGAACGGCGCGAACATCTGCCTGGACGGAAAGGGCGAGCCCATGGTTGTTGAAGGCCGGGTTGCCGATATCAAGGGAAACCCGATTCCTAACGCGAAGCTCGAGGTGTGGCAGACCAACGACGACGGCTTCTATGACGTGCAGCAGAAAGGCATTCAGCCTGACTCAAATCTCCGCGGCGTTTTTACGTCGGATGCTGAAGGCCGCTACTGGTTCAAGTCTGTCAAGCCGCGTCACTATCCGATTCCTTCGGATGGTCCGGTCGGTAAGCTCCTCGCCGCAATAGGCCGACACCCTAACCGAGCGGCTCATCTGCACTTCATCGTGACCGCGCCTGGCTTTGACCCGGTCATCACTCACATTTTTACGCCCGACTGTCCGTATCTCCCCGAAGACGCGGTCTTCGGCGTCAAGCGTGAACTCATCGCTGAATTCAGCAAGATTGACGACCCGGAAGCTGGTGAGCGCGTCGGGGTCTTATCACCGTTTTGGTCTGTTTCGTGGGACTTCACCCTCGCGACGTCCACGAAGCCCACGCGGGCAATCCCGTAATCGTTTGGTGCGCGGGAGCGTGCCGTCGAAAAAACTGATGACATTGAGAGATACAGGAGTACTACATATGAGCGCGAAGAAAGAATTGCTAGCTGCGTACTGGACACTCGCTGGTGACGTCTATCCGTGTGCACCGAACGAAATCAGCCCGTTCCCGCTGCGCGACCGCTGCGAAGCAGCTTCGCGTGCCGGCTGGAGCGGTATCGGTCTCATTCTCGATGACCTCGAGTACAGCATCGGGAAGTACGGCGTGTCCGGCGTCAAGAAGATTCTGGACGACACGGGCATGAAGTACTTCGAGCTCGAGATCCTCATGGACTGGTACTTCGACGGCGAGGCGCGCGCCAAGTCGGACGATTGCCGCCGCCGTTTCATCGAACTGGGTCGCGAACTGGGCATGCGCAATCTGAAAATCGGTGCGAGCCCCTTCGACAAGAATCCGGCCGACTTTCCCCGCATGACCGACGAATTCGGGAAGCTTTGCCAGGACGTGGCGGCGGTTGGCGCCACGGTTGCAATCGAGTTCATGCCTTTCTCTCCCATTCGAAACATCGCAGAAGCGCTGCAGGTTGCTCAAGGCGCCAACCAACCCAATGGTGGCCTGATGGTTGACCACTGGCACGTAGCACGCGGTGGCAGCCCCTATAGCGAAGTCGCCCAGATCCCCGCGCGCTTCATCAAGGGCGTAGAGATGGATGACGTCGGCGCACAGGTTAAGGGGTCGTTGTTCGACGACTCGACCTTTAACCGCCAGCTTTGTGGCGAAGGTGCAGGTGACTGCCCGGCCTTCGTCGACGCCCTTGAGCAAGCAGGCTGCACGCTGCCGTACTACGGCGTGGAACTCATCTCCGAGGTGCACCGGAAATTTCCGCTCGACGAGATGGCAAAGCGCGCTTACGACACCACCATCGCGCAGTTCTCGGCAAAAACCGCGACTTCTGCCTGAAGCTTTCGACCTTAACCGACAACGTATTTCTGGAGACTCACATGATTCGAATCGCCGTACTCGGTGCCGGCCGCATTGGTCGCATTCACGCTGGCAACGTCGCCGCGAGCCCGAACGCAAAACTGGTCGTGGTGGCAGACCCCGTTGAAAGTGCGGCTAAGTCGCTAGCTAGCCGTCTGGGCTGCGAGGCCTCGACGGACGCGGCAGCCGTCCTCGAGCGCAACGACATCGACGCAGTGGTCATCGGTACGCCGACGGATACGCACATCACGTTCATGCTCGAAGCCGTCAAACGCGGCAAGGCTGTTCTGTGCGAGAAGCCTATCGACCTCGACATGGAGAAGTCGCTGGCCGCGGCAAACGAAGTCGAGCGACTGGGCGGTCGCGTCATGCTCGCGTTCAATCGACGTTTCGACCCGACATCGCAAGCCTTCCGCAAAGCGATCGACGCAGGCGACGTCGGCGAAGTGCGCCAGGTCATTATTTCGAGCCGTGACCCGGGCATGCCTCCGCGTGACTATGTCGAGCACTCGGGCGGTATCTTCCGCGACATGGTGATCCACGATCTGGACATGGCTCGCTGGTTGCTCGGCGAAGAACCGGTCGAGGTAATGGCCATGGCCAGCCGTCTCGTCGACGAGTCGCTTGAGAAGCTGACCGACTTCGATACGGTGATGGTGCAGTTGCGGACAGCTTCAGGCAAGCAATGCCACATCAACTGCTGTCGCGAAGCCGTGTACGGCTACGACCAGCGCATGGAAGTGTCGGGTTCGAAGGGAATGCTCCTGCAGGAAAACCTGCGTCGTTCGACGATTCGACGCTGGTCCAAGGAAGCGACCGACGTCCGCGAGCCGCTGCTCAACTTCTTCCTCGAGCGCTACGAGGCTGCATACAAGGCCGAACTCGAAGCCTTCGTCGACGCACTGAACGCCAACTCGCCTTTGCCGACCTCCGTTCAGGACGGGCTGAAGGCGCTGCGTCTGGCGGACTGCGCGCTCGAGTCGGCGTTGTCGGGCAAAGCCGTCAAGGTGTAACGGGAAATCTGGAGGAGATAGGTCATGACGCGAAAGATCGGTCCCAACGAAACGCTCGGCGTAGCATGTCTTGGCATCACTCACCCCCATACGTCCGGGCGGGTCAAGGCAATCCAGCGTCGCACCGACGCAAAGATGCTCGGTGCGTGGGACAAAAGCCCGCTGCTCACACCGTTCGTCGACGCGCTCGGTCTCGAGGCGCGCTCGAAGGAAGATATCCTGGCGGACGAGAATGTTCATGTCGTGCTCGTCCACTCCAAGAGCGAGAAGATGGCCGATCTGACCATTGAAGCGCTCGAGGCGGGCAAGGCAGTGTTGTGCGAGAAACCTGCTGGCCGCAGTTCCGTCGACGCCAAGCGCATCGTCGAGGCTGTGGAGCGTACGGGCGGACTCGTGCAAGTCGGCTATTGCTGGCGTTTTGCACCATCGGTCGATGCCATGCAGGCGGCACTCAAGAGCGGACGCCTCGGCAAAGTTGTTCAGGTGCGCGCCCACGGCGGCTGCTCGCACGATGAGGCCGGAACGCCGCACATGACCCAGCCAGGTGATATTGGCGGCGCGGTATTCGTTATTGGATGCCATCTGGTGGACCGCATCCTTCTGCACTTCGGCTTGCCCCGCTCTGTCAACGCGCGTATCACCAAGTTCCCGAACTTTCACGGTGACGAATCGCGTGAAGACGCAGCAGGCGCGGTGCTGAACTATGAAGACAAGATTGTCACTGTCGACTTCATGTCGTGGGACGTCTTGCCGTGGACCGAGAGCTGGGACATCACCGCCTACGGAACGGAAGGCATCATGTCTTCCCGCTCGCTGCCCGCGAGCTACAAGATTTATGACGCGGGCAAAGGCGACCATCCGGAGGGCTGGACCGAGTGGCAGGAGACCAGCTTCCCGGAAATCTGGGCAACAAAAAAGACGGAGTATTCGCCCGATATCGCCGAAATCGGCAACCCGGTGTACTTCGATCGGGAATCGAACGCGTTCTTCGACGCTTTGCGCAACGGCACGCAGTCGGTTGTGCCGGCTACGCAGGCGTACAACATTAGCCGTGTCATCGAGGCCATGTTCGCTTCTTCCAAAGAAGCGGGTGCAGAGGTCTTGATCGGTTAAGCATTTGAATGGCTGACGCCTTCGGGCGTCGGCCGAGGATTCTGTACTTCATAAACCGGCAACACAAATACGCATTCCTAAATAGGAGACGAAGTCATGAAAATTCTGAAAAATGTCGCGCTCATCCTGGCTGCTTCGGCAGCTTTCTCGGCAATGTCTGGCGCTGCTTTCGCCCAGGATAAGGGTGTTATTGGCATTTCACTGCCCGACAAGACTGAATCCCGCTGGATTACCGACGGCAAAAGCATGGTTGATGCACTGAAGGCGAAAGGCTACTCGGCCGACCTCCAGTACGCAAACTACGACGTTCCGACGCAGGTGAACCAGGTCGAGAACATGCTTGCGAAGGGTGTCAAAGCACTGGTCATCGCACCGATCGACGGAAAGACCTTTTCTGACGCTCTGGCGCTCGCGCAGAAGAAAGGCATCAAGGTCATCTCGTACGACCGTCTGATTAGCCAGACCAAGGATGTCGACTACTACGCAACCTTCGACAACTATGGCGTTGGCGTTCTTCAAGGACAGAGCATCGTCAGCGCATGGCAGAAGGCCGGCAGCAAAACCCCGTTCAATATCGAAGTGTTCGGTGGTTCATCGGACGATAACAACGCCCATATGGTCTACGCGGGTGGCATGTCGGTCCTCAAACCGTACATTGATAGCGGCAAGTTTGTGGTTCGGAGCAAACAGGTTGCCTTCGATAAAGTCGCGACGCGCAACTGGGATGGCGCGACGGCTCAGGCTCGAATGGACAACTTGCTGAGCGCGTTCTACGGCAAGGACCACCTCGACGCGGTCTGGACGCCCAATGATGCAATTGCAGTTGGCGTTATCTCATCGCTTAAGGGCATCGGATACGGTTCGGCCCAGCAAACCATGCCCGTTGTCACGGGACAGGACGCAGACATCCAGAACGTCAAGAACATTGTTCGGGGCGACCAGACCTCGACCGTGTTCAAGGACACTCGCAAGCTTGCTGGCGTGACCGCCGAAATGGTCGACAACGCGCTGAGCGGCAAGCAGGTGCCTGTCAACGACACGAAGAGCTACAACAACGGAACGAAGATCGTTCCGACTTATCTCGTGAAGCCAATCCTGGTAGACAAGGCCAATTACCAGTCGGAGTTGGTGACCAGCGGTTACTACACGCAGGCCCAAATCAAGTAAGGCATCTGAACGTCCGCGTGGCGGGGCGCCCACCAGGGCCTCGCTTCACGCAGACACGCTCGCGAGCGTGACCAATCAGAGGAATTTGACCATGGATACCATTCTGGAGATGCGCGGAATTCAGAAAAGCTTTGGCGCTGTCAAAGCTCTGAATAACGTCAATCTGAAGGTCCGTCAGGGCGAGATTCACGCCATTTGCGGAGAAAACGGCGCGGGAAAATCGACCCTGATGAAGATCCTCAGTGGCGTCTATCCGCACGGCTCCTATTCTGGCGACGTCCTTTACGACGGTCAGGAGCGGGCATTCGCCGATATTTCCGATAGCGAGGCAGTCGGAATCATCATCATCCACCAGGAGCTAGCCCTCGTACCGATGCTCTCGATTACCGAGAACATCTATCTGGGTAACGAACAGTCGAAGCGCGGCGTCATCGATTGGCAGGTGTCGCGTGCGAAGGCAAAGGCGTTGCTGGCGAAGGTCGGCCTCTCAGACTCGCCAGATTCACCGGTCGGCACGCTTGGGATTGGCAAGCAGCAACTCATCGAGATTGCGAAGGCATTGTCTAAAGAGGTTCGCCTGTTGATTCTCGACGAGCCTACCGCAAGCCTGAATGAAAAAGACAGCGACACACTGCTTAGTCTTCTGCTCGAACTCAAGTCGCGCGGTGTGACGTCAATCATCATTTCGCACAAGCTGAATGAGATTTCGCGCGTCGCGGATGGAATCACTGTTATCCGTGATGGCTCGACGGTCGACGCCCTCGACTGCAAAGCCGAGAGCGTGAGCGAAGACCGAATCATCAAGGCGATGGTCGGCCGCGAGATGTCCGACCGGTACCCGCCACGTACGCCGAACATCGGCGAAGTCATTTTTGAAGTCAAGGATTGGCGTGTGCAGCATCCCACGCAGAGGGACCGTGCCGTCATCAAAGGCGTCAATCTGGCGGCACGCAAGGGCGAAATCGTTGGCATCGCAGGGCTGATGGGTTCTGGTCGCACGGAGCTTGCCATGAGCGTCTTCGGTGGCACGTATGGTCAGGACATCACGGGCCAGGTGCTGATGCACGGAAAGCAGGTCGACGTTTCATCGGTACAGAAGGCCATCAAAGCGGGTATCGCCTACGTGACAGAAGACCGGAAAGGCAACGGTCTGCTCCTGGACGACAACATCAAGCGAAACATCACGCTGGCGAACCTGATTGGGGTCTCCAGATTTGGCGTCGTCGATGAGCACGAGGAGATCAAGGTTGCGACCGATTTTCTAAAGAAGCTCCGGATCCGCGCTCAAGGCGTTACCCACGTCGTTGGCAACCTGTCGGGTGGAAACCAGCAGAAGGTGGTGCTGAGCAAGTGGCTGTTCTCTGAACCCGAGGTACTGATTCTCGACGAGCCCACGCGAGGCATCGATGTGGGAGCGAAGTACGAGATTTACAACATCATCAATCAGGTGGTTGCGGCAGGTAAGTGTGTGGTCATGATTTCCTCGGAAATGCCCGAGCTGCTTGGCATGTGCGACCGCGTGTACGTCATGAACGAAGGCCGGTTTGTCGGCGAATTCACCGCAGAAGAAGTCTCGCAGGAAAAGATTATGCGGGCGATTATGCGAAATGGAGGCATCGAAAATGCGTAAGGCACTCTCTCCAGTGGTCGCCGAAGGCGCCGAGGTTAAGAAAAGCGAAGTTTTGGGTGTGGTGAAGCGTATTGGCAGCGAGTATGGACTGCTCATTTCGCTCGTCATCATCATGGTCTTCTTTCAGGTCTCGACGAGCGGCGTATTGATGCAACCGCTCAATCTGACCAATCTGGTGCTTCAGAACAGCTACATCGTCATCATGGCCCTTGGCATGCTGATGGTGATTGTTTCAGGCCACATCGACCTGTCCGTCGGTTCAACGGCCGGTTTGGTGGGCGCGTTGGCGGCAGTATTGATGGTGCAGTTTGAGGTCAACTATATCTGGGCAACCATCATCTGTATTGCGGCCGGCGCGCTGATCGGCGCTGTGCAAGGCTACTGGATTGCGTTCTGGCGGATGCCTTCGTTCATCGTGACGCTGGCCGGCATGCTGGTTTTCCGCGGCATGACAAACCTCGTTCTGCAAGGTCAGTCCATCGGCCCGTTCCCTGATGCATTCGGCGCCGTGAGTTCGGGTTTTATCCCGGACCTTTTTCACGGACAGGCACTTCACATCACTTCGATAGTCCTTGGCGCGTTTGTCGGCGCGCTTTTTTTCGCGATTGAGCTTCGGCATCGCGCCGGCGCGGCGAAACATGGCGTCGAGAGTGGCTCGTTCTCGATGTTCGTGGCGAAGAATCTCGTCCTTACGGCACTGATAGTGTTCTTCTGCTACCTGCTTGCATCCTATCGTGGCCTGCCTACCGTGCTCGTCATCATGGCTGTGCTGATTGGTGTGTACACGTTCATCATGAATCGCACCACGATCGGTCGACGTATCTACGCGGTTGGCGGCAATGCAAAGGCAGCGAGATTGTCGGGTGTCAGCGTTCCGGCAGTGAGCTTCCTGACCTTTGTGAATATGGGCGTCCTTGCAGCGCTGGCAGGTCTGATTTTCGCCGCACGTCTGAATAGTGGAACGCCGAAGGCTGGCACGGGATTCGAGCTCGACGTCATCGCAGCGTGTTTCATCGGCGGCGCTTCCGCCTCTGGTGGTGTCGGAAAGGTGGTCGGAGCGGTTGTGGGCGCCTTCATCATGGGCGTGATGAACAACGGCATGTCCATCATGGGCATCGGTGTGGATTATCAGCAGGTTATCAAAGGTATCGTTCTGCTCGCGGCCGTGTTCGTCGACGTGTACAACAAGAACAAAGCGTAACTACTTTCCTATGGCAGACCGGATTTAGAACTCAGCGGGGCTTGGTGCGTGGCGAGGCCCAACTGATATGCATACTTGAGTCATGAGGTTGCATCTCGAACATTTGGCCTGGTAATAAGCAACACTAATGGAATCGAATATGGTCAAGCATATCGTGATGTGGAACGTTCGCGGTGAGACTCCCGAGCAAAAGAAGGAATCCGCTGTGCTCGTAAAGACTGCGTTCGAGAGTCTGAGCGGAAAGATTCCCGGACTTACCAGGCTGGAGGTCGGGTTGAATGTAAGCGCTGTGGATTATGCCTGCGACGTAGTCTTGTACACAGAGTTCGGAAGCCAGGAGTCGCTCGACGCGTATGCGTCGCACCCTGAGCATCTGCGAGTGAAGCAGATCGTGGGTGACGTTCGTATCGCTCGCCACCAGGTCGACTACATCTAAGCGAGCTGTACCGTTTGACCACACAGGGAGCTAATCTCATGTATGAGTTTACCTATACCACGCAGGCGTCGAGAGTCGTATTCGGTGCCGGGAGCATGAAACTGATTCAACAGGAAGTGGAAACGTTGGGTGCTCGCCGGGCGCTGGTTCTTTGCACGCCCGAGCAAAAGGCTCAGGCTGAAGTGGTTTCGTCTCTTCTTGGACCTGCGAGCGCAGGCGTCTTCGACGGCGCCCAGATGCACGTACCTATCGAGAACGCTCGCCGCGCGCGCGAACACGCGAAGTCGGTCGACGCAGACTGTGCTGTGGCTATTGGTGGCGGTTCGACGATTGGGCTCGGCAAAGCGATTGCGCTCGAATCGTCGTTGCCGATTATCGCAATACCGACGACGTATGCCGGGTCGGAGATGACTCCCATCTACGGGATAACGGAAAACGGCCTGAAGAAAACCGGTCGCGATGCCAAGGTCATCCCCAAGACGGTCCTGTACGACCCGGAGTTGACCATCGGGCTCCCGGTTCGCCTCTCGATTGTCAGCGGTCTCAACGCTATCGCTCATGCTGCCGAGGGACTGTACGCAAAGGACGGAAATCCCGTCATGTCTCTAATGGCGGAGGAGGGTATTCGCTCACTCGCCAACGGCCTGCGTGGAGTGAAGAAGAACAGTAAGGACAAAGTGGCGCGTAGCGAGTGCCTGTATGGTGCGTGGCTGTGCGGAATGGTGCTCGGCAATGTTGGCATGGCTCTTCATCACAAGCTGTGCCACACCTTGGGTGGAACATTTAACCTCCCTCATGCTGAGACTCACGCAATCGTTCTGCCTCACTCTCTCGCTTATAACAGTACCGTTGCGGATGAGGCGATGGGCCGAATCGCCAGGGCGTTGAACGTAGATTCGGCGCCAGACGGCCTTTACCAGCTCAACGAAGAACTCGGCGTTCCGCGAGGGCTTCGCGAGATTGGGTTGGGCGAAGCCGATCTCGATCACGCGTGCGAAGTGGCATTGTCGAATCCATACTGGAACCCGCGACCGATTGAGGAGGGGCCGCTTAGAGCACTGCTACAGCGTGCTTGGGAGGGCCTTCGTCCGTCCGTGTAGCCTTTGGAAATGGGCGCCCCAAAGGAGGTTCGCAGGAACGAGTCTTCGATCTGGCGGTAGCAAACTAGCCGGCAGCTTAGGACTGCGCGTCGCTGTCCTAAGCTGATCAAGCCGCTCCCGGAACCTCGAGTGCCTTCACCCCTTGCGGAACATAGGCGCTCCCCACGGCGCACCGATCGTGCCGCCGTCGACGACGATTTCCGCCGCCGTGATCCCCGAAGCATCGTCGGACGCGAGGAAAAGCACGGCCTTGGCAACTTCTTCAGGTGCAGCGAGGCGAGCCATCGGAACGCGCGGTGCCAACGCCTCTTCGGTCGCGTCAAGCGTTGCGCCGGCCCGTGCGCCGCGCGTCCAGATCGGTGTGCGTGTGCCGCCGGGAATCACGGTGTTGACACGAATGCCACGCTGCACGAGTTCCGACGCAAACACCTTTGCCATGCCGGTGACGCCCGCCTTCGTTGCGGAATAAGCGGCCGACCCGGGCGAGCCCAGCTCGCGCATCACGGAACCGTTCAATACGATCGAGCCTCCGGCGCTCATCAACGGCAGGGCCGATTGAACCGTGAGAAACACACCGGTGAGATTGGTGCGAAGAATCGCCTCAAATGCAGCAGCGGTCGTGCCGCCGAGCGGCGTCGGACCGGAGATTCCGGCGTTAGCGAAGACGATGTCGAGGGACCCGAATGCTGCCTGGATCTGCTTGAACGTCGACTCGATCGCGGTTTCATCATCGAGATCGGCCTGAATGCCAAGCGCGTTTTCGCCGAGCTCGGATACTGCCTGATCCAGTTTTGCGCGATCGCGGCCGGTAATCGCAACACGGGCGCCTTCGGCGATCAAAAGCTTCGCTGTAGTAAAGCCAATGCCGCTGTTGCCGCCAGTGACGAGCGCTGTCTTTCCGGTAAAACGCATTTCCTTCTCCTGTGTATTACGCCGCGAGATCACGTCCCAAGCCGCATCTGCTGGCGGCGCAAAAACCTCGAAAAAATCTCTGTTAAGCAGCGCAGGACAGCCGCTGCATCCAAGCTGGCATGAACGTTGTCAACATCTCATTCTGTATGTTGATTATCATGCAGAAATTCAGTATTATGCTCATCATGCAGTTTGTCAAGCGTGATGAGGCGGAAAAATGGGTTATTCGCAGGCACAAAAGGCTGAGAGTAGGCAGCGGGTTCTGGAGAACGCGTCACGACAGATTCGCGAACACGGCATCGAGGCGCTTGGCGTCGCCGACTGCATGCGCAGCGCGGGGCTGACGCACGGTGCGTTTTACGGCCATTTTTCGTCGCGTGATGCGTTGATCCTGGAGGCGCTCGAGCACGCGGTGAGTCAGAGCGAGAAGCGCATGGCTTCGCTCGCAAGCGGCTCGGCAAAGCGTGGGGAAACGCCCCTGCAGGCTATTGCCGAAGCTTTCCTCAATGAGCGTCACGTGAAGAATCCCGGCACTGGATGTGCGCTGTGCGCGCTTGCCGGGGAAGCGCGTCATGCAAATCCGGATGTCAGGGAACTGCTCACAGGTTACGTGCGCAAACTGGCGTCACGAATAGCGCAAGCGGCATCCAGTGATAGCAAAGACGCTGGCTTGGGTATCGTCGCGACCATCGTGGGGGCCATTACGCTTGCGCGCGCCGTTGACAACGACAAACTGGCGAAATCGATTCTCTCCGAGTCGCTCGCACTGGTCATGAGTCGCGACGCATCGCCGGTTGGCTGAGTGTTACTTGCGACGGGCGCAATGGCATTCGCCATAGCCCGGAGCGGTACCGGCGTTGTTCGGTGAGGATCGACGATTCACTCACCAAACATGGCTTTAATGTCGCGTCCCGTCTGCTCGGCTTCGGCAATTAGCCAGTCGAGAAATTGCCTGGTTGCAGGGGAGTCTGCCGCAGTTCGCTTCCAGCAAATGAAGTAGGGGAACGGCATGGGTAGAGCGACCTTGAACGGCGCGACGAGTTCGTGTCGCTTGATGCTATCAATGGCAAAAAAGCCCTGTCCCAACGAAATGCCTCTTCCCCGAATTGCCGCATCGATTGCCATGCCGGAAACGGAGTAAGTGAGTGGCGCCAAGCCCTCGGGCAGAGGCACGCCAACCGCATGCAACCAGTGTCCCCACGTTGGTGGCGACATGTTTGCCCACCCCCACTCGACGTGAATCAGCGGGTATCGCAAGATATCTGCCGGTTGCGAGATTGGTTTTTCCGCCTGCAGTAGCGAGGGTGCGAACACTGGTGCAACCCTGTCCGTAAAGACGACGTGATAGGGCGTTCCGTCAGTCGGGAGTGCCCCATACGTTAACCGGACGTCGGCACTTCGCGCGGCGATACTGGTTTCGTGGTCGACGACCTCGACATGGACCTGCACATGAGGGCAGATGGTGTGCCACGTGTCCAATCTGGAGGCAAGCCAATGGGTCGCCACGGACGGAAATGTCATCAGGGTGAGCCGACGGCCCGTCTGCGCCTTGAGCGCCGCCTGGGCGCTATGAAAGCACTCGAACCCCCGGGAGATGTGCGCGTGGTACAGCTCGCAGAGCGGGGTCGGCCGCAGGCCCGTGTTCTCCCGCTCGAAAAGCGCGACCCCGAGAAAGTCTTCAAGGACGCGAATCTGCTGACTAATCGCACCGGGCGTCACGTGAAGCGCCTCGGCGGCGGCTACGACGCCTCCGTAACGAATGACGGCATCGAATATCTGCAAGGCTCGAAGAGGAGGAAGGCGGTTCATGTCGTTGACCTGGCAAATGCCATCGTAAAGCCAGTCTAGCAAAGACTGATCTCCGCCTCGACGCGCAACGGCGTCATGCAATGCCGCACGCTTACGGCTTCACATCGGTCTTGAACCACTTTTCCGACAAGCGCGTCACGGTACCGTCTGCTAGTGCTGCCGTGATGGCTGCGTCAAATTTTGCTTTCAGATCCGTATCCTGTTTGCGAAACCCAAGACCTTCTCCCGGCCCCCAAACCGCGCCGCCGATGGTTGGTCCGGCGATCCGGATTCGGGCGGTGTCTTTGTTGTCGGCGATTCCGGCGTAGTAGGTGACGTCGTCGAAGGCTATGTCGACGCGCCCGTTGACCAGGTCGAGGTCACGTTCGGCCGAGGTCTTGTAGAGGCGTACGGAAGTGATGTCTTTGAAGTTGTCGTTGATGAACTTCGTATAAACCGTGCCGGATTGAATGCCGATCGATTTCCCTTTCAGTTGATCGCGCAGCGGGGCGATCATGGGGCTGTCGGTTTTGGTGTCGCCAGTCAGCTTGAGCGAAGAGGTTTTTCCTGTCGTGTTCGCCAATCCGTGCCCATCTATTGTCGCGAACGCGGCCGGCGTTGCAGCGTAGGGCTTGGAGAAGGCAATGACCTGTTGACGTTCGGGTGTGATTGCAAGGGCATCCATCACAGCATCGAATTTGCCGGCCTGCAGGCCGGTAATGAGGCCGTCAAAGTCCTGGGCGACCGGCTCGCATTGCAGGTTGACCCGCTTGCACAGATTGTCGAGTAATTCCGGTTCGAACCCCGAGATTTTTCCGTTCGGCAAGGTCAGATTCCATGGAGCGTAACTGCCTTCCAGGGCGACCTTCACGGTCTTCCATTCCTTTGCTTGAGCGCCGTTTCCTGCCAGTGCCAGCACGCCGAGAAAGGTGACGAGAGAAGTCTTCAGGACTCTTGTTGAAATCGCATTCACATTACACCTCTATAGTGTCGAATCAAGGTTGTGCTTGGATTGAAAATACTCGGATCGCCACAGTTCGCGGCATTGCTGGCGCTACCGGCTTCAGTTGTGCAAGGTGCCGGCGATGGTTTCCACGATGCTCAGCAAGTCGCCCTGTTCGACGAGCCGGTGGACGCCCATCATGTCCGGATAGAAGAACCGATCGCCTTCTGCTGTCGGGGCAACCTGTCGAATTCGCGCATACACCGCCGCGGTTGCCGGTGAAGCGTCGGCTGGATCGAAGAAGTCCAGCGCCTGGGCGGCGGTGAGCAGTTCGATCGCCAGCACGTGCTGCAACTTCTGCGAAGTTGTGTAGGCTTTTCGTGCCGCGTGATAAGCGAAGCTCACGGGGTCTTCCTGGTTGCCACTCGTCGGCACGCTATCGACGCTTGCCGGTTGAGCAAGGGTGCGCATCTCGCCCAGCAATCCGGCCGCCGTGTACTGAATAATCATGTAACCGCTGTTCAGCCCGGGATCCTTCGCGAGGAACGCAGGCAGTTCGCTGAAGTACGGGTTGACGAGACGGTCCGTCCTGCGCTCCGAGATCTTCGCGAGCGTGGTCATGGAGATGCAAAGGAGATCGCACGCGATGCCGACGAACGTACCGTCGAAGTTGGCACCGGATATCGCGGTACCATCCTCGGCGTCGGGATGGATGACAGGGTTGTCGCCGCACGACCCCACTTCATCGAGAATCGCGTCGTACGCGTCCTTGATCGCCCGCTTGGACGCTCCATGTACCTGAGCAATGCCGCGAAGGCTGTAGGCGTCCTGCAGCCGGTAATCGGTAAAGCGATCGCATAGCGCACTTCCGGCGAGGAGCCGCCGGATGTTGTCGGCCGTGTTCCGCTGATCGACGTGTTTCTTGACGGAGTGATACCGGGCATCCAGCGAGCGCGTGGTGGCCTTGAGCGGCTGCAGGGACATTGATGCGGCGATGTCCGCAACCTTCGAAAGCTCGAGCGCGTTGTAAAGCGCGAGCATCCCGATCGCGGTCACTGAGGTAGTGCCGTTGGTGAGCGAAAGCCCCTCCTTGCAGCGCAACGAGTGCGGCTTCAGCCCCGCTCGCTCCAATGCTTCGGCGCCACTCACGCGTTCACCGCGATAGAAAGCTTCTCCTTCGCCGATCAGCACAAGCGCCATATGTGCCTCGGGCGCGAGATAACCAACCGATCCATCGCCCGGTGCGAACGGCGTGATGTCGTTGTTCAGCAGTCCGGCGATTTGCTGCAGCAACTCGAGGCTTACGCCGGAATAACCCTTGCCGAGGCTGATCAGCATCATCAGGAGCGTGGCTCGAACCACTTCACGAGGCAGCGGTTCGCCGACCGAGACGGCATGGGAGCGCACGATATTTCGCTGAAGCTGCTCGGCGTCGTCCGGGCTGATGACGCGTGTCGAATTTGCGCCAAAGCCAGACGTCACCCCATAGACAAGCCGGTTCTGGCTCAGAAAAAGATCGACCAGGCGGCGCGAGTTCAACACGCGCTCGCGATAGACGGGCGAAAACTTTATCTGTGCGCCATGTCGGGCTACGGCAATGAATTGCTCGATTGAAATATCGGATTCCCCGAGCTGAACTTCGGATATCTTGCTGGGTCGAGATTCGATGTGCGCCAGACTCATTCTGAATTTCCTCTGTCGAATGCATGAAATGAAGTGGGTGGCAAAATCCGCTTCAAAGCGTGATGTTTGCCGGAGATCATTGCAGGACAGAGTAGCGGCGGGGGTGTTAGCGCACAAACGATTTGATTTGAGTTCCGTGTTTAGTTTTTCTAAAGTCGGATTTTTGTTTCGTGCTTAATTTGACTTTATAAAGGGTGAGTTCTGTTTAATTCGAGAAAACTATTTTCTCGGATTTTTTGAGGGTGTCAGAACGACTCGATCCTTGAGATCGGCAGAGCCGGTCCGGCTCTGCCGTCCATGTCACACCGTTACGGCGTGCGCGGAAACTCGAACGCGTCGAACAGGTCGTCGATTGCGGGCGCATTGACCGGCACATACGGATGCGTCTGCAACTGGATCGGATTCGGCAGATTGTCACGGCTTCTTTCCGTGATCGGCTTCAAATGCCAGTTGCGGTCGATGAACTTCACGATCGACGCGTGATCACCGTACTGGTGCACGACGCGGCCACCGCGAGAGTATGGCGACACGACGATCATCGGAATGCGCGGGCCGTCGCCGAAGAAGTCGAGCGGCTGGATGTAGCCTGAGTCGTAGTAGCCGCCGCCTTCGTCGGTCGTGACAAGAATCGCTGTCGAAGCCCACAGGCTCGGGTCACGCTGCACCGTGTCGACCAGCTTGTGCACGAACGATTCAAAGAGTCCGAACTTCGACGACTCCGGATGCCCGTCGAGCAGACCGCCCGGCTTCACGAACGAAACCGCGGGCAGCGTGCCGTTCGCGATGTCCGCGTACAGATCGGTCGTGTCCTGCAGGTGCGCTTTGACGAGCGCGGGGTTCGTCATGATCGCGGTTTCATACAGGAACGGGTTGCAGATATTGCAGTAGACACTCGTGGCCGGCGTCGTCACAAACGTATTCCAGCCTTCGCCGTAGTACTTCCACGAGATGTTCTTCTCGATCAGCGTATCGGCGATCGTCCGCACCGGCGACGGCGGGATCGTGAACGTACTCGTATTGACCGTGCCGTCCCCGTTGTAGCCTGGGTTGTAGTTGTTCAGCAGGTAATACGTGTTCGGCGCGCACTTCGCGTCCGGCTTGTACGGCAGGCGGTTCAGGTACTGCCGCAGCGCGCCGGCGCCGGGCTGATGACTGTCCGAGCAGTTGCTGTACGTGCCGCCCGAATAGCCGTCCTGCGTGTAATAGTTGTTGGTGTTTGCCTGCGGTAGCGGATTCTCGATCTCATCTGCCGGCGGCTTTGTGGCATTGCCGTTGCCGTCCGTGTAGTAGAGCGCATCGGCGGTGCCGATCATGATGCTGTTCGCGCCCGTGCCGCCCATCACCGGCTGGTGATAGTTGTCGCTGATCGTGAATTGGCGCGCGAGATGCGTGAAGTACGGCATGTCGCCGGTATTCACGTTGTAATAGCCGAGCGCGGTCGCGCCTTCGCCGGTCGTCTCGTCGTTGAAGTTCGCGGGCCGCGGCTTGCCGTTCGAACCGGCGCCCACCGACGTCTCCACCCACGCGAACAGATCCATCTGACAACCGCTCGGATTATCGAGTGTGGCGTGATCGAGGCTGCAATCGGCCTGTTGCCAATTCTGGTAGAAGCGGTGCACCGGGCTGTTGATGTACTGATCATAGTCGGGACCGACGCGCGAGATCTGATACGGTCCATTCGGCAGGTTATACGTGTTCGAGCCGAAGCGCGTATCGACGCTATGCGTCGGCAAGCCGCTCGCGCCGGTGGTCAAATGCACGACGTCCCAAGGCTCCATCATCGCGCCCTCGGCGGCCTGCGCCGCGGTGAGCGTGGCGAACGGCGGCGGACTGGTATCGCTCGGTGTGCTTGCCGTAGAGCCGGTATTCGGCGCCGGCAGCACTGTATACGGCTGCTTGCCGCCAGGCGCCATCTCGAAGCGCTTCGGGTCAGTGGCGCTAGCCGTGTATTGCGCGGCCAGCGCGAAGTTCGGACCCGGGCGGCCGTCGGCCGTGATGATGCCCTTCGACAGCAGGTTCGCCACTGTCTGCCCCTGGCGTGGCGTGTAAGCACCAAATACGTGATCGAACGTGCGGTTCTCGCCGACCACCACGATGACATGCTTGATCGGCGACGCGGTGTTCACTGGCGCAGCCGCTGTCGCGGCCTGCAGCTGGCTTTGCGCGACGGTCGGCCAGATAGCCGCGGCAAGCGCGACGGAAACGGCGCCGCAAAGCAAGCCGCTTCTAAATATGGGTGTACTAATTACGTTGGCAATTTTTTTCACGAACGCCTCCATGACGTTACTCGGACGAGCAAGCGGTAATGTGGCGTGTGGCGACGACGGGCAGCTCCCTGCGTGGGGACGCTGCCTCCATTACAAAGCGTTACGACGGGAAGAAATTATAGGGAGGGAATGACAATACGGGGACAAAAAAAAGTCGCTGGCATGTGAATTTGCCAACGAATTACTTTCACTGCGATTCACATTGCATAATTCGCCCGTGGCAAAGGCAGCGAGCACATCATTGTTCATTGCGGTTATCTCGTCGCTTCAACATAAATCGGTGTCATGTTTTCACATGTCTTTAGCTTGGCTATGACCGCCGGCGGCGTTTCGGGGCGATTTTCGTGCATGCAAAACTTCATGCTTTCCACGTAAGCATTGGCACTTCGTGGGTTAGAGCCTGACTATGAATCACACTTTGGGTGTTCAAACCGCAGAATATTCTGCGGTTTGACGGTCGGCGTTAGGGTCCAGCGATGGTACAAAATCCTGGCGGTTAATACCTCCAAAATACGCTAATCTAAAATAATAAGATCCGTTATATAGGGGCGAAAGCAAAATGAAAACCCGCTCGCCACTCACTATCTGTCTGCCGCTTGCGATATTTGTCGCCGCATGCGTTCTGTCACTTCCGACCCTCGTCATCGCGGTTGTCTGGATGACGATTGGTGTGATGGCGCTCGGCCATCGCAGCCTTGAAAGCTTTCCTGCGACTGGTATAAACCGTGAGTGGCTCCGGGGATACCGCGGAGCATGCCTGTGGTTCTGGCATCTGGCCTGGTGGCCTTGGTACATGCGCTCATCTATCCAGGATGTCACCGGACAGATCGGAAACTCGCTGCATCGAACGAAGAAATCAGGGGATAAAGAGCTGAAGAGTTCGTCGGACAGGCGGTCAAATGACGACCATGATTGAAAGCGCGACGGGAGCGGAGCGGCAGCCGTCTTCCGATGGTTAGTGTACAAGGCGCCCAATTTCGACCGTTTGCAACTGCTGTCCGGATCCGCGCGTGTTCAACTGTACCTGTCGAACTCGTGAATCACCAACGCACAATACGAAGGTTATTGCGTCGATCCATCGATGCAATTGACTGATAAGTCGGCTGCTGCCAGCGATTCCTCACATCGTATTCACCACACGCGCGATTGGTAGATCCATCCGGCAGATCGTCACCATTGCCCTGGCTGCGCACTCGAATGACGGAATTCAAAAGCGCCAGAGAACAAGTATTGCTGGAATAAGCTGACATGTTCCATCGTTTACTCGTCAGGCAACCACGTCCCGAGCGGCAGGCCCCTATCGCGGCCATGCTTGCGACGTGAATTTGCGCAAGCACACCGATGTGCTGGGTGACGCCGACGACACTACGTCGAAAACGTCGGGGATTCATGTGGCCATACATCATGAACAAACTGCTTCGTTTCGGGACATTGCTCGTCTGTCTCGGCTTCGCTGCGCCTGCACTCGCGCAAACGTATGACGAGCAACCGGTGCCGGTCGACAGCACGGACAGCGCGAATTGCCGAGCTGTTGTCGGGCAGGCAGAAATCGATGGGACGATGCAGCAGGTTGTCGGACGTGCTTGCCTGCAAAGTGATGGGACCTGGCAGATTGTTCAAAGCCAGGATGGCAGCGTGCTGTGGTACCCCGCCGCGGCCTATCCCTATTCCGACCCCTGGTGGTGGGGGCCGCCGGTATTCATCGGCGCGGGCGTGAGCTTTATCTTTGTCGACCGTTTCCATCACTTCCATCACTTCGACCACTTTCATCAGATGGGTCACGTTCGCTTTGCACCAAACGGAACGGGTTTTCACCGCGGTCCGTTCCCGGGCGGTGGTATGCATAACTTCGGTGGTACGAGGGGATTCGGCGGCATGCATGGGTCCGGCGGCATGCATGGGTCCGGCGGAATGCATGGATTCGGCGGCATGAATGGGTCCGGCGGAATGCATCGGCGCTAGTCCAACTTTTCCTATGTGCGCCTCTCGCAACGCTCATATGGGATCGTCCAACGTGACCGTTCACGCCGCGCCGGCGAACTACGTCGAACAAGGGTAGCCGTCAGCCGGCCCGGGCCAGTACAGCGCCTCCTGGTATTACTGCGATCCACCCACGCGAGATCTCTAGAAAGACCAGAGCGTGCCGCTAAAAAGCGGTGGTCCGACAAAACGTAGACCGGGATCGGAGTCGTTCGAGCGGAAGATTGTGGAGGTGCGGTCCGTTGCGTGATTCCGGTTACTTACGCGGACCACCCCCGTGCGATCCGCTCGCTCCCGACGGCTGAAAGTCGCTGCCGAAACCACTTGAGTCGTGCCCGCCGCCGTGGCCTTCGGCGTGGCCTTCGGCGTGCGCTTCGCCGTGGCCGCGGCCAGCCATTGCGCCGCCGTGATGAAAGTCACGATCATGGTCATGGCCGCGATGAAAATCGAAGTCGTGGTCGTGGTCGTGGTCGTGATCGTGGTGGTGACGGTGAAAGTTGTCAATATCGACAAAGCCGGAAAAACCTCCTTCGTACAGGGGGTACCCATAGGCGGGACCGCAGTAATATTCAGCGCCCGCAGGATTGGTCATCATGTACTCCTGATCACAGGAATTCATCGATGTGTCGTAAGGCGCCACGGCACAGCCGCCCAGCAATGCGGCTGCAAATACCCCTGTCAAATGGGGCAAAATCATGTGCTGCACGGTAAGACCTCATCTAATGTGGCGGAACGACTCCGCTAAAGATTTAGACCACGGCGAGGCACACATGTCCGGGGAGCGTGCAGCGGAAATTCGGTACCGCGCGTGACAAAACGAGGTCGCCAAGCTCATCTGGATCAGTGAAACGTGGTGCGTCAAAAAAAGCATGACCCAAGCCGGTCAGGGCGTGACGAGCAAAGACGTATGCAGGCCCATCGAGTAGTGGCCTGGCCGGTTGCAGATTACTACGTAGCGGCCGGGTGCCAACTTGAGCGTCAAACGCTTGCTCTTGCCGGGGTCGATGTCCTCCACCTCTCCCATTTTTTTGAACTGGCTCTCCGACACCTGTCCATTTTTAACTGGCAGCCTATCGGCGGCCAGGTCTGTTTTAAGAACGACGAACTCATGCGTCATACCGGTGTCCGGCGCGTTGCTTACCTCGAACGTGACTTTGCCTGCCTTAACGTCACTTGCATTGAGCTGGATCGTGTTCGTGAGCAGCGTGGCTTTTATCGTCTGCTCTGCGTAACTGGGGCTGCAAACGAGGCCGAGTGCGGCCACACCAAGGAAGACTGCGGTGCGTGAGCTTGAGAACATGACGTTTTCCTCTACGAATACCGCGCGTATCAACAGTACAGAAATAAAACGGCCGGTGCCGCGGGCTTATTCCCGTGTCCGAGAACTATTTTCGTGTCGGTCGCTAACCGATCCCACCTCCGCCCGACGTAACGCAAATCATGTTGGTCGTACTTCGGCGGAACCTCAGATCGAGGCCTATTTTTTTCGCAGACGTTCGTTCACCAGGCGAGCAATAGCTGCCGGTGCCTGGTCTGGTATGGCGAAAACCGAGCTGACGTTGATCTCGCAGAGTACGTAGGTATCCTTGCCCGATTCGGTGCGCGGCCCATAAAGAAAGTCAGCATCCCAGATAATCGGCAGCGAAGCGCTGTCGATGTTCAGGAGATCCATCATTTGCGGCGTCCATTCGAGTTCCATTTTCGCTCTGAGGGCCTGGAACGGCTCAGCCGAGGCGGGGTGCATGATACGTGGCCCGGGCTGCGCAGCGTCAGAGTCGGGTCCTTCCGGTGGAGGCGGTATCAGCGCCTTGATCAACTGGTGTCCAAATCCAACAACCTTCTCTCTTCCCATGTAGCAGCGAATCATGCCGTCGGGCAGGCGTGACTGAAAGGGTTGGTCGACAATGCAGCCGTCGGGCGTGAGGTATATCTCGCAACGCGCCATGAACTCGTGAAGCGTTGTCTCTTCTGGCACACTCCCTCGGCGGGCATGCAGAACTCGAACCAATACGGTATCGCTGCCCGGCGGCGAGATTTGCTCGACCTTCCAGACCCCCTGACCACCATTGCCCCGGTTTTGTTTGAGCACGCGGGGCCCAGCCGATTCCAGCCGGGACGGGAACTCGGACTGGAACGCAGATTTGTTGCGATAGACATGGGTATCCGTTCCCCAGCCGAAATGCCTGGTGCGATGTAGAACCTCCTTGACGCCCATCTTCAAGATAACGTCAGGGTGGGCGCTGACCCAGGGTCCGCGCGACGCCACCTCCCGCAACATCGCGTCGAGAACGACTCGGGTCTGCCCATCGTGAATCGGGTCGACCCATACCAGTACGCCATCGACATTCAGGAGTTGTTCACGCACTTCGTCCACCAGCTCGTCGGAATAGACGGCGGGTTGAGCAGCGATGCCGATCGCCGTCAGTTCTTCGAAGATGCGATAAAAGCGATTATTCGCCGGTGTCGCACTTTTACGCGCCTCATGATCGCCGCGCCACAGTACGGCCACCTTGGCCGTTTCAGTTTGACTCATCTCATCCTCCACACTCGTCACGGCCTCAGGCTTGAGGCGCCATGATGCGCAACGTCGTCCGTCCCTGAACGTTCCTGAGCGGGAAGTAAGCGCGATGCGTCGAGTCATCCACCGCGACGACGTGCGCATTGGGGCCAATGCGGCCGTCACCAATCTTCGACACGTTGCCCGCGTCGGCTTTGAACATCGAGACGATGCCAGTCTCACCGGCGATGTAGAGCAGATGCAGTTGCGGATCAAAGGCCAGGACATCCGGATCCCGACCGACATCGAAGGACGACTTGACGCGCATCGTGCGCATGTCGAGCACCAGCAACTTGTCATTGCCTTCGCACGCGATGAAAGCAAGCCGTTGCTGCGGTTCGATCAGCAGTCCGTGATTGCCCCGCGCGCCCGGCAGATCGATGCGCGCTACGATCCGGTCGTTGGCCGGGTCGATTTCGACCAGTTGCTGCCGGGATTGCACGTTCACGAAGATGTGCCGGGAGACCGGATCGTACTGGGTATTGCCGACCTCACCGCCGAGCGGGATCGTTGCAATGCGCGTGTTCGAGCGAACGTCGATCACAGTCTCGGTTTCGCCCGTTTCGTCGGACACATAGAGCTTGTGCGCATCGGGCGCGTAGGCAATTCCGTCCGGGTACCTGCCGCCCGGCATGCGCGCGGTGATCTTTAGTGTGGCTTCGTCAATCGCGACGATCTCATTTGAACCGGTGGCCGACGCATACACGCGTGACAATTCCGGAAGCGCCAGCACGCCATGCACTGAGGCCACGTCTGGAATCCGGGCGATTACGCGCGCTGCGCGCGTGTCAAACGCGACCACCTCGCCGTCGCCCAGATGGGCAATGAATAGCAGATGACGGTGCGGGTCAAGGCTTGCGTAATCGAGTCGGGTCGGTCGTCCGCCCAGCGGAATGTCGGTGATCTGTTTCAACGGCAGGTCGCCCATTTCAAGACCGTCATCCGCACCTGACGCGGAGAACCTCACGACCCCCAACGCGGCAACAATAGCGCACGCGACAGAAAGCAGCCAACGAGCAGCAGGCCGAGTCCAAAGTGCATTCATGATGCTAGTTTCATCAGTGTGTGCGCCGTGCAACGACGATCCGCGAGCGGCGCTCGTTCAATCGTCGTCTTCGCCAGCCTCACGCATCATCCAGTTCACGTCAGCCTCCGCCCAGGCAACGTTGCCTGCATCCGCATGGCGGCGTTGTCCCAGTTGATGAGGCTAAACAGCTGGTTGACGTATTCGTTACGCCGGTTCTGGTACTTCAGGTAGTACGCGTGCTCGAAAACATCGAGGATGAGGATGGGCTGGATGCCCCAGGCGGTCAGCTTCTGATGGTTCTCGCACTGGAGGATCATGAGCTTGCCCGTCGCGGGATGGTAGCCAACAACCCCCCAGCCGGATGCTTCTACAGCAATCGTCGCGGCTACCAGTTGTGCCTTGAACTTCGCATAGGAGCCGAAATTTCTGTCGATTGCTTTTGCCAGATCGCCCTTCGGTTCACCGCCTGTACCCGAGATGCTGGTCCAGTAAATGGTGTGCAGGATGTGACTCGATAGCTGGAAGGCCAGTTCTTTCTCATAGAACTTCACCAGCGCGAAGTCGTTTGAGTCCCGGGCTTTCGCCAAGCTGTCTTCAGCCTTGTTCGCGGCAGCCACCGCGGGCTTGTGGTGAAAGTTGTAGTGCAGTTCGACGGTGCGCGCATCGATAACCGGTTCAAGCGCATCGTAGGCGAATGGCAGCGGTGCAGCGGCATACTTGCCGTCCGCGTCTGTGAGCTTGTCGGTGTAACCGAGCTCTTCTGCGGCACGTGCCGATTGTGCCTGGGCCAGCATGATTCCAGCGCCGACCGCGGCGGTGTCTTGCAGGAAGGTACGGCGTGTGGCCATGAATACGATCCTCGTAGAATGCGCGCACGCGCGGGCAATCAGATGGCGTGCGAATGGATAAGCGGATAGACAGCGAGACCAAACAGGGCAGCCGCAACGACAATTACCGGCTCCTGCAGCTTCTTGAATCGCCAGAGCAACACGAGCGTCACAAGAGCAAGCATGACAGTCGGCCAGTCAACGATCGAGCGCCGCGCGATGACAATGACTGAGCCCGTGATTGCGCCCACGGCCGCCGCAGTAATGCCATCGACGAACGCCTTGACGGCCGGTAACTTGCCGTATTTCTTGAAGTACGGCGCCGGCAGCACCGTGAACAGATAGCAAGGCAGGAAAGTCCCGAGTGCGGCGACGCAGGCGCCCGAAAATCCGGCGACGAGATAGCCGATGAAGCCGACCGTAATGACGACCGGCCCCGGCGTGATCATTGCGACGGCCACCGCATCGACAAACTGCTTGTCGTTGAGCCAGTGATGTTCGGTCACGACGCCGCCGTAGAGGAAAGGCACGATTGCGAGTCCCGAGCCGAACACGAACGCCCCGGCCTTGGCGAAGAAAAGGCCGATCTGGCCGAGCAGTGGCAGATCAAGACCACTGAGGACGCCGCTCATACCGGGCGCCTGCGTAACGGCAAGCGCATTCAGTCCGCCTTTGCCAAACCACTTCGGCGGCGCACGCCAGAACCAGTTGATCAGGCCACCCGCGATAAACAGCCATGCGATCTCGGATTGGGTGACCACGGTGACGACCGCGAGCGTCAGGAATATCGCCCACAGCAGTCTGTCTTTGCCGATGGTCTTCCTGGTCAGCTTGTACGCGCTCATGGCGATGATTCCGACCACGGCGGCACCCACGCCGTAGAAGACTGCCTGCATCCAGGAGAGGCCGCCATACTGCGCGTAGGCCCAGCCGAGCGCCACAACCATCAGGAACGAAGGCAGGACGAATGCGATACCGGCCACCGTTGCACCGAGGACTCGGTAATGCACGTATCCGAGATAAATGCCGAGTTGTGCGGCCAGAGGACCTGGCATCATTTGAGCCAGCGCCAACCCCTCCTTGTAGTCCTGCTCGCTGATCCAGCCCCGACGTTCGACCAGGTCACGGTGCATGTAGCCGACCAGCGCCACCGGCCCTCCAAAACCGAAGGTGCCGAGGCGAAGCATGTAAAAGAGCAACTGCCAGAGGGTGTAGCCCGGCGCGGTCGCCGCCGTGGTGTTCATGACCGGCCCCCTGCGTCGGTGTTTTTTGTGCTCGCCGTGAAGTGCGCGTAGATCGAATCCAGCACGCGACTCATCTCGTCGAGCAGTTGATCGTCGTCCAATGCGCGTAGCCGCGCGCCGGCCATCACCGCTTCGAAGCCGACTGCTTCTGGTACCGGTGCGCCGCCGACGTCGAGCGCGTGCACCATTTCACCGAGCCGAAGAAGCGCCGCGTCTTCGTCGAGGCCGAAACTCACAACCAACACCTCAAACGTCACGCGCTCGCCCACGTGTGTGAAGGCCGCGCCGTCGAAGTCGAAGCCGAGTGCATCCGACGGGCAGGCTTCCGGCGACACGAGCCAAAGGAAGCGTGCCTGCGGATCGATGAAGCGACGGATCAGCCATGCGCTCGCAACGCGATCGACCCATAGCCGTTGCCGGGTTGCCCACGTGCGGGCCTGGTACTCGTCGCGCCGCAGCGGCCGGATGGCCCGCTCGGCCGCATGCGGCTCACCTGGCGACAGGACCGTATCCGCGAGCGCTACAAAGTCTTCCCAGGCGATTTCGGCGTCGGTCAAAGCGGCGCCCGGGAAATAGTCGATCGTCCGGATCGCGTCATAGTCCTTGCGCAGGCGACGCATCAGGCGGGTGACTTCCGCTGGTGCCTGGCCTCCGAGCGTCTTCCGCGCGGCGCCCAGTGACGCGACAAAGGTCCTGTAATCGTCGTTCCGGTCGAACAGTGCGCGAAAGTCCGCTTCCTGCGACGAGTCCAGACTTTGCGCCCGCAGCAGATGCGCAGTGCCACCGGCTTCGTCAATGCTGCCGGTGAGTTCGCGCAGCATGTCTTCGCGCTCCGCGGTGTGCGGCAACAGGTAGATGCCGTCACGCAGGACGGCGCCCCCCTTCGCTTTCAGCGCCCGCCATGCCCGCATCCGCGCGGTAGCGTTCTCAGTCGGAAAGGTCAGGACCAGTACGGCCCACGTGGTCAAGGTAGTCATGTAAAGTAAACTACATGTGTGTAGCGTACTTTACAAATTATTTTTCTTAAGCGTCGGCCGGCGTCGGATTGCGGGTAATGGAATCGACGCGCCGAGGCGCGCAGTGGCTGGCAGTCGCATGCCAGCCACCGGCGAAAGACCTGATTTCATGAAGTCGCTTCCGAGCGCTTTGCACGTCATTCCAACGCCCGTTATTGCCCACCATTCTCGAAAGGCACGTTCCAGACCGTCACGCTGTTTGTGTTGTCGTCGACCGCCGCAAAGCGCACGAACTCATGACGCGGCTGCGAGAACGCCAGTCCGAAGGCACCGGCTTGGGCCGGGTCGACGGCAAGCTGCGCGACGAAGCGGCCTTGCGGCGTAAATTCGACGATTTCGCTCGGCTGCTTCGGATCGCTATTGATCGCATCGCCGTTCGCGACGAACAGATGGCCGTTCGGTCCGAGGGTTAGCCCGAGCGGGCCGTGGAGATGTGCGTTGTCCGCATAGATCACCACGCCTTTGCCACCGTCGTGCTGCGATTTGCCCGCATCGAATACCGCGAAGATCGCGTTATCGACGGTGGACGCGACATAGAGTACGTCGCGCTGTGGGTCGTAGGCGAGTCCGGTCGGGCCTACGACCAGTGCCGCGGAATCGCTGCGATGCGGGTAAACCGAGGCGATCTGCGTCGCGTGGTTGAGATGAACGCCGTTGTCGTCGACGCTCACATCGAGGCGCACAACCGTCCCGTTGAGCACGTTCGATACGAACACCTTTGCACGGTCGCCTTGATCGAAGATCGTCAGATCCCAGGGTCCGTCGATCTTCGCCATCGCAGGCGTCCATTGCGCGACGATGTTGCCGGTTCGGTTCAGCACCAGCAGCACGCCGGGCTGGATCGTATTGAAGGTGCCATCCGTGGTCGGTACGCTGCCGACCAGCACGAAGCCGCCCTTGAGAACACCGAGCGCGGTGCTCAGGCCAAGCCCCGGGGCGCCCTGGAAGAACGTCGTGGCCGGCTGGTTGTTCGGCACGATCTTGACGATCGTCGTGCCAGTGCCCTGGGCGTTCTGCGCGTTGTTGAAGTTCGAGATCAGCAGGTCGCCTGCGGCGATGGTGCCGAAGCGGGGAAATCCGTCGGGCACGAAGGCGACGCCGTACGGATTGACATCACCGTTGGCCGGTATCGTCGTCGAGGTGACGAACGACGGCGGGAGCAGCGGCGTGAGCTCGTCGGCGAGGGCGGAGCCCGCTGCCGAAAGCGCGAGACTGGCGCCGTATAGGGCAGCCAGCAGCAGGTGTTTCAGCGTGCGGTCTTTTGCACGGACACCGCGCTGGCAGGGTTGCTGGTCGATTATCGGATTGAAGCCGTTTATGACGGGGTTCATGACTGGCATCTCCAAGAAGGCCGCGGGGCGGGCGCGTTGTTGTCGCTGCGCGCAGTGCGTGCCGGCCGCCGCTAGCGAATTTCGCCCGTGCCCACGAGACGGCAACCAGCACCGCTGTCCTGCAACTCGAACGCGCGTCGCGCAGCGTCGGCAACGGCGGGGCGAATCCTGCAAACAGGCAAGCGCAGACCCTTGCCGGCGGGTGCGTGGCAATCGAGGCCTGGTTCAGGCATAACGGAATGGGATCGTCCGTGCGCAGTAAACGGCTGGCAGGAACAAATATTCCAGCGTGACCGGCCACACGGGGTGGCCTGTCATGGCACGCTAGTCCGTTCGAGTTGAAGCAGTTGCAGCGTCGGCTTGACCGGAAGCCTGATGCGATGACCATCCGAAGAAGCATCGTTGAACACGTCTTCGGCACGCTCAAGCACTGGATGGGTGCCACACACTTCCAGACCCGGACGCTCGGGCGGGTGAGCACCGAAATGAGCCTTCAGGTACTGGCATACAACCTCAAGCGAGTCATGAATATACTTGGGGTTGCGAGGACAATGAAGGCAATGAGGATGGCTGGAAGCTGAGGCCCTGAAGGGCTTCTTGCGCTCGCATTGCTCGAATAGCGCAAGCTCGACGTATCTAACTTGATTGACCCGACCGCGAACCTCGCCCTCAGCCGCGAAAATCGAGTTTCCACACACCCTCGGTCGCGTGCTGCCGGTCGCTGCATCGCGCACCACGGGAAACGATGCCTCATGCGTTAGGCAGACGCGGCCAGCAGCGATCCTCGGTCGCGTGCGCATCGGACCGTGGAGTGTCCGTCACAATTTTCCGGCGATTGATCAATCACCGCCCTATGCCGCCGCAGTACGCCGGGAAGCTGGAAACCTTCGCCGCCAATGCTGTATCGTGAGCGCCACCGCCGTCGCACAGACCCCACGATCTCCGTCGAAATGCCCCAGATGATCCCACTCCACCGCGATCCAGCTTTCTATCAGCTCCTTGCCGACAGCTATGCCCGGCTACTTGGTCGGCCCCTGGTGCAACAGGCCATGCCCCTGGCCGAAGCTACCGAATGGCTCTATGAGCATGCCCCGTTCGCGGTACTCGCGCACAACACCGATCCCGACCCGCTCTTTATATACGGCAACAAGGCCGCGCAACGCCGCTTTGGATATAGCTGGGATGAAATCACCCGACTGCCGTCCCGACTCTCGGCCGAGGCTCCGAATCGCGAGGAGCGGCAGCAATTTCTCGCACGCGTACAGCGGCTCGGCTACGAGGCGGGCTACAAGGGTGTGCGTATCACCAAGTCGGGCCAGCGTTTCATGATCGAGGAAGCCACGCTGTGGCAGCTTCTCGACACGAACGGTAAACTGCACGGCCAAGCGGTTGTCATCCCGAGCACGCACGACCTTTGATCGCGCATATCAATCTGGGACGAGCCGCAGTGGCTGCTTGAAAACAGTCGTTTCGAAGAAGGTAGTCTGAACGGCGGCTGAATCTGCCGTCGCCCGCTGTCGGTCGCCGCATTGCGCGCCACGGAAACGATACCTCATGCATTAGGCAGCACGCGGCCCAGTTTCAGTCATTCGATACCTTCGCGAAGATCGCCGAAAATCGGAGGGTATGACGCTCAGAAATGACTGCAAGTCACGACAGTACCGAACGCATGATGTCCCCCTCACCGCTCGTGCTCGAATGACGGTGGCACGAAGTTTTTCAACAAGCTGCTAGTTAAGTCCATGAAGAAAATCGGGGACTGCACTTCCAATCGAGGCAAGATATCCCGCCATAGCACCGGCAACTTTTCGCACGGCAGGACGTGCGATCATTCGTTCACGCCAAGCCAGCAGGTTGGGCGTCTCTCCTGTTATCGGCGCACCCTTGCGCGCGCCGAACAACTGCGCCATGTAAAACGCAATGTCGGCATAGGAATAGGTCTCGGCCAGAAATTCGCGATTGGCAAGAACTCGTTCCATGCGTCGATAATATTGCAACGCTTCGTTGCGCGCAGTCTGCGCCGCAGGATCATCCGGCGCATCTTCAAGTCCCATCAGTCGGACAATGTGGGGAAAATAGATTTCATCGCAGCAGTGTTCGAGCTGACGCGCCATGGCGCGCGCCTCTGGATGCGCCGGCCATAAGGCGGGATTGGGCTTCAGGTCTTCAAGATACTCAAATATTTGCGTGGAATCGAAAATCTCCAGGTTGCCGTCTATTAGTACCGGCACCTGATGCTTCGGATTGACGCGCAATACGTCTGGATGTTTGGGGGCGTAACCGCGCAACTGATCAAACGGAGCCATCACCAGTTCGAAGTCGATGCCCTTCTCGTGCGCCGCGATCTCAACCTTGGCACCGAACATGCTCAGGGGTCCGGAAATTATTTTCATTTGTCTCTCTTCAATTGATCTTGTGTCTCGACAAACTCACGATCGAACGGATCGATCAACACGTCGCGTTTGTGGGGGTGAAGGGTGTATTGGCGTAGTTCAATGACCTTGAGTTGCTTTTCGTGAATGCCCTTGTCCATATTTGACCTTCGCATTGATCGAGCAGAGGAGGGATGTGGCAGATAGTAAGTCCGTTAACATGACGCCTTATGTCATGTATTTGAGGTCAGGTGTCATTTATGAAAGCTAGCCGCCTTTTGTCGATCATGATGATGCTGCAAGCGCGCGGGCGTATGACCGCACCGGCTTTGGCTGAAGCACTGGAGGTTTCCGAGCGCACGATCTTGCGCGATATCGATCAGCTCTCTAGTGCTGGCGTGCCCATCTGGGGGGATCGAGGTCGCAACGGGGGATTTCAATTACGCGAGGGTTGGAGTACCGATCTCACTGGGCTCACGGAGCACGAAGCGCACGCGCTGTTTCTGGCAGGTTTGCCTGGGCCTGCGACGGAACTGGGCTTGGACGGCATGGCAACCTCTGCGCGGCTAAAGATGATTGCCAGTCTGCCTCCGGACTCACGCGAGCAGGCTGATCGTGTCGCTAGCCGACTGCACATTGACACGGTGGATTGGTACCGTGCTCAAGAAACGCCGTTATTTCTGCGTGAAGTCGCCAATGCCGTGTGGAGCTCGTACCGTATCGAAGTGAAGTATGAGAGTTGGCATGGTTTATCCCGCCGCGAACTTGAGCCGCTCGGTTTGGTGCTCAAGGGAGGTACCTGGTACCTGATTGCCAAGGTGGTGGGCAGGCCCGGCGCACTGACCTTTCGGCTAGCGAATATTAGTGAATTCAAGTCCTCTCGCCGCCGTTTCAAGCGTCCTGCGCGATTTGACCTGGCGAAGCACTGGCGTGACGCCATAGACCGCTACGAGACCGATCTTTATCGGTTGACGGCACATATCGCCGTGTCGGCGCGCGGCGAGAATTGGTTGGTCAACGCGCGTATTAAAACCGCTCCAGTTTTGCAGGGTGCAGGTAGTGCGGAGGTGCCATCAGGATGGAAAGAGTTTTTGATGCCCATCGAATCCATCGAGCACGGCGCGCGGAAGCTGTTGGGATACGGTTCAAATTTGAAGATCGTAGGGCCGTGGGAACTTAAGAATAAATTTATGGAAGAGTTGTCACAGTTGAAAGCGCTCTATAAGAGGGGCGCATAATTTTGGTGAAGAGATGAAGCCAGGAAACCTGGACAGTCCGGGAGGTGGAAAAGCGGACATGGGTTTCCTTTCTTACGACTCCGTTAGATTGTAACGGGGGCCTGAAGTCAAAAAGGCGAGGCAGCCAAACCAACCGGATCCAAGTTGGGCAAGTTGGGTGGTCTTCGCGCGTGGAAAGCTCTTAGCGGATAGTCAATGAAGGCCGTATTTGAACGACCGCTGTCGGGCGAATCGAAGGTCCGATTGAAGAGGCTGGCGTGGTTCATCGAGTGCCGGTTCGGCTCACACGAGAATCGCCCGTGCAGCGCTGCGAAAAGTATTCGGCGTTGCGGGCTTAACCTTTGATCGAACCACGCCGTTTTTTGCTCAACGTTCAGTCATGGTGGCGATGTTTGTGATGGCGCTTGTCCGGTCGGTAGCCGCGGGAATAGTCGTCCGCGTACGAATTTGACCGCGAAATGTTACCGCCAAGCGCTGAACCCGCGCCGCCGCCCACGGCCGCGCCGACGAGGCCGCCCGTGCGGCCGCCCATCGCATTGCCTGCCGCTGTGCCGGCACCGCCCCCGAGCGCGCCACCAATGATGGCGCCCGTGCGTTCCCTGCGGTTTGACGTGACTGCGCCGCCGGCGCCGCCGCCGACTGCACCGCCAATGACGGAACCCGTGCTGCCGCCTACTGCGCCACCCAGGGCAGCGCCGGCTACGCCGCCGAGCGCGCCGCCAAGGGCATTGTTCATATCGCCGGCCACCGCCGGTAACGACGCTGCAGTGGTGAGCGCTGCAACGGCAACAATCTGGAAGATTCTCTTCGACATAAAAGGTCTCTGGTTTTTGGGACGGCGCCGAGTATAACCGCCCTCCGAAAGGTTTTTGTAGCGCGCCAGTTCGGACCTCGGTAAGAGGTGTAACAAAATGATCCGATGGTTTTTTGTGAAACGCTTTCGGTGCTATTGGCGTCAGGCGTTGAGGCTTGTTCGACGCCTGCCGGCACGTGCCGTAGCGTGTTCACAGTCGTGGCGACCACGGCAGGCATCCAACAACCCTCAACGACTTCTGCCGATCGCCGACAGGCAAAGTCGAACACCAACCGTCGATCGCAATCGGCTCTCAAACGACTGCTCATTGGCGAAGAACAGCTGTCTCGGAGGAGCTACCGATGGGTGAAAACCGCTCTCCGCACGTTACGTTACATTCGAGGTCCGGAAGACAATGTTCCGCGCCACACCGGCGTTTCAATATCGCGACGCGCGGGAATCGATCGCCTGCGCGCCCTTGATTTGCCGAGTTTTCTTATGCACCACACGGTGCGGTCCCATATGGTATGACCTTTGCAGTCACAACCCTAGGATTTTCATTACCGGGGGGGTGCAAGCATGAATCGCAATTTCAAAATGACGACGATCGCCATGTGCGTGTCGTCACTGATGGTTCTTCAAGGTTGTGGATCGACATTGACCACGAAGTCGCCGACGCTTGGCAGTGCTTCGGGAAGCGGCGCCATCACAGGCACGGGCGGCGGATCCGGCAGTGGTTCGGGAGGAGGGGCGGGGTCCGGCTCAGGTAACGGCACGCCGACGCCGACGCCCACGCCGACGCCGACGCCGACGCCGACGCCGACGCCGACGCCGACGCCTACGCCTACGCCGACGCCGACGCCGACGCCTACTCCGACGCCCACGCCTACGCCTACGCCCACGCCGACGCCGACGCCGACGCCGACGCCGACGCCGACGCCGACGCCGACGCCGACGCCGACGCCTACTCCGACGCCCACGCCGACGCCTACTCCGACGCCCACGCCCACGCCTACGCCTACGCCCACGCCCACGCCGACGCCCACGCCGACGCCGACGCCCACGCCTACCCCGACGCCGACGCCCACCCCCACGCCGCCCACGCCGCCTCCGCCGCCCCCTACGCCCACGCCCACGCCCACGCCGCCGCCGACGCCGACGCCGACGCCCACGCCCGCGCCCACTCCGACGCCCACGCCCACTCCGACGCCCTCCAGCGCCAACCCGCTCGGCGTCGTGGTGCAGAACACCGGCAACGTCGTCACCACGGCCGGCCAGACTGTCTCGGCCATCGGCAGCCAGATCGGTCTCACACCGATCCCTGGCGGCAACACCGCAACCGCCGCAGCGCTCGGCAGTGTGGTTTCGAATCTCGGCGCCGGGGTGTCCGCACTCGGCGCGGGCGCTTTCAACGGTCTCGGCCAGCTTGGGAACTCGACCGAGCCTCTCGGTACCACGCTCGCCAGCAGCGGCAACCTGGTCTATGACGCCGGTCAGGCCGTCAATAGCGCCGGACAGCTCGTGACCAGCCTCGGCAGCGGTCCAACTGCTCCACTCAGCCCGCTGACAAACCCGCTCGGCAGCACAATCTCCACCGTGGGCACCGCCGTCAGCAGCCTGGGCACGCAATTCGGCTCGACGCTCACCAACGGCCCGGTGCAGCAGCTCACGCAGACCCTCAGCACTGCAATCACGCCAATCACCGCGACGCTCGCGCAGACCACCCAGACCGTCGGCGACACGACCGGTTTGGGTAATCCGCTCAACGGACTGCTGTCGACCATCGGCCATGGCCTCGACACTGCGGGCAGCCAGATCGGCAGCGCCACGGGCAATCCGATCGGCAAGAACCTAGGTAACGTGGTGACCCAGTTGGGCAATACGGTTACCTCGGTCGACGGCCTGCTGACCACAGGCGGCTCGGGCAGCGGTAATCCGCTCGGCGGCCTGACCGGCATCCTCAATCCGGGCGGCAGCTCGTCCGGCAATCCGTTGGCACCGCTCACCAACATCCTCACTTCGCTGCCCGGCACGCTGACGGCCGGACTTGGCAGTATTGGCGGTTCGACCAATCCGCTCGCACCTCTGACCGGCACGCTGACTTCGCTGACCTCCTCGCTGACCAGCATGGTCGGAGGACCCGGCAATCCATTAGCGCCGCTCACCGGCGTGCCCAACTCGGCAAGCGTCGCGCCGAACAGCGCGACAGGCAGCGCCAACAATCCGCTAGTACCAGCGACGTCAGTAGCATCATCGTCGACGGGCGCGCTACACGCCTCGGGCGGTTCAAGTGGATCCGGCACGACCAACCTGCTCGCGCCCGTGACTGGCCTCGTCAATGCCCTGACGAGTGCGCTTGGCGGCGCCGGAGGAGGGACGTCCGGGTCATCTGGCGGCGTGCTCGGTGGGCTGACATCAAGGAAGTAACGAAGGCACCACGCATGGGGGAAAACGGCGGACCGGGCAACCGGCCCGCCGATCCGCGTGGCACCATGCAACGCGCGTGATCTTACGGACATGGACGCTTGCCTCCATTTTCCGCACATCATTCTCTCAGGCGAGCGACTGGTGATATGAGAAGACAAAGGTCAACTGCCCGCCAGCTTCTTTGACGACCTTGAGCGGGATACTGGATGGGACTGCACCGTCCACCTTCATAAGCACGCGGTGCTGGTCAGCCCGCAAAAAGTGCATTTGTTGGTTGAGTACACAAGGAATCGCGCAGACGGTTCAGTGATCACATTGCACAAGAACCTCTGGGTGGTCCCTACGATGCGGATCGTTGGGGTATCAAGCAACGATCCTACTAAGGATACGGGCCGATGGCGCGCGTCCGCCTGACGCGGATCGGCAGCAACGTCCACATAGATTTCGGCACCGAAACGCCCGATTGACGTTGCCAGCAATCGTCAATCGAACAGGCATTGGCAAAATCCAATGGAATGATTTGCGACGTCAACGCAAACCATGCGAGTTCGAGCACGCGTAAGAGCCGGCTGCGTTGCGTGGATTGGCTGGCGGCATAAGTCCTTCCGCTTTCGGTGCATACTCCCGCTACTACCCGCTAGGCCAAGAACCACGACTCATGGCACTAACCCCGTTGCCGCCACTCGGATGCCTGCTCGCCTTCGAAGCAAGCGCACGACACCTGAGTTTCACTCGCGCCGGCAACGAGTTGCATCTGTCACCGAGTGCGGTCAGCCGGCAGATCTCCCAACTGGAAGAATTCCTCGGGCGACGTCTTTTTTCACGTGAACACAACGCCCTGCGCCTGACGCCCGCCGGCGAAACCTATGCAATTGACGTGCGAAGCATTCTCGAGCTTTGCAGCAGCGCCACGTCGAATATGATGGCGCGGGTCGTCAAGTCGCGGCTGACCATTTCCTGCACTGCCGGGCTTTCCGCATTGTGGCTCGCGCCCCGGCTCGGCTCCTTTATCGAGGTCAACCCGGACATCGATCTGCGGATCATCGTGCGTGATCATTTCGGCGTTGTCTCTTCCGCGGAGTACGACGTGGGTATCTTCTATCTGCGCAACGCAGACGTGCCCGGCACTCACACGCAGAAGCTGTTCGATGAGCAGGTCTATGCCGTCTGCTCGCCCGGCTATCTGAACGGCACACTTCTCGAACCGGCGCAATTGCTGTCGCACACGCTGCTCGTACTCGAAGATGCCGAACGAAACTGGATGTCGTGGCATAGCTGGTTCGAACGCGTAGGTGTGACGCGGACCAATCCTGCCTCGACGATCATCGTGAACAGTTATCCGTTGATCACGGAACTCGCGGCGCATGGTAAAGGCATCGCGCTCGGATGGAGCAAGGTCATCGATCTGCTGCTTGAGAATGGCACGCTCGTCAAAGCATCGGCGGCGTCAGCAACGATGGGCGGCGCCTATTACCTGACACGCCCGCTGGAGCGAGCGGAAAGTGCGCCGGCACGACGCTTCCGTGAATGGGCCATCGCGCAGATGACGCCGTGAGCTAAGCACGCTGACGGCTTCTCCCCGTTGCCATGCGTTTGCAAATATCGCAAACGCGAATGCGAAATTAACGTTTCCATCCCCCCAGGTCAAAAATTACATTCAAGGGGTGCACAGACCGCGAACGTTCGCGTTAGGCAAAAACATCGGAGAGGTGACAGTCATGGCAATGGACATACCCAGCGGCGTCACGGGAGCGGTGCCCGTAGTTTCTCCCGCCGCCACGCGACGTCACGCGATCTTCGCGACCGTGATTGGCAGCGGCCTCGAGTGGTTCGATTTCTCAGGGTATGCATTCTTTGCCGCCATCATCGGCAAGCTGTTTTTTCCGGCGGGCAACGAAACGACGTCACTGCTGCTTGCGCTGGCCACATTCGGTGTTGGCTTTGTGATGCGGCCGTTGGGCGGCATTCTATTCGGCATCTATGCCGACCGCGCCGGCCGAAAGCGCGCGTTGTCGCTGGCAATGCTGCTCATGGCGTTGGGTTCCGCAATCATTGCGTTCGCACCGACGTACCAATCCATCGGTATTCTTGCTCCGTGCCTGATCGTGCTCGCTCGATTGCTGCAAGGGATTTCCGCAGGTGGTGAAATGGGCGGGGCGACCGCCTTCCTGACCGAGCACGCGCCGAAGGACCGTCGCGCCACTTATTCGAGCTGGATCCAGACCAGTGTCGGCTTTGCCGTCGTGATTGGTAGTCTGGTGGGCACGCTGATCGTGTCGGCCCTTCCGGCCGATGCCGTGCTGCGGTGGGGCTGGCGAATTCCATTTTTCGTGGGTATGTTGATCGCGCCTGTGGGCTACTACATCCGACTGAAGATCGACGAGACGCCCGAATTCGCTACACAGAAGAAGCATGCTGAAACACCTTTGCGCGAAGTAATACGCGTCTACCCACGCCAGGTGGTATCGAGTTTGATGATGGTGGTGTTGTGGACGGTTTGCACCTACGTCATCCTGTTCTACATGCCGACCTATGCGACGCGCTATCTCGGGTTAAGTCAAAAACAGGGTTTCGTGTCGGGTGTGGTGAGCGGGGTGGTGCTGATGGTGATGGCGCCAATCGTCGGGGCTTTCTCCGACCGCATGGGCAAGCGCCGCGTATTACATCGTGTTCGCGGCTGCCGTCAGCCTGATCGGCACTCTGTTGATGAAACCCTATCAATCCTGAGCGGAATCGCAATTTCATGAGCACTTTCGTACTTGAACGAATCAATGTCTTCGACCCCGCCAGCGGCACGCGCCGCGAAGGCGTCGACGTCTGCGTGAAGGACGGTGTCATTGCTTCGATCGGCACCGTGCCGACGTCGGTGTCGCCCGACGCCCGGTACGCGTTGCCGGGACATACGCTGCTGCCCGGCTTCATCGATTTGCATGTGCATGTAGTCGCCTCCAAAACCAACCTCGGCGCGAATGCGGTGATGCCGAACTTTCTCGCCGCGCTGCGTACCGTGCCGATTGTGCGTGGCATGCTCAACCGCGGTTTTACAACGGTGCGCGATGCCGGCGGCGCGGACTTCGGCATGTGCGAGGCGGTTAATACCGGCGTGCTCCTAGGGCCGCGCATTCTCTCATCGGGCAAGGCACTTTCGCAAACGGGCGGACATGGTGACTTCCGTCCGCGCAGCGACCAGTTGAGCGACGCTTGCGGTTGTCTGGGCCGTCAGGGCGCGATTGCGCGTGTCGTAGACGGCGAAGACGCAATCCGGCTCGCCGTGCGTGAAGAAATTCTTAAAGGTGCTACGCAGATCAAGGTCATGGCATCCGGTGGCGTAGCGTCGCCGAACGATTCCATCACAAACACTCAGTACTCGGAGGCAGAACTTCGGGCCGCGGTAGAGGAAGCAGAGGCGGCGGGCACTTACGTCATGGCGCATGCTTACACGCCGCGGGCGATCCGTCGCGCGATCGAATGCGGTGTGCGTTGCATCGAGCACGGCAATCTGGTGGACGAGGCGACCGCGCGCATGATGGTGGAACGCAACGTCTACATGGTGCCGACGCTTGCTACCCTGGACCATCTGTTCGCGCAGGGGCCTACGCTTGGCTTCCCGCCTGAATCGCTGGAAAAGATCGATGCGGCCCGATCTGTCGGTCGCGAGGCACTCAGGTTGCTGGCACGCGTCGGCGTCAAAGCGGGCTTCGGCTCTGACATGCTGGGAGAACTGCATACGTACCAGTCCGACGAGTTCGAGGCGCGCGCGCAGATAGTCGGGAATCTGGAGGCGATCCGTTCCGCCACATCGGTAGCAGCAGAGATCATCGGCGAAGCCGGCGTGCGAGGCACCGTTAGCGTGGGCGCGAAGGCCGACCTGGTCGTTGTGGCCGGTGACCCGGTTGAGAATCTGTCGCTATTGCTCGGTCAGGGAGAGCACATCCCGATGGTGATCAAGGCCGGAGTTTGCGTCAAACAGGCAGGACAACTGCTCGAGCCCGTGGCAGCATAACGCACGTAGCACGGCGTCCGTAGTGGCGCGCAGACATCACGTGGAGGATATAAGGATATGCAGGTCAGTCGCACAATCAGTACCGTCGAAGTCCATACCGGCGGAGAGCCGTTCCGGATCGTCACCTCGGGCCTTCCCCGCCTGCAGGGCAACTCGATCGTGGAGCGCCGTGCCTGGGTTCGCGAACATGCGGACAATATTCGCCAGGCCCTGATGTTCGAACCCCGCGGACACGCGGACATGTACGGGGGCTATCTCACGCCGCCCGTTTCACCCACGGCCGACTTCGGCATCATCTTCCTGCACAACGAAGGATATAGCGACCACTGCGGACATGGCGTGATCGCGCTGGCAACGGCTGCGGTGGAGCTCGGCTGGGTGCAGCGCGAATCGCCCGAGACGCGGGTTGGCATCGACGCACCTTGTGGTTTTATCGAAGCATTCGTCAAATGGGACGGCATGCACGCCAACGGTGTGCGATTCATTAACGTGCCATCGTTCATTTACAAGCGCGACGTGAGCGTCGAGACGCCGACGTACGGGACGGTGACAGGCGATATCGCATTCGGAGGTGCGTTCTATTTCTACACGGACGGCGCGCCGCACGGCCTCGCGATTCGTGAGTCGTCGGTCGAAGTGCTCAAGCAATTCGGTGCTGAAGTGAAGATCGCTGCCAACCTCGCGTTTCCACTTGTGCATCCGCAGATTCCGGAAATCAATCATATCTACGGCACGATCATTCACGGCGCGCCGAGATTTCCCGAATCCACTCAGGCGAACTGCTGCATTTTCGCGGACCGGGAAGTGGACCGGTCTCCGACGGGTTCGGGCAGCGCAGGCCGCGTGGCGCAACTGTATCTGCGTGGCGAGATTGGGCGAGACGACGTACTCGTGAATGAATCGATCATCGGCACGGTGTTCCGCGCGCGCGTTGTCGGTGAAACGCAGCTCGGCGATTTCCCCGCCGTGATCCCCGAGATCGAAGGCTCAGCCCACGTTTGTGGATTCGCCAACTGGATCATCGACGAGCGCGATCCGCTCAAGTATGGATTCCTGGTACGTTGAGCGGTGCTCGCTCACGATTCCAGGATCTTCGAATAACAACTACGTGCCACGATAAATATCGATTCCGCTGAGGTCAGCCGCTTACTTCCGCTGTCCTCGCTTGTGGCGACGCTATTACCTCGCGACGAACCGCGGCCGCATCGGCGCTCGGCGTCAAGTTGCTAGCCAACCCCGGCGCGTCGCGGCTGCTCGTGGTCGGTGCCGGCCGGGTAGGACGTCTGCTTGGGCCAGCAATAGCCAGCGTACGTCAGCTCGAGTCCGTCGAGGTATGGAACATCAATCCGCAGACCGCACGGGCATGCGCAGCGCAATGGCAGGAAGAGGGGCTGAACGCCCGTGCAGTGGATGAGCAAAGCGCGGTGTCAGAGCGTCGATCGGCGGCCTAGTTAATCGAGGATGGGGAATTTGCGGAACGCGTGTTGAACAGTGATTGCTCGGAAGCGGACATGCGGTGTCTCGTTTCCCGCGCTAGACGCTGTTGCGTTCCGCATGCAGCAGGTCGACATCTTATGCGGGGCTCCTTAGCGAAGTGCAGCCGCCACCGCCTCGTCAATCTGCGGCGCAAAGCGTGCTTCAACATTGGGTACCGCGTAGCCAATTGACAGTTCCAGATACGCGTCGCCAAGCACCAACTGAACGAATGTCGCTGCCCGCAATGCAGCAGTCGATTCGTCAAACCGCCTTCGCAGAATTTTTGCGGCGAAGGCACGCACGACCTTTGCACCATTTTCGTAAAACACCTGGCCGAGTTCCGGAAGACGCTCGGCCTCAGCAACGATGGCGCGGTAAAGCCGCAGATTATCCAGCGTGATAAGGCTTCGTGCCAGCAACCATCCCAACGCGCGCAACTCGACTTCGGGTGCGCCATCGGTTTGCTCGCCCTGAGCGCTGGCAAGCAGCGCGCCCACCTGAGCGCACATCTCGCTCACCACACCAACGAAGAGCGCCTCCTTCGACTTGAAGTGGCGGTAGACCGTCTGTTTGCCGACCCCAGCGGCTGCGGCGACATCGTCCATCGTTGCCAAACCGAAACCCTCGCGCAAGAAAACGGTTTTCGCGCCGTTGAGGATCGCAGACCGCTTGCGGCATTGCAGCGGGCTCAGGCCGGGGAGAGAAGAAGTGTCCATGCGAGATAAATAACAGATCGTTGAGTAGTTGACAAGACTGGGCAGTCTCGTTTAGATTCGTCAAAACGAGACCGACTAGTCTCGTTGTATGACTTTTCAACTTCGCAGCCAATCATTGGAGAACGCTTTGAAACTGTTCATTACAGGTGGTACTGGCTTCATCGGGCAAGCGGTCGCGCGCAAGGCAATCACCCTCGGTCATCAGGTGACGGCGCTGGTGCGCGAGGACAGCTCGGCGGCCGCCAGCGCGCTGGCACGTCTCGGTGTAACACTGCATTCCGGCGACCTGCGCGAGCCACAGTCTTTCGCTGCGACTGCCGGTGCCGCTGACGGCGTGGTGCACGCCGCGTCGACCAACGATGCTTCCGCCGGTGCGGTTGATGAGGCCGCGGCTGTAGCGATGCTTTCGCATTTGCATCCGGGCGCGGCGTTTGTCTATACGTCGGGCACCTGGGTCTACGGCAACACGGAGGGGGAGCCCGCGACTGAAGCATCGGCGCTGAACCCGACACCACTCATCGCCTGGCGGCCCGCGGTGGAGCAACAGGTGCTTGCGCTAGCAGCACGCCGCTCGATTGCTGCGGTGATCCTCAGGCCGGCGATGGTGCACGGCTACGGCGGCGGCGTCTTCGGCATGCTTGCCGGCATGGTCCGTCAGACCGGCAGTGTGAGGATCGTTGGCGATGGTCGCAACCACTGGCCTGCCGTTCACGTCGATGATCTCGCCACGGCCTACCTGAGCGCGGTGGAGCGGGCGGCAAGTGGGGACGGTCGAGTCGCGGGACAGATCTTCAACGTGGTCGCGGAAGATGCCGTTGCCGTTGCCGAAATGGGCGAAGCGATTCGGGCCTCGGTCGGCGCCGATCGCGTCGAACCCTGGCCGCTCGACGATGCTCGCAAATCGCTTGGACCGTTCGCGGACGCACTGGCGCTCGATCAGACAGTAAGCGGCCACCATGCCCGGCAAGTTCTTGCGTGGCAGCCCCATGGCCCCGGCCTGATTGCGGACCTCTCTGTACAAAAGCACTTTCAGCAAATCAACGGAGCATGACCATGGCGTGGAATATGCATCTTACGAGTCGATTCTCGCGATGATCGTAGCGGTTCTGTTCGCGGTTGCTGGGGTGGTCAATCTCACAGGACGCGGCGCGGTGAAGCGCGACTTCGCACGCTGGGGTTACCCGGCATGGTTTCATTTGCTCTGTGGCGCTCTTGAGCTGTTGTGTGCGGCACTTCTTTTTGGACAACAAACCAGAGTCCTGGGCTTAACGCTGGCCGGTGCGATCCTGGTCGCCGTGCTCTTCACGTTGCTACGAAACCGGGAGTCGTTCGGGCATCTCGCCCCGGCGCTGATCTTCTCGGCTCTCGTTGTGGCTACTGTGGTGCTCCGCGGTTGAGGCTTGCTCGCCACCAGACGGGTGAGCCCGGGACGCCACCAGGCGGCGCTCAGGTGTTGATCCAGACGCGCGCCTGCTCCAGCTCGTTGAGGTGGAACGCCTTGACTTCGGCCTTCGTAAAGAACCGCGCCAGATGCATCGAGGCACGGATCCAGGCCGCATCGGCCACCACGGCGGCGCGCGTGACCTTGCGGGCCACGGAAACGCCGAGCGTTATATCGGTCCACAGCGCCTTCGGCTCGATGCCGGTGAAATTCTCGATGCGTTCGAGCACGCGGGTCTTGCCGTTCAGTTCGAGATCACCACGCATGCGCTCAATGGCTTCGCGCAGATCGTGGTCGGTGATTTTGCCTTCGACGGAAATTTCGATGACAGGGGAATCGGGCTCGGTGTGATACAGGATCATGGCAAGACCGCCTGACTAGGGAGACGTTACACGCTCAGGCGCGGCGCGGATGAGCCTAGCGTTCGATAATTTCTTCACGATACCCTCTTTCACACGGCTCGGTTAGCTAGGTTTAACGCCGTTTAGAGTACGCTGACGGCCCCGCCCCGTTACCATCTTCCCGCCCGTGCGACACGTGTCGCTGCATGGCCAGCCGTTCGGTTTATCGCTCGCCCATTCCTGCTCGTCAGGTCCGCCATTGCTGTTATTCGTCTGATGAAATCCGTGATCAGTGGTTTACCATGGTTGGCTCACGTCGTTTGCAGGAGCCGTCAGTAAGTATGATGAATACCCGAAAGATTTTGATGATTATTGGAGGGCTCCTGCTCGTAGCAGCAGGGACCACGTACTTGATGCTCCTTCAGGCGGACCGCCGCTCAATGGCAGAAGTCACGGCCGCCATGCATGAGTCCGCACACCCTCCCGTCGTCGATTCGCGCGCCGGCGATCAGGTGACGGAAGGCAGCATCGACCAATCGAAGCCGTCCGGCGCGATCACGAAAAGCACTGCCATCGCGCAGGAGCCGGTGGTTCCCGCGCCTGCTTCTGCTCCTGCTCTGGCAGTAGCACCTGCGCCCATGACGGCCGCGCCCGCATCCAGTCCGGCCGCCGCACAAGTCACCGGGCAACCGAAGCCGGAGGCACAACCGAAGCAGGCGCCGTCGACGGCCGTCGCGTCGGTGAACGTGCAGGACTCGGGTGCGCCGAAGGTGGTTCCGGCGCACCGCGCCCAGCGTGGACGAGACGGTTTGGACCATCGCGCGATAACGACTCAAGGCGCGACACCGGAAACGGACGAACTGGTCAGGGAATCGGCGAAGCTCGATCCATCGTTGCCTCCGCCGGATATGTCAGCTGCTCGCGTCACCACGGACCAACGTAGCTCCAAGCCAGGCACCGGCTCGAATCCGGTCGCGGCCGCGATGACGGATCAGCTCGTCAAGGAATCGGCGAAGCTCGATCCTTCGCTGCCGCCGCCTAAGTAATCGACTTCTCCGGGAGCACGTGCGGCTGCATGAACTCTCCCGACACTAGTCACCTTGCCCCGCTGGCGATTGCGGCGGCAAGACAGTCTCGCTGCGACTGAAGACGTGACCAGGCGGTCATAAGCGCGTCGAGGGACGCTAGCTCCTTGTCACGAGATCCCAAACGCTGAAGCAGCGAAATGTACTCCCTTCGCACTGCAATCACGCCTTCAAGCGTCACCAGGGCTTGCTCAACTTCACGGAGTTGCCGTCGCAGCTTATCGGTCATTTCAACCCTCCCGACGGACGAGCGCCTCCTGTTCGTACTGGACACGCTCCACCGGCTCCAATGCGCGTGGCTCTCGTTGCTAATGCCGAAGGCTGCGGACAATCCGGCGAGCTTCCCTGATTCCCAATAGCACTCTCTTAAGGGCGTAGTGGATTGACGCGGACTCGCTTGGCGCAACGTGATCGTACGGGCGCGGTTTCGCTTGAGGCGTTCTCTCGCGTCCATAGTGGACTCCCCAAGACACTGTATAAACGTACAGTATCGCGGATTGCACGTAAAGACCTAGACTTATCATTCCGACACAAACTCGGAGCGTGCCATGGTGAGCAAGACTATCCGCCGGACATTTTCCGGTCTGACTTCGACGTTTTCGCCAGCGCCGAAAGGCAAGCAAGGGGTTGCATATACCGTGAAATCGGCCCAGCAACGCGCCGACGAAGCCTGGAGACGCGCGACGCACGGAGTCCACAGTTCCCTAGTCAGTAAAGATCCGAAAGCGTGATTTTCGGAAACCAGAAGCAAGACCGAGCCTGCCGTCCGAATTAGCTGTGATCGAAGCCGGAGACGAATTATGACTGCGCCGCAAAAACTTTACGGTGTGACGCTGAAGCCCCAAGCCAAGGCTCCGCGCAAGCTGATCGAAGTCCCCGACCCCGAGGCGCGCCCCGACCTTTTGGAAGCCGTTCGCCGAGCCGTGACGGAGAATCGGGAAGTTGGGGAGCGACGACCCCGAAAATAATTCGATCTAGTCTTAGACGCGTCCCTCGACCGCAATCGGTCAACGGCTAAGTTGGGTCGAACCGAGCCGTCCGCGTCAGGCAGCGACCGGTCATCTGTGGTCCTTGGTCACTGCACCTGCACCGGCATTCTAACGTCGGCTATGCATTGCACTGCGGACACCAACTCGTCTACCGTGTTTGCAGTCTCGTTGGACTCCTGTGAAGAAGGAGGGGTCACAAGGGACAATCGCCCGCTCAATTGGGCATCACCTGATAGGCGCGTATTTAGTCCAGAGCCGCTCGCACGTCACGAAGAATCTCTTCCGAGAGTTCAGGGTCATCAACCGCGCGAGCCAGAATGATGGCTCCGACGATGCTCGAAAGCGTATGAATCGCATCGCGACGAGCATTTTTCTTTTTTGCCTTTGCAAGTGGCTCGGCTAGACCTCTGAGCGTACCCTCCACATGCCGCGTGAAGTGAGCCACATCAGTTCATCGAACGGCATCGCCATCTCCTGACGTAGCACCTCTCAAACAAGCAAGGTTTCCTTGCTCGTTTATCTTTTGGTTAGCCCACGTGTGCGAGGACGCGTGTCGTGCAAACCTTGGGGCGGCCGGTCGCGCAGCAGCAGGGGCATCAAACGTCGGTTGGCTGTCTGGGCCGCCCACTCGCAATACGCGGCGCTGCCGAGCACCCAGCCCTTGAGCGTCGACTGCATCAGGTCATTGACCTCGCGTTCGTCAAGAGGCTGTACGCCCAAATCGCGGTAAGCCTGGTGGCGCTCGAACGGCGTATCGCCGAGCGCCCGGTAGAGTGGATGGTCCTTGATGAAGTTATCGACACGCAGCCCGATGTGGTGCGTGTAGCTAGACCATTGATAGTTTCCCGGCTCGGCTACAAGGCGGTTGCGCACCGGCGCATGATCGATGACCTGGCTCGCGAGCAGGAAATATCGATCGGGCTCAATCACTGTTGCCCGGTACTCGCCACGCCACACCGCACCGCGGCGTCCATGGCGGCGGTTGAAGGTCTCGACATAGCGACGGCCGACCGCTTGCATCGCCACGGGCACGCTCGACTCGTATGAAGGCGTGACGAGGAACTGTATCGCGTCAGGCATGAGCACCCATGCGTGGACTGCCAGATCGGCGACGCGCGCTGCGTCTGCCAGGCAGGCGAGGAAGTACAGGTAGTCTCCTTCGTCCAGGAATGCGGGCCCCGTGAGCCCCTGCAAGATAACGTGCTGCGGTTGTTCTGGGACGTAGTGCCGTGCAAGCCGTGCCATGCTGAATTAACCAGAAATCCGATGTGAGAAAGCGATCCGACAGATCTCGAACGCGCGACAGTGCGTCACGTGTGTATAGGACGAAATTCTATCGGTCATGTGCGTGCGTTTGCATCACGAACAGGCCTTTTTTCTGGCCTCTTTTCGCTGATTTGCCGATCGCTACAAACATCTGTTTTATGCCGCCGCTGAATAGCAGCGCCGCGCGATACCCCTCCAGATGCTTTGCCTGCGCGTCATCCGGCACCAATACATCAAGCAGCACGACGGAGCGGCGGTCGAAGCGCCATGGTCTCCATTCGCATCCCACCTGAACCGGTCAAAGCCCAGCGTAATGTGGTTTTCGAATTTTATCGGTAGGTATCCGAACGATAACGATCGTTTCCAATCCCTTCGCGGTTGGCGTCACGGGCTACAACGGGCAGGGGGATACCCGGCCCGTTGTAGCATTAGATGCACATGGCGTTGCGCAAACAAATCGGACGGATCGTGCCTTCGATCACGCTGTTTTGATGAGTCCGAGTTGCTGCAGAGCGGTCACGCCGTCGTCCAGGCCGATTTCTTCAACGATCCTGCCGTCTTTTAGCTGGAGCACAGTCGTGCCAGTGAAGCGCATTTTCCGTCCGGTCGCAGCCGGCAACGATCCAATGAGGAAATCGCTGAATGCCGGACCGGTATGCGTGCCGCCACCTTCCCAACGACCGACTACATAGTCCCCCTCGGCGATGAGATCAGCGGCGCCCCAGAAGTTGAGATCCGGGAATGCTTCGCGGAAATCGGTCATGAATGCCTTGATGTCCTCGCGGCCACGGCGCGGCTCGTGCAGCGAGTAGCGCAGAAGCATGTCAGGAGCGGCAAGCTCGTCGACGATTTCGAGGTTGCAGGTCTTGCCCCAGAAATCGGTGAACCAGCGGCCGACGATGGCCTTGTTGTCATCTTCCTTGGACATGGTGAATTCCTCATTGACTGTGGTTGAAAGAGAGATGCACGATCGCGCCTCTCTGCCTGAACAATATTGGCGCGAGCAGTCAGCAGCCCCCCGTTTCTTGCTGCAATACTCGAAGAACGGCCATGCGGCTTGTGATGACTATGGTCACTATTGCGTGCCGTTCGTAGGCAACCGCGCCGGCGGTCAAAGGCGACAAAACCGCATAACTGTGCGCGTTAAGCGTGGCTCTACGTTCATCGCAATTGAACAGCAAGAAACGGAGTGCCCGTACCGATCTGCTGCGCTAGCTTGAGCATTCGATCCCGCACTAGCCGAGGTCGGCGGACGACGCGCGGCGCGTCCGAACCACACTTATCTCGCAGGCGCCCGACATGCCAATTCTTTCATCGTCATCGCGCTCGCCTGCCTTTCATCGACTGGAGTTCGACCATGTTGCCATTTCTCTCGCTTCACGCTCTTGCAGCACAACGCGGCGACGGACTGCGCCCTGAACTTCTCGCCTTGTTCGAACGCCATGCCAGATTGGAGACTGGTCTGGTTGCCATCATCGAACCTGTCGAAACAGAACTCCTCTCCCAAGCGGTAGACGTTGTTCCCAAAGTCCCTGTGGCGCCGTGCGGAGCCGATGAGTCTTCGGCGGAGGTCTCATGCCGCTACGAAAACGGACAGCGGGAGGCGAGTTCTGAGTGACTCAAACGGGGCGAAAGTGCGCGTTCGTTGAAGCTGGGATCGGGTGTTCGTGCGGCGGGACGACGAACGTCCAGTCAGTGGCAGTTAGCGGAAGGACTAGCGCCGATGGGCGAATGGCGGCCTCGGTCAAACACACGCCACCCTCGTCCTATCTCCTCTTATCCATTCGGCCAAATCAAACATTTAGCCTACAAGGTTGAAGTCAACCTCGGTGGTCTCCCTTATAATTACCAAGTCGCTGGGAAACACCCGGCGGCCGGGTTTAGCAGCCTGTAGTCGAAAACCGCACACCCGCCCAGGCGGGCGTGCGTCTGCCTCTGCACGTCTATATTTCTATGGGCGGGCCGTGGTGGGGAGCCGCAAGGCTCGCCGGTTTGTTTTCGACCCGGTCTGCTAACCTGCTACGTGCCCGCTCACCCCCTTCTCAAGCGAGTGTCGGGCGATCCAAGAAGTAACAGGGAGATCGTCACCATGAGCAAGTCCAACAAAAATCAACCCGCTTCACGTCCGCCTGTCGACGCAATCCAGTACGAAAAGCTTGCGCTGTCCGCCTTCGATTTATGCGACCGGCACCTGGCTCAACTGGATACCTTGATCACACTTGCGTCCTCGATATGTAGGAATCCTTCTATCACGCTTGAGGAAAGACGGCGTCGTCAAACGCTTCTTGAATTGCTGGTGGACACGGCGGAGCAATATCAGCAGGAACTCGAATGCGACCGCGAGTTGTACAAGGTGATTGCGCTCGATGCGAAGGGCGTTCCGCAAAGCCGCATCACGGCACGCCACGCAGCGAACCTGCTTGCGGAAGAGGTGGCACAACGAGCAGGCGAACCGACAGCCACCGCAAACGCTTCACAACGCCAAAACCCGGTAGAGAAAACTGCCGCAGCGTTAAGAACCGACACGGTTCAGCAACCGGTCGTCGCGCAACACTAGGCGATCAAGAAGGGCGGGCGAGTGGTAGCGCGGCGCGTCCGAATCGTTGGAACGCCAACTGCGACTCGCCTCTCAGGTATGTTGTCGCTGACAGTAGATTGATTCATACCAATCTTCCTCGCGACCCGCGCGCTGAAGAAATGAACGTAACCCACACTCCACCGTGATTCTCTATGGAAAATTACTTCGACAGCCCATTCAAGGGGAAGCCGCTTTCCGAGCAGGTGACCAATCCCAACATCATCGTGGGGCGTTACAGCTACTACTCTGGTTACTACCACGGACACTCGTTCGATGACTGTGCACGCTACCTTGGGTCAGATCGCACAGTCGGGGACCGGCTGATCATCGGTAGCTTCTGCTCCATCGGAAGTGGCGCCACGTTCATGATGGCGGGCAATCAAGGGCACCGGAACGATTGGGTCACCACATTTCCGTTTTTCTACATGCAGGAAGAGCCTGCGTTTGCCGACGCCTGTGACGCATTCGAACCTGCCGGCGACACGATTGTCGGGAGCGATGTCTGGATCGGTTCCGAGGCGATGATTATGGCAGGCGTCCGCATTGGTCATGGTGCTGTGATCGGAAGTCGCGCTCTCGTAACGAAGAATGTAGAGCCCTATACGGTCGTCGGCGGGAATCCAGCGAAGCCGATTCGAAAGCGGTTTTCGGACGGCGAAATTGGAATGCTTCTAGAGATGAACTGGTGGGACTGGCCGCTCGATCAGATTGGCAAGTCGATGAAGTTGTTCTGCTCGACTGATATCGCAGCACTGTATGAGCACTGGCGGGAATCATCGCTGTCCGGACGCTGATGCAGCGCTCGCGGCAGTCCCTTTGATTGCCCGCGTTGGACAACGCGCCCCGTCGCCTCGGGGTCGAGACATGCCGAACGCATGAGGCAGTGACCGGCCACAAAGCGACATTTGCGTGGGCGCTGCTCCCGCCATCCAGATGACGGCTCAGCGCGGCAGAACGGTCATAGACGGACGCGGGACGCGGTTGGGACGGTGAGCTTGTGACAGGCTCTGGAGCATGTCGCGATGGACTGGGGATCGGCGGGACAGCGCAGACTGAAGGCGGACACACGCATCTCTCCGGATTCTTGGTGGTACTGGTATGTAATTAATTAGGAAAGCGTAATTGCTGCGACACGCGTTATCCGGCATCGTCCGCTGCTGGACCGATTCCGCATGCTGTGCCTCACAGAATGTCAATAGCCCGATGAAATATGGTGGATTCTCCTACCTTCACATTGTGGGCATTGTTCCTACCTTGACAGCATCGCCACATCGCCTAAAACAGACCTGACTGGGATGGTCCCAGTAGCGAGACCCATCATGAAGATGAAGAAGTACCGCCAGTTAATATTAACCAGCATCCTTCTCGGTCTTTCGGCCTCTGCCTTCGCCCAGAGTGCAAATTCCCCCGTCTATCCACCTGGCACATCGGCCCTGGGATTAACGTATGGCGAATGGTCTGCAACTTGGTGGCAATGGCTGCTTGCGATACCGTCCGCAACCAACCCGGAGAATCAACCAACAGGGGCGGTTGACTGCAGTATCAATCAGGCGGGATCAGTATGGTTCCTTGCAGGCAGCGCTTCAAATAAAGCCGTCACCCTGACGTGCTCAAATCATATTCCCTCAACAGCGTCCATTCTTTTTCCGCTCATCAACGTTGAGTGTTCAACCCAGGACCTGCCGCCGTTTCACTGCACGGACGCAGCATCATGCCGCAAATGCAGCGCGACTACTGCAGACGGCATCAGCCCAACCAGCCTGCACGTAACGGTTGACGGCAACGACGTACTGAACGGTGCACAGGGTTTCCGTGCGCTGTCGCCGTTCTTCAATTTCACGGTTCCTGCAGATAACATCCTTGGATCGGGCGCTGGACCCGGCATGTCGATCAGCGATGGGTACTGGGTGATGCTCAAACCGCTGTCGCCCGGCCAGCACACGATCAGATTTGGTGGTAGCTTTGTACGCGGTCCGGGAACTGGTTTCATGGTGGACACGACGTACGTCGTCACTGTGTCGCAGTGATTGAAGCCCCGCCCGCTCAGGGCGGGATGCAGGTCATGATTTCAAAGGATCCTTCGTCAGTTCTGGTTGGCGTGGCTCCGATTCGATGACTGAACTCGTCGTACGCGGATGCCCTCCACAATCTGGCAATACTGCTCGAAAGACATGGCGACTCCTAGGGCTTAGTCCGTCATTTGAACGCAGATCGCCGGCTGACTACCTAAACGGCGCAGAAGATGGTTCCGTGTTGAGAGGTCATCCAGAGATAGAAGGATCGTTATACAGTGTCGCGTATGCAGCCGCACTTACTGCACCCGAGCGATCCGCGGATCAGCGTTGCGGACGATATCATCGGGGCTCGATTTGGCCAAGCCGCTCCGTCAGCGATTGCGGGTGGCCATCAAACAGCGCCGCGTAGTAAACCGTGTTCGACAATACATTCTTGACGTAGTCGCGGGTTTCGTTAAACGGAATTGTCTCCGCGAAAATCGCGCCTTCCACCGGTCGCGGCAGGTTGGCCTGCCACTTACGCGAGCGCCCAGGGCCGGCGTTGTAGCCGGCGGTCGCGAGCACGGCAGAACGGTCAAGCTGGTTGTAAATCATCGATAGATAGTACGTGCCAAGCAGGATGTTCGTGTCGATGTCGTTCATCCTGGCCCGCGAGATCGTACCGAGCCCGATCTTCCTCGCGACCATCTCAGCGGTGTTCGGCATCACCTGCATCAGGCCGCCCGCGCCAACCTCCGAGCGCGCATTGATAATGAAGCGCGACTCCTGGCGAATGAGGCCATACGCCCATCCGACGTCGAACCCGGTGGACCGCGTATCGCGCTCGACAATCGTGCGGAATGGCGCCAGGTAGCGCAGCGAAAAATCATGTTCCGTCTGCGTCCTGTCGGCAGTGCTCACAGCCCGGTCATAAAGCTCGATGCGACGCGCGTACTCGGCGACTGCGAGCAGCTGTCGGTCAGTCATGCCGCGCAGCTGCCAGTTCCACTCACGGTTGCCTTCCGTACGCAGGTGCAGCGCGTAAAAGCGTTCTGCCAGCTCGAAGCCTGGTGTCCGGCCAGCCCGCTCAACTTCTTCGTCGGTCACCTTGGTCTGCGGCGGGATCACGATCTGCCGGCCGAGCGCCTCGGAGGCCAACTGGCCATAGAAGGTGTAGTTACCCGCGATCGTTCGGAATTCCTGGTCGGCTGCCGCCACCTCGCTGCTCTGCTTCAACGCGCGCGCGTACCAGTAGACCCATGCTGGCTGTGCGCGCAGCGCGGCCGGCATCTGCTCGATCGACCAGCGCACCATTGTCCAATCCCCGGCCAGCAGCGCGCTGCGCGTGCGCCACTCGTAGGCCTGACTCGACAGGGGCGCGTTCGCCGACAGTCGGTACCAGTTCACCGCGCCCGGTAGCTGCCTGAGCACCGCCTGATAGGCGATCGTGCCCCAACCGATAGCCCGTTCTGCCAGGGTGAGCGACGGTGCGATTACGGTGAAGGTGGCCTCGGCGGCCTCCGGATCGCCGACCGCCAACTGTGTGATGGCGAGCAGCGCGAGTTGATGGGACGCTGCGTCCAGCTGGATGCCTTTCGCGAGCAACAGGCGTGGCTGGTTCGTCGCCTGCTCGAGGAGCAGCTGATCCGGGCGCGCCGCGCCCAGCGCATCGACCAGTCTGCCGCCCGTCGTCCTCGCGCCCTGTTCATAGGCCTGGCGAATCAGCTGCCACCCATCGTCCGGAGTGAACTGCTGGTTACGGTCGAGCGCGGTGATCAGATCGACGCAGCCGTCACCGTACCAGTTCGGCTCGACGAGCAGCGCCCGCGCCGCGTCGGCCACATTTTCGCCTCGCGTGGCACGGGACTCGAGCGCATAGCACTTTACCTGCGTGTCGTCGTCCAGGACGAACTTTGAATATTGCGAATCGAAATCGTGCCAGTCGTGGCGCGCCCCGAGCACGCGAAGGTAGTCGTTGCGCAGACGGTCGGCAATCGCCTGTCCGTCGTAGCGTTGCAGAAATGACAGCACCGGTGCGTCCGGCGCGTCGAGATTCGCATGCCCCGCGCCGTTGAACAGACGCGGCTTGATCTGGAAATAGCTGAGATAAGCCGGCGCCGGATAATTCGGAATCAAGCTTGCCAGGTGCGCTGCGCGCGCGGGATCGTTGTCGCGTGCAGCGTCATGCAACTTGATGAAAATCTGATCGTCGGCGGATAACGAGGTGAACGGGGTGGGATGTCTGGCTTGCACCGTGCCAGACATGACCAATGTCACGGCGGCAAGGGCAAGGCCGACCGTGCGAGACACCGGGTGAAGTCGTGTGGACATCGCTGTTTTCTCGTTGTTTCAGTGCAGAACATTGAACCAAAGCTTAGCCCGCTACCCGGCGAAGCGAAGCTTCGAAAAACACAGGACTCAACCCGCAATTCAGCTCTTTGCGAGCCGGATGCCTGGGCCACATCGGCACTTGCGTGTCCGCTGTTTCGTAGCGTGGGCCGGGAGCTGGATTCGGCAATGCGATCCAGAAGGTCTTGAACGCGGCGTTGGTCGTTCTGGCCGGGATGCTCGCTTCTGGGTGGTTTTGGAGCGGAGGGTCGTCAAAGAGCAGCGAGGACTAAATGAAACGGGCACCCACCTGGGTGGAGATTCCTCCGCTTATGTCGAGAAAGACTCTTGACTGACCAGCGCGGCTAGAGCTCACGAGTGCTGCGAGTGAGGTGGTTGTTGCACCCAACCACGGTAGCCAGGCAGCGAGCGCGGGGGGCACGGCCGAGACCTTGGCTAGTCGGATGGAAGTCGAGATCGACGAACGTGGCCGAGTTTGTGATCTACATCGTCAAAGACCGTGACGTTCTAAGCAGATCTTTATATGACCGCTTTGCGCGCTGCGTCATTATTTAACGGAGCACGGTAGTCTGCGACGATAGACGGCCAATTGCAGCAGTTCGCTCTCGTCGGCGCGTGGTCATTCGACCGGCGATTCAGCTTTGGTAAGAGACATTGAGACGGCCGAGCGTCGAGCGGCAGAGAAGGGTCGAACTGAGCCGGACGTCATGCGGCTCAGTTCGGCCATGAAAAGACGCCCACCTCTCGGCCATGAATGACCGCTGACACGACGAAACCGGCCCTCGATCCCGACTTCGGTGACCCCTCGCGGGCTAATCACCGAGTGTTGCCTCGAAGGGCGCGTCCGTATCATGCAAAATAGCCGCATCTAAAATGCGGAGGATGGCCCGTGGGCGTCAACTTCGACCTGAACGATTTGCAGGCGTTTCGAGCCGTCGCGGAGTTGGGTAGCTTCCGCAAAGCAGCGGAGGCGGTCAATATTTCGCAGCCAGCGCTGAGCCGGCGCATCGAGAAGCTCGAAGCGGCGCTCGGCGTGCGGCTCTTCGAGCGGACCACCCGCAGCGTGACGCTCACCACCATAGGTCGCGTGTTCGCCCCAAGCGCGGAACAACTTCTCGACGATCTCGATGTCGCGTTGCTCGGCATCCGCGACGTCTCCAGCAGCCGCCTCGGTCATGTGACCATCGCATGTGTGCCGTCGGTCGCCTACTATTTCCTGCCGAGCGTCGTTGCCGCCTATCACAGCCGCTATCCGCGGATCCGGGTCAAGCTGCTGGACTCGAGCGCCAACGAAGTGCTCGGCTCGGTCATCAGCGGTGAAGCCGATTTCGGCGTCAGCTTCATGGGCAGCCAGGAAACCGAGGTCGAGTTCAAGGTCCTGCTGCAGGAACGGTTCGTCGCCGCGTGTCGTCGCGATCATCCCCTTGCTCGGAAAAAGCAGGTGACCTGGAGCGAGCTTTATGAACACGAATACGTTTCCGTCGACAAGACTTCCGGCAACCGCCTGCTGCTCGATCAGGCGTTGACCAACGTGGCGCCGACAGCGCCGAGCGTCTGCGAGACTCGCCATGTCACCACCATGCTCGGCTTGATCGAAGCGGGACTCGGTGTGGCAGCGGTGCCTTCAATGGCAATGCCCATGCGCGACCATCCGATTTTGACCAGCGTGCCGCTCGTCGATCCGGTCGTGACGAGGCGAGTCGGTATTGTCAGACGCCGGGGACGCCCCCTCGCGCCGGCCGCGCAGCAGTTCTACCAGACAATCCTCGACACGAAGCGAAGCGGCATGGTCGGTGCGGCGAAGAAGACCCCGAAATGACACTACCTAGGCCCTTTAGGCTGCTTTACGTCCAGGTCCTGCTTGGAATGGGGCTCGGCATGACTGTCGGCCACTTCTGGCCACAGGTCGGCGCGTCGCTGAAACCGCTCAGCGATGCGTTCGTCGCGCTGGTACGCATGATGATCGCGCCAATCGTCTTCTGCACGATCGTCACCGGCATCACGTCGCTTGTGAGCGGCTCGAAGATCGGCCGGACCATCCTGAAGGCGCTGGCGTTGTTCTACTTTCTCACCATCGTTGCACTCGTCCTGGGGCTCGCGACCGCGTTCGCGCTGCATCCGGGCGCGGGACTGCATATCGACGCACATCATCTGGACACTGCCATCCTCGCGCAGTATTCGACTCGCACGCAGACACACGGACTCGTCGAATTCGCGCTGCATGTGATTCCGGAGACGCTCGTCGGCGCCTTCGAGAAAGGCGAGGTTCTGCCGGTCCTGCTGCTTGCCCTTCTGTTCGGCTTCGCAATGAACGCCAGCGGAAGCGCCGGACGGCGAGTGCAGGAATTCATCGATAGCTTCGCACACGTGCTGTTCCGCATCCTCGCGCTGATCATGCGGCTTGCCCCCGTCGGGGCATTCGGCGCGATGGCGTTCACGGTGGGCCGTTTCGGCATCCGTTCGATTGGCTCGCTCGGCATGCTGATGTTGTCGTTCTATGCGGCGTGCCTGCTGTTCGTCGTCTGCGTGCTCGGTCCGCTCGCACGCCTGCATCGCTTCTCCCTCTGGCGTTTACTGCGCTACATTCGCGAGGAACTCGTCATCGTGCTCGCGACGTCGTCGACCGAACCGGTGCTGCCGCGCCTCATCGTCAAGCTCGAAGCGCTTGGCTGCGACAAGGGCATCGTGGGTCTCGTGCTGCCCGCCGGCTATTCCTTCAACCTCGACGGCACGGCGATCTACCTGACGCTCGCCTCGATGTTCATCGCGCAAGCGTGCGATGTACATCTCTCGGGCGGCCAGATCGCGACGATGCTCGTGGTCATGCTGGTCACATCTAAGGGCGCGGCGGGCGTGTCGGGCAGCGGACTGGTTGCGCTCGTCGCGACGCTCGCCGTCATTCCCGATCTGCCGGTTGCAGGCGTCGCGCTACTGGTCGGCATCGATCGCTTCATGTCCGAGGCGCGTGCCCTGACGAGCGTGATCAGCAACGCCTGCGCGGTGATCTTCGTATCGATGTGGGAGCGCGCCTGCGACCGGGCGCGTCTGAAAGAAGCATTGAGCCTGGCGCATGAGCCCGAAGAAGCTTTCGATCAGCCCGCCGACCTGCCGGGCTGAATCGATTCCGTCGTCTCAATGCGTGGCGACGGAATCGAGCCCGGTCGATGTCACCTCCGGCTGCACGGCGGGCGACGCGAGATAGTCGAGCAGCGCTTTCGCCTCCTTCGGATGCTGCGCGCCGACCGGGACGCCGGCCGCAAAGCGCGTGACGGACTGCATCGACTCCGGAATCTTGCCGACGTACGCCGCGCCTTTCACCGGCAGCAACTCGCTCACCTGCTGAAATCCCACTTCGTAGTCGCCGGTTGCAACCACCGACGCCACCGGGATCTTCGGGATCATCTTCGCCTTGGTCTTCACCTGTTCCTCGATGCCGAGCCGCTTGAACAATTCGCGCTCGATATAGACGCCGCTCGCGCTATCCGAGTAAGCTATCGACCGGGCATGCAGCAAGGTTTCCTTGAGCGCCGCCTCAGACCCGATGTCGGGCTTCGGCGCGCCATCGCGCACCACCATGCCGATGCGCGAATCCGCGAGCTCGACGCGCGAATCGGGGATCACCTTGCCCTGCTTGATGAGGTCGTCGAGTGCATAGCCGACCATGATCACCACGTCGGCAGGCTCGCCGCGCTGAAGCCGGTTGGGAATGGCCTCCGGCGACTTGCCCATCGACGGTCCGAGCGCGGTATCGAGCGTGTTGCCCGTGGACGCCGCGAACTTCGGGCCGAGCAGCTTGTAGGCGGCGGTGAAGCCGCCAGAGCTCATCACGTGCAGATCGGCGGCCTGCACATTCGCCGCAGTGGCGGCGCTGCCGAGGAGCGAGGCGGTGCAGAGTTTCAGAAGGATGGATTTCATGGTTGAAAGAACGCCAGGCTGAAGTTCGAGGAGCGAAGCGATGCTTCAGGAAGCCGCATGCAGCGGAACGCGACGGCGCCGATACAGTGCGAGTGTGGCACCGAGCCCGCACACCGCGGCGAAGCTCATCCAGTAGCCCGGCGCGGCTTTATCGCCCGTCATGTGAATGAGAGCGGTCGAGATAACGGGTGTGAAACCGCCAAAGACCGCCGTCGCAAGGCTGTAGGCCAGCGAGAATCCAGCGACACGCACTTCGACCGGCATCACTTCGGTGAGTGCGACGACCATCGCGCCGTTGTACATCCCGTACATGAACGAGAGCCAGAGCAGCACAAGCAGCATGTTGACGAAGCTCGGAGCGTGAGCCAGCAGCGATAGCGCGGGGTAAGCGGTCGCAATCGCCAGGATCGTCATTCCGAGAAGGAGCGGACGGCGTCCGATCCGGTCCGATAACGCGCCACCAATCGGCAGCCAGATGAAGTTGGAGATCCCCACGCACAGCGTGACGAGCAGGCTATCGGCAGTGCTCAGATGCAGGACCGTCTTGCCAAAGGTCGGCGCATACACCGTGATCAGATAGAAGCTCGTGGTGGTCATTGCGACCAGGAGCACGCCCGCGCTCACGACATTCCAGTTCTGCACGAGCGTCGTAAAGACTTCTTGCATGCTCGGGCGATGCTGGCGCTGTTTGAATTCCTGCGTTTCCTCGAGATTGCGCCGCAGGATGAAGATGAAAGGCACGATCATGCAGCCGACGAAGAACGGCACGCGCCATCCCCACGCAGCGATCGCCGCCGTGTCGAGCCACTGATTGAGCGCGAAGCCGAGCGCGGCAGCGATGACGATCGCCACTTGCTGGCTCGCCGACTGCCAACTCGTGAAGAAGCCCTTGCGGCCCGGCGTCGCCATCTCGGCGAGATAAACCGATACGCCGCCCAGTTCCGCACCCGCGGAGAAGCCCTGCAGCAGACGGCCAATGAGAACCAGGCCCGGGGCGAAGAGTCCGATCGTCGCATAGCCGGGCACGAACGCGATCAGGATGGTGCCGCTCGCCATGATCGACAGCGTGACGATCAGGCCCTTGCGGCGGCCGACATCGTCGATGTACGCGCCGAGGATGATCGCACCGAGCGGCCGCATCAGGAAGCCCGCGCCGAACACTGCGAACGTCATCATCAGTGAAGCGAACTCGCTCCCCGCCGGGAAAAAGACCGCGGCAATCTGCGTCGCATAGAAGCCGAACAGGAAGAAGTCGAACTGCTCCAGGAAGTTGCCTGCCGTCACGCGTAGCACGGCGGATGCCTTCGATTGCCCGGGGGCCAGCGGGGGTGAGGAGGGATGCATCGAGTTGTCTCCAGAAATTTTGAACTTGCGGTGTTCGGGCGATTTGTTGTTTGTCGAATATTCGCCCGAACCACACGAAACGATAAGTGCTATTTTCGAAACGATTGATGTCCGTTGGTTATCAGTGTCGGGGAAGCGCTCAAGCTACAAAGCGGCACTGGGACGCGGGCGTTCGGGTGTCCATGTTGCGCCCCCGGTTCAGGTGATCGTCGATTTCCGCCGCGCATCCGAGCATGCGGGGATAAAGGAAGATCGTGAACGCGGCGATTTCCAGATCAGTCTCGGTCAATTCACCACGTTGCAGCGGCTGCCACAGCATCTTCAGCAGCAGCGCTGCGATCACGGCATCGACGTTTACGCAGTACACGTTGCGGGAGACGCCGGCATCAAACAACGCCTGCACCAGTTCGCGATAGAAAGCATGGAACACGTTATATTCGCCACGCTTCTCGCACAGTTCCGCGATGAACACTTCGCGCGGGTCGTAGTTGACCGGCCTGTCCTTGAAGACCGGATGGTTCACGCCCGGCAGCTTCGCGATATCGAGGCTGCCGGCATGCTTCTGTCGGGCCTTGTACTGCGCATAGCGCTCGACCGAGCGCTCGGCCAGCGAGCGCAGGTCCACGCCGTGCGCGGGGTCGGACGGATCGGCAAGCCCGCTGTCCCTGAACGCTTCGATCAGGAACGCGATGCCTTCATAGCCATTGCCGCCATGCGTATAACCTGTATGGGTGAGAAAGCCGACCAGCGCCTTGTTGAGTTGCACGCGCTCGGGGCTTTCCGGGCCGTCAGCGGATACCGCGCCCTTTGCTCCCTGCGCCGAGATGGCTCCCGGACCGTTGGTGAGCAGCAGACCGACGAGCGTCTTGAAGGCGAACAGATCGTTGGGCTCCGGCGCGAGGTTGAGCAACGCGGCAAAACAGATTTCGGTCAGGCTGCGTTCGTTCAGCAGCGCTTGCGTGGTAAAGCCGCAAAAGCTGTCGGGACAGTGTCGCGAGGCGTCCGCCGATGCACCGATCAGCGTCCCGAACAACATGGTCCACCAGGGCAGGCTCTCGGCCGTGACGCGCGAGATGCGCTTGCGCATCAGCGGTCCCCACGCGAGCGTCATGGAGATCGCGGCCAGGACAGCGTCTGCCGTCGGGCAAGCGGGCTGAGACGTGAGCCAGCGCACGAGGACCGATCTGACTCCACGCTCGGCGAGTCCCGCAAGCATCGCTTCGGCGCGCAGATCGCGCGTGTCGGCAAAGAGCGGCTCGCAGCCGCTAGCGTCGATCCGGGCGATGTCAAAGTTCTCGTCGAGCGCACTCGTAAGGCCGGCTGCCGAGAAGCGTTCGATCATCCATTTCGCGGCATCCCGCGCCGCGCGCTGACGATTCGGCCCGATGATCGAGGTCGCGGCGGCCAAGATGGCGTTGGGCGCATTGCCGGCCTCGCGTGCGGCTTGCGCTGCCGCGAGTTCCGGCGTTCCGTGCAGATTGACGGACGCAGCGATCGCGACATCGATGAGCTTCTCGTCGTTTTCTCCGCCGAACTCGTGAAGCAGGGCAAGGCTGACGTTCGCTTCGAGCGAATGCGTCGCCGCGTCGAGCATCGAGGCGCCATACAGGCTGCTCACTTGCGTTTTCGCATCCATCTGCGATGCTCCCGACGCATCCTTCAACGCCTGACGTGGCGCAATCGCACCGACTTGTCGATTGACCTGCAAGACTTGCTCTTCGTAGGGCGCGACTGCTCCCACTACGGGGATCGCAAGGTCGGACGGAAGCTGAATTCCCTGGTCGGAGCCGAACCACGGCTTGAGCGCAAGGCTGCCTTCGGGCTCGAAATCAGGCATCGTCGCGTTGGCGCGCATGACGGCGGTCAGCGCCGCCGGGATATGCGCGATGTTCGTGACGACCGCGCCCTTGGCGGAGCAGCACGGGTCGTCGGGCGTGAAGAGGCGGTCTACGCCGAACATTTCCATGAACCACCGCTCCTTGGCTTGCGCGTCGTCGGAGCCGCCGGCCATCGCGCCCGCGTGGCCGACCGCACGCGTGAGGCGGCTCTTCCACCGGCCCACCACACAGGCGACCACCGGTTTCGTGAAGGCCGCATCGGCCTCGTAGTAGCCACCCGGTTCGCAATAGAGCACCGCGGCCTTGCTTCGAGCATCGTTGGCGAGTGCGAACGCAAATTCCGGCGCGGCATAGTGGATGTAGACGTCCTTGCCGCTCGAGATGACGGTCGATGTGCCCCAGCCGCTCATGCGCAGGTACTGCGCGATCGTCGTACTGAAGCCGCCGGAGTTCGAGAAGATGGCGATCGATCCCTTGCGCAATGAATCGTCCGGACTATCGCCGCCGAGTGCTCCGCCGATTCTTACGCGATTCCACGAGTCAGCGACGCCGAGCCCGTTCGCACCGAAGATGTCGATGCCCGCTTGCTGACCCATCGCGCGAATTTCGCGGGCGTCGTGTACGGCGATCTTTTCGGTGATGATGAAAATCTTCTTCAGATCGGGATTGACGCGGATCAGTTCGGCGACGCCGTCGCGGGCCGCCGATGGCGGTAGATAGACCACGCCGCAGTTGAACCGATGCCCCGCTTCCAGACCCTCGCGGACGTTGTTGTAGACTGGGATATCTCCGATCGATGTGGGGAGCACTTGCCCGCCTTTCCCCGGCGCCGTGCCGAAAGCAATATTCCCGCCTGAGAACGCGTGACTGACGGGCGTCACGTCCGAGGACTCACCGCCCAGGATATTGAGCACGCACACGCGATCGTCATGCGTGGCGATCTGCGCGAGCGAGTTGACGCCGACGAAATACTTGAACTGGCTGCTGTTTTGCTTGTACACGTTGCTCTCCTCAGGCTTGAGCCGTTTCGGTTTCCGTCGCGGGTGCGCCGATCCGTGCTGCGATCTCGGCCCGGCCACTGGCGCGCATCCAGGCGTCCGCCTGACGCGCGTACTGGATGACCTCGCTGATGTCAGAGTCGAATCCGAAGAGCCGATAGGGCAGACCGAGCGAGTCGCATGTGTCTCTCAGCGTGGCCATCCCACGCACGAGGTTCGGGCCTCCCCGGCCCAGCACCACGTAAAGCGGCGTCGGCCCATACTCGCTGAAGTGTTCGCGAAGAGCGTCGGCCATCGCTCGCAGCGTCTCGAAGATGTCGGTGTTGTTCGACTTGCCGCCGATGATGAAGAGTACATTCGACTGCTTGAGCCAGTGTTTGAAGCAGATACGGGCCACTTCCTTCATCTTCGCGTACGGGGGATTGCCGCCGAAATCCGACGAGATGATCGCGGCGTCGCCGAGCATTTCGGTCACGAGCGAGTTGGCGCCGCCGCCGAACGTCGGCGCGAGAATCGTGCCTTCCTCGTTGATCACATACACGTCGCTCTGGCCTTGGTGCGTGCGCAACTGATTGATCTCCTGCTCGAAGTCGGAGTAGTCCGCTGCGAACAGGTGTTGCGGCAGCCCGAGGCGCGTCCATCGCGGATCGTCGCGATCGAAACCGCACTTAAAGTCGCAGGCGACAGGTGTGAGGCGCCCCTTATTGTCCTCGCGCATGCGGATCGGATTCAACTCCAGTGTCGTCATGCCGAAATCGTGGAAGAGCTCCCAGAGTTTCGGCAACTGCTGCACGAGCGGCGAGATGATCTCCTTCGGCGCACCAATCTCGCTCAGTGCGTTCGCCACGACAAACGCCTTTAAACCCGTCAACGCGTCGAAGGGCACCATCGCCACATGCTTCGGGTCGACCTCTTCGATATCCATGCCTCCCTTATGCGAGAGCGTCATGGTCGGCGCACGAAAACGCGTGGAGTCGGTGATCGAGAAATAGACCTCATGCTGGGCCGGAACGCCGGCTTCGAACGTCACGCCATTCGACTTTGCTTTCAGGTGGCCGACGGAATGCTCGGCGAAGTACAACCGCTCTTTTTCGATCAACGCCGTCTTGAGATCGGTCGCGCGGCCGAGTAAACCCGCCTTCCCCTTCTTTCCCACTCCGCCTTTGAAAACGGGTTTGATGAATATCTGGCGATGACGATCGATCAAAGTCTTGATCTCCTCCTCGCTGGCGCTCGGGCCGAGGATCTCACTCGCCGGGAATCCGACGAATTGCAAGAGGCGCGCGCCGTGCAACATACCGGTGATTTGCATGAAGTTGTCTCCTGAAGGGCATAGCGATATAAAAAGAAACGGGTGTTCGGATTGGTCGTTAGGCGAAAGCGCCAGGCGTGACAAGCGGCCGTGACGCCGATGGCGTTCGGAATGCGTGGCTGATGTGTGTTGAGTTGTCCGGTGCTCGAACCGGCTGGGGCTCGAGACTACCCGCCCAAGGGGCGATCGTTAGGCGCTCCATGTGCGCCTTGCGTTGTACATAGCCTTGTCTCCGGTGCGTTTTACTTTCGTTCCAATCTCGCTGGAATCTTGAGTACAGATACTCATGCAAATGGAGTTACGCGATAAGTGCATTTTTTCGAAGCATTGATGTTTAGATGTTATCAATGCAGCTGGATGAAATGTGGCATCACCGCCACGTTCCTCTGCGCTGCCTGTCGGGGCAGACGGGTCAGCGGTCCAATCTGTGATGTGACTTCAGTTGATGGTCCGTCATGGGCGAATGAAGGGACATTCGACATATGCAAGAGACCGTCCGTTCAGGGTGTGCGCCGTGAAAAGGCGGCGCTTTCCAGCGGGTGCAAGCCCCGCCCGGCAACCGCTCCAGCCGGAAGCAACCGGAGCAGTCATGGAGGTAACGAAGTGGCTGAAGCCTCTGGTAATGCGTG
>NZ_VOSW01000054.1 GCF_009690905.1 Paraburkholderia madseniana
AATAGGCTCGAGAAGTGCGAATGTCCGGATTGGCCGAACCGCTGCCCCCGGCGAGCTGGCTTGGATGACCGGACCACTCAGTTAACCGCCGTTGAACCCCAGACAGCGCGACCGGCAGTTGTGGGTCGAACTCAGCAGGTCGCACCGGGCTGCCGATGGTGGGGGAGCGCGAAGGCCGCCAATGCGCTATCGTTAAAAGCGCAACTCTCGATGCCGTATTGGGTAGCAGGTAATTGCCGCGGCGGGCGGCGGTCGAGGTGGAAAACAGGTGCGAGAATCGGGTTCACGGTTGGATTTCCACGCCGGTATCAAGGAAATACGAAATGGACGATCCATATGACCTTCAGCGCTTTGTCGACGCCCAGGATCCGGTGTTCGCACAGGTATGCGATGAATTGACGGATGGACGTAAGCGAAGCCACTGGATGTGGTTCGTGTTTCCGCAAATCCAGGGCCTCGGGGCAAGCGCAATGGCGCAGCGGTTCGCGATCTCGTCGTTGGCCGAGGCCGAAGCCTATCTGCGCCACCCGTTACTCGGCCCACGGCTGCGCGAATCGACGCGACTGGTCAACCTCGTCGAAGAGCGTTCCATCGAGGAAATTTTCGGATATCCGGATTACCTGAAGTTTCGATCGTCGATCAGCCTGTTCGCGCGCGCCACGAGCGACAACGATGTATTTGTGGAAGCGCTGCGCAAGTATTTCGGTGGTGAAGCCGATCCGCAAACTCTGCAGTTGCTCTAGGCCGTTTTTTGCGCTGGACTAGCGCGCGTGGCGGAGCGGACTTCGGAATTTCACTGTCGGCACAGTGAGTCGTCACTTCCCGCTCGCACCAGCTGCGCGGGAGCGGTAGAGCAGCAGATGATCGGTGCCGGATTCGGACAGCCAGACTTCGCCCGGGCGGCCCATCATCTCACGTACGTTCGCGTGCGGGCGCGGCAGCGGAAACACGTCGAACCGCTCGGCACGCGGGTCAAAGCGCACTAGCGCGTTGGCGCTCCATTCACTGAGCCAGACGATATCCTGGTCGTCTACAAATATTGCGTACGCGTGCGGATCGTCGCCGGGCAATCGCCATTCGCGCCATTGATGCGTCACGGGATCGAATACGCCGACTTTTCCTGCGTTCCACTCGCTGACCCAGACGTGCCCCTTCGAATCGGACCATACGCGGCGCGCGCCCTGCTTCGACGTTGGCGGCTCGATGACCTGCGCCGCCCCACTCCCAGGATCGATGCGACCGAGATAACTCCCCGCCAGTGACGCGAAATACAGACTACCGCCCGGGGTCACGCACATGCCGTAGGGCCCGCGCCCGCGCGGCGCATCGAAGACTCGCATGCGGGCGCGCTGCGGATCCAGTTCGCCATAGATGCCGCTTTGCCCGGTAAACCACAGATGTCCTTGTTTGTCGAACACGGCGGTGTTCAGATTGGCGTCTGGCCGCTCCTTCGGCAGCGGAAAACGCGTGACGGCGAGGGTCTTCGGATCAATGCGCACAATCGCGTTCTGGCCGCCGTCAGTCACCCACGCCGCGCGATCGGGACCCACGATCACGCCGTGCGGCGCCGATCCGGTGCCGAGCGCAATCTTGTCGATCCTGCCGCTACGCGGGTCCAGCCGTCCGACCGCGCCCAGCGCCTGTGCGGTGTACCACACGGCGCCGTCCGGCGACGGCGCGACGTCATGCGGCGCACTGCCGGTCGGGACGGCGAAGGTCTCGAACGACGGCGGCTGCGCCTGCGCCGAGCCGATGGTGAGCGCAGCGCTCGCGAGAGCGGACGCAAACCACGGTGCCAGCCGTGCTTCGAGAATCTTGTTCACCGTTGCCACAACCCGTTTTCTCGCGATCGCCAACATGGTCGCCTCCGTGTGACAGGATGAGTTTCAAAGGGCGTTGAAGGCTTTTTATTGTTGCACTTATCTGTAGCCGTCGCTGCGCCGACTCATTCGCCTCGCCGGCCCCGGTGGCAATTCATGTTCACGGTGGCGAAGGTCAACATCGAAGGGAGGATCATGTCGATGGCCATGGCTCAAATCACGGCCGAACGCGGTTGTCCAAGCTCATGTGGATAGGTTCCCCTTTCTCGAGTGGCACCTTAACGAAGGGGTGGCCGGGAGGCGGCTGCGACTGTCAATCATGAGACCGTGTTCGGCCGATGCTGTTGAAAAAGTCGGTGACGGTCGTTCTAATCCGGTTTTCATGGGTCGCTTTACCCTTAACCGATGCTCGCGAGCGGTTAGTGGGGCTATCTGAGAGGTCGAATTTTTCACTCCTGGTGTTAGGGCGACGCGCTACGACTTTTTCAACAGTATCGGCCATGAAGGGTCATTCGCTCGTACCGCCGGTCGGACATTCGGACGTCGGCTCAGCATCCGCAAACTGTCACTCGTCACACTCGGTGCCGACTGTCCGAACGACATGGAACCCTGAGCCCCAATGGGAGGACCCCGCTGATGCGACTACAACAACAATGCTGGGGCACTGGGCCGGGAACGCCAGCACGCAGTTTTGCGTGGTCAATATTGAGGCAGAGGGTCCGGGCAAGAAACTACCCTATGGAGTTGAAGTGCGGGTGGGGCTAGCGCCGTCGCATGCCGCCGAAGCCACGCATGCCACTGGACGCTTGCATGCCGCCGAAGCCGCGCATGCCGCTCGACGCTTGCATGCCGCCGAAGCCGCGCATGCCGCCGGACGCTTGAACGCCGCCGAAGCCGCGCATGCCGCCGCCCGGGAAAGGTCCGCGGTGAAGGCCCGCTCCCACTGGCTTGCCGAAGTGGTTGTGATCCAGCTGATGGAAATGACTGAAGTGATGGAAGTGGTGGAAGTGATGGAAACGATCGACGAAGATGAAGCTCACACCCGCGCCGATGAAAATCGGCGGCCCCCACCACCACGGGTCGGGATATGGGTAGGCGGCAACCGGATACCACAACACGCTGCCGTCGGAACTCTGCTCGAACTGCCATGTCCCGTCACTTTGCAGGCACGCGCGCCCGATGATCTGTTGCATCGAACCGTCGATGTTCGCCTGCCCGGCGACCGCGCGGCAATTGGTGCTGTTGGCCTGTATGGGTAAACCGTCATATGCTTGCGCGAACGCGGGGGCAGAAAAGCTGACATAGACGAGTAATGCCCCAAAGCCAAGTATCTTGTCCATGATGGACTCTTGCATGTATCTCCCACGTTTCGACGCGCGGAGTCGTCGGCGTCGCCCGGCACATCGGTGTGCTTCACAAATTCAACCCGCCGCGAAAAAGGCGCGCGGCCGAGGACGTGGTTGCCTCACGATTAAACGATGAAGCACGCTGGATTATTCCGGAGTGAGCGAACCTCGGTCTGGCAGGGTCAGTTTATTCAGATGATTGAATAGTTGAAGCCACCAAGCGAACTTCCGCACCGACCCGCTCAGAACATTCGACTCGGAAGGCCGACTACCGCCGATCGCACGAATCAGGCGGGAAATCGATCGGGCCTGCGGTCTGTGAACGTCCTTTTTCTCGTTGGGCTAAGGACCTCTTCGGGTCGCCCGCCGTGCGCGCGTCGCCGAGCACCGACAGGGCATCGTCGGTCGGAGTGCGGCCAACTCCGGTCGTTGCTGTAAATTTGATGGCGACGGTGCGAGTTAGCACGGAGATGAGTCTGTACGTGCTTGCCTACAACATGAAGCGCGTTATTAAGCTCCTTGTTCACAACGGCTGATCGAGACGTTGCAGGGGTAACGCCGCCAGCTGACGGCGCTGCGGTTCCTAGGGTGCCAAATTATTCAGTCGCTCCTCCGTTCCCGAGAATGGGGGCCTTGAAAGCGACGAACGTCGCCATGGTCGGAGCCCCTAGGTGTTTTGACACAGTTTTATATGGACACCGCCCGGCTTGCCATCCCGTGCTCTGACGCGCGAATGTCTGCTCTGGCCATAGCAGCGCCCCCGCGCTGTGGCTTGGGACATCATTGTATTGACTGTTCATGACAGATCTTAAGCGTTGAATGTGATTGAGAAGTCGCCTATAAATCGAACCGGAAAGCCAAAAATGCAACTCGAACCCTGAAAAAGCCCATTCGCGCGTGCGCTATGTGCAGGGCGTTACAGACGGATCTAATTCAGGGTAGAGCGGCTGTATAGCGCAGCCGTATCGTCACCTGATCGACATTAATTAGTTCGCTCTTCACTCGCCCGCGCAGGCGGCGTCGCAGGCTGTGATTGACCTGGTGCAACCAACATCAACGTCAAGCGAAACCAGCTCTACTTCTGGCTAACCCATCATGCTGAACCACGCTGACGTGGCGGACGCGCAAATTGCGCAGCCAAAAGCAAGACGCTGGAAGCAACAGTGACCGCCGACTGCATCCGGATCGGGACCTTTCGCGTATAACCCAATGCAGAAGGGGAAGTTCGATGTCGGGTTGGCGATTCGTATCGGTGGTAGCCGCGCTTGTCCTGCTCTCAGGCGAGAGTTGGGCGAAGCCGTATGTACCCGAAAGCGACGGAGTGGTGCTCGAACACCTCCCGGAAAAAAACGATCCGGCGCTTGCGCAACTGAAGCGCATGCGCGCGACGCTGATGATGAACCCGCGCGATCTCAACCTCGCAGTGTCCGTCGTCCGTCGCGCTCTCGAAGCGGGGCGAAGGCTGGGCGATCCGCGCTTCTTCGGCCAGGCGCAGGCGGCGCTGGCGCCGTGGTGGGGCGCAGAGGATGTGCCGCCGACCGTGTTATTGCTGCGCGCGACGCTCAAGCAAAGCCAGCATGATTTCGAAGGCTCGCTTGCCGATCTGGATAGGTTGCTGGCCGCGCATCCAGCGCTCGCGCAGGCGCGACTGACGCGCGCCACAGTGCTCAGCGTGCGCGGGCGCTACGCGGACGCGCGGCACGATTGCGAGCAACTGAAGGGACTCGTTGCACCCATCGTCGTCATGGGGTGCGATGCGACATCGTCGAGCCTGACCGGCAACGCAGCCGCCGCATACGGGGCGCTCGTGCAGGTGCTTGCGCAAGGCGTCGGCAATCTGGACGTGCGCGAGTGGGCGTTGACGCTCGCCGCGGAAATTGCCGCTCGCCGCGGCGACTTCGCTGCAGCCGAGCGACATTTCCGCGACGCACTTGCGCTCGACCCGGGTGACGCTTATCTGCAGGGGGCGTACGCCGATTTTCTGCTGGATCGCGGTCGTCCGCGAGAGTTGTTGCCGCTTTTGCGTGACGCTACGAAAAACGACATGCTAATGCTTCGTTTAGTGCTGGCCGAGCAACAGCTGCCGGAATTGCGCGCGTCATTCGCTGCGCACCGCGAGGATCTCTCGGCGCGCTTTGACGCCGCGCGTCGCCGCGGGGATAGCCTGCATCGCAGGGAGGAGGCGCGCTTTCGTCTCACAGTGGAACATGACGTCAAAGCAGCACTCATTCTCGCGCGTGAAAACTGGTTGGTCCAACGCGAGCCGTCAGACCTGCGGATTCTGATCGAAGCCGCGCGTGCGGCCGGCGATGCGGATGCCCTAAAGATCGCATCCGATTGGGTCGCCGCAATGCATCTCGAAGATACGGCGATCGTCACGCTCCTGCAGGTGCGGCAATGAAACGCGTCCTGCTCGCCTTTGTGCTTGCGTTGCTGATAGCGCCCGCGTTTGCGCATAAGGCAAGCGACGCCTACCTCACGCTGGAGCGCAGCGGGCAAGCCCTGCGCGGTCAGTGGGATATCGCGCTACGCGATCTCGACAACGCGCTTGGGCTCGATGAGAACGGCGATGGAGACATCACATGGGGTGAAGTACGTGCCCGAAAGCGCGATATCGCGGCGTATGCACTTGCACATCTCCAGGTGTCCTCCGCCGGCAAGCTTTGTGCGCTCGAACCGACCGGGCAACTGATCGACTCGCACACCGATGGCACCTACGCGGTGCTGACGTTCACCGGACAATGTCCGCGGGCGAGCCCAACACTTTCTATCGATTACCGGCTGTTCGAAGGCCTTGATCCCCAGCATCGGGGACTTCTCAACTTCGTCGAGAACGGCCAAAGCCGAAGCGTCGTATTTAGCGCTGACGTGCCGCACCGCATTGTCGGCACCGATACCGGCGGCCCGTTGACGCAGTTCGCGATGTATCTGAACGAAGGCGTCTGGCACATCTGGACCGGATACGATCACATCCTGTTCCTGCTCTCGCTGCTGCTGCCTGCGGTGCTGATTCGTGAGGGGCATGCATGGCAGCCGGGCGCATCGTTTCGCCGGGCATTCATAGATGTCACCAAGGTTGTGACCGCGTTTACGGTGGCGCACTCGATCACACTCACGCTCGCGGCGCTATCGATCGTCGTGCTGCCTTCGCGTCTCGTTGAATCGGGCATCGCCTTGTCGGTAGTGCTGGCGGCGCTGAATAACCTGTTTCCGCTGATGGCGAACGGACGCTGGATGGCGGCGTTCGGCTTCGGGCTGCTGCACGGATTGGGCTTCGCAGGCGCGCTGCACGACCTCGGCTTGCCGGCCGGTTCGCTTGCGCTGTCGCTCGCCGGATTCAATCTTGGCGTCGAAGCAGGGCAACTCGCCATCGTATTCGTTTATCTGCCACTGGCGTTCTCGTTGCGGGCAACCTGGGCATACCGGCGCGTGGTGCTTGCCGGCGGCTCAGCGGTGACCGCGACCATCGCCATGATCTGGCTAGTCGAGCGCGCACTTAACGTCGCCATATTTGGCTCGTTGGCCGCCCGTTTATAACCTGAAGGAGAACATCATGACATCTATTGCCCGCATCATGGGGGCCGTCGCGCTTTGCGCCGCTGCGCTTTGGAGCAGTGGAACGTACGCTGCCAGTCACCGCGAGGCACCCCTGATTGCGAACGACCCGACCGCCGACAACACCGACTTTTACATGTTCCGGAGTTGGACGAATCCTAACAACGTCGTTTTCATTTTGAACGTGATTCCCATGCAGGACCCTGGCGCTGGACCGAATTATTTCAATTTCGGCGATGACGTGATTTATCGCATCAACGTCGACACCAATGGCAACGGCAAGGCCGACGACCTGGTCTACGAAATCCGCTTCAAGACCGAATTGCGCGGGCCCCTGGCGAACCAACAGCTGCCGCTGTCATACGCCGCACTGCCGCCGATCACTGCGCTCGACGGACCGGGCTCGGACGGCCTGATCCTGCGCCAGAGCTACACGGTGACGCAAGTGCGTCACGGCGAGCGCACCGACCTGGGTACCCGGAGCATGTTCGCGGTCCCGTCCAACGTGGGACCGCTAACGATGCCCAATTACGAGGCGCTAGCCGCACAGGGTATCTACTTGCTGGCGAACGGCGGCAAGGTCTTCGCCGGCCAGCGCGGTGAGACGTTCTACATCGACCTGGGCGCAGTGTTCGACACGGTGAATCTTCGCCGCACGCCACCTGTGTTGACGGCGGCGGAGGATGCCAACGATCACGTGAATCCATTTGGCAACGACACATTCTCCGGCTTCAACATCAGCACCATTGCGATCGAAGTCCCAATCAGCACGGTGACGTCCAAACCCAATGCCGTAATCGGCGCCTATGTGTCCACAATGCGTCATGAGGGCCGCGGAATGGGCGACGGTCAGGACAACGCCGGACCTTGGGTGCAGGTGTCCCGCATGGGCAATCCACTCGTCAACGAACTGGTCATTGGGACCGATACGAAAGATAAATGGAACATGACCAATCCGGCCAACGAAGCGCAATTCCTGGGTTTCTATCTCAACTCCAGGCTGGCGACCGCACTCAACCTCCGGTTCGGCTTGACGATTCCGACGACCAACCGGACCGATTTGGTAAACGTGCTTCTCAAGTATCCATCCCAACCGCAGACTGGGACGTGCGGCGCACGCGATTGCTCGGAACTTCTGCGGCTTAATCTGGGTGTTTCTCCGACACCACCTGCGCAGCAGCGTCGCCTCGCCGTTCTTGCCGGGGACAACGCCGGCTGGCCCAATGGGCGGCGCCCGAATGACGACGTGACCGATATCGCGCTGCGGGTCATTGCGGGCCGGCTGACAGGCGCGTCGACGGGCAACCTGTTGCTGGGTGATGGCGTGAACTTCAACATCGGTGCCGAAGGCAGCAACTTGACCGCGAACGGCATCTACACGGTCTTCCCCCACCTGCCGACACCCCACGACGGGAGAAATCGCCGCCACATCGACTGCGGTGAAGCGGGTGCCAATCCCTGCTGAATGGTAATTGAGATCCGCCGCGATTTGGCATAAGGTGTTCGCGGCGGTCGACAGTTGCACAAAACGTCACCAATGCTTAAGCAGAGACCTGGGCCGGCACTGTGATCAGATTGTGCGCGCGGCGAGTTCGCGCTGGCCCACAATTGACCGCGGCCGGGGAAGTCCACACCGGCCGTTCCAGGACAATGAAGACTGAATTGTGCACTGTGCTCACCGGCAGCTCTCGAACGCCCAATAACCCGCCTGATCATAGATGGCCGTCTTGACCATAGCTTATAGTATTCACGGAATGCGGCAACTCAGCCGCGCCGGAAAGCGGTCTAGTATCCGTGCGGAGATTCACGCGCACCGCGTGCGTGGTGTTGCATGCATGATTGCAATGATGGCGGTATGACGACCCGGGTTGCGCGGCGGCCGCGCAACCGACTGTCTACTGAAAGCGACGGGTAAGGCCGCTGCGAAAGATCGTTCATCGAGTCCCATGTCCATCAAATACTATCCGCAGCTTCTTCGCAATCGTCCCCGCACGGTGATCGGCCTCGCGATCGGCGTCGTCGTCGCGCTCCTCATTCCCGGCCATACGAGTCCGCTGACGCGCACACTGCTCGGTTGGGACGCGGCCGTCTGGAGCTACCTGCTGATGATCTCGGTACATATGGCCCTCACCGAGGAACACCGCGTGCGCGAATACGCGATACGCGACGACGAAAACGCGGGCGTCGTGCTGTTCGTAATCTGTATCGCGACGGTCGCGAGCATCGCCGCGATCGTACTAGAGCTCGCCTCGGCGAAGGGTGCGGGAGGCGCGTCGATCGTATCGCACTACCTGCTGACCGGTCTGACGTTGATGGGCGCATGGTTTCTGATTCCGACAATCTTCACGCTCCACTACGCGCGGCTCTACTACGACACCGACGCCCGGGAAACCGCGTTGAAGTTCCCCGACCACCATTTGCTGCCGAACTACTGGGACTTCCTCTACTACTCGTTCACGATCGCGGTTGCGTCGCAGACCTCGGACGTCGTGCTACGCTCGCGCGAAATTCGCCGCGCGACGCTCGCTCAATCGATCCTGTCGTTCTACTTCAACGTCGCCGTGCTCGGCTTGTGCGTGAACATCGCGGCGGGGCTGCTGGGCTCATGACACTGCCCTTGCGCGGTGGTCGGACGATTTTCACGCGAACGCCACGCGCGTGCCTGAGAGTTGCGACGCGGGTGCCGCCCAAGCTGCGCGCGTCCACTTCAGGCGGACTCGAGCATCGTCGGTCCGTCCGTGCAAAACCGGTACACGCCGAGGCCTAACTCCGGCCATTTTCCATGCCGCCCCCCGGGAGCGAGCATGACGATGCACGCTTTATCGCAAGGGCCGGCCGCCCGATGCGCGGTGGTGTCCAGCGCCCGCGGACCACCTGACGCCAGCCGCCAGTCGCCAGTCGCCAGTCGCCATTCCATCGCGTCAATAGTCGACGCCTGCATACGAATATCTCGCCAACTGAATTTCTTCTGTTCACGCTGCAATCCATACCTCGCATGACGACGTGGCATGGGCAATCACCGATATAGCGAGGATATTGATCAATTGTGGCGCGAGGTGGAAAGCGAAAACGCCTCAGATCTGCGTATCCGTCAGCGGAACCCGTTGAGGCGGTCTTGCGCGGCTAAATGTCGACGATCTTTCGCAGTAGAGAGTACGAAACGCGCCAGTGACCATCGGTGTCATTAACCGCGACCGATGCGGTCTTGGCATTCAGCCTTACGACGACTCCGACGCGCTCGCTTAGGTGCTTGTCGGTGAAGCTAACTGTGTCACCGATGAAGAATTCTTCACGCTGCGTTCTCGGCGGCGGTGCCGGCTCGACGTGAGGCGGAGCACTTGATGTTTCCGGGATGATCGCTGCATAAAGCACGCCCCAACGGCGTCGAGTTGTGCTGTCTTGAACCACTGCCTGGGTCTGCCGGAGTTCAACTATGGTGCCTTTCTCCGGCGGCCCAAGCGGGTTGTCGCCGATGTAGTTGACGGCCATCCCCAGATGCAGGCGTTGACGTATTTCGAGAATACGTCGAGGGTCATCAAGCATTTTGCCGATAGCAAGATAGAGGCGATATAGCTCGGCACTGGGCGCCTGTCGAAGCGAGTCGAGAATGTCCATGGTGTTGAGGTGTTTTTAACGGGCGAGCGGCAAGAGCTCGTGCACGCGATTGACGGGATACGACGGCAGTTTCTCAAGCGTTCGTTCGAGCCACGCGTAGGGCTCGATACCGTTAAGGCGAGCCGTTCCGATGAGTGAGTACATCGTTGCGGCCGCACGGGCACCGCGTGGAGAACCCGCGAACAGCCAGTTCGACCTTCCGAGGGCAACGGGCCTGATCTGGCGCTCAAGCGCATTGTTGTCTGGCAACAGGACGCCGTTCTCTGTATATCGGACAAGCGCCTCCCAATGTCGCAACGCATAACCGAAGGCCTTGGCGAGCGGTGCTTGTGGGAGCAAACCAATGCTGTTCGCGTCTAGCCATCGACGAAACTGCGCAAGCACGGGCAACGCCTCAGTTTGCCGGGCTGCAAGTTTGATGTCGGGCGTTTGGTCTTTAACCCGCGATTCGATTGCATACAGCTTGGCGATCCACTGCAGCGCCTGCGTCGCGAGCCCCGGGCCTTTCTGAGCCTTGGCAATCTCGAAGAACCGTCGACGACAATGGGCCCAGCATCCGACCTCGATAATATCGCCTCGCTCGTATAGCGCACCATGACCGCTATACGCGTCGGCCTGCAGGTACCCTTTGTATTCGCTAAGGTACAGCAGCGGATGTGCTCCCGCTCGCGACTCAGCGAACTCGAACACGACCGCCGGCGGGTGGTCGATCCAGACGCCATTCTCGTTGCGCTGGCCCGCTCCCAGGTAGCCCCATAATCGCGCTGTACGCGTTGACGGGTGGCCTCGTTCGAGCAAAGGCAGTGTCGTGTCGTCCACGTGCATTCGCGGCGCCTTCAACTGATGGGTGCGCAACCCAGGCAGCAGTACCGAGAGTAGCTCGGCCGATGCCAGCTTCCATTCGCACAGCGTCGCTCGTGGCAAGTACACGCCACGGCGCGCGTAGCGCATTTCCTGTCGATTCAACGGCAGGTGATCGACATAGGTGTTGATCAGGACATTGGCGAGCAGGCTCGCGCTCGCATTGCTCTTTGGCAGCGGCGACGGCTGAGCGCTTGCGGTCACGATGGTCGATTCGCCATCCTTCTTCGCCACGTATTTGAAGCGGATGTGCTCAATGACGGTGAGCCTGGACGGCTCGTAGTGCAGCGTCTCGCTGCGCTCTTCGCCGATCCGTTCAAGCGTATCGAACGCCATCTTCTGTTCATCACTCAGATCGTATTCGATGCGTGTACGCGGTAGGTCCTTCGGTAGCACGGGACGCCCTTTACGGGTGTGACTCCCTACGGGAATGGCGTCAACCGCAGGCGGTGCTGGGATATCCGTGGCGGCGTCAAACAGCTCAGCTTGGCCCGCCAGGCGCTCGGAGCTCACGCCAAAGCGCGCACGGTTCAACTGCGCAATCTGATGCTGGAGGATTTCCAACTGCTCCCACAACACCCGTGCAAGCCGGTTCTGTTCGAGCGCGAACGCTTGCAGCGCATCGGGCTCGACGGGAAGATCCGCGACAGTGACGGCGTTGGGTGGCATGTGCTCCATGATGCCTAACTCAAGCCACGTTTACAAGCTCGAGGCTGCGCTGGAGCACCTCACGTCACGCGCGTCACTGCCACGGTGTGGTGCGGCTCTCGCGCCGGAATCTCGATGCCTTCGAGCCATGCGTTGAGCTCCGCGAGCGTGAAGCCGCGCTGAGCGAGTAACGAGGGTGACGGGAAACGGCCTCTTTCGAGACGCTTATACCAAAGCGCGAAACCGGTCCGATCCCAATAAAGAATCTTCACTTTGGAGCGGTCTCGCGCCACGAAGACGAACAGGTTACCCGATGCAGGTTTCTGAGCAAGTAGCGGCTCAACGAGATAGGACAGCCCATCGATCGCCTTGCGCATGTCGACCGGGTCGCGACAGATGTAAGCGCGAACGTCCGAGGCAATCAGCACCGATCACCTCCGAGTTGTCCAAGCACAAATCGCACGATGCGCTCGGCGTGAACGCCGCTCAGTTCAATGCGAACGCCCGCGAGCGAGAGCGTCACTCGATCACGTGACGCCGGTGCGTCAGCCGCCGGCAGTGCGACGGCCGGCACTTGGGGCGCCAACTCGCAATCCAGATTCGAAGCGATGAATGCCGCATCCGCAGTAACCGCGAGCGGCGGCTTAATCTCTTTGACGGAACCTGAAAGCTTCTTACGCCACAGGCTGAAGGTGCTTACCGCGAGACCTTGTTCTCGGCAAAACCGCCGAGCGCCGATACCACTCGCTTTCCAGGTGGTGAGCATTTCTCCCCAGAACGCTTCCCCTTGCCGTGGGCGACGTGTGCCCATCGCCGTTGCAGCCTTAATGTTCTCGTCTTCCATCGCATTGCCCTCGTTCTCACGAAGGCACTACCTTCACATTCGGGATGCCGCGATTCAAGACGGGATCCGCTGACGCTTACAGATCTGCTCGCCTAATTGCGTGCTACACCCACGATCTTCACGAATGACCGTTGAACAATCGAAATCGGCCCTTGGGACTTCGACGGTTCGACCGGCAGCAACGGGTCGTGAGTCGCCCTTGCACGCGAAAATTCTGACGCGTGCACTTATCGTGCTGATGCTGGTTGACGCTCAATGGTTCTGTCCGTTCACCGGGTCTAACGACGCATTTGATCTGGCCCAAAACGGCGGCAAAAGCTCGACATTCAAGTTAGCGCGCGCGAAGCCGAAATAACGGACATCGGTTGTTGGCATCGATCGTTAATCGGACTGCCGCCAACGCCGCAACCACTTATTAATCACGGGGTTTTCGATGTTCAAGAATGCGTGGGGCGGAAAGGAACCACTCTGGAAGGTCTGGTGGGGTCTCGGGATTCCCACGTGCGCAATCCTGATCCTGATCAACGCCTACGTCATGTACGCGCTGCCGCTGCCGACGCCTTACGCAATCTGGATACCGGCGCTGGTCGTGGAGATCGTATTGCTCGCCGCATGGACCCGCACAGCCTGGATCTGCGCGCCGAACGTGAAACATCGTGTCTGGATGTACCTCGCGCGGATCTGGATTGTCCTCTGGCTTCTTTCTCAGGTCCAGAGAACGCTTCAGCACGGCTAGGATCGAATGAACTGGTGGTGCGCAGTACGAATGCACGAGTTCGGCCATCAAGAGACACCCGGCTACAGCAATCGAACGCCCCAAAAACTTCTGCTTAACGGCCATTCAAGAAGGTCGGTAACCATGCGGTTGCGTCGCGAAGTTGATCTGATGTCGGACTTTCGTTTGGGATAGGAGCGCAAATCTGATCGTGAGCCTGCTTGGCCCTCCCGCCCCGAATCTGTCTCGATTCGTGTATAAATACGGAGACCGCAATGCGACATAACAACCAATTCATTTGCGCGCACGACGATGGGCAAACAGAAAGACGATATCCCTCTCGCACAACGTGTGGCTCTTGCCGCCAGGCTTCTGTTAAATGGTGAGGGTATTAGCGAAGTGTCCAGGAAGGCTCGACTGAGTCTTCCAACCGTGAGCAAGTACAAGGACCTGGTTGAAAGGGACGGAGCCGACGCCCTTGCTCGCCTTCGCATCCACGGGGGCCCCTCGAGACTGGATGATGCTTCGCAAAGCTGGCTCGTTAGCGCGATCAAGCATTCGCCAGGGCTTCACGGCTATCCCGGGCCAACCTGGACCATTAGCCAACTGCGCGAATTGATCTTGCGGCGTCTCGGCGTCCAGTTTTCACCTTCGCATGTTGGCTACCTCGTTCGAGGTTATGGCCTCGCCTATCGACTCACCTATTCAACTTCAGAAAAGGCGTCACCTGCTACCGCTCATAAACCACCGAGCGACGTCTATGCCGCGCGCCGAAAGACTGCTGCGAAAATGTTGCTGGATGGGGACAGTGTCGAGCGCGTCTCGAAAGCGCTCAACATCAGTGTGCGCACCATTACAAAATACAGATCAATGGTGGTTGCTGACGGCGTCGAGGCTGTTGAGCAGATCAAGGCATCCGGGCGCAGTGCCACGCTTGGCCCCGAGGCCCTTAAATGGTTACGGGCGACATTGGAGGGCAGCCCCATGGCCCACGGGTATGAAACCGAACTCTGGAGAAACGGGGATGTTCAAAAGCTGATCAAGGAGAGATTCGGCGTCTACCACTCCAGCGGACACGTCAGGACGCTCGTCGGGAAGCTCGGGCTGGAGCACAGGATGCGACCACCGAAGCTACGCACGGAGAAGAAGCGCCTGACGATCAATGATGAAACGTTGGCGTGGGTTGCCGCAACGGTTAAGGAGTCTGCGAGAGTGCACGGCATAGACGCTGATCACTGGACGAACGGCCGATTGCGCACCGTGCTTCATCGGCGGGTGGGTGTCGATTATTCTCGAGGATATATCTGGGAAATTGCCACCCGTGCCGGCGTGGCGGACCTGCTTACAAAACTCCGTAGCTGATCAATTCATTCTGGCCCTGGCCGCCTCGTCATGTGTGGCCGCAGCGGCAGCGTGGCGGCGCCCCCTATGGAGTGTCTCGGATTCGTGATGTTAAGGTAGTGCCCCTTGTGCCACCGCACCCGTCAGGTAACGTCTTTCCAGGTTTCACCTTTTTTGATTGCATAGATGGTCACGACATGCACTCCGAATGCATGCGCCAGCGAAGCAACTGATTCTCCGGCCGCCAATCGCTGGCGTATCAATAACACCTTGGTTTCGTTCAGTTTGGCTGTGCCGTTGCGAAATCGAATGGGCAGATCGGGATTGGTAAGTCTTTGTTCTTCGTATCTGCGGCGGGTGCGCTCCCTTTTTGCCGTATTGAATTTCTCCTTGTTCTCCTTGGCGTAGCGCCGTTTCGCATCCGGGTTTTTCTCATAACTACGCCGCGCGGTCATATTGGTCCGCTCGCGGTTCCCGGCTCGCCATTCCGCCTGACATAAAGTTACACAGGGCCTACAGTAAGAGGCGTAGCCAAGCCCCTTCCGATGGAAATCCAGTTCCGCGATTTTTGTCTGGCCGCATCTGGGACAGCGACGTGGGGTTTGAATTGCGATCATGACTTGCTTCCTTTCTCAACAGTTCTGATTTCCTCTCCCGTGCAGTCGACAGAAAATATCGAACTTGGACGTTGTACAAGCGAATGGCAAAACTGCGAGTCTTCGTGCGAAAGCATTTTTCAAACGTGTCAGGATGGAGGATGTTGACGCAATCAGTTTCGCATGTCCGGCAAAAAGGCGAACGGGTGGGCCCGGTGGAAGCTTTTCTTGTGCGTCGCGTCGAGGCAGTACGCCTGATTGTGATAGGCGTGCAGCCGGACTGGCACCTGAGATGCGTCAACGCTGCGAATGGCACGAGTTGCTGGAAAGTGGATGGCCGTTTGCTGGACGAAATCGGACGGACGTCTTACGTACTTGAGCGGCTGTTGAGGGTCGACCTGAGACGGCCGCCATTCGTCCCGGGTCGGCCACAAGGGACCAACCGGCGCCCCGACCTGAGCGGCAGCTGTCCAGACCTTACTGGTCATTCCGCATTGCTGAGAACGCGTCGTCTACCCAGTGATGTAGTTCATGCCGCGTTCACGACGAATGCCAACTGTCACAACCAGGCGAACACGCAAACGCCAATTGGCAAACAGATCAAATGTCTGTGCCCGACCGGTTACGTTCGGACACACTTCGTTGCGAATCAGAATGCGCCCGCCATCTACAATCTGCGCACGGAGAAAAACCATGATCAGACTTTTGTGTGTCGTTGCGCTTGCGGCTAGCCTGTCAGGCTGCATTGTCGCTCCGCCGTACGGCTATGCGCCTGCGCCGGTCTATGGATATGCGCCAGCGTACTACGCAGCGCCTTCCGTCGATGTCGGCATCGGTTTCGGCGGTTACGGGCACGGCTGGCGAAGATAGCTTTGTTGCGGCACCGGCTCCGTTGACGAACGCGTCGCTCTAGTCGAATACAGGCACGGCATTCTTTAAGACGGTTCCAATCCACTGCCCTGACCGGGGCACCTATTGTTGAGAACCGAAAGATCGGCGCCGCAATGAACAGTTTCGATCGGCAGTCCAGATCTTCCCGACGCACAACGTTTTCCGCTCGGCGGCAAGGATTCACGCAACAAGGGTAATAGCGGGCCAGGTCATATTCTAAGGCCTCGTCCTTATACCCGTGTTGTGGTGGATGTGTTTCAAACCGGGTCCGCGTGGTGAATGGAAGAGTGAGATGATCATCGCGACGGACGCAAGTGGTCTTCCATCACTTGCAGGGACTCGACGCCGCGGAGGGACGTGCCGTACTGCAAAGCGGAGACTATGCCGATGAGGGTCGTGCGGAAGAACGGCGATACCAGGCGATGGGCATCCAGTCGGAGCCGGCGATCATTTAAATCGTCACTATCTGGTGAGCGGCGGACAACCCGTCGGAGCCTTCGAGCAAGTTATCCAACAGATTCTGGCCGAAGCGTAGAGTGGCATCTCTTGCATGGGAGAATCAGAGTGATGAAGAAGACGGGAATTTCGATCTTCCTGTTCGTACTGGCCGTGCTCAGCCCGCTGGCGCATGCGAGCCTGGCTACAGGTGCCCATGAGTTCAAGAACGATGTCAAGACGGCCGGAAAGACGAGCGGGCATGCTGTGCGCGATGCCACGCACGCGGTCGGCCGCGGTGCGAAGACGGCCGGCCATGCCGTTGCCGGTGCAACAAAGCACGGCTATCACGCGACGAAAAAGTTCGTGACGGGGCACGCATAAAGGTCGCTTCGCGGCCACGACCGCCCGACCGTATCCAACTGTCGTGGAACCAGGGGGCCTGCAGCTACGTCACGTGAGGTTCGACTCCCGGCAGTTTGCGTGTGGCGTCATCGGGCAGAAGCCGGCCGAGGGTGTGTGAAAACGCAAAAGTACTCGGTTTTCGGGTGTCGCTTTACCCTTCCCGAGTTGCTGCCAAGCCAATACGGCGCGATCTGAAGGGTCGATTTTTTCGAACGCCACTCTCGGCATGCGTTTTCACACACCCTCGGCCAGAAGGCGCCATTCGTGAGTTAATTGATTGGCCGCTCGAACGGCGGCTCCTATCGCGGAAGCTGCCGATCCGTGGCAACGGGCGCCACGCATCTATTCGAGGTGCCCGCCCACCGCAGGGGTTCAGCGCATACTGTATCGACGCCCGGCTATCTGTTCGGCTGGCTTTGCCACAACATCACAATAACCTTGATGGCGAGGCAATCGCGGTCTGCCCATGCCGCGAGCAAATCTCCTACCAAAGATTTCACCGGGATACGCAAGCACCGCCCGGCGATGGCACCCGACGCTGGCCCCGCCTGAGCATTAGAAGTCGATGCGTTCCGGCCGGAACAACCGGTGCTTCCGCGCATCGCCCAAGCATCCGAGCGACCTTCGCCGGCGATCAGACAGTCAGTATCTTGAGAGCGAATTCAAGCCCGATATGCTGCGCGAGCGGTGGGTTTCCGGTGTTCCCTAAGCGCCGATCATGTTGCTTAGACGATCTCAATTGCCAGCGCCGTGGCCTCACCACCACCGATGCACAGACTCGCGACGCCTCGCGTCTCGCCGCGCTGGCGGAGTGCGCTCAGGAGCGTCACGACCAGGCGCGCGCCCGTTGCGCCGATCGGGTGACCCAGCGCGCAAGCACCTCCATGCACGTTCACGCGCTCGTGCGGAAGCGATAGTTCGCGCATGGCGGCCATGACGACCACGGCAAATGCCTCGTTAATTTCCCACAGGTCTACATCGGCCGCCTGCCACCCCATCTTGGCTAGCAGCTTCTGGATCGCACCCACGGGCGCAGTGGTAAACCAGGCCGGCTCCTGAGACTGTGTGGCGTGCCCGCGGATAACGGCCAGCGGTGTTAAACCACGCTCGTGCGCGGTGGACCGGCGCATCAGCACCACGGCCGCTGCTCCATCGGCGATCGAGGCCGAACTCGCCGCTGTGACTGTGCCGTCCTTTCCAAAGGCGGGTTTGAGGCTGGGGATCCTGGCCAGTTCTGCCTTCGCTGGCGCCTCGTCCTCGGCGACGAGTTTCTCGCCGCTGCGGCCCGGCACGGCAACTGGCGTAATCTCCCACCGCAACAGGCCGTCACGCTGCGCCTGTTGCGCGCGCAGCGTGGAGGTGGAAGCAAAGGCGTCTTGCGCCTCGCGCGTGAAACCGAAGTGGCGCGCGCAGTCCTCGGCGAAAGTGCCCATAAGACGGCCGCGGGAGGCGAGGCTGTAGTGATCCTCCAGGCCATCGAAGAACATGTGGTCCAGCACCTGGCCGTGTCCCAGGCGCTGGCCCGAGCGGCCCTTGGGCAACAGGTAGGGCGCGTTGCTCATGGATTCCATGCCGCCGGCCACGATCACTTGCGGACTCCCACTCAACAGCAGATCGTGCGCCAGCATCGTTGCCTTCATACCCGAGCCGCAGACCTTATTGATCGTGGTGCACCCCGCAGAGAGCGGCAAACCGGCGCTCAGCGCCGCCTGGCGTGCGGGCGCCTGCCCCAGGCCCGCCGGCAGCACGCAGCCCATGAGTATCTCGTCCACCCCCTCTGGCTGCAGCCCTGCGCGATCGAATGCGGCACGGATGGCGCTGGCGCCGAGTTGCGGCGCCGTGAGCGACGCGAAGTCGCCCTGGAAGCCGCCTAGCGCCGTGCGTGCGGCACCGACGATAACGACGGGATCATTTGAGGTCGAAGAGGCAAGCATACGAGTCTCCATTCGCCGCTCCGCGGCGGCGTTGCAAGGGGTTCGGAAAGTTTTGCAGTTCACGGGTCATCTGAGCCCTTCCGGGTTCGGCGACTCGACGAACTCAAGCAAGGCGGTAGCCGGAACAATGACGTGCGCTCAAGGCGCCGAGTTCACCTTGCCGCCATACGGATGGCGCCATCAAGGCGGATCACCTCGCCGTTCAGGTAGGTGTTTTCGAGAATGTGCAGCACAAGGCCCGCGAATTCTTCTGGCCGACCAAGGCGCGCGGGAAAGGGGACCATCTTCCCAAGAGCGTCTTGTACCTCGGTGGGCATGCCTTTGAGCATCGGCGTCTCCATGATTCCGGGCGCGACCGCAAGTACGCGAATGCCATTGCGGGCCAATTCCCGCGCGATAGGCAGCGTCATCGCCACGACACCGCCTTTGGAGGCCGCATAGCCTGCTTGCCCAATCTGGCCATCGAACGCGGCGACTGAAGCAGTATTGATGATCACCCCTCGCTCGCCATCGGTCTCGGGCGTGTTTCTGGCCATGCAGGCTGCGGCCAGCCGTACCATGTTGAAAGCGCCGATCAGGTTGACCTGAACGGTGCGCGCGAAACTCTCTAGCCGGTGCGGGCCTTCGCGTCCAAGCACTTTCTCGGCGGGGGCAACGCCCGCGCAATTGATCAGCCCATGCAACGCGCCGACGGTGTCGCAAAACGCGTTCAACGCACGCTCGGCGCTCGTTGCGTCGGATATGTCAGCCTTGGCGAAGTGAGCATTGCGGCCGAGTTCTGCCGCCAGCGCAGTGCCGGCGTCCTGGTCCAGGTCTACAAGCAGCACCGAGGCGCCCCCCTCCACCAGACGGCGCGCCGTCGCGGCGCCCAGCCCTGAGCCGCCACCCGTGATGACGAATCCTTTGTGTTGAATCTGCACCGCTGTCTCCCAAAAGCAAGTATCCGGACGCGCAACGGCCAGGCCCGTGCTTCGCCGGAAGCTCTGGATTCCGAAGCCATGGATGCCGCTTGCATGGTTCATGTGATATGGCCGCCATGCTGTATGACCTTGTCCAACAGTGCCACACTCGCGACGACGAACTGAACGGCCATGGTAAGCGGCAGGCGAGCGTACGCACATGCCCATAGACCTCTTCATGCGTGTGCCCGTCGGACATATCGGTCGGGGCATGGGTCGCCCGCCAGCGTTCTTCGGCCGATGACTGCCCGCGTTCAGTCGGGTAGCAGGTTTGACTTGCGCCCGGCAGCGATTAACATCACCACACTTTCTGTGGGTACGCCTGACTATGAATGACACTCAAGACAAGGGCACAACCTCTATCAGCCTGGTACGCGAGGCAATCCTCGCGGCGACACAACGGAATCTCGATGTGTCGGCCGTCCTCCAGCACGCTGGAATCGCGGCGGAATTGTTGAATGCGCCGAGAGCCCGTGTGCCGGCGTTGGCCTTTTCGCGACTGTGGGCGGCTCTGGCCGACTTGATGGACGACGAGTTCTTTGGCCTCGACAGCCACGCACTGCGCCGGGGTAGCTACGCTCTGATGTGTCACGCGGTGCTGCATGCGGACAATCTGGAACACGCGCTGCGTCGCATGCTGAAGTTCCTGCGAGCGGTTCTCGACGACATTCACGGGGAGTTGCGCTGCGAAGGCGAGCATGCGGTGATCATCCTGCATGACGATGGGCGGACACGCCGGCTCTTTGCCTACGGGACGTGGTTCATCCTCGTGCACGGTCTTGCATGCTGGCTCGCACGCAGACGGATCCCACTGATCGAGATGCGGTTTCGCGCCTCCCCACCAATCGATGACAGCGACTACCGCATGCGCTTCTGCGAGGATGTGACGTTCTCCGCAGAGGAGACCCTGATCCGGTTCGATCGCAGTTTCCTCGGCCTCAAACTGTCCGGCACGGAAGCGAGCCTGCGTGTGTTCCTGGAGAACGCACCAGCCAATATCCTGGTCAAGTATCGCAATGAATCGAGCACTACGGCCCAGGTCAGGCGCCGACTAAGAAACCAGGCCCCCGACGACTGGCCGGACCTCGACGCGCTATCGCGGTTACTGAATCTATCCGCGGCCACGCTGCAACGCCGCCTGCTGGCCGAAGGCACGAACTACCGGCAACTGAAAGACGAATTGCGCCGTGACATCGCAATCGAGTTGTTTTCCAGCAGTTCTCTCACAGTCGCCGAAGTCGCTGCGCGGACTGGCTTTCAGGAAACCAGTGCTTTTCACAGGGCTTTCAGGAAGTGGACCGGGGCCAGCCCGGGAATGTACCGCCACGGCAAGGCCAACTCTTAACGTTAGAACTCGTACCGTTGTCATAGCGGAATTCGAGCGTTCCGACTTGCTTGTACGTCTGAGCTGTCGAAACGGCTCGATCCTCGTTTCCGAACGAGCGTTGCGCAAAAGCATAGCTGCCGAGGCAAGGCAAAGTAAAGCCGGGCAACCGATGAATCGCATACAGGCGGGCAGCGCCCCAGCGGCATTGCACTCATCCTCACTTGAATTCTCGGGATGATGGGTCGCCAACGCATGAAGCACAACGAAAGCCCAACGTGTCCACAGACCTCATGCAAACTGAAGTCGGCGGACATGGATTGGCGTCCCAGCCAGGCTGACACTACAGTCGCGTCCGGCAAATCAGAACAAGCCTCGCACCCGGTTGCGCAGAGTATTCATAGCTGGCTCCGCAAGAGCCCCGCACTTGATCGCTACCGCAAAATAAGTGAAGCGTCATCGCTTACTGGGGCACCAGTTTTCCCGCCAGCGCGTCACCGAATCGGCGGCGGCAAATAAAAATTGCCCTCGATGAGCAGCGCATTGCGGTAGCAAAAAAATATATGGAGACGAGAATGAGAACCCGGTTCAGAATTCGCCGAAGCCCGGCTATTGTGAGTGTTCTATTCGCAGCATCAGCCGTTACCGTATCTGGCTGCGGCGGCAATGACGCGGCACCGGCAAACGCCGCTGTCGTGACGCCAGCCGCGAAGTGTAGTGCGTTGGCTGGTATGACTGTTCCTGCCAGCTCTATTGGGTTGCCGACAACCGGTGCCACTGTCGTGTCAGCGACGCTCGTTTCTGATACTGATTCTGCTAACAGCAATGGTGAGTATTGCAAAGTGCTCGGAACTATCCATCCGGTCGATTTCAATGCGCCCGATATCCGGGTGAAGGTGGACCTTCCGACTAACTTTAACGGAAAAGCTGTTCACTTCGGTGGCGGGGGATTTGACGGCACCATCGCCAATACCGAGGGCTCACCATTTGACGGGTTCTTATCCGGGGCAGAGCCCGCAGGCGTCAGTACGCCGTTGCGCAGGGGTTATGTGACTGTCGGGAGCGACAGTGGGCATGAGGGAACCATCCTAGACGGTTCCTTCGCAACAAACGATGAGGCACTCGCCAACTATGCTGGCGACCACATCAAGAAGACGCATGACTTCGCAGCCTACATCGCAAAGGCAAGATATGGCTCGGACTTCGCGCACAGCTACTTTATTGGTGGTTCGAGTGGCGGACGACAAGGTTTGATTGCGGCACAACGGTTCCCGCAAGACTACGACGGTATCATTTCGACATATCCAGCTTCAGGAATAACAGGACTATGGCTCCAGATGGGCAGGATCTCGCAATCCCTGCTGGCACCCGGAGGATACGTCACGCCTGCTAAAGGCAAGGCCGTTCTCGCAGCGGTCATGAAGCAATGCGACGCTCTGGATGGCGTCGCTGACGGCATTATCAGTAACCCTGCAGCATGCGCGTTCGATCCAGCAGTGATTCGCTGCTCCGGCGGGGGCGACACCGGTGACAGTTGCTTGTCAGACGCACAAATCAATACGCTAACCACCGCTGGCACACCGCTTAACTTTAGCTTCAATCTGGCAAGCGGAATACAGACATTTCCAGCATATAACGCATTCACCGGGGCGGATTTTTGGTCCACTAGCTTGGCCTGGGGCACTTCCGCTGCCGATGCGATGGTCGAGCCTGGGGTGATCGGCAAGAGCGCATTTTATTACACGTTTTCAAATGACATGCTCCGGTTTGCGGTCGCTCGCGACGCTGGATCAAGCATTCTGAATTTTAATTCTGCCAACCCGGGATCATTAACTTCGCGCGTCCAGGCGGTGAGCGCACTCATGGACAGCACCAGCACTGACTTGAGTCAATTCCAGAGCCGCGGCGGCAAGATCGTTCTCCAGCACGGGCAATCAGACCAGTTCATTCCGGCGCAGTTGTCGATTGATTACTATAACCGGCTGGTATCCCGATTCGGGCAGGGGCCACTTAGTCAATTTCTGAAGTTCTACCTGGTTCCGGGCGCGGCCCACGGCTTCGGCGGACAATTCAATGGTTCATATGACGGTCTGACGGCGTTGGACAACTGGGTGACGAAAGGAATTGAGCCCAAAGATCTGACTATCACCGACCTGACTCCGACAACAGCCGGACGTACCAGGCCCATGTGCGAATACCCACAGTGGCCCAAATACATCGGTGGCGACCAGAATCTGGCGGCGAGCTTCTTGTGCTCGAATTAGTCCGGTTCGCCGTGCGCACCCATTGGCCGTGCCGGACGGCCACCTTCCACCCGGAATTTCCAGCGCTGACGCGACTGGGTGCGCACGTTCCGGCCCGATGCAAAGCCCCACCCCGTTAACGACCTGCAACGGCATCCGGCTTGCGGCCACACTGAGCGGGCTCACCGCATTTCGTTGCGCAGGAACTTTGCGTCGATCCGCTGCTCGCGGATCCTGCGCTATATAGCGCGCGGCTCGACTATCCCGCCGAGCTGATCCGCAGCGTCCATCTTTACGCCCGTACTCAGACGAATAACCAGTGCGCTGCGGACAGTCGCAACGGGGGCATGGTTTGTCCGAGGGACTGCGTCAATCCGTCGTCACGAGAAGCGATTTCTCCAACTGGAAATCGGTGCCCTCGCCTAACAGAGATTGGGCTACCGCCGGCGGCGCAACGCCGGAATCGCTGGTGTTCGATGACCTCATCCAGGTTGAAGTTGATGGACATGGACTGCCACTTGCGTCCGCCTGACACTGGTGGCAGCACGACAGCAGCGGTTGATTGGGGCGCGATAAAGGCGCCCCATCGATGGCGCCCACAGCTCGCGCGGATTTCACGCACGAGATTAAAACCAAGGAGACGACATGAACCAGATAGACGTGTATTCACTCGCCGGCCGGGCCAGATTCAATAGCTTTCATACCCTTGTCCTGTTCTGGTGTGTCTTGATGTTGATACTCGATGGCTACGATCTTGCCGTCGTCGGCGCGGCGCTGCCATCGATCATGAAAGACATGCACATCGGCGCGACCAGCGCGGGCATCATGGCTGGTTCGACACTTGTTGGGGTCATGCTCGGGGCCATTTTCCTTGGCACGCTGGCGGACCGTTTCGGACGACCAACGATGATGTGCGTTTGCGTGGCCCTTTTCAGTCTTTTCACGGCGTCCGCCGGGTTGACGAGCGATCCAATCAGTTTCAGCGTGACGCGCTTTGTCGCCGGCCTGGGCATCGGCGGAGTCTTGCCGATTGTCACCGCGCAGATGGCGGAGTTTTCGCCCAATGCGTTGCGTACCCGATTGGTCACGCTGGTGTTCGCAGGCTATTCGATTGGCGGGATTCTGGTGGCGCTGACTGCAAAGCAGCTTATCGACAGCTACGGCTGGCAATCGGTCTTTTTTGCCGCGGGCCTGCCTGTCCTGTTGATCCCATTCATCATCAAAACGATGCCCCATTCAATGATTTTCCTGCTCAAAAGCGGCCGGCACGACGAACTGCGCACAGTCATGAAGCGGCTGGTGCCCGACTATCCGCTGAGCGGTCGAGAGCAGTTTGCAGGTTCCTTGTCAGACAAAGCCAGCGACGCTTCGGTGCGACGACTCTTCCAGGATGGCCGCGGCTTCAGTACCACGATGATATGGGTCGCGTTCATGACGGGCCTCTTCATGGTCTACGCGCTCAGTTCGTGGTTGACCAAGCTGATGGCCATGGCTGGGTATAGCCTGGGTTCAGCTTTGAACTTCGTGATCGTCTTCAACGTCGGCGCGATCGCCGGTGCGATCTTCGGCGGTTGGCTCAGCGACAAGGTCAACATCAAGCGGGTGTTGATTGCGTTCTACATCGTCGGGGCGGTTGCGCTGTCGCTGATGGGCTACACGAAGTCGACCGTATCGTTGTTTGCCGTCGTATTCGTTGTCGGCGCATCGACGCTCGGTACGCAATTGCTTGCCTACGCTTATGCGGGTGACTTCTATCCACATGCGATCCGGTCTACCGGTGTTGGCTTTGCTTCTGGCGTGGGCCGGATCGGCGCGATTGTGGCTCCGGTGCTCATTGGTTGGCTCGTCTCCCTGAAGTTGCCGCTGGAACAGAATTTCATGGCAATCGGCCTGGCCGGCCTCATCGGCGCGGCGGCGGTGACGCTGATCAACCAGACACGTGCCGATTCGCATCGCTCAAACAGCGTGCCTGTTGTCGCGGTTCAGGGCGGCGCGGGGCGCTGACATTTCCGCCATATGCAGCTTCGTGGCCGAGATTCTTGCGAACAACGCGGCTCGTACGGGCGTTACCCTCAACAAACGCTACATGATTCAGTGCAGCGCAACTTTCAATCCCGGCATCGAAATGGACCGTCTATCTCCTCCTCCCTTGAGCTCGTTTGCCGACGTGAACCGAGCCGTCGATTGGGCGCTCGTCACGCGGCGCAGCGTCCGTGCTTTCCTGCCCACGCAGGTTCCTCGCGAGCAGATCGAGTCCATCCTCGACGTGGCTCGCTTCAGCGCAACCGGCGTCAACATCCAGCCCTGGCATGTGCATGTCGTGACAGGCGCCATGAAGTCCCGCCTGTCTGCCGCCATCAACGAGATCAATGACGATCCCGTTCGCAGCTCCGACCTGGACGAGCCCTATGACTACTACCCGCGCGAATGGATCGCACCGTATGTGGACCGCCGGCGTGAGGTTGGTTGGAACCTGTATGGCCTGCTGGGCATCGAGAAGGGTGACAAGGAGCGGATGCACGTCCAGCACGGTCGCAACTACAGCTTCTTCGATGCACCGGTGGGCCTGTTTTTCACGGTTGACCGGATCATGCGTGAAGGAAGTCTGCTGGACACGGGCATGTTCCTGCAAAGCGTCATGATCGCCGCCCGCGCGCGGGGCCTCGACACGTGTCCGCAGGCGGCTTTCAACAAGTTCCACCGTGTCATCGCTAACGAACTGTCCATTCCCGACAACCACATGTTGGTGTGCGGAATGAGTCTGGGTTATGCGGATCCCAACTGCATCGAGAACACTCTGGTCACGGAGCGCAGTGCGGTCGGCGATTTCACTACTTTCTACCAAGAATGAATGGAGACAAAGTCATGAGTGCAACGGCCTATTCTCGAGGACTTGAGAAGAACGCGGCAAACCACGTTCCATTGACGCCCTTGACCTTCCTTGATCGAACCGCCGACGTCTATCCGAATCGAACCGCGATCATTCATGGCGACTTCCGGCAGACATGGGCGAAGACGCGCGAGCGTTGCTATCGCTTCGCGTCGGCGCTCGTTCAGTTGGGCATCGAACCGGGCGACACGGTGTCGATCATTGCGCCGAACACCCCGGCCATGCTTGAGGCCCACTTCGGCGTACCGCTCTCGGGGGCGGTTCTCAATGCCATCAATTGCCGACTCGATGCTGACGGTGTCGCCTTCATTCTGCGCCACGGCGAATGCAAGCTCATGCTCGTAGACCGCGAATTTGCACCGCTCGTCGAGAAAGCATTGCAGTCAGTTCCCAATCCGCCGCGTGTGATCGACATCAACGATCACGAAGCGCCCGATGGCCCCACCATCGGGGAAACTGATTATGAGTCGCTGCTGGCGAGCGGTGATCCGGCATTTGCGGGCCGCCGCCCGCTCGACGAGTGGACGCCCATTGCATTGAACTACACGTCCGGGACGACCGGGGATCCGAAGGGCGTCGTTCCGAGCCACCGCGGCACCTATCTGATGAGCCTGTTGCAGATGACGAACTGGCCGCTCCCGCGTGCGCCGGTTTACCTGTGGACGCTTCCTATGTTCCACGCGAACGGCTGGTGCTTCACATGGGCGATTACTGCCGCGGCGGGAACGCACGTCTGTTTGCGCAAGGTGAATGCCGCGAATATTCTCTCCGCCATCGTCGAGTACGGTGTCGATCATTTTTGTGCGGCGCCGATCGTGCTCTCAGGCATTGCGAGCATGCCTCAATCGGAAAGGCAGCCGCTGCCGCGCCGTGTGCGGGTTCTTACCGCCGGCTCGCCGGCGCCGGCAGCGGTTCTGGAGGCCGTCGACGCAATGGGTTTCGACGTCGACCACGTCTTTGGCATTACCGAGATCTCCGGCACGCCCATCAGCTGTGCCTGGCACGACGAGTGGGATACATTGCCGCCCGAGCAGCAAGGGAAACTGCAAGCGCGACAAGGTGTACGTGCGGCAGCGTTCGAGAACATGTCGGTCGCCGATCTTGCGACGCTCGAACCAGTGCCCGCCGATAGCAAGTCTTGCGGCGAAGTTCTCGTCCGGGGGAATACGGTGATGATGGGATATTTCAAGAATGCCGACGCAACGGCAAAAGCTTTCGCCGGCGGCTGGTTTCATAGCGGAGATCTTGCTGTCGTTCATCCAGATGGCTACATCCAGATCACGGACCGCTCCAAGGACGTCATCATCTCGGGCGGAGAAAACATTTCGTCCGTCGAGGTGGAGGAGGTCATTTATCGCATGTCAGGCGTGCTCAACGCGGCCGTGGTCGCTCAGCCGGATGACAAATGGGGCGAGACGCCTTGTGCGTTTGTCGAACTGAAGCCGGATGCGTCTAACATAACGGAGAAGGATGTCATCTTGTTCTGCCGGGAGCGACTGGCGCATTTCAAATGCCCGCGCCGCGTGATTTTCGGGGAATTGCCCAAGACCGCTACAGGCAAGATCCAGAAGTTTCGTCTGCGGGAGCAAGCGGGCAGCCAGGTAGCGATCACGAGGTTGGCGGGATGAAGCTGTTGGTGCGCTGAGCGCGCCATGCGCTGTAAAGTGTGACTACGGTCAAGTGCGGCTGTAGTCGCGCGTATTCGTGCGGGTTCATCATGGAGCAGCGCAGTGCGTACACGCCGTGCCATTTCCGGCCGGTCCGCCAGGAAATACCGCACATCGATTCCAGCAGGGGGGTGCTCTTGACGCGCGAGATTGACCCGGAGCGACGGAATGGCGCCGCCCGCAAATCCGGTCACGAGAAGCAATCGCTCTGCTCGGGACGTAGGGCAAGCGCAGTTTGATCTTATAGCGGCCTTGCATCATCAGCCGCCAACGAAACCGGGAGCCGATACCGTTCGAAGCGACAGGCGACAGACACGGCTGCATAACCCCGAATCGAATCTATGTGCCACACAAAACCGAGACACCCCCACCTGCCAAACGCGGTGTGACGGGCGGCTCCCCGTCCAATAGCTGACATTGAGACGATGAAAGCGGGAGGGGCGCCTATGGGTCGAACTGAGACGGTCGGTATCTGCAGCAGTTCGACCATCTCCGGCGGTTCGTCCGCGCATTGGATCGGCGCGCTCCTGCTCAGCCATCTTCGTACGTGGCAACAACCATTACGTCCTGCGATGCGGCGAAATCGGCGATTGCCCGCTTCTGATTGTCGGTTGAGTATTGCTGGTGGTCCGTGGACATGCAGACATACTGCGCAGCACGCGCGCCAGCAAGAAAGGTCGATGCACCGGCGGCTTGTGGCATCGTCGTCTCCAGTCTGCCGCTGCACTTAGTCATAGGTCGGCGATACGCCACGTCAAGGCACAACGGTGAATGTCCGCAAGACACGCTGTGCGGCCCTATCTTCGGGAGCATGCTGGCGCTCCGGTTGGTCGTAGAAGTTAGTTTCGTGCTCGGGTCGCAACTGCGGCGTGTCTGTCGCGTGTGTGGTTACAGAGATGATCCCGGCATGCCTCAAATAGTTAGCCGTATCCGTCTGCGCGTTAAACTCGCATAGTCGCTTATGCGAGGACGACGTTACCTTGACCAATCCGCTTAACCTTGACTTTCGCGCTCGCGCCGAGTTGCTTACGTACCTGGTCGCATCTCACTTTGTCGCCCGGCAGCTGACGGGGGAATGGCTGTCGTCTGATCACGTTGTGGAATCGACGAAAATCTGGCTGGATGCAAACGGCGGGGGTGCCGATATCCTGCAGCGTGTGATGCTTGCGAGTCGTGCCCGCGAGATCGCCGAACAGATGGAGCTGATATCGCCGCTCACTTTCGATCCCGGACAGGTCACTTCGATGTTCTGCGAGAATCTGCGGCTCGATTTTCGTTCGCCGATCGCAAGGGACATCTACCAGCACTGCCTGACCCACCTCCTTCATACCCGCTGGTATTGACGTGATTACGACCCGCGTGAACGAACTCGCCGCCTGATTTCCTTCGTAGCACCGGGGGTCCTGTCGCGTGCGTAAGGCAGCTTCATTGCCCGCTTCGGTTCTTTTGCACAATCTGCTTCCTCTGCGATCTGCTCAAGCGATGCGGCATGAACCGGATAATGCAAACGTAGCCAGGCGAGTACGTGACGATTGTGAGTCCAGCTACGGACGTAGCTGGCGCAGACCGCCAGACAGCGGAGATTGTCATTGTGTCCGGCGGACAGCATCTGGTTTTTCGTGTGTAAGCCCATCAGTCGTTTTTCAATCCTCGCGAAGCTCCTCGCATGGCTGTTGTCGACTCGCTGCGACCGCGCGACGGTTGCTCTCATGCCCTCAGGTGTAGCCGCCAGAAGCGCGCGGGCAAAATCTCCCGTCAGGTTACCCACGGCGGACATCAGATTGGCGATGGCTGACCGGCGCGCCGGCACCATCCGGTCAAGTGCGTGAATTGTCCTTACGGGTAGCGCTTGTCCCGCGAGGATCGCAGCGGCGTCCTCAGGCGCATCGACCGCCTTGCCTTGCGTGAAAGGGGCGGTATCTGAACCCGTGTCCTGTTTCGCCGGAACAGCACAGGTTTCTCGGAATTCTGGGAATCGCGGCTGCAGGCGCTGCTGAACGAGACAGGGTATGGCTGTAAATCCCGCGACCTTGAGCACGGCAACGAAGTCGGCCTGAGATAACAGTTCTCCGAGAATACTTCCAAGCAGCGTCATTTGAGCGTTTGCGGCTTCTTTACGCGCGAGTGCGGCACGTTGTCGTTCACACTCATCCTCGATCGCTTCCCGTATTCTGATTCCAGCGGGCCTGCGTTCAACCTGCTTGTCCCGAGACCGTTCAGGTGCCGCTACTTCGTCGTGCACGCTGCCTCCGGATGTCGTGAGCAGACTCTTGCCACTGCGTCTTCTGAGCCGGACTTTGAGGTGCGAGGATTCATGTGGCACCAGCACGTGGGGCGTAACCCAGCACTTCGAGGGGTACCACCTCAGAAAGCTCGACGATCGACTTCAGGTCGGGGTATCGGAAATCTTCAAATCTCGAAGCGCCGTTTCTGTGGATCACGGTGTACGCGCCGGGCGTGAGGCTACCCCGAGGAAAGACGTGAAAGTCGAGCAGGTTCGGGTTCGCGCGCTCAATGCGGGCGTACACCAGAAAGTCGATGGCGAAGCAGTCTGGCCAGCGCGCAACCCAATACGGGGAATGCCTGTGGATGAGCCATGAACTCCTCACTAGAAGCTGAAACCGAAGCGTGTTGTCCACGCACATGACATTGGTGTGCTTTTCGAATCTGACGTCATGTCCCAACCTGCGCAACTTCTCCGTCGTGATATCGGCTATTGAAAGCTCCGTTCGTCGTTCGACATACCTGTTCCGGGATCTCTCAGGATTCAGGCGAGGTGCGTATCCGACTGCCTCGTACGCTTCGTACATGCTGCCGAATTCCCGCATGACGCGCTCAACTGAGGGTGCGCTTCGGTAGCGCCGCAGCGTTGCCTGGTTCAGGTTGCCGGTCCTTTCGACGACCTTGCGCAGGCCTGAGACGATTTCGTCCCGGCTGGGAATCTGTCTGATGCGGGTGAGCTTGCGCTGAACGGCCGCAAAGAGTTGATTGCCGACCACGGGCTCAAAGGCACTGGCTACACGTATCCATTCCGCCGTGGGCAATTGCACCCATGGGGCGTCCAGCTTTGAAGACGTCCGGCTGTAGACGTTGGTCCCGATGTACTTTTCGTTGCGCAGAATCTGGAGGATGTTCCGGGGCAACCATGGCCGTCCCGCGCCGTTGCCGATACCGAAGTCATTCAACCGGCGCGCTATGTCCGTAGCGGTGGTCCCACGGGCGGCGTACCACTCGAACATTTTTCTCACGATGGCGACCTCATGCGGGGGCCCCGGCGCGAGGATCACACGGTCGGTCTGTAGGTTTTTGTACTGGTACGGTGCCAGCGGTCGGCGGGTGCCGCTATGGGCGTCCACCAGCACACGCTGCAAACCATACCCAGGTGGCCCGCCGGAGTGGTAGCCGCGCTGAACGTTGACACAATGACCCAGGAAAACCTTGCGCGAGATTTCGCGACTGAATTCGCCCGCCATCGCGCGCTTAAGCGCTTTCATGACGCATGTTGTCGGGCTGGCGTCGTTCTCGAATGGCTCGGCGACGTAAATCACTTTCACACCGGCACGGCGGCAGGTGTATTCGTAGAACGCAGCTTCATCAACGTCCTGGAATCGCCCCCACCGGCTTACGTCGTAGACCAATATTGTGGAGAATTTGCGGGCTGGATCTTCAACGTCCACCAGCAACCGGATGAGTGCCGGGCGCTCGCGCAGCGTGAGGCCACTGATACCGGCATCCTCATAGTCCCGAACGATGCGGATATTGTGAGCGGCTGCGTACTCAGCAATCGCCTGCCTCTGGAAAATCGGCGAGCATTGCTGATGGTCGGTAGACATGCGCACGTATTGCGCGGCTCGTATCGGCGCGGTGAAGCCGGACCGACGGTCCTGAGTGGACGGCATTCGGCTTACCGGTTGACAACAATGATTATTGATAGCGATGCTGCCTTGAAAGTCAAGGCCACTTGATTGGTGTTCTCGCGATAATAAGGTTTCACGCGTGCGGCAAGCCGTGTCTAGCAAGCAACGGCAGTTCAATCCATCAGATGCCTGGCTGCCAATCGTACCTGCCAGGTTTTCGCAGCCCTGCGAATCCTCAGTCGCAACGAGCATGGCGAGTTGCTGGCCAACATCCGGCAGGAACTTGCCGATCTCTGCGTCACTACGTTGGGTGAACGAGTTCGCGCTGAGCAATCGTCCAAAAGGTAACGCAGTGCAGTTATCCGTTAGCGCCACGTTCCAGTGGCATGGTGCCCCGGTGGACCACCTGTTGGTGGCCGTAAGCAACGTCCAATCCGATTGGTGGGCTTAGAATGTTCCGCGGGCCCATCTGGACACGCGGAGAATCTCATGATCGGCAACATTGACGCAAAGGTCGAGCAAGGTGGTGAAGCGGCGGGTCAATTCGAAGCTGCCTGCAATCACGTGCGGCAGTCAACCGGCGCACGCTGCGCTGCCGTCATAGTCATCGACGGTGTTTCTGGCTCGGGATACTCGGTAGTCGGTCCGCTTGACGCACAGGTTCTGCTCCCGGATATTCTTCAACAGATGGCCATCACCTTGCGTGCCCAACTCGCGAAAAACCTGCAATAAGTGCGATGAACAAGACTTACCTGGAACTTGTATCTGACCTCGCCGCGCTCGATAAACAGATTCAATTCGCATGGCGCACTGAACGCGTCGCAGCTATTGAGCAGATCCGTGGCTTGATGAGGGACTACGGCATCACGCCCAGTGAACTCGTCGGACGCAAGCGAGGACGGACTCCCGCACCGCCGCGATACCGAAATCCGGAAACGGGGCAAACCTGGACTGGATGGGGCGCGCGCCCTGTCTGGTTGCTCGGGAAGGACTCGAAGGAGTTTCTTATCGGTCGTCGGTAATAATTCGACGTTCTTGGCGGGTGCAACTCAGGGAGTAGCTGCAATAGAGCAAGTCGACTGTCTCTTCCGGGGCGCGTGTCAGTGAGCACTTACGGGCTACTCGCCGAGCTTCCGGTGCAGGTAGGGCACGGCGTTCGCCGCGAAGGACCGTGTATGCAATACGAACACTTCGAAGCAGGAGTGTGTCGTTTTTGTCACAGGCGACGCTCAAACTTTATTTAACACACACCTGGATCGTATTTTGATAGGCTTGGGTCGTGGCAGAGGACGAGCATCCAACGACGGGAGGACTTCGCCATGCTGAGATGGATCGCGAACTGGGCTGTGCACAACGCACTCACCCCGGAGAAGCAGGCCGAAAAGCGTTGCGGGACCTGCGTCTGGAGCTTTTCCAGGCGGAGCAGCGAATCCTCGATGCGCAGTTGCATGCAGATTACTACCGTGCACGTCTGGCCTTTTGCGAAGAGGTCATAAAAAACGGCATTGAGCAGGTAGCCGATCAGCGCAAAGGTCAGCACGAATCCTCACAGGTGTCGCGGCCGGGACTCAAGCTCACAGCAACTCAATAGCGAGTCAATCAGAGACATTCAGTCCGCACACCGCGCGCAGGACTTGAAAACGGCCGCACATATGCGACCGTACCGGTCGAGGTGTCTGCCCCTACGCTGAGCGACTGCCTCGACAAGCGCAGTCGCGCCGCGTGTACGCGTGCCGGCAGCAGGATCGCAGCGAGTGCGTTGATCGGGCAGAACACGCTACAGATGCAAACATCGTCACATCGACGATGCTGACCGGATAGGAATCCAAACTACATGCAGACGTCGCGCGCGAGCGGGGCCGCGTGTACAGGCAAATCGCTTCGAACTAAATCCGCGATCGCATCGAGGTGTCCGGAATTAATGATCGGCGACAACCGGCCCAGAGTGTGTCAAAACACCTTTTTGAATTGCTAAAATATCTCGTCCGATAGCGGAGGCGAGCGAGATGAAGCGGTTCGTTCAAGGCGACAATCGTACTCAAACAATCCTTCTTCCTGAATCGCTCGACGACTATGTAGCGGATACCAATCCGGTCCGCGTAGTCGACGTCTTTGTCGATGAGCTGGATCTTCATCAGCTTGGATTTGAGGGCGTCGAACCAGCGCTTACCGGACGACCTGCGTATCACCCGGATGTGATGCTTAAGATCTACATCTACGGCTATCTGAACCGAATTCAATCCAGTCGACGGCTTGAGCGCGAGGCACAGCGCAACGTCGAATTGATGTGGCTCACGGGTCGTCTGGTGCCCGACTTCAAGACCATTGCGAGGTTCCGCAAAGATAATGGCAAGGCGATCCGCAGCGTCTGTCGCCAGTTCGTTGTGCTGTGCCAACGCCTGAACCTGTTCTCCGAGGCGCTCGTTGCGATAGACGGCAGCAAGTTTAAGGCTGTGAACCATCGCGATCGCAACTTCACGAGCGCGAAACTGGAACGCCGCATGCGGGATATCGAGGCAAGCATTAGCCGTTATCTGGTAGAAATGGACACCGCCGATCGTCAGGAGCCGACGATCGCGAAGGCGAAGACAGAACGGCTGCAAGACAAGATTGCGGCTCTCAAGGAGCAGATGCAAATCCTCAAGCAGGTCGAAGTCAAGCTCGACGCGGCACCGGACAAGCAGGTGTCGCTCACGGACCCGGACGCGCGTTCGATGAAGACTCGGGGAACCGGAGTCGTCGGCTACAACGTCCAGGTAGCGGTCGATGCAAAGCACCATTTGATCGTCGCGCACCAGGTCACCAATGATGGAATTGATCGAGACCAACTCACGTCGATGGCCAGGCTGGCGCGTACGGAAATGGGCGTTGATAAACTTACGGCAGTTGCCGACCGCGGTTACTACAAGAGCGAAGAGATACTCGCATGCCACGAGGCCGGCATCACGGTGTTTGTTCCTAAGACAAAGACCTCGGGCGCGACCGCTGACGGCCGCTTCAGCAAAGACGATTTTATCTACGATGCCGAGAAGAACGAGTATCGATGTCCGGCAGGCGAGCGTCTCGTATGGCGCTATACAACAACCGAACGTAGCCTGAAGTTTGATCGCTACTGGAGTTCGCAGTGCCAACAGTGCTCGTTGAAAGACAAATGCACTCCGAGCACCGAACGCCGGGTAACGCGCTGGGAGCACGAAGGATTGCTCGAAGAGATGCAGGCCCGGCTTGATCTCGCCCCCGACATGATGCGTATCCGACGACAGACCGTCGAGCATCCCTTCGGCACGATCAAGGGCTGGATGGGCGCGACTCATTTCCTGACCCGTACTATCGGACCGGTGAGCACGGAGATGAGCTTGCACGTGCTTGCCTACAACATGAAGCGGGTTATCAAGCTTCTCGGTTCAGAAACGGTTATGAAAGCGATGCGGGTGTGAAACCCGTATGTGACTCACCGTCTCCGCAATACATTCGGCACTGAATTGACGTTTGTCGTGCCACAATCGATACGCCCCAATCTACCAACGAGCCAGCGCGCCCTCAAATTTCCGCCGGCTGTGCGTTTTGACACACTCTGGGCCATGAGCGGCCGCTCGGGCGCACTTCGATGCAACGCTTGGAATGTCGGCTCCAGTGCAGACTCCAGACCTTCCGTCCGCAGTCTGGCCATGGTCTGGCGTCGCATGCACCATCGTCATAAGCATTCTGGCAACGTTTTCGAAGCTACCGACGCCGCTTCGCTCAAAGTGTGTACGTCCGCAGGAACAAGCCGGTCCTTTCGGCGAGAGCCGATTGGCGTCGAGGTTTATTTCGTTTCGGGAAAGATCCGCTTTGACGGGCCTCTCAGCGCCCAACCGTTTTGAATACCCGATTCTTGTCGAGCGTGACTGGATCGAGCGTATTCTCGCCGCCTTCCGCTGGCGAGGCGGGGGCGGCGTCTTCCAGCGCGGGCCCGGTATAGCGCCCTCGTGGCCGTATGACCTTGCTCACCCGGAGTTGCTCAATACAGTGCGCGAGCAGACCCACGCTCCGGGCTGTTGCGAACAACGCGAACGATGCATCGCGCGGCAACGCCAGCTGAGCCGCCAGGGCCGCAAGCGCAACGTCGATATTTGGCTTGAGCCCGGTCAGCTCAACCACCTTGTTGATGAACGACATGAGCTCTTGAGGCGGATTCAGCACTTCGAGCAATGCGGCCGCCCTCGGATCGCCGTCTGGATACAAATGATGTCCAAACCCAGGGATCGGAATGGCCGACTGCAAGTGATGGGCAACCACGTGCTCCGCACCGAGTCTTCCGACGTCGTCGAACACGGCCCGCACGCGGCCCGACGCATCGCCGTGCAGCGGGCCCGAGAGAGTCGCGAGTCCGGTAAGCAGGCATCCCGGCAGCGACGCGCCGGTGGAGGCGGTAATCCTGGCGGCGAACGCCGAACTCGTAATCTCATGGTCGGCCACGAGGACCAAGGCACGGCGGATGAGCTCAGCGCCATCGCGGTCCTGGCCCCAGCCGAGCGCGAATCGTTCATGCATTCTCTGTGCATTCGCGTCACAGCGCGCGCCAAACGCTTGCGCGATGAGCGCCACAAGCCGGCCGGCCTCGACGTGCAGTGCGCTGTCCGTGCGTCCGAGGGTCGAGTGCCCGCAGGCCGCGAGCGCCGCCAGCGATGTAAACGCGCATTGCCTGCCTCGTTCGTCGCCCTGTAGCGGCATGTCACCCGTTTCGAAGGAAACGGGCTCGCGCGCATTCCAGAGAATGGCCGCCACGGCTTCAAGCGTCGCCGTGTCCGAAAGCCGGATGCTATCCCGCCCCCGGTAGTACGGCCGACCTTTTGAGAAGGTGGTAATGCTGCTGTAAATGCAGGGTTCCGCACCGAATATGGTCCCGGCGGCGAGCGCTTCGCGCTTGCGTCCCACCTGCTTTTTGCGGCACAGACCGGCGACGTCCTCCGCACGGTAGAGGCTCTTGCGCGGGTCGAGCGGATCCGGCATGACCGCGATGGTGCCTCGACTTACGTACGCATAGACAGTCTGCGCTTGCACTCCGAGTTGTCGAGCCGCTTCAGTCAGAGTGATCCAGTTTCGCATGGGATGGCAAGCAAGGAGTTGCAGCGGAACGGAGCAACAGGGGAGTGACGACGTGGATCGCGCCGTGCATTCGAGCACGACCGATCCAGCGCCAATATTGACGTTTTTTCAGGTAAAAGTCATCTCGACGGGTCGCCGCTCCAGGATCTCGACGAGAATGTCACCCGGCGACCGCACGAAGCAGGCCCTGACGCCGGGGCGAACCTGCTTGATCGGCTCGACGATTTCCGCGTCGCAGCGCAACAGATGCTCGAACGCGGCGTCGATATCGTCCACGACCACACCGAAATGATCAATGCCCTGCTGCCGCTCGCCATGAGGGCGCCCGGTTTGGGCGCTCGTCAGCGACGTGATGAAAAGGTTGATGCTGCCGATGCGCAAATCCACCCGCCCCGGGCGACGCACGATCTCGGCGTTCAGGCAGCGCGCAAACCACGCGGCAGTGGCTTCGGCGTCCGCCGAGCACAGTTGCAGATGGTCCCACTTGAATTCAATCATTCGATTTCACCGTATAGTCAAAAGCGTCACAGTTCGATGCGGGAAAGCTTCCCCAGCAGCACGGAGTACGAGAGCGCGCCGAGCAGGCATATCGCGCCCATCAGGTTGAGCGCCCAATAGAAGTGGCCGGTGTGGTGGGTGATGTAGCCGATCATGAGCGGCGTGGTGACGGCCGCGATGTTGGCCGCGAGGCTGGTGATGCTGCTGGTCAGTCCCACGTACTGTCGAGGCGCGATTTCGGAGACGGCGGCCCACGACATCGACCCGACGCCCTGCGCGAAGAACGCCATAGTCAGGATGGCGATCACCCCCTCGTTAGACTCGACGAAATTGACGAGCACGATAGACGCGCCGAGCAGCGTGCCGATAATGAGCGGCGCCTTGCGCGCAGTGGAAATCGACACCCCGCGCCGAATGAAAAAGTCCGAGAGGAAACCAGCAAGCAGAATGCCGACTGTCGCGCCGATAAATGGGAGTGCCTGGAAGATCCCGACCTTGATCATCGACATGTGGCGCGCTTCGATCAGATAGGTCATGAACCACGTGGTGAAGAAGACCAGCAAGGTGTTGTTGCAAAACTTGCCGATGCAGATCGCGAGAATCTGCCGGTAGCCGAGCAGCTTAAGTGCCATGCGCCAATCGAACTTCTCGCGGGGCTTGCGCGCCGCAGTGGCGCCTTCATTGATGTACTGCAGTTCGGCCGCATTCACACCCGTGTGCTGATGCGGATCGCGGTAAACCCCGTACCAGAGAAGACTGAACAGAATACCGACGCCGCCCGTTACGAAAAAGACAGCACGCCAACCGTACGCGGCGGAGATCCACAGCAACAAGCCGGTGAACAAGGGGGTCCCGATGTATTGCCCCATGACATATACGCTGGTCGCGAAGCCACGTTCCCGGGCCGGAAACCACAACGTTACGGAGCGCGCATTCGAAGGGAACGCCGGCGCCTCCATTGCGCCGATTGCGAGCCGCGATCCGAGCAACATCTGATAGCCGTTCGCGAAACCCTGCGTCAACGTGGCGAATGACCAGCCGAGGAGGGACAACCCATAGGCGAGGCGCGAGCCGAGAATATCGGTCAGCATGCCGCCGGGCACGAGAGCAATGGAATAGGCAAGGCCGAAACCGGCAAACAGTTCGCCCATCTCCATCTTGTCGAGCGCGAGGCCTTTCGAGAGGCCTGGCGCAACGATGCCCAGCGCCGACCGGTCGACGTAATTGAGGATGGTTGCCGCGAGCAGCATCGAGAGCACGACGTACCGCACCCTGGAGCGTTTCGCAGTATCCGCGTAAACCAGGTTTCGGCCCGGCAATGTTTGTTCCTCTACGGCTTTCATCGGTGTCTCCAGAACATTCGCCAGTTGTTTTTTTATTGTTGGCGCGAGGGTGATTTATCCGCGGCCGACGAACGGCATCGTGGTCGCCATGATCGTCATGTTGAGAACATTGGCCTCGAGCGGAAGACTGGCCATGTGTGCGACCGCATTCGCCACGTGCGTCACATCCATTCTTGCTTCGGGTGCCATGCTGCCATCCGCTTGCAGTACGCCGCGGTTCATGCGTTCCGTGAGCGATGTCGCCGCGTTGCCGATATCGATCTGGCTGCAGGCGATATTGAACGCGCGTCCGTCCAGCGCGATCGATTTGGTGATGCCGGTGACCGCATGTTTCGTTGCCGTATAGGCGATGGTATGCGGCCTCGGCGAGTGGGCTGAGATCGATCCATTGTTGATGATTCGTCCGCCTTGAGGGGACTGTTCTTTCATCAGGCGATAAGCTGCCCGAGCGCACAGGAAGACGCCGGTCAGATTGGTGGCCACGACGTCGTTCCAGAAATCGACCTCGTAATCCTCAAGGGGGACGGCCCCCGCGTTGCGGCCTGCGTTGTTGAAGAGCACGTCGAGCCGGCCGAATGCCTCGGCGATCTGCGAAAACGCCTGCTGGACCGACGCGGCGTCGGCAACGTTGGCCTGGAAAACATGTGATTCTCCGCCGGCAATGCCGATGGCCTCTTTCGTTTCCAGCAGCGGCTCGGCTCTGCGCCCGATCAGCGCGACGGCGAATCCCGCGTTGGCGAGCGCGAGGGCGGCGCTGCGGCCGATGCCGGAGCCGGCGCCCGTAACGGCTGCGAACTTCTTTGATGCAGACATTTGACTTCCTCTCAACGATTCAATTGAACACGGGAAAGAGAGTTGCATCCGCGCTATGCGGTGAGCAATCTTGATTCATTGAATCAACATCCGAGGGCCTTGCGGACCGGGATCGCATCAGGGTTTTCCTGATGCGCGTGTTGCCGCGAGCAAGATGGAAGAGGGGCAAGACGGAAACGAATCGCAACGCGCAGGCGCCGCGAACAATAAGGGGCTAATCATTACCGAGGAGTTGATTCGTCCAATCAACATTGACGGTCCGGTCTGCGATTTCGTAGTCTCTCGACGTCTGCCTACCAAAGGAAAAACCATGTCGGAAGATAAACGCACCAGCCTGTTGATTGCGCGAAGGGTTCCCACAGCCGTGGCGAAACGCGCCGCAGCCGAATTCCATGCCTTCGTGACCGAGGCCGATATGGACTCGTGGTCTGTCGTCGACTTCTGCAAGAAGCACGATGTGCCGGCCGTACTCATCGGGAAAAAATCCGGCCTGCAGGCGGAACACATTGCCGCGCTGCCCTCGACGGTCAAGATCATTGCGAACGCGAGCGCGGGCTTCGATCACATGGATGTAGCGGCGGCCCGTGAAAGGGGAATCGTCGTCACGAACGCACCCGATGCGTTGACCGAGTGCACGGCCGATTTCTCCATGCTGCTCTTGCTGGCTGCGTGCCGTCGCGCCTCAGAATACGAACGGATCATGCGCAACGGATGGGGCAAATCGTTCGGCATGACCGAGATGCTGGGTACGCGAGTGAACGACAAGACGCTCGGCATCGTTGGATTCGGGCGTATTGGACGGGCAGTCGCCAAGCGTGCGCAGGCATTCGGCATGCGCGTGATTTACACGGACATGCACCGTGCGGGTCCGTCGGTGGAGAATGGCGCGACCTTCTATGCCACTCTCGACGAAATGCTGCCGCACTGCCAGGTGCTCACGCTGCACGTGCCGGGCGGAGCCGTTCCACTCATGACGAAAAGAGAGTTTGGACTCCTTCCCGCAGGCGCGATTTTTGTCAACGCGGCGCGTGGCGGCCTGGTGGACGAAGATGCGCTTTATGACGCCCTGACTTCGGGTCATCTATTCAGCGCGGGTCTGGATGTGTACCGGAACGAGCCCAATGTCGACAAGCGCTTCGCTGAACTCGACAACGTGTTCCTGACGCCCCATATGGCCAGCGCAACGATTGAGACCCGCGACCAGATGGGCTTTACGGCGCTGGATAATGTCGCCGCCGTGCTGGAAGGGCGGCCCGCCTCGAATCCTGTCTAAGGCTCGGCCTCATCGGGGCAGTAACGTTGCGACGCCGGTCGAAAAACGGCGTGGTACGCATCGACGCATGATTGGCCACCGCTGCAGCGTTCTTGAGCGTGCCGCCGTTTTCCCGCTTTCATGAGGTTGATCGGCATCAACCCGGTATTAATGCTCGGCCTATGTCAGGCGGCCAGCCGGGGTAATGGCCGAAATCGATTTGAACGCCGTCTAACCTGCCACGTCTGTCTGCGCCTTGGGCAGAGATGGCCATCTGGTCAAGGACGGCGCGCGACAGACGATCGCAAGTTAATTCCGAGCGGTGGCGAAGAACTGACCGCCCGTCTCCCGATAAAATCGACTAACGGCCGTTGTACACCGCAAGCAGCCGTTGGTTTCGCACCGCGCCGAAGGGCGGGAGTGGGTCGGTACCGGAAGTTCGTCGTAGCGCGCCCCTCGTGGCCAGAAGCGGCCGTTGCACGCCGTCTTCTGGAACGCCAACAATTCGGCGGGCGCGTTATACCTCGCCGTTCAGCCCTGGAGCCCAGACGAGCGAGCCAGCACGGGGGCTGTCTACCATCGGCGATCAGGCGAGCCTGATGATCAGTGCTTCGCCGGCGGCGAGATGATTTGCGCCTTCCGTGATCGACTCGCCGTCGCGGCCGGGGAAAGTCGATAACAGCACCGTGCCTGATGGCAACGGGGTGGTGGCGTCGGCGGCGCCCGTGTTTAGCGCCATGAAAAGCCGCTGATCGCCAGAACGCCGCTCGTAAGTGAGCACGTCGCCGTGCGCGGTGAGGTTTTCAATCGCGCCTTCCAGGAGTGCCGCGTTGCTCCGCCGAATTGACAACAGCCGGCGATACAGCGACAACATGCTCGACGCCTCGCCGTCCTGGCCGCTAACGCTGGTTGCCGCGCTTACCGGCAACCACGGCTGGCCGCTTGTAAAACCGGCATGGGGCAGGGATGAGTCCCATTGCATCGGCGTACGCTCAGGATCTCGGCCCTGACCGATACCCGGTTGCCGAAGCTCGGCCGGGTCCTGAACCTGGTCGGGCGGAATCTCGCCGTCGATCATGCCAATTTCATCGCCGTAGTAGAGCGTTGGTGTCCCGCGCAGTGTCAACAGCAGCACAGCGGCCACGCGCGCTTGCGCCGCCCCCAGCCGCGACGCCACGCGCGGGTTGTCGTGATTGGATAGCACCGAGTTTGGCCAGGCGTGCTCCGGCAATGCGCGATCGTAATCCGACACCATCCTTCCAATATCGGCCGCATTCCACGCTGGGTTCAGGAGCTGGAAATTGAAAGGCATGTTGGCACCATCGCCGTTCGTGCCGTAGTACGTCATCAGTTGCGGCACGGGCAGATAGATTTCACCGATCAACACACGCTCGCCGTATTCATCCAGCGTGGCACGCATCGACCGCACGATTTCATGCACCTCCGGCTGATCCTCAGTGTAAGTCTGCAATAGCCGGTGATGATCCGGCTCGCCCGGCCGGAACGCGGGGTTGGGCGGGTTATCACGGAACTGGGCGTCCTTGATCAGCAGCCACAGCACGTCCACGCGGAAACCGTCCACGCCGCGATCCAGCCAGAAGCGCAGGACATCGTCCATCGCGCGACGCACCTCGGCATTGCGCCAGTTCAAGTCGGGCTGTTCGCGCAAGAACGTGTGATAGTAATACTGGCCAGTGTGCGCATCCCATTGCCACGCGGACCCTCCCATCCGGCTCAGCCAGTTGTTCGGCGGCCCACCACCGGGCACGGGATCGCGCCACAAATACCAGTCGCGCTTCGGGTCGTCGCGCGAGGACCGGCTTGCTTCGAACCACACATGCCGGTCCGACGAATGATTCGGCACGAAGTCGAGCAGCACTTTCAACCCGCGTCCGTGGGCGCGGTCCACAAGTTGCTTGAAGTCGTCGAGCGTGCCGAACATTGGGTCGATATTGCAATAGTCGGCGACGTCGTAACCGAAATCCGCCATGGGTGACGGGTAGACTGGGGAGATCCAGACTGCATCGATGCCAAGCAGCGCGAGATACGCCAGACGCGCACTTATGCCCGCCAGGTCACCGATGCCGTCGCCATTGGTGTCCTGAAACGAGCGCGGATAGACCTGATAGATCACGCCGCGTTGCCACCACACCAGTTCAGGCATTGCTGTTCCTCTCACTGATCGATTGTTTTGGAGCCACGCGCGGACCGTATGCTAAATGACCTCTGGTACAAGAATGCAATCGTCTATTGTCTCTCCGTCGGCACTTTCATGGACGCGAATGGCGATGGCGTCGGCGATTTCCAAGGCCTGATCCGCCGGCTCGACTACCTTCAGGGGCTCGGCGCCACGACCATCTGGCTGATGCCTTTCCAGCCGTCGCCTGGCCGCGACAACGGCTACGACATCTCCGATTACTACAACGTCGACCCGAAATACGGCACCCTGGGGGACTTCGCCGAGTTCTCGCATGCGTGCCGCGAGCGCGGCTTGCGCGTGATGATCGACCTCGTGGTCAATCACACGTCCGATCAGCACGCGTGGTTCAAGGAAGCACGCAGCGATCCTGACTCGAAGTATCGCGACTGGTATGTATGGGCCGACAAGCAACCGCCGAACGCTAAAGACGGGGTGGTATTTCCCGGCGTTCAGAAATCGACCTGGACCTACGATAAGCAGGCCAAACGCTGGTTTTTCCATCGCTTCTATGACTTCCAGCCGGACCTGAACACCGCGAACCCACATGTGCAGGCCGAGTTGCTCCAGGTGATGGGCTTCTGGATCCAGCTCGGCGTGTCGGGATTCCGGATGGACGCCGTGCCGTTCGTGATTGCCACGAAGGGCCCGAAAGTACGCAAGCCCGTCGAGCAATACGACATGTTGCGGACCTTCCGCGAGTTTCTGCAATGGCGCAAGGGCGACGCGATCATCCTCGCCGAAGCGAATGTATTGCCCGATACCGACCTCGATTATTTCGGCGACGACGGCGAGCGCCTGCAGATGATGTTCAATTTCCAGGTCAACCAGAACACGTTTTACACCCTCGCGACCGGCGATACGGGTCCTTTGAAGAAAGCGCTGACAGCGACGAAACCACGTCCCGCGACCGCTCAATGGGGTGTATTCCTGCGCAATCACGACGAACTGGATCTGGGCCGTCTGACGCCCGACCAGCGCGCCGCCGTGTTCGCCGCGTTCGGCCCGGACCCCGACATGCAGCTATACGAGCGCGGCATTCGCCGCAGGCTTGCGCCGATGCTCTCTGGCGACAGGCGCCGTCTCGAGCTCGCTTACAGCCTGATGCTGACCTCGCCAGGTACGCCGGTATTTCGCTACGGCGATGAAATCGGCATGGGCGACGACCTGCGCCTGCCGGAGCGCGAATGTACGCGCACCCCCATGCAATGGTCGACCGAACCCCATGGCGGCTTCACGAAGCACCCGAAGCCGTCGTGCCGGGTCATATCGGGCGGCGCTTACGGTTTCGAGCGAGTGAACGTCGCCAGCCAGCGGCGGGACCCGAATTCGTTCCTGAACTGGACCGAGCGCGTGATCCGCATGCGCCGGGAAGTGCCGGAAATAAGCTGGGGCGATTTCGCGGTCCTGCGTACATCGCGCAACGAGGTCCTCGCGCTGCGCTACGACTGGCGAAACAACTCGGTGATCTGCGTGCATAACTTCGGACCCGAGGCCTGCACGGTGAAGTTCCGCTCGGGCTGCAGCGGGCAGGGCGAAAACCGCCTCATCAACCTCCTCTCCGACGACCACAGTGTGGAAGCCGATGGCGGGCGGCATACCGTAGTGCTCGAGCCGTACGGGTATCGATGGTATCGGGTGGGCGGCCTCGATTACCTGCTGAAGCGAAGCGAGGTTTAGGTGTGTGACCGTCCGCCAGTCGAGCGAATGGCTAGCGGAGGTCGAGGTCTGCTTGTTGCCGGCGGGCGGGGACCGGGCCAGTTTCTGCCATTCGTGCGTCACATAGAGCGGTCCTTCGAACGGCTGGTTAACTCCGAAAGCCGCCCGATGCTGAACGCGAGAATTTCGACCATATCCCTGAATAACATTGCGTCACCGGCAAGTGACCCGCGAAGGAGGCTGTTGCGTCAGCGCGTAACAGCGGGAACACCGAGCGACGTACATCAGAATGGTCGAAGTGGTTTCGCTCCCATGCAAGGCAGCGGAATCTGCTGCCGGAACAGTTGCATCGTTGGCCGCCGTGCCAACCACACCGTCGATCAGGCCCGAATCGGCATCGACGCCAATGTGGGCTTCATCCCAAAGTGCCATTCGTTTCCCTTCTTCGTTTGATGCATCTAGGGTCACGACTCTTCTCGGCGTCCTTGGTCGACGGTGGCGCTTCGATGATCGTCGCGTCAACCACCGGGCCTTCTTTCATCGACAGTCCGCACTACGTCAAGCCGTTCGTGGAGACCAACAAGAATGACCGCAATACGTTCCGCGAACGATCGGGTGACAGTGGCAAATCAGGAGCGGGCGATAAATCAGGCATGCTGATGGTGTTTCAGTTGTCGCAGGTGCAGATGGTTTCCGTAAGCCGGATTTTCATTCTCGCGCCGTGATGCGATGAGACTCCGATCGTCGGCGTAGCGCGATGGCTCGCGAGCGAACGGTCGAACGCTTAGGATCCCGATGCCAGGGATTCCGACGATCTTCGGCACGACGACGGATAGTGTTTCATTGTCGGGCAGGCTCTTGTTCAAAACGCGTGCGCATCCATCGTTCTAAGGCTGACCGCGGCGTTGTCTGACTGGCCGCAGTCCGAGGCGGAGCCGAACCGGGTCGCACACGCGGCCCGGCCCGACGCCTCGTCGCGGCGGTGCCCGACATCAACGGGGGCTTGCCACACGAGCAACTCACTATGCGAGACTTGACATGACTGATAAACCCATGACCATGAGCGAACTCGAGCAGCAATTAAAGCCTCGCGCCGCGGCGCGCCGGGCGGCGGCGCCGATCTCATTCGAGCCGCCGGTGATCCCCGCCATAGCGGGAGAGCGGGCTTTTCCCGCACCAGTGAAGGGCACGTTGCTCAACCGCGCGGAAGTGCGCGCTCAGGCGTCCGGCGATGCGGTGCTCGCGCCTCATGTGCCGGAGCACATTGCTTTCAATCCGCACCGTCCGGCGCTCGACGAGCGATTCCGGCGTCACGGATTCTTCGATCTCCATCTTGACCTGCCCCCGGGAAAATACCGCACGACCACCATATTTCCCCCGGATCAGAGAATTGTCTTTTCCGACACGGCGTACCCGTGGAGCACGGTCGGCAAGGTGGACCTCGGCGGCGGCTTCGGCAGCGGATGTCTGGTCGGCCCGCGCCATTTGCTGTGCGCCTCGCACATGATGACCTGGAACGCTGACGGCACAGTCAATCAGGTGACGTTCACGCCGTCATCGTTCGACGGCAACGCGCCGTTCGGCAATTCCGCCATCGTGCACTGGTACGCGTATCGCAAGGTGGTCGGCCCGAACGTTGGCATCGACGACATCGAGGAGGACTACGTCGTCCTCGTGCTGAGCAATCGCCTCGGAGACGTCTGTGGCTGGATGGGCACGCGAGGATATTCGCCCGCTTGGAACGGCCAGACGGTCTGGAGTCATATCGGCTATCCGGCGGACATCAGCGGCGGCAGGCGACCTACATTCCAGAACGGCATCGCTATCGACAAAACGGACGGAAGCACGACGGACGAGGCCGAGGAGCAACGCGCCGACGTTTTCCCGGGGCAGTCCGGCGGGCCGTTCTTCGGCTGGTGGACCGGTGACAAGGGCCCGAGCGTGACAGGCGTGCAGAGCGCGCAGAACCCGAGCACCAACCTTGCCGGTGGCGGAGTCGACATCGTCAATTTGGTGAAGGAGGCGCTTACCGCGTTCCCCTGACACGCGGTCGGTCTGATTCACGCGCGATGAGAGCGGGCCGGGAATAACACACGTCGCCGGCAAATGAAGGGGGCTCCGTTCATGGCGTGGCCGGTTGAGCCGCGTCCGTTGCGCCAATTTACATAGGATGCGTGCGCCCGCAGCGCCGCCCGGGACTCGTCGCAGGACGCTCGCGTCGTTCAACGTAGCCGAGACAACTTCTCAACTGGCGCGACACTTCCTCTCGGCGGAAGCCGTCGCTGGCCGGGTTACCGCATCAACCATGTCCGTGTCTAGAGATCTCATAGGTTTTCGGGACGTACAGTCTTCCAAGACCAAGCTCTTAAAGACTGGGCAGACTCGTGGCGGGAAACAAGCAACGTAAGGCAAAACGCGGCCACATCCAGACGTTCGGCGAGCGGGGAAACTTGCAGTTGGAATGGCTGCATTACTCCGGAACCTGACGGACGAGGTACGCGCACAATTCGGCCTTAGCAGCCGCTGGCGCGACCATTCGCCGACGGCCTTGACGGGCTTTGCTGACTTCAGTCCAGCAACTAGATGAATCGCAGGTTTGCGATGCCAGATTTTCCCTCATTTCGTGAGTCTGAACTGCCCTAGGTCCAACGGTTTGGAGCACGTGGCATGAGCCGAGGCATGATTCAGCCGATCTCTGTCAGCCGTCGGCAACTCAGGTGACGGGGTGAAGCTTCACTGGCATTCTATTCGGCACCATCGTAAAGGCAGAAATCTCTTCAATTTCCTCCGGGTCGATTGCCAGTTCGACTCTGAAATGCTTCATCAACATTGATATCACGAGTCTCATCTCGACGCCTGCCAGATAGCGGCCCGGACAAACTCGTGGGCCCGCGCCGAATGTCAGGTAAGCCTTCTGTTCATGCGCACCGTCAGACGGATCCCGGGGATGCTTCCAGCGGTCAGGGTTGAATACCTCCGGATGCACGAAATTCTGCGGGTCCAGCATGCTCGGGCGCGTTAGGAAGAACATGCGCGTTCCCGCAGGTATGGCAACACCATCTAAGCACACATCGGATAGCGGCTCGAACGTCTGTATCGCTGCAACGGGCCGCAGTCGTAGGGCCTCGCTGCACACCGCCTCACAAAGATCGAGGTGCTTTAGTGCATCGTAGTCCGGACAGACCGGGGATCCACCGAGTGCTGCAGATGATTGTTCAAAGAGCCGATGCTGCAAAGGTAAATCCGCAGCAATGTACATTAGCGCCCAGGCAATTGCATTTGCCGTCGTATCTTCGCCCGCGACCAGCAGCGTCAGGACGTTGGCCGAGACCAGTTCGTCGGTTACCGTTGAATCGGGCTCATTGCGCGCCGCAAGCATGGCTTCGAGCAGATTGTGCGGCGGCGAATCACGAGACTGTCGCATACGGTCCTGTGCTCGTTCAATCATTTTTTTAATGTAACCATGCACTTCCACCATTGCACGCGCGAGCCGCCGGTCTTCCGGTAGCGAGACATAGCGCCAGTATGGAAATAGCGCTGTGACACGTCTCATGAGCGCCGGCAGTATCAGCGCCAGCTGTTCCTGTATCACACCGCGCTCCTGCTCAAGCGTATGCGGATCCTCGCCGAAGGCGAGCGTACTTGTCACGTCCACGGTATAGCGCTTAAGTTCGTCCGCCATTTCTACCGTTCTATTATCCTTTGCGGCGCTCTGGAGGCGAACGAGGAAACGCTGGGTAATCGACGATAGCGCCGGATAGAAGGACTTGATATTGGAAAAGGACAGCGCACGCATGATCAGCCGGCGCTGCGGTTCCCAGGCAGGGCCTTCGGCAGAGAAGAGCCCGTTTCCGCCAAGTTCTGTCATTGCGGATTCTATCGGCGAAAAACGCCGGTACAGGTTCGGACGCTCGCGCATGACAGTCTGAAACAGCTCCGCCTCCGTCCAGACTGTTATCGGAATCGTGCCGAGTTGGACCCTGAACGGTGAACCGTACTGCCCGGCCCATCGCTCCAGGGTCACGTGGAGTTTTGCGGGCGCCATCTGAAACAGGTTTCCCAGCAGGGGCAAGCCGGGTGGGCCAGGCAGATCTGCGACAGTTCGCGAAACCTCATTCGTGTTGAGATGAAGGTCTGCCATGCTTTCCTCCGCTTTGCCCGCCACGCCCCCATCAGGCCAGCGGCCGGATGTTCTGATTCATGTGGAAGAAGTTTGTCGGATCGTACCTGGCCTTGATCTGCTGAAGCCGTCGGTAATTGGGACCGTATGCTGCAATCGGCTCGCCCGTGTCATCGTCGTCCAGATAGTTGACATAGCGACCCGCGGCAAAGAAAGGCTGCATCTCTTCGTACGTTTCGCGAGCCCACGCGACGCATGCGTGGGACTCCTCCGCTTGCAACCATTGAGCGAGCACCAGGAAGTTATAGCCCTCGCGGCGGTGCGGGAACGCGGTGTCGCTAACATCTACGCGGGTTACCGCGCCGTGGAAATGTTCGAGAAGCAGTTGACCCTTCGTCGTCGGGCATCGCGCGAAGCATCTGATCATGGCCTCAATCGCGGCGTCACTCAGCTCTGTGAGGAAGCTGGACTTCCAATAGTTAAGAGCGCCTTTCGGGAAATTGGCGTCGAGCATCCTGTTGAGCTGGCAGTAAGGCATCGGCCCAACGGCATCCACGATAGGATGCGCGAACTGTTTCAGCGGCCGCATGGCTCCTTCGGCGTCTTCCAACGACCCACAATGGCTAGCGACCAAGGCAGCCACTTCCTTGCCGGACCCGTCCGGCGCATGCGTCAGTGTTGCGTACAACGTCTGCTCATCAGGTAGCGATGGCGCAATGTCGCGGAAAAATTCCAGCAGGGCGCGCGCGCGTTCGATCGGGTGGACGATCGGGCCGCCCATAATGGTCGGCCCAACTGGGTGAAGTTCATACTCGAAGCTCGTGGCGACGCCGAAGTTTCCGCCGCCGCCTCGAAGAGCCCAGAACAGCTCAGGCTCCCGGTCCTTGCTCGCCCGCAACACCTTGCCGTCGGCTGTGACGAGATCCACAGCTCGCAGATTATCGAGTGCCAGGCCGTATTTGCCCATCAGCCAGCCCACCCCACCCCCGAGAGTAAGCCCGGCAATGCCCGTGCTTGAGACGACGCCACCGGTGACGGCCAGGCCATGCAACTGCGTCTCGCGATTGAGCTCGCCCCAGGTAACGCCGCCTTGCGCCCAGACTGTTCTGCTTTCTGGATCGACGTGGATGCCTTTCATCGACGAGAGATCGACCACCACCCCATCATCAATCGTCGCCCGTCCCGCCACGTTGTGCCCGCCGCCGCGAACTGCAACCTCAAGGCCGAGCCTGCGGGTGACATCGAGGGCTCCGACAACGTCGGCCACGCCTTGACATCTGGCGATCAAGGCGGGGCGCTTGTCGACCAGGCCGTTGTGAACCTTTCTCGCATCTTCGTAACCGGCGTCCATGGGTTTCAGAATCTGCCCCCGGAAGGTGGCAGCAAGCTCGGCCTCTGCGTCGGCCAGGGATCGGATCGGTAGCATGGGTTTTCTCCTCGAAGCCGCCCCAAGTCATATGCGGTCGCGTTGAAGTTGTGTAGCTTGTTTGTTATAGGGCGCCACCGACAGCACATGCAGACTAATGCGAGCCGCAATCCGCCACTCGTTTCTCCGCTCTCAGGAACAGACGTCAGACGTAGTTCTCCTTGGAGCACGTGGTCCGCATCGTGCAGATCGACCACGGTACCGATCGATGGTTGCGGCTCAAAATCGAAGAGTAATGTTCCGTCTCAGTAGCCAGCACTTAGCTCGTCACTCGTCGGCTCACGCTGCCATTGGAAGCGGCATGCAGGGATAAAAAGGTTCAGAAACCACGCTCACACTAATGTTCACAATCGCGCCGATTGTTGCCGCGGGGAGACCCCTCCCTTTGCAGACGCGGCAGGGCTGGCCCGCAAGGACTTGGGTTTCGCGACGGGCGTACTCGCATGTCCGGTACTCAGCCAATCCGCGAGCGGCTGTTGAATGCTAGAAGCCGCCGTTATGGTCGCGTTGAGTCGCTCGGCCGAAGTGGGTCGAACTGAGCCGGACGTCATGCGGCTCAGTTCGGCCACGACCCGCCGTTCGGAACGCATGCTTGAATGGCTGCTCTATGATCAACACTGGACATATGCATGATAACGCCGCACTCCGAGTGCACGGACCGCGCAAATTTTCCTCGCCGGCGAAGTTTCCGCTTGTCAGCAGACTCAAGGCGCCGGCGCTCTGCGCGCGAATCTCGGAGGGGCAACGTAAGGGACTGAAAAAGCCGTGTATGGTTGGCCACCTTCAATGGTGATGGCGGCGCCACTAAATCAAGGCGCGGGCACTTCAGCTTCCCGCAGATCACGATATGCGGGGTAGGGATCGTTCAGGAAAGCGGCGTTGACAATGGGCGGCAGGCAGCCGGCAGATCTGTCCGGGTGGCAACTACCGCGGCTCTCATGCGGCCTGTCCCGAGGTGCGCATCCCCAACCTGGCGAACAGGGCCTGGTCCCGTTGTGACTGCGGATTGGCCGTGGTCAACAGCTTGTCCCCATAGAAGACGGAGTTTGCGCCCGCGAGGAAGCACAGCGCCTGCATGGATTCGTGCATTGCCTCCCTGCCGGCGGACAGCCGCACCATGGTCTGCGGCATGGTGATACGGGCGACGGCGATGGTCCGCACGAACTCGAACGGGTCGATGGGCGCGGTGCCGGCCAGCGGGGTGCCGTCCACCTGCACCAGGTTGTTGATCGGCACCGATTCGGGATAGGGGTCGAGATTGGCGAGTTGCGCAATCAGCCCGGCGCGTTGCTCGCGCGATTCGCCCAGCCCAACGATGCCGCCGCAACACACATGAATGCCGGCGTCGCGCACGTGCGTCAGGGTGTCGAGGCGATCCTGGTAGGTGCGCGTGCTGATGATGCGCTCATAGAACTCCGGCGCGGTATCGAGGTTGTGGTTGTAGTAGTCCAGCCCTGCCTCTTTCAGCCCATTCGCCTGGTCCGCGTTGAGCATGCCGAGCGTCACGCAGGTCTCCATGCCCAACGCCTTCACCTCACGGATCATGGCGGAAACGCGTTCCATGTCACGCTCCTTGGGACTGCGCCAGGCCGCCCCCATGCAGAAGCGCGTTGCACCCTGGGCCTTGGCCGCGTTGGCGGCGGCAACGACCTCTTCAAGCGGCATCAGCTTGCTGGCCTCTACGCCCGTTTCGAAATGAGCCGATTGAGGGCAATAGCCGCAGTCTTCCGCACATCCCCCGGTCTTGATCGAAAGTAGCGTCGACAACTGCACCTCATTGGAGTTGAAATGCTGCCGATGCACCTCCTGGGCACGAAACATCAGGTCCATGAAGGGCAGGCCGTAGAGCGCCAGGATGGCCTCCACGCTCCACCGCGCAACGGTACCTGACTCGCGCGCTTGCGCGGCGGCAGTGGCGGCGGTTACTGCGGCGGCCCCGGCGCGCAGCGAGGCAAGGGAGACGATGGCAATGGGTTTCATGATTATTCCGTTCTACGTAGCTTTCTCAGACGCCCGGCGCCTGACCGGCGATGGTGACGCGCTGCCCGTAGCGGTTGAGCGGGTAGTAGTCCCAGACCGCGTGGTGTTGTGTGCATCGGTTGTCCCAGAACACCATCGAGTTCAGCGTCCAGGGGATCCGGCAGACGAGCGGTGGCGTCAGTTCGATCATTCGATAGAGCATCTCAAGCACGCACCTGCTCTCGTAGCTGGTGAGCTGGACGATGCGGGACGTGAAGCCCCGGTTGACGAACAGCAGCTTGCGGCCGGTCTCGGGATGGCGCACCACGATCGGATGCTCGGCGGTCGGAAAGCCTCCCTCCGGCGCCTTGTGTTTGTAGTTGCCGACGTACGGAATCGCGCCGTCGTGAATGGCGGTCATGCCCTCGAGCAAACTCTTGAGTCGATCCGACAGCATGTCGTAGGCGAGGTACATGTTGGCGAACATGGTGTCGCCGCCGATGCCTCCCTCTGGCATCTGCGTGACGTAGAGCATTGAGCCCATTGGGGGTTCGGCATCGCACGACACATCCGTGTGCCAGCCTTCGCCGGCCACACTCCTGGAGTGCTTGCCAGCCTTGACCTCGAAGATCTCCGGGTCCTTGCCCGGCTTTACGGCGTTGAGCGGATGCACGTGCAACGCGCCGAAGCGCCGGCCGAGGCGCTTGTGCTGCTCGGGCGTCATCTGCTGGTCGCGGAAGATGACGACCAGATTCTCCAGCCACGCATGACGGATCTCGTCGAACTGTTGATCCGAGAGTTCGGTGGACAGATCCACGCCGCCGATTTCCGCGCCGATCGTGTGCGTCAGCGGCTTGACGCTGATGGTTTCGTAGTGCCGGCGAGGACGGCTGTTCCACGCCTCGATGGCGCTTAATCCATAGTCGTTCATTGTTTGCTTCCTTCCTTTCGTGATGCCAGGTATGTGTCTCGTAGGGTGTTCTTCGTGACCTTGCCCGCGCCGTTGCGCGGCAGCGCGTCGACGAACTCCACCAGGCGCGGTTTCTTATAACCGGCGATGCGCTCTGCGCAGTGGCGCTGCAGTTCTTCGGCCGTGGTCGTCGTGCCGGTGCGCGTGACCACGAAGGCCGCGACCGTCTCACCCCACTCGGAGTCGGGCAGCCCCAGCACGGCGGCTTCCGACACTGCGCAATGGCTGACGAGCGCATCTTCGACTTCGCGCGCGTAGACGTTGAAACCGCCCGAGATGATCATGTCCTTGTTGCGGCCGACGATGTACAGAAAGCCGGCCTTGTCGAAGTAGCCGAGATCACCCGTGTAGTACCAGCCGTCACGTACCGTTTCGGCAAGCAGTTCGGGCCGGCGCCAGAATTGCACCTCGCCGATGCCGCGATGCTCGATCGTGATTTCGCCGATCTCGTCCGGCGGCAGCGCGGCGCCGCTGGTGTCGCGGATCACGATGTGTACGTTGGCCGTCGGCCGTCCGCACGACAGCAAGCGGTGCTCCTGCGTCACATCACCGACCAGATGATCGTCTGGGTACAGCACAGTCAGCGGTTGCGCCGCTTCCGTCATGCCGTACTGCTGGCGCAGGATCGGCCCGAATGCGGCGATCGCACGCTTGATGAGCGCGGGCGGCGTCGGTGCAGTGCCATAGTGGATGCGCCGCAACGATGACAGATCCGCCTTGGCGCCGCCTTCCACTGCGTCGACCAGGCGGTTCAGCATCGTGGGCACGAGCATGATCTGGGTGATGCGGTACCGCTCGATCAATGCGAGCACCGCCCCCACGTCGAACCCGTCTTCTATCACGTTGCGCGCCCCGCACATGTAGCAGGGCAGCAAGTGGACTCCGGCTGCGTGCGTCAATGGGCCGACGTGCAACATCGCGTCGTCCGGACCAAGCCGATACTCCATCGCGTCGAAGTGATTGGTGAGGCGGGCCTGCCAGCGCGCGAGCGAGTAGGCCACCCCTTTGGGCTTGCCGGTCGTGCCCGAGGTATAGGCGAGGCGTAGCAGATGTTCGGAGCCGACCTCGATTGCGGGTGCTGTCTCGCTCGCGGTGCGGACAAGTGTCTCGTACTCGATCGTTCCCGGTGCCGACCATCCGAGCGCGACGACGTGCCTGAGCGCCGGCGCCGGGGCTGACGGCAGGCGGGCGGCCAGCCGCGCGCCGACGTCGCGGAACTCCGGGCCTACGATCACGATGGCAGCTTCGCAGTCGTTGAGGATATCCACCTGCTCATGCAGTGTGTGGCGGGCATTCAGTGGCACGTAGGTCAGCGCGGCCTTCTCCGCTCCGAAGAAGCTGTCTACGGTCTCTTCTGAATTGGCAAGCAGCGCCGCGATGCGCTCGCCGGGCTTCAGCCCGAGCGAGATCAGGGCGTTGGCCAGCCGATTGCTGCGTCGTTCGACCTCATCGAACGTGATGTTGCGGCCCTGAAAGACGAGGGCGGTTCGGCTCGCGTGCTGAGCCGATGCCCAGGAAATCATGCGGCCCGCAATCTGAGTGCTCATATAAAATTGTCCGATTGTCTACAATAGTAGGTGGCAAAGCACCGAAAATCGGTGCGGTACGTCAGCCTTGCTGAAGGTGCTTCACGGCTGCGACGCGCGACGCCTCGACGAGGCCTTCGAGAGCCGCTGCGGCGAGGTCGGCGTTGCCGGCCTCAAGGGCGATCACGAAGCTGCGCCAGCTGGCGGCCGACTGTGTGCGGCGTTGCGGTTCGCGCAATCCGAGCCGGGTATATCGCGCTGTCTGGTTGACGAGCGACTCCAGCATCTCCACCAGCCGATGGTTGTCGCAGGCGGCGAGTAGCAGCCGGCTGAGCAGCATGCTGATTTTCGCGTGCTCTTCCGTCGCGCTCTCCTGACCGCCGAGCGCTTCCAGAGCACGAACTTGCTGATCCACCGCCTTGATCAGTGCCGGCGGCGCAGGGCAGATCTTGCGGGCAAGCAGGCCGATGAGGGAGCGCCGAACCTCGAAGAGGTCGTTGACTTCCTTTGCGCTGAGTTGCGTGATGTGCGCGCCGCGCTGTGGCAAGATGCGCACGACGCCACTCTTTTCGAGGATCCGCAGCGCTTCCCGGATCGGGCCGCGGCTGACCTGGAACTGCGACGCCAGCTCCTGCTCGCGCACGCGATCGCCTGGCTGGTAGTCGCCTCGTAACACCGCGTCGGTGATGCTCTCTGCGATCTGTTCCGGCATGGTCAGGGGCCGCGGGCTGCCGCGGCCTCCGCGCGAACCGGTGGGGACCGCAACATCGGCAATGTTGTCGTCAGTGGTCGACATGATTCCGTTTAGCTTATGTAGGGTTGTAGTACTGCACCAGCAGTCTATCATAACGTATTCGTGTTGACAATATTACAATATTGCTTGGGCGTCAAGCCGACCGCTGCGCGAGTTGCTACCGCCCTTGAATCGATGCCTCAGGGACCACCATTTCGCCAGGATCGGCTTCCAGCTCACGGTCGCAAGTTTCTTCAGTCGCGTCTTCATGCTGATTCCGGCGCTGGCGTCAACCAGGCCGCCAACCCGGGACGCGTGACCATGAAAATCATGGGAGCACGGCCTCGCTGGCACCCTGAGGCGTCGGGGCCTTGCTACACAGGCGCCGCGCCGCCATCAGGAAGAACAGCGCCGACGCGATGGCCACGATATCCGCCCCCAACAACACCTTCGTGAGCGGCGCGCTTACGCCGGCGCGCGCCAGCGCGTCGCTCACCGAGCCAATGGCAAAGCTGCCGATGGCGACGGCGAAGACGTTGATCAGCAGCATGCAGCAACCGGTAATGGTCGAACGCATCTGCGGCGGGGTCAGGCTCTGGATGACCGTGATGGCCGGCCCATACAGCGCCAGCGGGAGGAAGAATCCGGCGCACATCCCCACGTAGAACAGCGGGGAGCCGGCCGGCGCCAGGCGGTAAGCGATCATCAGCGGCGCTGCCAGCAGCACCAGTATCAGCATGAACGTAGCGAGCCCGCCAGGGAGGCGGCGCGCATAGCGGTCGCCCAGCGCGCCACCGGCGATCGAACCCAGCGTGCCGAAGACGATCTGCAGCATCCCGATCGTCCTGGCGATACCGGCGCCATCGAAGCCGCGCTCACGCACCAGCCATAGTTGCGTGAATGAAAGCCCGGCCGCGACCATATGGACCAGTACGAAACCAGCGATCGTCAGCACGATCGCCGGGTTCCCTCGCAGCAGGGCAACGACGGCACGCACCTGCGCGGCGAAAGGTTCGCCGCGCGCGTCTTGCGGCCGCTCGTCGCGGTGCTCGCGCAGCAGCGATAGCGGCAGCGCGAGAGCCATCCCGATCGCGCCCAGCGCAAAAAAGGTCGTGCGCCAGCCATGCTCGGCGCCAAACGAGCCGGCGAGCAGGAAGCTACAGCCGATGCCAACCGGAATGCCCATGAAGAACAGGCCAATCGCCGCGCTTCGCCGCTGAGAGGCGAAGACTTCATACAGCAGCGCCACGGCGGCCGGGATCAAGGCGGCCTCGCCACTGGCGACGAGAAAGCGTGCTGCTACCATCTCCCCGAACGTGTGTGCCGTGCCGGAAGCCGCGGTGCATACGCTCCAGATGACGAGACCGACGGCGATCAGGCGGGGGCGACTGAAGCGGTCGGCGAGTGTTCCCATGAGCACCGACATCACACCGTAACTCAAGACCCACACGGCACCGACCAGGAAGCCGTACTGCGCGTTGCTGAGCGCCAGGTCCCGCGTGATCTGCGGCGAGAAGCCCAGCAGCATGTTGCGGTCGATTTGACCCAGAAGATGAATCGTCAATAGTGTGGCGAGCACAGCGCCCGGCCTGTTCTTCCAGTTCATGCGTGTCTCCTTTTCGGCGACATTGGCCGAATTCGTATGATTGTCGACACATTGGCCCCCAAATACCTTAGCAGAGCCGTGCGTCCTCAGTCGTGTTCGATCACCGAGAGGTCCTGGCCTTCACGCACCGCTTCGCCTTCCTTGACGAGTACGGAGATCAGGCGGCAGGTCTCGGGCGCTATCACTGGAATTTCCATCTTCATCGATTCCAGTGTCAGAACAACCTGATCTTCATCCATGCTGTCGCCGGGTTGCGCATCGATCCGGCCGAGGCCGGTGATCTTGCCGTCAGCCGGCGTCGACTCGCGATCGGCGGCTACTGCCGACGTGGCAAGCGTGCCGATTTCCTTGAACGAACCTTCGTCGAGCAGACGTTCGACACGTTCCCGGGCGTTCAGCGCGCCGGTCGCGCGCCGCTGCTCGAGCTTGGCGCTGCCTCCCATCGCCAGGGCATGGCGCACGCGGGCGTCGAATTGTTCAGACTGTTCTGAATATGTGGCGGTGGTCACAGGGGAGGCTCCGAAAGAGGTGTCGCGATGATGGCTACAATAACAGCAAGTCTTATTGTTGACAATGACACAATCTGTAAATATCATTGAGTCAAGGGAGCAGCCGCGGATACTGAAATGAATATTGAGACGAACACCGAAATGAAACGCGTTCTGGTCACGGGTGCGGCCGGCCTCATTGGCGACGCTCTGACAGAGTCCGAGGCGCTCGGCTTCGCGGCGCTCGGCTTTGCTCACGACGGAACCCCTTCGCGACTGGTTGTTCGCGCCATGGAGAATTGAGAGATGTCACTGACACACACAGACGTCACCCGGATCCTCGAACTGCTCGATCGAGCCGCCGAACTGGATTCGCTGGAGGTCAAGCTGGGCGACTTCGTCGTTCAGGCAAGCAAGCCCGGTGCCGTTGCCCCGGACAGCGCGGCGGTGTTTCGGCCCGCTGCGACGGCTTCGCCGGCAGCCATGCAAGTGACGCCGAACGCTGCGCCGGCCGCGGAAACCGCCGTGCAGATCCCGGAAGGCATGGTCGCAATCCGTGCCCCGATGGTGGGTACCTTCTATAGCAGCCCGCGCCCGGGCGAGCCGCTGTTCGTCGAAGAGGGCGGGGTCGTCGAGGCTGACACGACCGTTTGCCTCGTCGAGGTCATGAAAATGTTCAATTCGGTGGAGAGCGCCACGCGCGGCATCGTTCACAAGATTCTGGTCCGTAACGGCGAACTGGTGCAGCACAACCAGGTGCTCATGCTGATCGCGCCGCTTCCCGCCTGACCGAAACGAGGAGAGTCACTCATGGTTCCAGTCGTCAAGCACGACATCCGGCGCGTCTTTGTCGCCAATCGCGGCGAGATCGCCGTGCGTATCATTCGCGCCTGCCGCAGCCTCGGCATCGAGACGGTAGCTGGCCTCTCAGAGGCGGACGTCGAAAGCCAGGCCGCGCGCCTCGCCGACCAGCACGTCGTACTTGGCCCGCCCCCGGCTTCGGAGAGCTATCTCAAGATCGCCAATCTGGTACGCGCTGCGAAAGAATCGGGCTGCGATGCGGTGCACCCCGGTTACGGCTTCCTTTCTGAGCGCCCGGCGTTTGCCCGCGCCTGCGCAGAAGCGGGGCTCATCTTCATCGGCCCGTCGCCCGAAGCGATCGACGCGATGGGCGACAAGATTACCGCCGTGGGCCTCGCCGCCAAGGCCGGCGTGCCGCGCGTGCCGGGCTCCGGCGCGTTGGCCGACCCTGAAGCCGCGCGCCGGATCGCCGCGGAAATCGGTTATCCGGTGCTGATGAAGGCGACCGCGGGCGGCGGCGGTCGCGGCATGCGCGTCGTGCGCTCCGACGACGAGGTCGAAGCCGCGTTCAAGTCGGCATCGTCGGAAGCCCAATCGGCCTTTGGCGATGCGACGCTCTATGTCGAGAAGTTCATCGAGAAGGCGCGGCACATCGAGATCCAGGTGATGGGCGACCAGCATGGCAACGTGGTGCACCTTGGCGAGCGCGAATGCTCGACCCAGCGCAGGCACCAGAAGCTCATTGAAGAGGCACCGTCGCCGTTCCTCTCGGATGAGATGCGCGTGCAGATGGGCGAAGCAGCCGTGGGCCTGGCGCGTAACGTCGGGTACTTCGGGGCCGGCACGATCGAGTTCGTGGTCGACGACAGGGACGGCAAGTTCTATTTCCTTGAGATGAACACCCGCATCCAGGTCGAGCACCCGGTCACGGAAGAGGTGACGGGGCGCGACCTGGTGGCAGAGCAGATTCGCGTCGCCTGTGGGCTGCCGCTGTCGTTCAGTCAGCAGGACATTGCGCTCGACGGTCACGCGATCGAATGCCGCATCAATGCCGAGGACCCGGACAAAAACTTCCTGCCGCGGCCCGGACGTATTGATCGGTGGCAGCCACCCTCGGGCGAGGGCGTGCGGCTTGACACGCATTGCCATGAGGGCTACACGGTGCCGCCGTACTACGACTCGCTGATCGCCAAGCTGATCGTTCATGCGCCGACGCGCGCCGAGGCGATCGCGCGAATGAGCCGGGCGCTGGCCGACTTCCACATCGAAGGTCCGGCTACGACGATCGCGTTCCACGAGGCAGTCCTCGAGCATGACGATTTTGCGAAGGGCCAGGTCACAACCCGCTGGGTCGAAGACACTTTTATTCCGGCCCGCAAGGCGGCGCTGAAGGCGGCCACGGCCGTGGAGGTGCAATCATGATCGCGCGCGTTCAGTTCTCCGACGTGAGCTTGACCGACGGACAGACCGTCACCTGGTCGGGCGCGCTGACCACGGCGATGGCGCAGCTTCCGCTCGCGCGAATGGCGGGAACAGGCGTCACTGAGGTCGAGGTCATCAGCACCACTACGTTTCATGAGTGCCTTGCCCGTGGCGAGGATCCCTGGCAGCGCGTGACGGCATTGCGTGCGGCCGCCGGGTCGCTGGTACTGCGTGCACGTCTCGACCTCCTGACCGAACACGGCGGCCGCGGTGCCGACGTGCTGTCGCCCGACGTCGGCGCGGCCTGGATCGCCGAGCTCGCTGCGCGTGGCATCGCGCAGGTTGTCATCGTCGATCCGCTGTTGCAGCGCGACCGGTTGCGCCCGATGTTCCTCGCGGCGCGCCGGGCCGGTGTCAGCGCCATCGGTGTGCTGCCGTACGACGCCGCCGAGCGTCGCACGGACGCGTGGTACTGCACGCAGGCCGCGCACCTTGTGGCCGACGGGGCCGACCGCGTGATGCTGCGCGACGAGGCCGGCGTGCTGACGGTGGACCGCATCGCGACGTTGTTCCCGTTGCTGCTCGAGACGCTGCGGGCGACGCCATTGCAATTGCATACGCGTTGCCAGACGGCGCTCGCGCCGCAGGTCGTCATCGAAGCGGTGCGCCTGGGCGTGGCGGGCATCGACACGGCACTGCCATGCGTGGCTAACGGCGCGTCGGTGCCGTCGCTGACGAGACTGGTGCGTTCGCTCGCACTGCTCGGCGTCGACGCCGATGTGCCAGACATGGCCAGTGTTGCCGAAGCGGACGCGGAACTGGCTCGGATTGCCGACGCTGAGGGCTTGCCGGCCGGTGCGCCGTGGGTGTTCGACGTGGCACCCTATGTTCACCAGTTGCCAGGAGAAATCGCGGCGCAGGCGATGGACGCGTTGACCCAGTCCGGTCAGCTTGCCGGGCTGCACGCGTTTGCAGAGGAGTGCGCTCGTGTGCGCGCCGAGGTTGGAAACCCGCCGATGGTCGCGCCGTTCGCCGGACCCATCGCGGCCCAGGCGTGGCAGCACTTCAATGGCATGGCGCGCTATGCCGAGCTCCAGCCCGGCCTGCGCCGCATCCTGCTCGGCGCCTACGGGCCGGTCGACGGCGCATTCGATCGCGAACTGCAACAACGGGTCGGAGCGCTGGGGAAGATTGAATGCAAGAGCCTCGAGGACATCCGCCGCGCGATGCCTCTGCTTGACGATGCGTCGCGCCTGCTGGCGCATGCTTTCGCGGCAAACCCGTCGTCAGTGCCTCGTGAGTCGAGCGCCGCCGAACTGACTTATCGGCCGGCTTCACCCTGGGACCGCCTGGCGCTTGGTCTCCTCCAGCGCTCGCAGCGTTACGCATTGCTGAGCGTGACGGGCCCGGGCGTCGATATCCGCCTTCACCAGTGCAAGGAGTAGCCTCAATGTTCGAACACCTGAAGAGTCTCGTCGCGGCTCAGACCGCGCGCACTGGCAAGCGCCGTACCATCCACCTGACAGACGACACGCTGCGCGATGCCCAGCAATGCCTGTGGGCCACCCGCATGCGCACTGAGCACATGCTGCCCATCGCCGAACGCATGGACCAGGCCGGCTTCGTCTCGATGCAGACGATCGCGCTGGTCCAGTTCGATGCGAGCGTGCTGTTCCTGAATCAGGACCCGTTCGAGCGCATCCGCCTGCTGCGTGAGCGGATCACCCGCACGCCGATGCGTGGCGCCGTTCGTAGCAACCTGATGCGCGGTTTCTTTCCGGTGGCCGACGATATCACCGACCTCTTTGTCGAACGGCAGATCGCCAACGGCATCCGCGAAGTTGCAGTTTTCGATGCATTGCTGTGCTCGGACAATCTCGCCTCGAGCATCGGCACGGCACATCGGCTCGGCGCCAATGTGACGCTCGGACTCGGCTACAACATCGCGCCCGGTTATGACGACGCGCTATATGCGCGGAAAGCGCGCGAAGGTGTCGAGCGTTTCGGCGTACAGACCGTCGCGCTTGGCGATGCGGCTGGCATCCTCACGATCGACAGGGTCCGCACGCTCGTGCCGGCGCTGAAGCAGGCGATCGGCGACAAGCGGCTGGAATTCAACACGCACTGCTTGACCGGGCTCGGGCCATGGCTCGCGATCGAGGCCGCGGTGCACGGCGCGGACAGCATCCTGACGGCGGTCGATCCGCTGGCCAACGGCAATTCGCTGCCGGCCAGCCAGATGATTGCGCGCAATCTGCGCGAGATCGGCTTTGATGTCGTGGTCAACGACGGCTTGCTCGACGAGGTTGGGGACTACCTCGGCGCAGTGGCGCAACGGGAGCAGCAACCGGTCGGGGCGCCTGCCGAGTACGAACCCAGTCACTACGTTACCCAGTACGCGGGCGGCGCGATGAGCAATCTGGAATCGCAACTCAGGCAGGCCGGGATCGCCGACAAGCTGCCTGCGGTGCTCGAAGAGATTGGCCGCGTGCGCGTCGAACTCGGCTCGCCGATCATGGTCACGCCTTATCCCGCGATCGTCGCGGCACAGGCGGTGATGAACGTCCTCAACAACGAGCGCTACAAGGTGGTGCCTGACGAAGTGAAGAAGTACGTCTGCGACTATTTCGGCGAGTTGCCCTTGCCTGTGGATCCCGACGTCAAGGACCGCATCCTCCAGAGCGGCTCGCGCGATGTCGCGCTCACACCGCCGCCGCTCGAACCGGTGCTGCCGGGCCTTCGCAAGCGCTACCCGAAACTGGACGATGACGCCCTGCTGCTGCGCTATATGTATGGCGACGAGAAGATCGACGGTCTGTCACCCACGGGCAACGGCGACGAGTTCAGCGTGCGCAATCCGCTCGCCGATCTGGTCGCAGGTCTCGGACGGATTCGACGGCGCGTCCAGGTCACTGGCGCGACCTTTGGAGCCAGCATATGAGCCGGCCGCTACCCCAACCGACCACGGAGACCGCGCCGTTCTGGGCGGCCGCCAGGGCGGGCAGGCTCGCGATACAGCGCTGCACCGCCTGTGCACGGCATCAGTTCTACCCCCGACCGTTCTGCACCGTTTGCCTGTGCGACGACATGGAGTGGGTTGATGCGAGCGGCCGGGGACGAATCTACACCTACACGATCTGCCACATTGCCGCCAACCCGGCGATGGCCGGCAAGGTGCCTTACGCAATCGCGATGATCGACCTGGCCGAGGGTGTCCGCATGCTCACCCAGATCGTCGATTCCGACCTGGATCAGCTCAGCGTCGGCGCGCCGGTCGAAGTGGTGTTCGAGTCGATCAGCGACGACATCACGCTTCCTCAATTCAAACTCTCGGTGGCTTCATGATTACAGACTCGTTCGATGCCGGCGCGGCGAAGTTTCCCGACCGCGTCTGCCTCCAGGATTCGAATACCCGGCTCACATACGCAGAGGTGGAGAGTAATTCGCATGCGGTCGCCTTCGCGCTCGGCGAACTCGGCCTCGGCGACGCCCATGTCGGTATCCTGACGCCGAATAATCTGATCGGCTTCGTCGCGATGCTCGGTATCCTTCGCTCCGGCGCCACTTACGTGCCGCTGAACGGGCGCGACGCCATTGACGACCTGATCTGGTTCATGCATTTCACCGAGGTGAGTGCGCTCGTGTGCCACGCGCAGTTCACCCCGCACCTGGCGCGCGTTCGAGAAGGCGTACCGACGCTAAAGGTCGTGATCGGCCTCGACGAGCCAGTTGAGGAAGGCGGGCCGTGCATCGCCGGCTGGAGCCGCGCCCACGCGGGCCGCCGCGTCGCCGTGCGTAAGCCGCTCGACGCTGTCGCGCAGATCAAGTCGTCCGGCGGCACCACCGGACGGCCCAAGGCCATCATGCAGACCCATCGCTCGCTGCTGACCGCATACCGCATCCAGAACCAGTTTGCCGTGCCCGAGAAGGACCCCGTGCATCTTGTGGTGGCGCCGCTTACGCACGCCGCGGGCGCGACGACGATGGCGATGGCGATCTTCGGCGCACGCAACGTGCTCACGCCGTCGCCAGACGCCGGCGGCATCCTCGAGGCGATCGAGCGCGAGAAGGTCACGCACCTGTTCCTCACGCCGACCATGATCTACCGGTTGCTCGCGCATCCGGACGCCAGCCGTCGCGATGCTTCGTCGCTCGAATGTGTGATGTACGGCGCCGCGCCGATGTCGGTGGAGAAGCTGAGGGAGGCGCTGGCCTTGTGGGGGCCGGTGTTTTTCCAGGCCTACGGACAGGCAGAAGTACCGGGCGTTATCACCTGCCTGTCGCGCTCTGACCATGAAGTCGGCGACGATCCGAGGCACCTGAAGCGCCTAAGCTCGGCGGGCCGGCCCACGGGCGCCTGCGAAGTGGCGCTGATGGACGATGACGGGCAAATCGTCGGTGTGGGCGAGCGCGGTGAGATCGTGGCCAAGGGCGAACTGGTGTCGCCGGGGTACTTCAACAACCCGCAGGCCAATGCCGATGCGCACCAGTTCGGTTGGCATCACACCGGCGATATCGGCGAGTTCGACGCCGACGGCTACCTGTACATTGTCGACCGCAAGAAGGACATGATCATCTCCGGTGGATTCAACATCTATCCCGGCGAGATCGAACAGGTGATCTGGGGGCATCCGGCCGTACAGGACTGTGCCGTGGTCGGCATCCCCGACGAGGACTGGGGTGAGCGCGTCACCGCAGTGGTCGAGCTCAAGCCCGGCCAGTCGGTCAGCGCCGACGAACTGATCGCGATGTGCAGGCAGCGCCTGGGCAGCACCAAGGCCCCCAAGGATGTGGTGTTCTGGGAAACGTTGCCGCGCAGTACGGTCGGCAAGGTGCTCAAGAAGGACATCCGCTTGCAGTTCGGCGCGAAGAGGTAGGCGGCGATGAAGAAGCATGCACTCGCTCACCAATATGCGATCGTCGGCATCGACGAGGCTGGACTCGGCAAGGCCGGCCCCGGAGACACGGCGCTCAGCCTGCAATGCCGCTCCGCGCGCGGCGCGATGCTCGACGCAGGCATCGCGCCGCACGATATCGATGGCGTGTTCGCCTACTGGGACGACCGCGCGGCCGGTCTGCTGGTTACCGAATACCTCGGCCTGAAGCCGCGCTACGTTGACAGCACCCTGGTGGGCGGCCAGTCGAACATCACGAACCTTGTCCACGCGATCGGCGCCATCGAGGCCGGCCTGTGCAACGTGGCGCTGATCACCTACGGTAGTACGCAGCGACTGGACCGCAGCCGCCAGAAGGGCGGCCACGCTACCGACCCACGCTCGCCCAACGGACAGTTCATCCAGCCCTATGGAATGCTGAGTCCAATTGGTTTCTACGCGATGCAGGCGCAGCTGCACATGCATCGCTACGGCACGAAGCCGGAGGACTTTGGCGAAGTCGCGCTGGCCGCTCGCAAGTGGGCACAGCTGAATCCGAACGCGGCGGCGCGTGAGGACCTGACGATGGAGGCCTACCTGGCTGCGCCGATGGTGTCCGATCCGCTGCGCAAGTACGACATCTGCCAGGTGACCGACGGTGCCGGAGCGATGATCGTGACGCGCGCGGACCGTGCCCGCGACCTGAGGAAGCGCCCGGTTGTCGTACGAGGCTTCGACGATGCATATCTGCACCATACGACGCCGCTACGCAGCAACGACTGGCTCGACGACGATGTTCTCGCGACGTGCGGCGCCAACGCACTGGCGATGGCGCAGACGAGCCGCAGCGACCTCGACGTCGTGCAGATCTACGATGCGTTCACGATCAACGTCTTGCACGGCCTGGAGGCCTTGGGCTTCTGCGCGCCGGGCGAGGCAGGCGCGTTCGTGCGCGACGGCCGGATCGCGCCGGGCGGCGCATTCCCGCTCAACACGTCGGGGGGCGGGCTGTCGTTCAACCACTCCGGACAATTCGGCATGCAGCTCATGATCGAGGCGGTCCGGCAGATGCGCGGCGAGGCCGGGGAGCGCCAGGTGAAGGATGCGCGATCGTGTCTGGTTCAGGCCGGTGGTCTCGTCATGTCGGCGTACATGGTGATGGTCCTGGGAGCCGACTGAGCATGCTGTTCGCGGTACCGATGGCGGACACCACGAAGGTCAAATCGCGAGTGGCGGACACCGAACGCCGTCGTGTCGGCCGATGCGGTGTTGCTTCGTGTTACTGGCAAGGTGTTGGAAAACGGCGTGCGTGGGTAGTTTGAGCACTATTCGTAGCCGTCGTCTGATGACAGCGACGGATTACGTTGTGAAGGTGGATCTGGCAGTTGCGGGTTGAGCATATAAATTAATTAGGAGACAGAATGAAGTTGAAAGGAATCGCTGTGGTCGCGTTGGCCGCAATCGGAACTTCGGCGTACGCGCAGTCGTCGGTGACGTTGTATGGCGTCATTGATTCCGGTCTGCTTTATCAGAGCACCTCGGCTGCCTCCTTCAGCCCGGCGGCGAAGAACCTCGGGAAGGTCTATCGCTACAAGGACGGTGGCATCTATTCGAGTCTCTGGGGCATGAAAGGCACCGAGGATATCGGCGGCGGCTACCACGTCAACTTCAGGCTGCAGGGCGTGTTCGACAGTGGCACCGGCAAGTTCGGTCTCTCTGATACGCCGGGCGTTGCGGCGCAGTTCAATCAGGTCGCGACCGTCGGCCTCTCCGGCCCGTTCGGTTCGGTCAACCTGGGCCGCCAGATCGTGCCGATGGCCTACGCGATGGCGGAGACCGACGTTCGCTCGGGCCAGTACTTCGGCAGCATCCTGACCGCGTGGCTGGGCATGAACACGGCGGCGGGCTGGCCGGGCACCAGTACCAACGGACCAATCGGCGCGCTGTACGACAGCAATGCGATCGTCTATCAGTCGCCGAGCTTCGGCGGCGTGAGCGGCGCGCTCGAATACGCGCCAGGCGGCGTCGCGGGAAGCTTCCAGGGTGGCACGCGCGAATCGGCGGTGCTGAAGTATTCGAATTACGGGCTGAAGCTGTCGGCGGTGTACTACAACGGTCATGATACGAACCCCGGTCCGACGACCGTCCCCACCGGGCTCGACAACAATCGCTTCTGGTATCTGGGTGCGCTGTACACGATCAAGGGCTTCTCCGTTTCAGCGTCCTACAGTAACGGCAAGAATCCCGCGCACTCGAATCTGGTCGACCTGGACCTGTATTCGGTCGGGCTCGGCTATCGCTTTACGCCGGCTTTCCAGGTCACGAGTGGCCTGTATTACCTGAAGGACAAGAATAACTCGGCCAACAAGTCGACCGAGATCGCCGCGGGAGCCGAATACAGCCTTTCCAAAGCCACGCTGGTTTATGCGCAGGTTGGCTACGTGAACAACAAAGGCAACGCGACCACGACCATCACCTATGGCGCGCCCGTGGCGCCACGCATGGGAACCACCGCGGTCAACATCGGTCTGCGTCACTCTTTCTGATCGAACCCGGGACCGGCTCGCACACCCTTCGTACGCGAGCCGCGTCCTATCGCGGCGGGCGCCGAGCGACAGCGGCGAAAGTTGTCGCCACCCGGAAAGGCGGGATGAGCATTGACCTTCCTCACCGACTCGTCATAGTGAGGACCGTGCGAAACCACAGGGCCAATTCCGTCATCAGATTTTCAGACGCGACACCTTGGTACCCGAGAGGGAGACGTCGCCCATCAGACCGGCATTCGTCAGCACGAACGCTTCGACCGGCGCGGTTGCCGTGTTCGTATCAATCACCCCGTTCGCTCCTACCTTCACAAGCGCGACCGATCCTTCGCCCCCTGCTGACCAGCCGTCGGAGCGGCGAAAGCGGTTGAGCGCATCACGCGTCATGAACAGGAAGATGATGGCCTTGGATTGGCCACCCGCCTGGAGGCCGAACGAACCGGATACCGTACTGTAGTAGCCCACCGACTTCCCGCCTACGCGCAATGCACCTTCGCCGTATTGACCGCCCACGACGAAGCCGGCTTGAATCACGGAGGGGAACACGAGCACGCCGTTCGCCTTTGCGACAAGTTCCCGCGAACCCCTGACGTTCGCGTAGAGTCGCGACATGGTGCCCTGGACCTTTGCATCGATTGACCGACGTTTCGCTGCGTTGGACTCGCTGGTCGCTGCATGACTCGTCGTGGCCGTACAAGCCGCGAACGAAAGACCGGCGACAGCGAGCGCGGCAGCCCCTGTCCGTATGAAGTTTCGCCTTTGCATCGCGACCTCCATCATGGTTCGTTGCTAAATTCCTACTGAGGGAGCAACTGACTAAGGTTATATACCATAGCTCTGTTTCGTCCTTCGCCGCAATGCACGGACTGAGTCGATCATTGCGATTTTCCGCCCTGACCGCCGTCCTTATCGGCGCACGCAGACAGCGAACATTGGCGCCTATTCGCTCGCTCCCGTCTCTCATCATAGCGGCAACTGGACAGACAAAATCAGGTCAGGGTCGCGCGCGGATGTTTCTCACCGGAGCCGAATGCTTTCCCGCGAGGCGAAGATCCGTTGAGGGTGTGCGCCGTGAAAAGGCGGCGCTTTCCAGCGGGTGCAAGCCCCGCCCGGCAACCGCTCCAGCCGGAAGCAACCGGAGCAGTCATGGAGGTAACGAAGTGGCTGAAGCCTCTGGTAATGCGTG
>NZ_VOSW01000055.1 GCF_009690905.1 Paraburkholderia madseniana
CACGCATACCGGTGCCTGCTGCTCGAAACGCTTCATCACCTCGTCAAACATCCCTTCGTACCCGTCGTCCTTGAACAGGTCGCCAGGTTACCAGGTTTGCCGCGCAAAGACCTTGAAAGGGCTGGCCCTAAGAACACAGACAAGAAGCGCCGCGCAGGCAACCAAACAAGCGCCGCGAAGGCAAACCTAAACCGTCAATTCCGGCTAGCAATAGCGCGCCGATCATTAGCAGCTCCAGCTGCCGACGACGAACCAGAATCCGCCGTCTGCGAAGACCCACTCCCCCATACAACGGAGTTGTCGACGGCATACAACCGGCAAGGCGCCGAACTCTGCTTCTGGCAATTAGCAATAGCAACAGACATCGGATTATCACCACCTTCCGCCCACGACCAAGCCCCCGAATCCGACACAGCAAACGCCCGGCTAGGATACTGATGCAAGAAGTTGCGATAACCATTACGTCCGGCTTCATCAACAAACGGAACAGAGTCGACTGCATCAACAGCAGCAAAACCGCTCGCCTTCGGCGCCGAAGGATCTTCGACCCGATACTGCACACCCGTAGGCATCCCAACGCGGGCAAGAAACGCCTCGACAGCAGGCCACCAGATCTGCACACCATCGCGGTCGCCCACGAGCCGATGCGCGTCATTCTTGTAGTTGCCGAAATCCACCATCTTCGCGCTCGCGCCGTGCGCGGCAAACGCGGTATACATGCCGGCCACCAGCGCTGCGGTCCACACCGAATCGTTATCGCCGTACAACCACAGCGACGGCACCTTCGTTTTCTCGCCATACGTGCCAAATGCGCGCGTCAGGTTACCCTGCCAGTCGGCGCACGCGTCCTGCCGCAACCCGCCCGAAAAATTGATCAAGGCCCGCACGCCAGTCGCAGCTTCGGTGCCGTATGCCATCGTCGCGAGACCGCCGTGCGAGGTGCCGGCCACTACGATGTGCGTGGCATCCACGTACGGCTGCTTCGACATGAATTGGATCGTCGCGGCCACGTCGCCGGCCTGGCCGACGCCATTGCGTTCGACGTCGCAACCGTCCTGCTGATACGTGCCGTCCGAATGGCCGAAGCCCTGGCGGTTCGGCGCCACCACCACGTAGCCGCGGCGCACGAATTCGCGCGCGAACGGACGCGGGTCGCTGCGCTCCTGCGTGCGTGGGTCGCCGGGAATCTTGCCGTGGTTGAAAACGATCATCGGAAACGGGCCTGAGCCGTCCGGTTTGTAGATCGTGGTTTCGAGCGTGACGGTGCCAGCAGCGTTGACCGGCACGCGGATGATCTGTTCGTTGAGGCCCGCGGTGGGCAGATAGACGTCGTCGTCGAGTGCGATGCGCGGCACGTGCGCGCGAGTGAGAGGCCCCGCCTGGGTGTCGGCGAGCGGCTCGGCATGCGCGAGTGCGACGGCGCACATTGCCGTTGCAAACGTCACCGCACACTTCGTCAGAACCTTGCTGAACACCATTAACGCACCTGCCTCAAAAACCTGCCCTTAACACCGTGACGTTTTGTCTGTCGAATGCTGTCGTTGACAATTGCCTTTCATCGGCGTTTTCGACAAACAAAAACACACTCGCGTACGTAGTGCGGCAAGCGCACGCACGCTGATCGAGATCGCACGGGATGAACCCAAACGGCCGACGCGACCCCACGCGCCGATGATGAGCGCCACACATGCTGCCCGGAACCGCCGCCGAACCCTTGCTGGTGGGCTATCGGCAGGCGCCAGCGCATTTTGCGGAAGCGGTATGGACCTGTTCTCGCAACGTGGCGTCACAAACCTACGGCCTCATCCTGGCACGACAATTTTGTTTTGTGCAATAAAGGAGAACCCGCGACGGAATAATTGCCGGGTGCGGATCAGGGCGTATTCGCCCGTCAGGAGGCCGAAAAGCGCCTGCCTCGCAGCGCTTGGTTGCACGAAGTAATTTGTCGAAATACGCGCGCTGTGGTGTCGAGCCAACACGAAAAAAAGCCCTCGTTTGAGGGCCATATGTGATGACGGTGTTATTGCGCGCCGCTAAGCGGTGTAAGGCTTTCGAAGGCACGGCTTATTCGTTTACATCACCGTCGACATAGCGCCAGCGTCCGTCCTCACCGCGTACGAAGCGGCTTAGTTCGTGCAACCGGTGGGCGCGGCCACCTACCTTGTATCGTGCGACGAATTCGACGGTCGCATGATCGGCGCTGGTTTCAGCGAAGGACTTGATCTGCAGTCCGAGCCAACGCGGTGCGTCGGGGGCGGCAGGGTCGGCGTCGAGATCCGCGGGGCAGGTGTGCGGCGCCCAGGTCGCGCGCAAATAATCCGTTGCGCCCACAACATACGCGCTGTAACGCGAGCGCATCAGTTCGAGCGCGCGCGGCGCTGTTTCACCGCCATCGATATAGCGGCCACAGCATTGCGCGAAGCGCGGTGGTTTGGCGCCGCTGCGCTGATCGGGCGCGGCGCCGCCGCAGGGGCAGTCGGACGGTCGTTGCATTGACAACAATGGCTTATTCATCAGACTTTCAGGCAAGACCACGGGCGATCAAAATTTTCTGGATGTCGCTGGTGCCTTCGTAGATCTGGCACACGCGCACATCGCGGTAGATGCGTTCGACGGGGAAGTCGCTCAGATAGCCGTAGCCGCCATGAATCTGCAATGCTGCCGAGCAGATGCGCTCGGCGGCTTCGGATGCAAACAGCTTGGCCATCGCGGCTTCGGTCAGGCAAGGCTGCCCGGCGTCTTTCAGCGAAGCCGCGTGCCAGATCAACTGGCGCGCGGCTTCGAGCTGGGTCGCCATATCGGCGAGGCGGAATTGCACGGCCTGGTGCGAAAACAGCGGCTGGCCGAAGCTCTCGCGCTCCTTCGCATACCCCAACGCCGCCTCGAACGCGGCGCGCGCCATGCCGACGCTTTGCGCCGCGATACCGATGCGCCCGCCTTCGAGCCCCGATAGCGCAATCCGATATCCTTCGCCTTCCGCGCCGATCAGGTTGGTGGCCGGCACGCGGCAATCTTCGAAAATAATCTGCGCGGTGTCCGACGAATGCTGACCGAGCTTTTCTTCGACTCGCGCGACGACGTACCCCTTCGTATCGGTGGGCACGATGAACGCGCTGATGCCGCGCTTGCCCGCCGCCTTGTCGGTCACGGCCATCACGATTGCGACGTTGCCGTTCTTGCCGCTCGTGATGAACTGTTTGACGCCGTTCAGCACGTAGCCGTCGCCATCGCGTGTCGCGGTGGTGCGCAGCGCGGAGGCGTCCGAACCCGCTTGCGGTTCGGTCAGGCAAAACGCGCCGAGCATCTCGCCGCGCGCGAGCGGCGTGAGCCAGTCGCGTTTCTGCGCGTCGTTGCCATAGGTCAGCAGAATGCTGCACACCGGACAGTTGTTGACCGAGATCGCGGTCGAGGTGCCGCCGTCGCCCGCAGCGATTTCTTCGAGGATTAGCGCGAGCGCCAGCGCGTCCATGCCGGCGCCGCCGTATGCTTCGGGCACCAGCACGCCATACGCGCCGAGCTCGGCGAGCTGGCGATGCACGTCCTTCGGAAAGGTGCGATCGCGGTCCCATTGCGCCGCATACGGCGTAACGGCTTCGCGGACGAACGTGCGCACCGCGTCGCGGACCATCAGATGATCCTGATCAAGCACCATGGCTCGGTCTCCTCATTAGTCTCCCCACCTGTCTCTTCGCCAATATCTTCACCATTCGAGCGCCGTGCCGTCGTATTGGTAGAAGCGACCGTTGAATGCTTCATGTGCTGCCGCGGCCTGCGCAAGCACTTCACGCATGCCCGTGACGCTGCGCGCCGGATCGATCGCCGCTTGCGCGCCACCCATATCGGTGCGCACCCAGCCAGGATGCAGCGAAATACAGGTTGCGCGCGTGGCGTCCAGTGAAGCGATCTTCAGCGCGTCGTTCAGCGCAGCCTTACTCGCCCGATACAGCCAGCCGGTCGTGCCGCTTGCGTCGCCGATGCTACCCATCTTGCTCGAGATCACCGCGAACACGCCGCCCGCTTCTTCGACGAGCGGCAGCAGGATCGGCATCAACTGCATCGGACCGCGCACGTTGGTATGCATGACCTGGTCGAAGTCTTCCGACGTAATCGTCTCGATGTCCTCGGTGCGTGGCCCGTACACGCCGGACACCAGCACCGCCGCGTCGAGCCGTTCGCGGTCGAGCTTCCAGCCGAGCGCGGCGATTTCTTCGGGTGCGGTGACGTCGAGTGAAAAGGTCTCCGCGCCGAGCGCCTTCAGCGCGTCGAGCGCGGCGCCGTCGCGCGCGGTGGCGAGCACGCGCCAGCCGCTCTTCATGTACTGCCGCACGAACTCCTGGCCGATGCCACGCGACGCACCGACGATCAACACTGTCTTCATCGAATCACCTCAAGCTTGCAAACGCCTGGTAACAGCGCGTCAAACCAGTTCAATGCCCATCGCGGTCGCTTCGCCGCCGCCGATACACAGCGTCGCGACACCGCGCTTCAGACCGCGATTTTTCAACGCCCCGATCAGCGTGACGAGAATCCGCGCGCCCGAAGCGCCGATCGGATGGCCGAGCGCGCAGGCGCCGCCGTTCACGTTGACCTTGTCGTGCGGCAGGTGATGTTCCTTCATCGCAGCCATCGTGACCACCGCGAACGCCTCGTTGACCTCGTAGAGATCCACTTCGTCGGCGCGCCAGCCGTTCTTCTCGAACAGCTTGCGAATCGCACCGACCGGTGCTGTGGTGAACTTCGCCGGTTCCTGAGCGAAGGTGGAGTGGCCGACCACACGAGCAAGCGGTTCGACGCCGAGACGCTTCGCGGTCGATTCACGCATCATCACGAGCGCCGCGGCGCCGTCGGAAATCGACGACGAGTTCGCCGCCGTCACCGTGCCGGTTTTGCTGAACGCGGGCTTGAGCGTCGGAATCTTGTCGAGGTTCGCCTTGAACGGCTGCTCGTCGTGATCGATGGTCACATCGCCCTTGCGGCTTTCCACCTTCACCGGCGCGATTTCCCATGTGAACGAGCCGTCTTCATTCGCGCGCTTCGCACGATTCAGGGACTCGACGGCGAACGCATCCTGCGCTTCACGCGTGAAGTCGAACGAGGCCGCGCATTCCTCGGCGAAGGTGCCCATCAGACGGCCCTTTTCGTAGGCGTCTTCGAGGCCGTCGTAGAACATGTGGTCGATCACCTGGCCGTGGCCCATGCGCATGCCGTTACGTGCCTTGGGCAACAGATACGGCGCGTTCGTCATGCTTTCCATGCCGCCCGCGACGATCACGTCGACCGAGCCCGCGGCCAGCATGTCGTGCGCGAACATCGCCGCGCGCATGCCGGAGCCGCACATCTTGTTGACGGTGGTGCTGCCTGTGCTCAACGGCAAGCCGGCGCCGAGCGCGGCCTGGCGCGCGGGCGCCTGGCCGAGGCCGGCAGGCAGCACGCAACCCATTACCACTTCGTCGATCTGCTCAGGCTTCAACCCGGCGCGTTGCACGGCGGCTTCGATTGCAACCGAGCCCAACTGCGGCGCGGTTAGCGTTGCGAAATCGCCCTGAAATGCCGCCATCGGCGTACGGGCCACACCTACGATTACGATCGGATCAGACTTTGTCTCGCTCATGTTTGTCTCACTCGTGTTTAAGCTGTTTGATCACACCTTCGACGATGGCCGGCACGTCGCCGAGCTGGGCCGCTTCGGCGGCCGCCGCATCGTTGTCCTCCTGGTACGCACCGCCGGCCGATACGGCCGCGATGCAGCGCTTGTAGGTTGCATCGAGCGCCGCGGGGTCGTTAATTGTCATGCCGAGGTCGCGCACCTTGCCGTCATGCACGCCATATACCCAGCCGTGCACCGTGAGTTCCTGGCCACGCGCCCACGCGTCGTTGATGATGGTGGTCCGGCATACGTTCATGACCTGTTCGATCGCATTCAGTTCGACCAGCCGCCGATGGCGCGCTTCGCCCAGCGGCCATTCTTCGATCAGCGCAGCATGCTTGGTGCGCACGTCCTGCACGTGATGCAGCCAGTTATCCGCGAGACCCACGCGCCGGCCGTGCAGCGCCGCGCCGACGCCCGAGCAGCCATAGTGACCCACCACCATGATGTGCTTGACCTTCAGCAGATCGACGGCGAACTGGATCACCGACAGGCAGTTCAGATCCGTATGCACCACCACGTTGGCGATATTTCTGTGCACGAACACTTCACCCGGCGGCAGGCCGATGATCTGGTTGGCCGGCACGCGTGAATCGGAACAGCCGATCCACAGATATTCGGGTGTCTGCTGGTGCGCGAGGCGCGAGAAGTACTCCGGGTCTTCGGACAGCTTGCGGGCCACCCACGCGTCGTTGTTATCGAACAGGTGGGCAAGCGGATTGGCAGCGGGAGAAGCGTTTGTGTTCATGTTGAGTCTGGGCGGTTGCTCGACCGATTGACCGGTCGATGTCGTTGCATAAGGTTCGGACGATGCATTCAACGATGCGGGCAGCGCATAGTGCTTACGCCACGCGCACGGTGCGTTCATCTGCCTGGTTCTCCGGTAGTCCGGACGCCGTATCGGCGAATCGTTCCGGATAGCGGATGCAGAAGCGCACGCTGCTGTCGTACGGGAAAAAGTCGGGCAGTTCGCCTTTCAATAGATGATCCTTGTGCCGTTGCCACAGCGCTGGATCGAAGAAGTCCGCGTGATGCTGCATGAAGGACCGGCGCACGCGTGGATCGCCGAGCAGAAACGTGCCGTATGTCTCCGGGAAAATGTCGTGCGGGCCGACCGAGTACCACGGCTCGCCCGACATTTCGTCTTCCTCGTAACGTGGCGCCGGCACCGCGCGCACGTTGCATTCCGTCAGGTATTCGATTTCATCGTAGTCGTAGAACACGACGCGGCCGTGACGCGTCACGCCGAAGTTCTTGTACAGCATGTCGCCAGGGAAGATGTTCGCCTGCATCAATTCCTTGATCGCGTTGCCGTATTCCTTGATGCCGTGCTCGACGTCCTCGTCGCTGCCGTTTTGCAGGAACAGATTGAGCGGCACCATCCGGCGTTCGATATACATGTGACGAATCACCAGGTTGTCGCCGTCGTATTCGATCAAGGACGGCACTTCCTTTTCGAGTTCGCGCAGCAGCCCTTCATCGAGCCGGGAAATGGGCAGCGCGACGCTCGAATATTCGAGCGTGTCGGCCATGCGGCCCAAACGGTCATGACGCTTAACGAGCTGATACTTTCGCTGGATCTGCTCTCGCGTGGTTTCCTTCGGCGGCGGAAAGTGGTCTTTGATCAGCTTGAATACGTATGGAAACGACGGCAGCGTGAACACCAGCATCACGAGCCCCTTGATGCCGGGCGCGATGATGAACGGATCGCTGGAATGCTTCAGATGGTGCAGCAGATCGCGATAGAACAGATTCTTGCCCTGCTTCTGCAAACCCACCGACGTATAGATTTCCGCCTTCGGTTTGCCCTGCATGATCGTGCCGAGAAATTCGACGTAAGCGGACGGCACTTCCATGTCCACGAGGAAGTACGAATGCGAGAAGCTGAAGATGATCAGCAACTGGTCGCGTTTGAGCAGCACCGTATCGAGTGCGAGTACGCCGGGCTTCACATGGCGCAGCGGCACTGCGAATGGCAGCAACAGATCGCCGTTGATGATCCGTCCAACGATATACGCCGACTTGTTCCGATAGAACAGCGACGAAAGCACGTGAATCTGGAAGTTGGGCGCTTCGTCGAACACGCCGAACGCGTCGTGTATCGCCTGCATGACGCATCCGACGTCGCGCGTCAGGTCTTCGAATGGCGGCTCGAGCTGGAAGTTCGTGACGATGCGCTCGAGCGTCGCGGCAAGACCGTCCTTGCCGGGGTAATACGCACGATAGGTCGGCTTCGCCGCCGGTTCGTCGTTCTCGATGTATTCGGTCGAGATCGCCGGGCGCACGAAAATGAAGTCGTTGTTGAAATACGAACGGTGCAGGATCTTGCAGCACACCGAATTGAAGAACGTCTCCGCGCACTCGGGCTGGCGGTGCGTGGTCAGGAGGCCGATGTAGTGGAGCTTGATCTGCTGCCACACTTCGTCGTCGATATTCTCGGCGTCGTATTCGTCTTCGAGCAGTTCGACGCATTCCTCGACGCGATCGTCATACGAGGTGATGCGCTCGCGCGCCAGCGTTTGCAGGCCATGCCAGTCGGCGGTTTCGAAGAGCGTTTTGGCATGGATCGCGGCGTCACGGAAGATGCGGTAGTGCCGATCGAATCCTTCGAGCATCGTCTGGGCGACGTCAAAGCCGATCTGTGACGACAGCAGTTTGGGAAAGTGATTCATGTCGGCCGTGCATTCGTCCCATGTCATGAAGACACCCGTGATTGTATCGTCCGGGTGCACCCGCGGCGCGTCGCGCCGTTCTCCGCTCAGGCGGACCTGGTCTCGCGTGAACCGCCTTCCAGCAGCGCGCGCGCCTGGGTTTCGTACTGCGCGAGGTCTTCGAGTGTGGCGTTCAGATCTTCCAGTTGACGTTCGAGCACGTCGCGATGGCGCGCCACCGTGGCAAGGAAGGCCTGCAATTGCGGCACGGTGTCGGTCGGCGACTCGTAGACGTCGAGCAGATCGCGGATCTCCGACAGCGTGAAGCCGAGCCGTTTGCCGCGCAGCGTGAGCTTCAGACGGGTTCGGTCGCGGCCCGAATAGACGCGCCGCAAGCCGCTCGATCCCTCACGGCTGGGCGAGAGTAAACCCTGGTCTTCGTAGAAGCGGATCGCCCGCGGCGTGACGTCGAATTCCCGCGCGAGCTCGGTGATCGTGTATTGCGTGTTCATCGGGGCATCCCGTAGCCGGGCAGAAAATCGGATTGAACGATAGAATCGACGTTTACGTTATCGTCAACTTGATCGAAACGCAACTACGGCGCAATACGGCACCGGCATGTCCCGGCCGGGCCGCAACCACGCCGTCCGGCATCGCATACCTCGCCATGCCGGATGGCCGACGGAGGAAGACAACCACAATGAATGCACTCGAACATCAACTCGACTACCCGTTCAAGGACACCTTGCCCGAAGCGGGCCAGACGATGGAAGTCGCGCCCGGCGTGTTCTGGCTGCGCATGCCGCTGCCGTTCGCACTCGACCACATCAATTTGTGGCTGCTACGCGATGAGATCGACGGTCAAGAAGGCTGGACGGTAGTCGACTGCGGTATTACGTCGGACACGATCAAGGAGAACTGGGAGAAAGTGTTCGACTCGGTGCTCGACGGCCTGCCGGTGCTGCGCGTGATCGTCACGCATTGCCATCCGGACCACATTGGCCTCGCGCACTGGATCTGCAGCGGCGGCGACAAGAAGCGCTGGAATGTGCGTTTGTGGATGACGCTCGGCGAATACATGCAAGCCCGTGTAATGGCGGCGGGTGACGGTTCGAATGCGGGCGGCGAGGGCGCAGCGCGCCACTTCGCACGTCACGGCTTGAACGACGAGACGTCGCTCGAGAAACTGCGCAATCGCACGAGCTACTACTCGAGCCTCGTGCCAGCGATTCCTGGGCAGTACCGCCGCCTGCGCGAAGCCGATGGCGTGAAGATCGGTGGCAAAACGTGGCGCGTGGTAACGGGCTTCGGCCATTCGCCGGAACACTGCGCGTTGCATTGCGAAGAGACGGGCACGCTGATCTCCGGCGACATGGTGCTGCCACGTATTTCGACCAACGTCTCGGTGTTCGACATGGAGCCCGAAAGCACGCCGCTCGCGCTGTATCTGGAATCGCTCGGCCGCTACGAGACGATGCCTGAAGACACGCTCGTGCTGCCGTCGCATGGCAAGCCGTTTCGCGGTGTGCGTACGCGTATCAAGCAACTGCGCGAGCATCATGACGCGCGTCTGGCTGAAGTGCGCGAGGCCTGTGCGGAGAAGCCGCAGAGCGCTGCGGATATCGTGCCGCTGATGTTCAAGCGCCAACTCGACATCCATCAGATGACGTTCGCGATGGGCGAGGCGTTGGCGCACTTGCATCTGCTGTGGCTGGCCGGCGAGTTGAAGCGCACGCAGGATGCGGATGGGGTGATCCGGTTTTCGGCGTGATCGCGTCGACAGGTTGATAAGTCGATAAAAAAAGCCCGGTTGCGAAAAGCAACCGGGCTTTTTTTTAAGTGGCGAGGCAGAGTCTTACTGCACCGCTACCGTCCCAAAGTTCTGCCGTCCGAACGGACTCACGTGATAGCCGCTCACGTTCGTACGCGTGATGGCCGCTGCGGTCGGATAACCCAGCGGAATCCACAGTGCCTGATCGTGGATGATCTGCTGCGCCTGTTCATACGCTTTCGCGCGTTTGGCCTGATCGGGCGTGGTCTTGCCGTCCGCAATCAGCTTGTCCAGATCCTGATCGCAGAAGCGCGCGAAATTGATCCCCGACTTCACCGCATTGCAACTGAAGAGCGGTGACAGATAGTTGTCCGGATCGCCGTTATCGCCGGCCCAGCCCATGAACAGCGTGTCATGCTGGCCTTGTTTGGCCTGTTTGATCAGCTCGCCCCATTCGATCACCTTCACATCCGCCTTCACGCCGATCTTGGCGAAGTCGGCTTGCAGCAGTTCGGCGCCGGCCTTCGGGTTCGGGTTCAGCACGCTGCCGTTCGGACGCACCCAGATCGTCGTTTCGAAACCGTTCGGATAGCCCGCGTCCGCGAGTAGTTTCTTCGCCTTCACCGGATCGTACGGCCACGCTTTCACGCCCTTGTCATAGCTCCACGTGTTCGGCGGATACGGATTGACGGCCGGCGTCGCGGTGTTGTCGAAGATCGCTTTCAGATAGGTGGTGCGGTCGAACGCCATGTTCAGGGCCGCGCGCACCTTCTGATTGTCGAGCGGCTTCTTCTGCGTGTTCAGGGCGACGAAGGCTGTCATGAAGGCCGGCGTCTGCACGATGGCGAGCGACTTATCCTCCTTCGCTTCGGCGAGATCCTGCGGCTTCGGCGACAGCGCGATCTGGCATTCGCCGGCCTTCACCTTTTGCGCGCGCACCGTGGCGTCCGGCGTGATCGCGTAGATCAGACGGTCGATCTTCGGTTTCGCGCCCCAGTACGTCGGGTTCACGTCGTAGCGGATCACGGCGTCCTTCGTGTAGCTCTTCAATTCGAACGGACCGGTGCCGATCGGTTTCGCATTCAGGTCGACCTGTTTGCCGGCCTTGAGTAGCTGGTCGGCGTATTCAGCCGAATAGATCGAAGCGAAACCCATCGTCAGGATCGAAACGAAGGTTGCGTCCGGTGCGTTCAGTTCGAACTTGACGGTGTTGTCGTCGACCTTGCTGATCGACTTGATGAGCTTCGGCAAGCCCATCGATTGCGCGTGCGGGAAACCGCTCGCGCCCGCCACCTTGTGCCATGGATTGCTGTCGTTGAGCATGCGGTCGAACGTGAAAACGACGTCGTCGGCATTCAGCGCGCGGGTGGGCTTGAAGTAGTCGGTGGTCTGGAACTGCACGTTCGGGCGCAGATGGAACGTGTAGGTGAGGCCGTCGGCGCTCACGTCCCACTTGTCGGCCAGCGCGGGCACGACTTTCTTCGCGGCCTCGTCGTACGAGACCAGCGAATTGAAGATCACGTCGGCCGACGCATTGGTCGTGACGAGCGAATTGAACTGCACGACATCGAAGCCGTCGGGGCTCGACTCGGTACAGACGGTCAGCGGTTTGGCGAGCACGAGCGCGGGTGCCGTGAACAGTACGGCGGCTGCGAGCAGTTTGAAGCGCATAGGATCTCCCATAACAAGCGCAGTCAGGCAGTGCGTCTGGTTGTGTGGTTATGTTCCGTTGACGGGTGGCGACCGGTCTGGCCGTCGTCTTTATTGTGATACGTTTCCGGCGCTGGCGCATGGTTTGGCTGCTGCGCTACATGCACGTCCTCGCCTTCGCGAAAGCTTATCGAAGGGTGGTTGCGGCGACAACAATTTAATCCGCATATCCATATGGGTTGAGCGTGTTGTCGCTCATGACGCAGCCGCGCGCTGCAACAGATAGCCAATGCCTTCGATGGCGCGCACGCCGTACCACGACACCATCTCCCCATCGATCAGCTCAATGTGCTTGCCGGCCAGACGCGGGTCACGCTTCAGCGCGTCGCAATGTGCTTGTGTGAAGCGATAGGGCTCGCTGGAGAGCAGTATGCGATCGACGTCGGCAAGCCACGGCGCGTGGTCAAAGTCGAGCGCGGGATAACGCGCTGCGCCTGCCGCGCCGCCTTCCGCGTCAGGCAGCGTCTGCCAGTTCACGAGCCTCAGCATCGCGGCGATATAGGTATCGCGTGCCACCGTCATCCATGGCTCGCGCCAGATCAGATACAACACGTTTTGCCTGGGAAACACCTGTGCGGCGGCCTCATGCAGACGTATTTCGAGCGCCTCGTTCAGGCGTTGCGCTTCTTGCTCGCGGTCGAAGATCGCGCCCAGCAACGCGTACAGCGAGAGATTGTCCTGCGGTGTCTGCGGATGGGTCACGACGATATGCGGCACGAACGTGCGCAATTGCTCGACGGTATCGCGCTCGTTTTCGTCGATATTGACGATCAGATGGGTGGGCCGCAATGCACGAATTGCGTCGACATTCACGGCCTTGGTGCCGCCGACCTTGCGCACCTGCCGCACCTTGTCGCGGGGATGCACGCAAAAACCGGTGCGCCCGACAATCTGCCTGTCGAGCCCCAGAGCGAACAGCAATTCGGTGATGCTCGGCACCAGCGAGACGATGCGGGTAGCGGCACCCCGCGTACCGACGCCCCCCATTTCGTGCGCGACGCCGGCTGCATCGACCGCACGAGGCTGCATGACTTACTCGGTGGCGGCGCGCGGTTTGCGCGGCGCGCGTTCGAAGGCGCGGTCGTAGAGCCAGCGCGGCAGCACGTGCAGCAGCATCGCCACGATGCGCATCTGCCATGGGAACACGGCAAACGCGGTTTGACGCTCGACCGCCCCGGCGACCTTCACCGCGAAGCGGTCGGCGTCCATCAGGAACGGCATGGTGTACGGATTGTGCTCGGTCATCGGCGTGCGGATATACCCGGGGGCGATCGTGACCACGCCGACGCCGAGCGGGCGCATTTCGACGCGCAACGCTTCCAGATACTTGAGCGCAGCCGACTTCGACGCGCTGTACGCGCCTGACCCCGGCAAGCCCCGCACACTGGCGACGCTGGCGATCCCGACCAGCGTGCCTTTCTTCGCCGCGACCATCGCGGCGGCGAACGGCTCGAAGGTGGCGACCATGCCGAAATAGTTGATATCCATCACTTCGCGGAACGTGCGCAGATCGCCGTGCCCGGTGACCGCTCCGCGGCTGATGCCGGCATTGGCGATCACGACGTCAGGCAATCCGTGCTGCGCGATGAACTGCGCGGCCGCTTCGGCGAGCGCCTCGGCGTCGCGGACGTCGACGGAATAGGTGGAGATGGAATTCTGCGGATGGGACTGCTGGAAGGCGGCGAGCGCGTCGCCGCGGCGGGCAACCAGGCCGAGAATCGCGCCGCGCCGCGCATATTCGGTGGCAAGCGCGAGGCCGATGCCACTCGAGGCGCCGGTAATGAAAACCTTCAGGGGGGAAATCATTCCGGCGCCTCGGCTTTACATCTTCTTGGCGCGGATCTGCTGCACCAGGTAGTCGAGTACCTGGGTCGTACCCGGCAGGCTGTTGGTCGCAGCCGGACCGGTTTCATACTTGCCCTGCACGGCCAGCGTCGGCACGCCGTCGATCTTGTAGTCTTCCATCAACTTCTTGTCTTTTTGCAGCGCGCTTTGCGTCGAGAACGAGTTGTACGCGTCCATGTACTTCTTCGGATCGACGCCGTTCTTCGCGAGGAACTTGGCTTGGTCTTCCGGCGTCAGCAGGTAGTTCTTGTTGACGTGGATTTCATTGAAGACCTTCGGCGTGAGTTGCGTGGCGAGGCCGAGTGCGTCGAGCGCGTGGTACATCTTCGAGTGCGGAATGAAGTCGTCGCGGAAGGCGACCGGCACGCGCTTGAACACCACGTCCGGACCTTGCTTCTTCACCCACGCTTCGAGGAACGGGTTGAATTCGTTGCAGTGCGGGCAGCCGTACCAGAAGAATTCGGTGACTTCGATCTTGCCGGCCGGCACGTCCGTAGGTTGCGGCGTGGACAGCACGGTGTAGTCCTTGCCGGAAACCGGTGCGGTCGGCGATGCATGCGCCGTGGCGGCAACCAGGCCCAGCGAGAGGAACAGAATGCTCAGCAGTTTTTTCATGTTGTGTTGACCCAAGTAGGCGGTAAAGCGGTGGCGCCACGCAAATGCCCGTCACCGTTTTCAATGTCGGCGTTAGACGCTCTGGTCGTCCGTTGTGTTTGCCGGTTGTGCTTGTGACCCGCACCGCACGCCAATAGTTCGGCGGCGGCGCGTTCCGGCAAATCACCGTTTGTTTATTGTTTGCTTATTGCTTCGTAAAGCGGATCACGGCTGTATCCACGCCCGCGTCGGACAGACGCTGACGGCTCGAATTCATGTCCTCGAACTTCGAAAACGGGCCGATACGCACACGGTAGTACGTCACGCCGCCCGCATCGCGCTGCGTGACCTTCGATTCGAAGCCCTGGAAGGCGAGACGCGCACGCTGCTGCTCGGCATCGGCCGAGGTCTTGTAGGCGCCCACTTGCAGGAAATAGCCCGTGTTCGCGTCACCCGCTGTCGGCGCCGCGCCCGAACCCGGCTTGGCGTTGGCAGCCGTGGTGGGCGACGTACCCTTCGGCGCGGAGCCTGCCGCGGTGGCGGCCGGTGCGCTTGCGCCTTGCGGCTTTTTCACCGGTCCGCTGGCCGTGCCGTTGCCGTTATCCTGCGCGGGCTTTGGTGCGACTGCCGTGCCGTTCGCATTACCGTTCGACGGCGGTACTTCGACGATCTGCGGTTCTTCCAGCATGCCCGACTGCGTTTGCGCGTTGGTCTGGCCCGGCGCGGTGTTTGGCGGCGCCGGCTGCGCGGCTTGCGGCACCGGCTGACCCGGCGTCTTGCCTTGCAGCGGACGGTTCGGGTCGTATTGCTGCGCCTGGCTCGCGCCGGTGTCGGGCGCCGCGGGCGGCGCGACCTTCGAGACGAACGGCGTAGGCGCACGGGTGATATACAGCGCCACCACTACCGCGATCGCGAGACCGACGATCAGGCCCAGCACGATGCCGAGAAAAGTCCCCCCGGTTTGTTTCGATTGCGATTGCTTTGTTGTGCGGCGTGGTTTTGCCATCGTATGAATCACCTGCAAAAAGAATCCTGGAACGGCCGTCGATTATAACGACGGCCGCATGCATGTTGCGCCGGAGGACTTACATCTTGACGGGAGCGGAGACGCCGATCGTCGCGAGACCGTTGGCCAGCACCTGACGTGTGGCCGCAAGCAGCGCGACGCGTGCGTTGCGCTCGGCAGCGTCGTCGACCAGCACGCGTTCGGCTCTGTCATTGTAGAACGAGTGGAATTCCCCGGCGAGGTCGCGCAGATAGAACGCGACCGCGTGCGGCGCGAGTTCGCCGGCGGCGTGCTCCAGCATGTCCGGGAACTCGGCGAGCTTGTTCAGCAGGGCCATGGCGCGTTCGCTGGTGAGCGGCGACACGTCCACCGTGGCCAGCGTGCTTTCGTCCGTGCTGTAGCGCGCCTTGCATTCCGCGATGACCGAGCAGATCCGCGCATGCGCATACTGCACGTAGTGCACCGGATTTTCGTCGTTTTGTTTCAAGGCCAGGTCGATGTCGAACACGAATTCCGTATCCGCCTTGCGCGAAATCAGGAAGAAGCGCACGGCGTCGCGGCCGCGGCGAATCGTCTCTTCGTCGATCAGGTCGACGGCGGCTTCCGAGCCCGGCGTCGCGCCGCCCGACCATTCGATCAGGTCGCGCACGGTCACATAGCTGCCGGCGCGTTTCGAGATTTTCACCTCTTCGCCGTTGCGCATCACCGTGACCATCTTGTGCAGGATGTAGTCGGGATAGCCCTTCGGAATGCCGATGCCGAGACCTTGCAGGCCGGCGCGCACGCGCGCGATCGTGCCGTGGTGGTCCGAGCCCTGAATGTTGATGACCTTGGTGAAGCCGCGTTCCCACTTGGCGACGTGGTAGGCGACGTCCGGCACGAAGTACGTGTAGGTGCCGTCGGTCTTGCGCATCACGCGGTCTTTGTCGTCACCGTCGTCGGTGGTGCGCAGCCACAGCGCGCCTTCCTGTTCGTAGGTTTTGCCGGCGGCGATCAGCGCCGCGACGGTCTTCTCGACCCGGCCTTCCTTGTACAGCGACGACTCGAGGTAGTACTCGTCGAACTTGACGCCGAAGGCCTGCAAGTCCATGTCCTGCTCGCGGCGCAGGTAGGCGACCGCGAAGCGGCGGATCGCTTCGAGGTCGTCGACGTCGGCCGCGCCCGTGACGGGTTCGCCGTCGCTCGCGGCAACCGTGACGCCGTTCAGATAGTCTTTGGCGATGTCGGCGATGTACTCGCCGTTGTACGCCGAGGCCGGCCAGCCTTGGTCGCCTGGGGCGAGGCCGCGGGCGCGGGCCTGGGTCGACAGGGCGAGCGTCTGGATCTGCACGCCGGCGTCGTTGTAATAGAACTCGCGGTGCACGTCCCAGCCTTGCGAGGCCAGCACGCTCGAGAGCGCGTCGCCGAGCGCGGCCTGGCGGCCGTGGCCGACGTGCAGCGGGCCGGTCGGGTTGGCCGAGACGAATTCGATCAGCACATGCTTGCCGGCTTCGCGCTGCGAACGGCCAAAGGCGTCCTTTTCGGCGAACACGGCGGCGATGACCGCCTGCTTGGCGGCGGCCGCGAGGCGCAGGTTGATGAAGCCGGGGCCGGCTACTTCGGCGGCTTCCACGAGACCCTTGGCTTGCGGTTGCGCGAGCAGCGCGTCGACGATCTGTTGCGCCAACTGGCGCGGGTTGGCGCGCAGCGGTTTGGCGAGTTGCATCGCCACATTGCAGGCGACGTCGCCGTGCGCGGCGACCTTGGGACGCTCCAGCGTGATCGTGGGCGACACGAAGGCGGCTTCGCTCGCGCCTTGGGTTGCGTCAGCAACCTGCTTCACCGTGTCGGCGAGCAGTGTTTCGAGGGTATGTTTATGTGCAGGCAGCATGCTTGTTGCGAGTCCAGTGAGGCAATCCGGTGATGCGGAAGAAGCGGCGGCCGCGCGCGAGGCGCAGCCGATTCGTCAGAAGCGTGGAAAGCGGCAATGCACCGGCCGGGACGCGCCGGGCACTTCGGGGCGTCATCAGGCACGTGGCGTGCAACGCGTCTAGCGCGGTGCGCGGCGCGAGACCAGGACGCTTGCTGCAGCGGCCCGGTGCGGCAGCAGGCGGGGTTGCGGCCAACCGGCCCAGCCACGCCACCTTCACTATGCCGCGCGCGGCGCATTGCGGCGCGCTTTTCCGTCCAGACGGATTTTAGCAGGTGCTAATATGTTCAATGAGATGCCCACCAAGGGCCGTGGCCGCCGTGCCTGATCGGCGTGTCAACGTAACGCGCGCCGACGGCCGGCTTACAAGCCGTTCGCGCGTCAATCCAACATAACGAAAAAGGGAACAGTCATGCTGATTACTTTCAAATGTCGCGCCGCGCCGGACGTGATGATGCTAGAAAATCTCGCTCAATACCTGGTCGGCATCGTCGGCAAGCGCCTGGGTGAGCGTGGTGTCATCACCCACGACGAACTGAGCGTCGCGATCACGAAACTTGAATCGGCGATCAGCGTCGACAAACAGGAACGTGCCGAGCACGACGGCCATTTTCACGAAGGCGAAGACGGCCACGAGCATCATGAGATCCCGCCGGGACTCGCCCAGCGCGCGTATCCGTTTCTCGACATGCTGCGCGCCGCGCAGAAGGAAAACGCGGATATCGTCTGGGGTCTCTGATCCCGCGGCGGTCCGCCGGTGGAGGCGTTCGCCGCGTCTCGCGGTGCTGGTCGTGACGTGTCAATGAAAAGAGCCCGCATTCGCGGGCTCTTTGTCTTTCACGGGTCTTGACGGCCCGTCTGCCGAACCTGCTTACTGGCTGGCGGCGTCCGCCGGAGCGGCCATCGGTGCCGACGCACCCTTCTTGGCTTTCTGCTTCTTGGGCTTCTTGACGTGCTTCTCAGTGGGCGGCGAATACGAACTGACCGCGCTGGAGCCGGCCGGAGCGGCGGGCTGGGCCAGCGCCACCGAGGCGCTTGCGGCGAGCGAAACAGCAGTCAATAACAGCGTCAGCTTCTTCATACGATTTTCTCCGTTGACGATTGCAATTTGATAAGCCGACGCGTTTTGGCCGCGTCTGGCGGGGTGATGCCGTTTCAGTCTACAAAGCCGAAAATTGCACTGCCGCAAATATTCAGCCTAGCGCGCCCGATATAGTAGGTTTCCCGCCCCGCATGGCTTACAGCAAAGGCGCCAAGGCTCGCTCAGCGTCTGTTTTCGACAACGACATGCGTTTTGCGTAGTCTTCCAACTGGTCCTGGCCGATCTTGCCGACCGAGAAATAGGTGCTGTCCGGGTGCGCCAGGTAGAAGCCGGAAACGCTGGCCGCCGGCAGCATGGCCAGAGACTCGGTCACGCTCATGCCGATTTCAGTGGCTTGCAGCACGTCGAACATGTCGCGTTTCACGAGGTGGTCCGGGCAGGCCGGATAGCCCGGCGCCGGGCGGATACCGTGGTACTTTTCAGCGATCAGGTCTTCGTTGGAGAGGGTTTCGGCGTTCGCGTAGCCCCACAGGTCGCGCCGCACGCGGGCATGCAGTCCTTCAGCGAAGGCTTCAGCGAAGCGGTCGGCGAGCGCCTTCAGCATGATCGCGCTGTAGTCGTCGAGATCCTTTTCGAACTGCTTTTCCTTCACGTCGACGCCCAGACCCGCCGTGACCGCAAACATGCCGATGTAGTCGGCCACGCCCGAATCCTTCGGCGCGATGAAGTCGGCGAGCGACCGGTTCGGCCGCATCACGCCATCCACCACCGGCCGCACGCTTTGCTGGCGCAGGTTGCGCCACGTGAGCGCCACTTCGGAGCGCGATTCGTCCGTATAGATCTCGATGTCGTCGTCGTTCACCGTGTTGGCCGGCAGCAGCGCGATCACGCCGTTGGCCTGCAGCCAGCGGCCCTGGATCAGGCGCGCGAGCATCGACTTGCCGTCCGAGAACACGCGGCGGGCCGATTCACCGACGATCTCGTCATTCAGGATCGCCGGGTACGGGCCGGCCAGGTCCCAGGTCTGGAAGAACGGACCCCAGTCGATGTAGTTCGCCAGCTCGTTCAGATCGTAGTTCTTGAACACGCGGCGGCCGATGAACTTCGGCTTGACCGGCTGGTAGCTGGCCCAATCGACCTTGGTCTTGTTCGCGCGGGCTTCGGCGAGCGTGACCATGGGCAGGGCTTTCTTGTTGGCGTGCTGATCGCGGATGCGGTCGTAGTCGGCTTTGAGGTCGTCGACGTACTTCGCTGCGCCTTCATCGGACAGCAGGCTCGACGCCACGGAGACCGAGCGCGACGCGTCCGGCACATAAACCACCGGGCCTTCGTAATGCGGTGCGATCTTGACTGCGGTGTGCACGCGCGAGGTGGTTGCGCCGCCGATCAGGAGCGGGATCTTCTTCACGCGGAAGTAGTCGTCGCGCTGCATTTCCGAAGCGACATAGGCCATCTCTTCGAGGCTAGGCGTAATCAGACCGGACAAGCCGATGATGTCCGCGCCTTCGACTTTCGCTTTGGCGAGAATGTCGTTGCACGACACCATCACGCCCATGTTGACCACTTCGAAGTTATTGCACTGAAGCACCACCGAGACGATGTTCTTGCCGATGTCGTGCACGTCGCCCTTGACGGTGGCGATGACGATCTTGCCCTTCGCGCGCACGTCGGCGCCGGCTTCGGCCATCAGCTTCTTTTCTTCTTCGATGTACGGGATCAGATGCGCGACCGCCTGCTTCATCACGCGCGCCGACTTCACGACCTGCGGCAGGAACATCTTGCCCTGGCCGAACAGGTCGCCGACGATGTTCATGCCGTCCATCAGCGGGCCTTCGATCACGTTGATCGGCCGGCCGCCGGCTGCGGCGATCTTTGCGCGGACTTCCTCGGTATCTTCGACGATGAAGTTGGTGATGCCGTGCACCAGCGCATGCGACAGACGCTTCTCGACGGGCTGATTACGCCATTCGAGGTTCTCTTCTTTCTTCGCGGCGCCGGTCTTGAACTTGTCGGCGATTTCCAGCAGACGATCGGTGCCGTCTTCACGGCGGTTCAGCACGACGTCTTCAACACGCTCGCGCAACTCCGGGTCGAGGTCGGCATACACGCCGAGCTGACCCGCGTTGACGATGCCCATGTCCATCCCCGCCTGAATCGCGTGATAGAGGAACACGGTGTGGATCGCCTCGCGCACCGGATCGTTGCCGCGGAACGAGAATGACACGTTCGACACGCCGCCGCTGATCTTCGCGTACGGCAGGTTTTTCTTGATCCAGCGCGTCGCGTTGATGAAGTCGACCGCGTAGTTGTTGTGCTCTTCGATGCCGGTTGCAATCGCGAAGATGTTCGGATCGAAGATGATGTCTTCCGGCGGGAAGCCGACTTCGTTCACGAGAAAATCGTATGAGCGCTTGCAGATCTGCGTCTTGCGTTCGAAGGTATCGGCCTGGCCTTGCTCGTCGAAGGCCATCACGACCGCGGCCGCGCCGTAACGGCGAATCAGGTTCGCATGATGGCGGAACGCTTCTTCGCCTTCCTTCAGCGAGATCGAATTGACGATTGCCTTGCCTTGCACGCACTTCAGGCCCGCTTCGATCACGTCCCACTTCGACGAGTCGATCATGATCGGCACGCGCGCGATGTCCGGTTCCGACGCGATCAGATTCATGAAGCGGACCATCGCCGCTTTCGAATCGAGCATCGCCTCGTCCATGTTGACGTCGATGATCTGCGCGCCGTTTTCGACCTGCTGCCGCGCGACCGCGATCGCGTCGTCGAACTGGTCGTTCAGGATCATTCGCGCGAACGCCTTCGAGCCGGTCACGTTGGTGCGTTCACCGACGTTGATGAAGAGCGTCCCGGACGTGACGTTGAACGGCTCGAGGCCGGAAAGGCGCATGGTGTGATCGGTCATGGCGTAGGTGCGGTTCGGTTGCGTGCGTTTTACGTGCGATTACGTACGATTACGTGCGTCGGGTTCGATAGCGGAAGAGTGGCGGATCAGGATCGAGCCGCCGCACTCAGGCTGCGTCGCGGTATTGCGTCGGCCATTGGCGCGGCTTCACTTCAGCCAGCGCTTTGGCAATCGCCGCAATATGCTCCGGCGTCGTGCCGCAGCAGCCGCCGGCGATGTTCACGAGGCCGGCCTGCGCGAACTCCTTCAGCAATCCCGACGTATCCGCCGGCAATTCGTCAAAGCCCGTGTCGCTCATCGGATTCGGCAAACCGGCGTTCGGATAGCACGACACATAGGTGTCGCACAGTTTCGCCAGTTCGGCGATGTACGGGCGCATCAGCGCCGCGCCCAGCGCGCAGTTCAAACCAAAGGTGAGCGGCTTGGCGTGACGCAGCGAGTTCCAGAAGGCCTCGACGGTTTGTCCCGAGAGAATCCGGCCCGATGCATCAGTGACGGTGCCCGAAATCATGATCGGCAGGCGCTCGCCGGTGTCTTCGAACAGCTCGTCCAGCGCGAACAGTGCAGCCTTGGCATTGAGCGTGTCGAAGATCGTTTCGACGAGGAACAGGTCGCAGCCGCCGTCGAGCAATGCCTTCGCCTGCTGATAGTACGCCGCGCGCAGTTCGTCGAACGTCACGTTGCGTGCGCCCGGATCGTTCACGTCAGGGGAAATGCTTGCTGTTTTCGGCGTCGGTCCGATCGCGCCGGCGACGAAGCGCGGCTTGTCGGGCGTCGAGTATTTGTCGCAGGCGGCGCGCGCCAGCTTCGCCGATTCGAGATTCATCTCGATGGCGAGGTCTTCCATTCCGTAGTCGGCCTGCGCAACCGTGGTCGCACCGAACGTGTTGGTTTCGATGATATCCGCACCCGCCGCGAGGTATTGCTCGTGAATTTCGCCGATGATCTGCGGCTGCGTGATCGACAGCAACTCGTTGTTGCCCTTGATGTCGCGACCGTAGTCCTTGAAGCGCTCGCCACGATAGCGGGCTTCGTCGAGCTTGTAGCGCTGGATCATCGTGCCCATTGCGCCATCAAGAATCAGGATACGTGACTTGAGCAGCGCGGGCAGCGCCGTGCCGCGTGTGTAGGCGGCGTCGGGACGGACTGGCGTGGCGGATTGAGCAGGCTGGTTCATGGCGGACGAGGGCTTGCGCCGGCTTTTTCGGGAAACCTGTCATTGTAGCCGCTGTGGGGCGGTCCCGCCGGACGCGCGCCCGACAGGCGGATGCGCGTGCCGCCCCAACGGTGGCCGGGGCTGTGGCCGCAGCGGAAACAAACAGCGGAAATGACAGTGGAAACTGCAGTGGAAACAAAACGGCCCAGTCAGGTGAAAGCCTGCTGGGCCGTGTTACTTCTGCTGACCGCCTTATAAAGGCCGCCGGCTAAGCCGGTCGGCGCGGTCGATATATGTCGCCAAACCGTTACGTTAAACCCTTCAGTTAGTGAAGAATCACGGGTTGATGCATCAGGCTGTCGAATTGCCCGAGGAATTCGTCTACCTCATCCAGCGACGGTTCCTCTTCGATCAGCTTTTGCACATGCTCGCGGAAACGCGCTGCCATTGCACCGTCAATGTAGATTTCGCGCTGCATGTTCTTGTCGACGATCTCGTAGCCGCCTGATTTCATGGCCAGCGGGCCTTCCTGCGGCGGAAACTCGACGACACAATAGTTGGGGCTGTTATAGATCATTTGCATGGCGACACTCCTTATTTCCGTTGGCTCCTGGCCATTCCTGCGCCATAGGTGGAGCTTGTGGTGTGGAATTCAAGGGGTGGGTCCGGATTGACGCTTGTAAAGTTCCGAACCTACCGGTTAGACCGGCTTTCCAAGAAACGTTTCAAGCAGTGCAGCAAAACGGTGAGATTGCTCGATGGGCGCGAGATGAGCGGCCTCGAGTAGTTCGAACTGGGCGCCTTGGATGGCGTCTGCTATTGCCTGCGTAGCAGCAGGTGGCGTGCCCGTGTCGTGGCGGCCTCCCACGGCCAACGTCGGGCAACGAATTGTTCCCAGCTTACCGCGTAGATCGAAATCGCGCAGGGCTTCGCACGCCATGGCGTAGCCTTCTGGCAACGTATGGCTCAGCACGTCGCGAATCTGCTCGACTGCTTCGGGATGCGCTGCCTGGAAATCGGGCGTCAGCCAGCGGCTCAATGTCGCGGGTACCAGTGATGCCATGCCGTCCGTGCGCACCGCCGCCGCGCGTTGATCCCATATCGCGCGGCCTTCGGGCGGCGTACCGCTCGTGGTGTCGGCGACGGTCAGCGTGTCGACGCGCGACGGGTGGTTCAGCGCGAATTGCTGCGCGATCATGCCGCCCATCGACATGCCGACAAGATGCGTGGTGGGTGCGCCGAGCGCATCGAGCAGCGCGGCGAGATCGCGGGACAGATCGGCGATGCTGAACGGTTCGCTCGATACCGCGGTCTTGCCGTGGCCGCGCAGGTCGTAGCGCAACACGGTGTACTTGTCGCGGAAATAGCCGGCGAGTTGGTCCCAGACAGACAGATCGCCGCCGAGCTGATGAATGAACGTCAGCCACGGGCCGCCGCCCTCATTGCTCAGGACATAGCGCGTCTCGATACCGTTGATTTTCACTTGCATGCGGGCTCCTTGAAGGGGGACGCAGTGGAAAGAGCCGTTTGCGCGCTTCTCCCGCCTTCACTATACCTACGTGGCGGCCGCGCGAACGGTTGCAGTTCATCGTGCGAGTGAGTCGCGTCGCGGAAGTTTCAGCGATCTGTTCGAGACCCTGCTCGGGTTCAGGGTTTTTCGGGCGCGTTACCGGGCCCGGTCGAATCGACCGAGGGGCTGGTTTCGGGCGTTATCACGGGTGCGTTGGCGGGTGATTGGTTTGCCGAATTGTCAGGCGAAGTATTGCCGGTGCTATCGGTGCCGCTAGTGCCGACAGTGCCACTCGTGCCTTCAACGCTGTTGACCGGACTGCCGACGCCGTCCGCATTGAGCTTGCCGCGCCACACCAGTTCGAATTGCGTGCCATTTGGCTCGGTCTGCATGATTCGCGCGGGCAGCCAGCCAAGCGACGGCGCGAGCCAAACGTCGATGCGGCGCAGATCGCCGTCATGGCGAGGCAAGCGTTTGAAGTGGCGCGTCTCGAGGTAGCCCTGTGCGGTGCGGATGGTTTCGTCGCCGATCGTCTCGACTGGCCAGTTCTCGCCGCTGTTGTTATCGATCACGAAGAATTGCCGCGTCACGCCCGGCTTATAGGCGGCCGGGTCGCCGCGCACGAGGCTGGCGAGTTGCATCACCATGCTGAAACGGTCTTGCGCGCCGTCGGGCAGCGGCAGCGTGGCCGGCGTACGCGTGAAGGCGATCTTTTTGTCGGTGCGATTGAAGATCGCCACGTCTTCCGGACGACGGCCGCGCTTTTCGATGTACTGATCCGGCGCGAGGCCGAATGCGTCGATGCGGCCATGGCTCGAATACACGAACGTGCCGACGAACGGCAAGGGCACGGAGACGACCATTTCGTAGCTCTGTGCGTTGCTGGTCCAGTGGATGGTGCCGGGCTGGTTGCGCACGCCGTTGTAGAACGTGTCGTACTGCAGTTCGCCGGACGGCGGAACGGAGAATTTCACGCCCGCGGCAGCTTGAGGCGCGCTCGCAGCGGCGGGGGCGCTGGCCGTGCCGGCGGCGGTTGCGCCCGCATTGGCGGTGGCATCGGGGTGACTCGCTGCAGCCGATGCGCTCGCCGCTGCATCCGATGCGGCCGTGGCCGCGGGTGCCTGTTTTGCCGGTTGCGTCGCCGTCAACACGTGTTCACGCGGCTTGCTCGCGACGGCCTTGTGCGCCGGAGCCGGCGTTGCCGCTTGCTGCGCGTCGGTAGCGGGTTTGCGTTCGATACGCTCGGGTGTCAGCAGTGCAACCTGCACGGGGACATGTTCGTTGTCTGATGGATTCAGCGTCGCGCGGTTGCGCTCGACCCATTGCGCCGCAATCCAGTGCAGGACGGCCACTGCCAGCAGAACCGCAAGCCATCGCCCCACCCGCAAACCGGCGCGCGGCCCGACGGGCGGCGTGCGATCAGAGCGGCGTGTGGCAGAAGGTGAGGACATGGGCGAATCGTCAGCGTGGCGCCGCACTATACCCGAGCTCATACGACAGCTTTTGCGCACATTCGCGCAGCGCCGTATCGATCTCGCCGCCCCAGCGGATATCGAACGCGCCTTCGTGACCGAGCGCGATCAGGCCCAGCGCAAGATCGCCGGTCGAGTCGAAGACCGGCATGCAGAACGCGTGGATGGTGGGCAGCAACATGCCTTCCACACGTGCTGCTTCGTGCTGCCGCACCTCCGCCAGCACCCGCTCGACCTCATCCCGCGTGCGCGGCCCGCCAATGTGCGACGAGCGGCGCGAATCGGCCAGTTCGCGCTCCAGCATCGCGGCGGTCTTGCTCGACGGCAGATAGGCGGCAAACAGCAGGCCGGTGGCGGAACTGAGCAGCGGCATCACGTCGCCGAGCTTGAGCGACGCCTTGGCCGGATGACTCGATTCCATCCAGTGGACCATCGTCGGCCCCTGATTGCCCCACACCGCGATGCCTACCGTCAGATCGAGCCGGTCGCGCAGTTCGGCGAGCGCAATGCGCGCGAGCTTCACGCCGTCGACGCGGGCAAGCCGCGCGAGCCCCAATTGCAACGCGAAGCCGCCCAGCTCGTAGCGGCCCGACAACGGATCCTGCGTCACCACGCCGAGGCGCAGGAAGCTCACCAGATAGCGGTGCGCTTTCGCCGGGCTCATGCCGGCGCGCTGTGCCAGATCGCGCAGCATCATCGCGCGCGGTTCGTGGGTCAGCACCTCGAGCAATCTGAAGCCGACCTCGATCGACTGGATGCCGGAGCGCAGCTTTTCCTCGCCGGTCTCGACGCTTTCGTCGTCGGGTTCGGGCGCGTCGAGTGGTTCCGGCGGTTCAGCGGAGTCGGTGTCGGTATGGATCGCGCCGGAGCGGGCAATTGGAGGCATGAGCGAGGCGCATCGAGCGCGTTCAAAGACAGTGAGAGAGGCGTTAGGCGCAACGGTGCTTGGGCCGCGCCGATTCACCATCGTAGAATAGATTCCCTCTATCGTCACTAACGGTTCACTCCCCTATGAAACTTGCCACGCTGAAGGACGGCACGCGCGACGGTCAACTGATCGTCGTGTCCCGCGACCTGCACACCGCGGCCGTCGCCGACGCGATCGCGCCCACCATGCAGCGCGTGCTCGATGACTGGGCCTTCTACGCGCCGCAATTGCAGGACCTGTACGACGGGCTCAACCAGGGCCGCGCACGCAACACCTTCCCGTTCGACGCCAAAGAATGCATGGCGCCGCTGCCGCGAGCGTTCCAGTGGGCCGACGGTTCGTCGTACGTGAATCATGTGGAGCTGGTGCGCCGCGCGCGTGGCGCGGAAATGCCGCCGGAATTCTGGACCGATCCGCTGATGTACCAGGGCGGCAGCGACGACTTTATCGGCCCGAAAGACGACGTGCTGTGCGCCTCTGAAGAGTTCGGTATCGACTTCGAAGCGGAAGTCGCCGTGATCACCACCGACGTGCCGATGGGCGCCACCCCTGACCAGGCGCTCAGGAGCATACGTCTGGTGACGCTCGTCAACGACGTCTCGCTGCGCAATCTGATCCCCGCCGAACTCGCGAAGGGCTTTGGTTTTTTCCAGAGCAAGCCGGCCACATCGTTCGCGCCGGTCGCGGTGACGCCCGATGAACTCGGCGAGAGCTGGCGCGAAGGGCGCCTGCACCGGCCGATGATCGTCCACTGGAACAACAAGAAGGTCGGCCAGCCCGATGCCGGCACCGACATGGTGTTCCATTTCGGCCAACTGATCTCGCACGCGGCGAAAACGCGCAACCTGCGCGCCGGCGCGATTGTCGGCTCGGGCACGGTGTCGAACAAGGACGCGAAGCGCGGCTATTGCTGTATCGCTGAGAAGCGTTGCCTCGAGACCATCGAGCACGGCGCGCCGCAAACCGAGTTCATGAAGTTCGGCGATACCGTGAAGATCGAGATGTTCGACGAAGCGGGCAAGTCGATTTTCGGTTCGATCGATCAGGGCATCGCGCCGCTGGATTGATGCGCCGGTTTGGTGCGGACCGCGGCATCAGGACCGCGCCGCACGCGCTTCGTCGCTTACGAAAGGGTTTCGCCCGATGTCGCCGTCACGACGCGCCGCTACACTGACTGGCGCGGCGGCGGCCCCGGGATAGCGGCTGTCCGTTGATCGCGAAACCGACGCAAAACAGCACGTGCGCAGGACTTAAGCAGGACACAAGCAGCACATCGGCGCGACATCAAAACGAAAAACCGAGGTGAGGAGACGGCATGCGGCGATTTGAAACCATCGAACGAGGAACCCAAGGCGCTCGTACAGCGAGCGTGCGCGCAACAACATCACGGCGCGGGCTTGCCCGTCTTGCCGCCGCGCTGTGTGCCGCGCTGCCCGCCATCGCCCTCGCGCAGGTGAAGATCGGCCTCGTGCTGTCGCTGACCGGGCCGGCCGCTTCGCTCGGCATTCCCGCGCGCGACACCACCACACTGCTGCCCAAACAGATTGGCGGCCAGAGCGTCGAATACATCGTGCTCGACGACGCGTCCGACACCACGCAGGCCGTCCAGGACACCAAGAAACTGATCTCCGAGAATCACGTCGACGCGATCATCGGCTCGTCGATCACGCCGAATTCGCTCGCGATGATCGACGTGGTTGCCGACGGTGAAACACCCATGATCTCGCTGGCCTCGTCGGCGAAAATTATCGAACCCGTGGATGCGAAACGCCACTGGGTATTCAAGACCCCGCAGACCGACGCGATGATGGCCTCGGCGATTGCCGCGCACGCCAGTACGCACGGCGTCAAAACGATCGCGTTCATCGGCCAGGCCGACGCGCTCGGCGAAACCTTCTACACCGAAGTCGCGAAGTTCGCGCAACTGCATCACATCGACGTGGTGGCGAGCGAGCGCTTCAATCGCACCGATCCGAGCGTGACCGGCCAGGTCCTGAAGATTCTCGCGACCCATCCGGACGCGGTGGTGGTCGGCGCGGCCGGCACGCCCGCCGCGCTGCCGCCGAAGACACTCAGGGAGCGCGGCTACAAAGGGCTGATCTATCACAATCATGGCGTCGGCAATAACGACTTCCTGCGGGTGTGCGGCGCCGACTGCAACGGCACGTTCCTGCCCGCGAGCCCAGTGCTGGTCGCCGCGCAATTGCCGGCGGACCATCCGGCCAAACGTCTCGCGCTCGACTACATCGCGCGCTTCGAGGCCTTGCGCGGACCGGGCAGCGTGTCGGCGTTCGGCTCGTACACGTGGGACGCCGGCATGCTGCTCAGCAACGCGGTGCCGATCGCGCTCAAGGTAGCCGCGCCCGGCACGCCGGAATTTCGCGGTGCGTTGCGCGATGCGCTGGAAGCGACACGTGGTCTTTCGGACACCAACGGCGTGGTCAACATGAGCGCCACGGATCACCTCGGTCTCGATCAACGGGCGCGTGTGATGGTCGAAATCAAGAATGCGAAGTGGGTTTATCAACCGCATTGAAATTTTGCTGGGTTTGCGCGGGTCTTGCGCGGAATATGGCGAATGTGCCCTTAGCTTAGGGCGACGGTTTCAACCGACATACCGATAGACGGATTGCTCATCATGTCTCAGGCACCACACAGTAACGACGCGTTTTACGCGCACTACCACTCGCTGCAATTGCACCGCCATCCGCATGGCGTGCTCGAAGTCGTGATGAGCGGCGAGGGCGCGAACAAGAGCGGCCTTGCCACCGCTAATGCGCGGATGCACTTCGAACTCGCCGAAATCTGGCGCGATATCGATCGGGATCCCGACACGCGTGTCGCGATCATTCGCGGCGAGGGCAAGGGCTTTTCAGCCGGTGGCGACCTGCAACTGGTCGAAGACATGGCGACCGATTTCAACGTCCGCGCACGCGTGTGGCGCGAGGCGCGCGACCTGGTCTACAACGTGATCAATTGCAGCAAGCCGATCGTTTCGGCAATGCACGGTCCGGCGGTCGGCGCGGGGCTCGTAGCCGGGCTGCTCGCAGACATCTCGATCGCGACGAAGTCGGCGCGCATTATCGACGGCCATACGCGTTTGGGCGTGGCCGCCGGTGATCACGCGGCTATCGTCTGGCCGCTTCTGTGCGGCATGGCAAAGGCCAAGTATTACCTGCTGCTGTGCGAGCCGGTGAGCGGAGAGGAGGCCGAGCGGATCGGCCTCGTGTCGCTCGCCGTCGACGAAAACGATCTGCGGCCCAAAGCATTCGAAGTCGCGCAGAAACTGGCCAACGGCTCGCAAACGGCGATTCGTTGGACCAAGTACGCGCTGAACAACTGGCTGCGTTCGGCGGGGCCGGCGTTCGATACGTCGCTGGCGCTGGAATTCATGGGCTTCGCCGGGCCGGATGTGCGCGAAGGCGTGAGCTCGCTGCGCGAGCGGCGCGCGCCGGATTTTGGCGGCGCGGACCCGTGGAGTGGGCAGCCGCGGCACACGCCGGGCGGTGGCGCATCGGGCGGTGGGCGCTCCTGAAGCCGGAGGTCGGCGCATATTGCGCAAAGCCCCGCCGGTCGGCACCTTGAGGTGCAGCGTGAGCGGGACGAACAGCAGCCCAAACTAAGAGCGGTTCGCAGCGCCACGCGCGGTATGATCGAATCAGACGCGCGCGGGACGGCGCTATTTCCTTCCCTTTATGCAGCGAGGCGACAAGCATGACCGATACATCTGGCACCACGCCGCCCTTTCCCGGCTTTCCTGGTTTTCCGCCCGCTGAAATGCTCGAACGCATGTGGGGCATGATGCGTCTCTCGCCGTTTGGCTCGGCGTTTTCGGGCGCGCAGGCTGGCAGCAGCCTGGGGCCGTCGCTGTCGATGATGTCCGACATGATGGCACCGCTCACCAACGTCGAAGAACTCGATAAGCGCATCACCGATATGCGTGCGGTCGAGCAGTGGCTCAAGCTGAATCTGAACATGCTGCAGTCCGCCATTCAGGCGCTCGAAGTGCAACGCGCCACGCTTGCAACGCTGCGTGCGTTTGGTGCGTTCGCGCAGTCGTCGATGGGGCAGCCGGCTTCCGCGGCTGCCGCGCCGAGTCCCTCGCCGACCGGCTGGCCGCACCCGGAAGCCGCTTCGGCTTCTGCCAGTGCAAGCCCATCGGCCGCGCCCGAGCCGGCGCCCGAAGAAGGCGAGGCCGACGTGACACCGCCGTTCGACGCCTCCGCCTGGTGGAATCTGCTTCAATCGCAGTTCAATCAGATCGCCCAGTTTGCGATGACGCAGCCAGGTGCGACGGCCGCCGCGTCAGACGGCTCGGCAACGGACTCGCCAGAAGGCGCGGCGAGCGCTTCGGCATCGGCAGGCGAAGCGGCTGACGCGCCGGAGGGTACCGCAGCGGACGCCGGAGCTGCAGCCAAACGGCCGGCAACGAAACGGGCAACGACGTCGACTTCAACGGCCGCGAAGCGCGCAGGCAGTGCGAGTGCCGCTCCGCGAGCGACGAAAAAGGCTGTTTGACGGCAGGAAAGAAGCGGGTCGGCGCGACCTGTGCGCCGACAGAGTGCAAAGCCCGGCCGACCAGCAGTGCCAACGAAGTGAATTCGCCGCCTGTCATGGTTTTGACCCCGATCGTCGGCCACACTCCGTGAATCGGGTCGTTTATTGAGAGAAGTCAATCAGGCGCGGGAATTGCGTCTGCTACGGCACGGGAACCGTAAAGTCAGCGTGCTATCATTGTGTAAGCTTCATTGGGCTTTTGGGCGTGCGCTGAAAACAACCAATCCGGCCGCCCATGCTCCATTCGCCGCCGGTACCACCGGCGCAGGGCTGGACGGTGCGGATTCATCGCAGACTGGCTCGACCTCAGGCATAGGGTATCCCTCACCCACGGTTGGCCGCGCAGCGCGTAACTTCTGGTTAATAGCGCCGCGCAAACGCCGGACTTCTTTGCTGCCCGGTGCATCTAGGCGGCCGATTACCGCGTAAAATTGAATGCTTGGCCGATAAACGGTGCACAAAACGGTGCGTTTCGTTCGTCATAAGCAAAAGTGCTACACGTAGTAGTTACAGACACAGACAGTATGCGCAGAACAGGGGTGGGACTATGAACACCATGCTTTATCCGGAACTTTATAAATCGCTCGAATCCGTTCGATGGGACATGGAGAAAGACATTCCCTGGGACAAGTTCGATGCATCGCTATTGACCGACGAGCAGGCAGCGACGATCAAGATGAACGCGATCACCGAATGGTCGGCGTTGCCCGCCACGGAAATGTTTCTGCGTGACAACCATCACGACAGCGATTTCTCCGCATTCATGAGCGTGTGGTTCTTCGAAGAACAGAAGCATTCGCTGGTGCTGATGGAATATCTGCGCCGTTTCAAGCCGGAAATGTGTCCGACCGAAGAAGAACTGCACGCCGTGCGCTTCGAATTCGATCCGGCGCCGCCGCTCGAAACGCTGATGCTGCACTTCTGCGGCGAAATCCGCCTGAACCACTGGTATCGCCGTGCTGCCGAATGGCACACCGAGCCCGTCATCAAGGCCATCTACGAAACCATTTCGCGCGACGAAGCGCGTCATGGCGGCGCGTACCTGCGCTACATGAAGAAAGCGATGGTGCAAACCGGCGACATCGCGCGTGCCGCGTTCGCCAAGATCGGCGTCCTGATGGCATCGGCGCGCCGCACGGAAAAGCCGCTGCATCCGACCAACCTGCACGTGAATCAGGCGCTGTTCCCGCGCGACACGATTCAATCGCGTCTGCCGGATCCGGAATGGCTCGAACGCTGGCTCGACGAGCAGATCCGTTTTGACGACGGCTGGGAAAAGAAGGTGGTCGAGCGGATTCTGCACAACCTGTCGATTCTGTTCGAGCGCACGTTCAACACGGCGCAGGAATTGAACCGTTATCGCAAGGAAGTCGTCCTGCGCTTGCAGGCCGATCAGAAATCGGCTGAACAGCCGGCTTGATGGGTTCAGGTTCGCGGTTTTAAAGTTTCAGGAACGGCCCGGCAGGCGTGAGCTTGCTGGGCCGTTTTGCTTCATGCCGTCCGGCGTGTATCGTGGCGGCACTTCTTTTTTCTTTGCGACTCCGTCATGGCCGCCACTTTTGAACGCAAGATTTTTACGCGCGATGCGCTGGTGAAGCTGCGCGCTTCGATGTCCGCGCCGGTTGTATTTACCAATGGTGTGTTCGACATCCTGCATCGCGGGCATGTGACGTATCTGGCCGACGCCAAAGCGCTCGGCGCTTGCCTGATTGTCGGCGTCAATAGCGATGCTTCCGTGCGCATGCTAGGCAAAGGCGATGACCGGCCGATCAATAACGAGGCTGATCGGATGGCTTTGCTGGCGGCGCTGGAGAGCGTCGATTACGTGGTTTGTTTTGGCGAGAAGACGCCCGTGGAGCTGATTTCGGCGCTGCGGCCGGATGTGCTTGTCAAAGGCGGCGACTACGACATGGATGTTTTGCCGGAGTCGGCCATTGTGCGGGGTTGGGGCGGCAAGGCCTTGGCGATTCCGTTCGAGCATGAGCGCTCGACTACCGCGTTATTGAAGAAGGTTCGCGCGCAAGGGTGATCTTTACTGCGGCAGCGCCGATGCCGCGATCGGCGCCGTCGGCGCCGGACCGCCTACCACTGCCTGGTCGGCGGCTTCGGCTGCCGTGACGGGGTGCACCTTCAACCACTCCGCATGGAACTGGCGGTTCAGGTGGTTCGGCTCGCGGCCGCCGGCTGTGGGCGTGGGGCCGAATACGCCGCGCATCGCGACGAATGCCAGCATGTTGGCAAGAAACAAGATGGCGATCAGCCAGCGCAGCATCGTTAGTATTCCCCGTTAATGAGTTCAGCCGCTGTCATCCCGCCGTAATTCGGAAGGCCGCGGCTTAGACGTCGCGTTCCATCGCGCGCTCGGCAGCAATCAGCGCAAGCCCCGACAGCACCAGCGAATCGTGGCGAGTATGCGGCACTTTTAGCGCGCTTGTCACTTCGTCCACTGCGCCGCCGCTTACCACCAGGCGCACCGGCACCTGCCATTCGTCCTGCAAGTCACGCCACATGCGCTCGATCAGGCCGGCTTGCGCCAACGTGCATCCGGCCGACAACGAGCGTGGCGTATCTGTCGCGAAGAACGGGCCGCGGCGCTCGCGATGAGACGGGGCGTCCGCATCGAGCAAGCCGCGCGCTGAGTGGGCGTCGAGTGTCGGCAGTTGCGCTGTGTGCTCGCCTAGCGAGCGCATCATCAAGGTCCAACCCGGCGCAATCAGACCGCCGACAAAGCTGCCGTCCGCACGCAACGCTTCAAGCGTGGTCGCGGTGCCGAACGTCGCAATGAGCAGATTCTCACCGGGAAATGCAGCGTGCGCTCCAATCAGACCCGCCCAGCGATCGCTGCCGAGCGCATGCGGCGTCGTATAGCTATTGGTCACGCCGCATTGTTGAGCGCAGGCGCGGATCGTCGTGCGCGGCAGTTGCGGCCAGTGAGCGTCGAGTAGGGTGGCAATCCGTGCCGCGACGCTTTCGCCCGCCACGTTGGATAACCATGCGCCGCCCGGCGTCGGCAACGTCGACCAGTCAGGCTGGTCAGCGCTGCCGTGCGCGAGCGCGCCGGTCGCGATCTGCGTACCGTCCGGCTGCACCAGCGCCCACTTGACGCGACTATTGCCCGCGTCGATCAACAGATAAGGCGCGCCGCTCGTCATGCCGCACCGTCGGCCAGACGCAGCGAGACGTCACCGGTCGCGACGGTCAGACGCCCGGCCGCCGTGTTGAGCAGCAGTTGTCCGCGTTCGTCGACGCCTGCGGCCACGCCGCGCGCCAGCTCTTTACCTTGTTCCAGCAGCACGACTTCACGGCCTGCGTAGGCGTGCACGGCGTTCCAGCGCGTCTGGAACGGCGCGAAGCCTTCCGCGCCGAAGCGCTGCAGCGCGGGTTCGAGCGCGTTCAGTTCCGCCGCCAGCGTATCGGTGAGGTTTGCATTCGGCAGCGCGCGTTGCAGTGCTGTCGGTGTGGCGCCGCGCGCTTGCGCCGGCACGTCCGCGTTGAGCGCCCCGACCTTGGCGGCGAGCTCGTCCGCGCCCTTCACGTTGGTGCCGATACCGATCACCACGGCGCTCGCGTTGTCCGTGCTCCATGCGGTTTCGATCAGGATGCCGGCCAGCTTGTCGCCTTCGAGCAGCACGTCGTTGGGCCACTTCAGCGCGATTTGCCCAGGGCCTGCGACCGGCAACGAGCGCAGCCCGTCGACCAGCGCCACGCCCACCGCGAGACTCAAGCCCGCCAGTCCTTCGAGCGGGCGCGGCAGCACGCATGCCACCGAAAACAACAATGCATTGCCCGGTTCCGCATACCATGGGCGGCCACGACGGCCGCGGCCCGCGGTTTGCAGATACGCGACCCGCACGATCGGCCGCGGCAGCGCGCCGGCCTTGCGCGGCAATGCCTTGACGCGCGTCATCAGGTCGGCGTTGGTCGAGCCGGTTTCCTCGACGATTTCGATCGGCCAGTCGTGCGCGTGCGGACCGAATAGCGCGACGGCGCGCTCGCGGTCGATGCGCCAGTCGGAAGCCGCAGCGGCTTGGGGTGGGGTCTTGGAGGCGTTCATGTCTCATATTGTAGCCACAGCGAACGCTACGAGTCCGTGAGCACGGTTCAAGCGCCGCGCCTTCGTTACAATGACCCCTAATCCGATAACCAGATTCCAGCGATCCTTGAACTACGACACTCCGCCCGGCCTTGAAGTCGCGGCTGGCAGCCAAGGCAAGATCGTCCGGCTCTCGGGCCAGTGGACGGCGCTCGCGCTCGCACGCGACAAGGCCACCGGTCACGTGATCCCTTTGTTGCGCTCGCTGGTCGGCGCTGAAGGCATCGGCCAGTGGGACCTGTCGCGTATCGACCGGATGGACCACGTCGGCGGTCAGGCACTGTGGCGCGTGTGGGGCCACAAGATGCCCCCGGACACCACGCTCACCGATACGCAACGCGACATTTTCGAGCGCATCGCTCTGCTCGACACGGCGCGCGAAAAGGTCGAGCCGGTGATCAAGTTCGATCCGTTCACCCGGCTCGGCCTCGCGATTTTCTCGTTCTTCGAGCACCTGTACGGCGGATTCGGCATGCTCGGGCAGGTCGTGCTCGATCTTCTCGCGATCGCGCGCAAACCGAAAATCACGCCGTGGACCGAGATCTCGGCGAACGTCTATAACGCCGGCACCAAGGCGTTGCCGATCACCGCGCTGGTCGCGTTCCTGATCGGCATCGTGCTGAGCTATCTGTCGGCGCAGCAACTGCGGCTGTTTGGCGCGAATCAGTACATCGTCAATATTCTTGGGCTGTCGGTGATTCGCGAACTGGGGCCGGTGCTGTCGGCGATTCTGGTGGCGGGCCGTTCGGGCTCGGCGATTACCGCCCAGATCGGCGTGATGCGCGTCACCGAAGAACTCGACGCCATGCGCGTGATGGGCATCCCGCACGGCCTGCGGCTGATTTTGCCGCGCGTGGTCGCGCTCGGCGTCGCCATGCCGCTCCTCGTGATGTGGACTAACATCATCGCGTTGACGGGCGGTGCGCTCGCCGCGAAGATCGTGCTCGGCATCGACATGAGCTACTTCGCGCGCGCCTTGCCGAGCGTGGTGCCGGTCGCGAACTTGTGGATCGGCCTTGGCAAGGGCGTTGCGTTCGGCATGCTGATTGCGATCGTCGGCTGTCACTTCGGCTTCCGTATCAAGGCCAATTCGCAAAGCCTCGGCGAAGGCACGACGACCTCGGTGGTGACCTCGATCACCATCGTGATTCTCGCGGACGCGGTGTTCGCGATCCTCTTCCAGAACGTGGGGCTAGGATGATCGCGCCACTCACCCAGGCCGTACGCGGCCAACCGATGCCCGAGATTGCGGAGCCGGTGATCGAGGTGATCGATATCACCAAGCGCTACGGCCGCAACATCGTGCATCAGCATCTGAATTTCGACGTGCGGCGCGGCGAGATCGTCTCGATCGTCGGCGGATCGGGCTCGGGCAAGACCACGCTGGTGCGGCAGATTCTCGGGCTGGAGCGGCCGTCGTCGGGAACGATCAAGCTGTTTGGTCAGGACATTGCCACCATTTCGCCTGACGATGCGCTGCTTATGCGCAGCCGCTCCGGGATGCTGTTTCAGCGCGGCGCGCTGTTCTCGTCGCTCTCGGTGTTCGACAACGTCGCGCAGCCCTTGCGCGAACTCGGCAAGGTGCCCGAAGACCTGCTGCGCGACATCGTGATGCTCAAGCTCGAAATGGTCGGCCTGCCGTGCAAGCACGCGTCGAAGATGCCGTCGGCGCTTTCGGGCGGGATGATCAAGCGTGTGGGTATTGCGCGCGCCATTGCGCTCGAGCCGGAGTTGCTATTTCTCGACGAACCGACCGCCGGGCTCGATCCGCAGGCGTCCGACGAATTCGTCGAACTGATTTCCGCGTTGCATCGCGCGCTCGGTCTGACGGTGGTGATGGTCACGCACGATCTCGACACGATGATCGCGCTGTCCACCCGCGTCGCCGTGCTGGCGGATCGGAAGGTGCTGGTCGCCGCGCCGGTCGAAGAGGCGGCGGGCGTCGATCATCCGTTTATCCGCGAATATTTCCTCGGCCTGCGCGGGCGTCGTGCGCTGCAGGCGTTGCCGTCGGAACGCCGCGCAAAGTTGCCGCGCGCGGCGCTCGAATCGGCATCGTCCGAATTGCCGCTGTGAACCTGGGAACCTGACAATGGAAAACAAATCACATGCCTTCTGGGCAGGGATCTTCACGGTGGCCTTGCTGGCTGCAATCGCAGTGGCCGGTTTTTTGTTCAACGTCGACCGTTCCGTGCGGGTGCCGTACGATCTGATTGCACGCACCAACGTTACGGGGCTCTATACCGACGCGGCGGTGCGCTATCGCGGGCTCGACGTCGGCAAGGTACAGTCGATCAAATTCGATCGGGATCATCCGGGGCAAATCCTGATTCGCATTCTCGTCGACACGCACGCGCCGATTACGCACTCCACGTTCGGCAGCCTCGGGTTCCAGGGCGTGACGGGTATTGCATTCATCCAGTTGGATGACAGTGGACGCGATCCGACGCCGCTCGCGTCGTCGGCGAAAGCGGTAGCGCAGTTGCCGATGCATCCGGGTTTGCTCGATCAGTTACAGCAACGCGGCGACGTTTTGCTGCGCAAACTCGAAAGAGTCACTGACGACGTCGACAATCTGTTGTCGCCGGAAATGGTTAGCCAGTTGCAGGGCACGGCAGCGAGCCTTCAGAAGGCCGCCGATGGCGTCGCCACGCTGACCCAGCAGATGGCGCCGGCAGCGGGCAAGCTGCCCGCCACGATCAACGCCTTGGATCGCACGCTGGCGTCGACCAATCAGTTGATCACCAGTCTGAACCGCCCGGACGGGCCGTTCGAGACCAACCTGAACAAGGTCGGAACGGCTGCCCAGCAAGCGGGCGACGCGCTGGTGTCGATGGACAGTTCGATGCAGGAGTTGTCGGCGCGCGTCGGTTACGACACACTGCCGCGCGTCAATTCGCTCGCCGAAGACGTGCGCTCCGCGGCCCGTTCCGTGGACCGCGCTGCCGACACGTTCAGCACCAATCCGCGCAGCGTGCTGTTCGGTGCGCCGAGCGCTTCGCCGGGCCCTGGCGAAGCGGGTTTTACGTGGCCCGCTGCCCGAGCCGCCGCGCATGCTGCCCAATGAAATGATTTGCAGGTTTTGAAGAAGGAACATGGTTATGTCACGCTCGATTCACCGATTGTTGTCCTCGAGCGCCGCGCTTGCGATGCTGCTCGCGTTCGGCGTGCTGGCTGCAGGCTGCGCCGGCACCCCTGCGGCGATCTCGGACATCCGCTACGACCTCGGGCCGCCGAGCCCGGCGGCCTCGGCCGGCACGCTGCCGGCGGTGAAGGTGCTCGATGTCAGCGCGCCCGACAACCTCGAATCTGACAAGCTGATTTACCGGCTTAGCTACGCCGACGCGCAGCAGACGGCGTCGTACGCGAACAGCCACTGGACCATGATGCCGTCGCAACTGCTGACCCAGCGTCTGCGCGGTGCGCTCAGTTCGCGTGGCACCGTGCTGACCGGGGCCGACGGCGTGCACGCGCCGGTCCTGAAGGTCGATCTGAGCGAGTTCGAACAGGTCTTCGATAGCCGGTCGGAAAGCCACGCCGCGGTCACCGCGCGCGCCACGTTGACGCAGAACGGCAAGGTGATCGGCCAGCGCACTTTCCTCGCGCGCGCGCCGTCCAGTTCTGCGGACGCAGCCGGCGGCGCGCAGGCGCTCGCCGCAGCCAGCGACGACCTCGTCTCGCAGATCGGCGCATGGCTCGGCGTGCAGGCGCTGGTCGCCGCGCAATGACCGGCATGCAGCGCAAAGAACGGAGCGCTGCATGAGCGTTAAGCCCTGGCAGCGCCGTCCTTCGGCGCTCGCCCGGCAGGCGCTGGGGCTGTACACGGCGCTGATCGTCTACGGGTCGTGGTATCCGTTTTCCGGCTGGCGTTCGCTCGGCCTCGCCCCGTTTGCCTATCTGTCCGATCCCATGCCGCAGTACCTGACGGCGTTCGACGTCGTCACGAACGTGCTCGGCTATATGCCGTTCGGCGCGCTGGTGGTGCTCGCGGTGTATCCGCGTTGGCGCGGCACGCTGGCGGTGGCGTTGGCTTTCGTGCTCGGTGGGTTGCTGTCGGGCGTGATGGAGGCGGTGCAAACCTATCTGCCGACGCGCGTTGCCTCCAATCTCGACCTGGCCGCCAACGCGCTCGGCGCGCTGCTCGGCGCGGCGATCGTGTCGCCGGCCACCGGCGCGTTGCTCGATCGCGGCTTGCTGCGGCGTGTGCGGCTCCTCTGGTTCGAGCGCGACACGGCGGCGCTCGCCTGTCTCGTCGCCTTGTGGCCGTTCGCGACCATGTACCCGGCGCCACGGCTTTTCGGTCTCGGTAACTGGCCGCGCGCGCTGTGGCTGCGTTTCGATTCGACGACGCAGGATGCCTTGCTCGCATGGACACCGCCTGCCTGGCACGTCGGCGCGTGGCCGGCGCTGGTTGCCGCCTGGCTGCCCGACGACGCTTGGGAAGCCGTCATCACCACGCTCAATCTGTTCGCCGCACTGGCTCTCGCCTCGCTGCCGGTGCGCCGCCATGCACCACTCGTGCGCCTGTTGATCGTGTTTATCGTCATGACTTTGTGCGTCAAGGCGGGCGCGACCTTTCTGCAATCGCAATCCGGTCTTGCGTTCGACTGGGCGACGCCCGGCGCGCTGGCAGGGCTCGTGTGCGGTACTGTCACCGCACTGCTGGCGCTGGGCTTGCGGCGCAGGTTGCGCGCGGCGCTCGCGGCCTGCGCGCTGACGATCGCGCTCGTGTTCGTCAATCTGCTGCCGGTCAATCCGTATTTCGATGCCGTACTGGCGGACTGGCGCCAGGGACGGTACCTGCACTTCAATGGTCTCGCGCATTGGATCGCGTGGATCTGGCCGTATGCGGCGCTGGTGTGGCTCGCCTATCTCGTCGAACAGGTGTGGCTCAAGCGGCGCGTGGAGCGCGCATGAAGCAAGGGCGACGCGTGCGTGCGGCCGTGCGTCCGCCGCTCAGCGACCGCCAGCCCCGCTCGCTATAATCTTCTGCACAACAGGCGCGCTGCGGCGCTTCCAGCGCCATTCCCACTCTTACAGTCTCGCCCCTCCGGACATCATGGACTCCTACTACAAGTACCACGTCTTCTTCTGTCTCAACCAGCGCGATCCCGGCGCGGAGCGTCCGAGTTGCGCGAATTGCAATGCGCAGGCGATGCAGGAACACGCGAAAAAGCGCGTGAAGCAACTCGGCCTTGCAGGCCCGGGCCAGGTGCGTATCAACAAGGCCGGCTGTCTCGAGCGTTGTGAGCTCGGCCCGGCGCTCGTCGTGTATCCGGAAGGCGTCTGGTACACGTATGTCGACGAGAGCGACATCGATGAAATCGTCGATTCGCATCTTGTGAACGGCAAGATCGTCGAGCGTCTGAAAATCGATCAATAAGCCTCGCCATGAACGTACATACCAAGAAATATCTGATCGACGGCCCGGTCGGCAAGATCGAAGTCGCGCTGGATCTGCCCGATGAGATGCGTGAGAACGGCGCCGCGCCGCGCGGCATCGCGCTGGTCGCGCACCCGCATCCGCTGTTCGGCGGCACGATGGACAACAAGGTCGCGCAGACGCTCGCGCGCACGCTCGTGCAGTTGAACTACGTGACGTACCGCTCGAATTTCCGCGGTGTCGGCGAAACGCAGGGCGAGCATGACGCCGGTGTCGGTGAGCGCGACGATCTGCGCGCCGTGCTCGATCACATGCGCGCGCAAGCAGGACAGGGCGATCTGCCCCTCGTACTGACGGGTTTTTCGTTCGGCACCTTCGTGCTGTCGCACGTTGCCGCGAAGCTGCGCGAAGAAGGTCAGGCGATCGAGCGAATCGTGTTCGTGGGCACTGCGGCGAGCCGGTGGGAAGTCGCGCCTGTACCGGAAAACACGCTCGTGATTCACGGCGAAATCGACGAGACCGTTCCCATTCAGTCGGTTTTCGACTGGGCGCGGCCGCAGGAATTGCCGGTCGTCGTGATTCCGGGGGCAGAGCATTTTCTGCATCGCAAGCTGCACGTTCTGAAGCGGATCATCGTCGACGCGTGGCGTTAAAGCATGCGTCGCGCGTGTTTTCCGGGGTACAGGTACGTGCAAACGCAAATTAATCGCCGCCCTTTGCTCAAAGATACCAGGATAGCGCGCGTATAATGAGCGCTCTTTTTTGGGCGCAGCATCGCCCACCCGGCAGTTCGCGCGACGCGTAGCTTCTTTCTCGCGCGCAGCGGTGCCGGATGCGAGGCGTGCTGCGCGAACCGATCGCGTCGCCGGAAGTCCAATGGGCGCCGCGCCGTTTTTACGGCCTGACGCTCGCCGACCGGCTCCTCCAATCTGTGCGCCCTGCGCGCGATGTATTTTTCCGCACGAATCGACCCTATGCGTTTCTCCACCTCCGGCCGCACGTCATTCCCGTCAGTTTCTTCTTTCGTTCCCACTACGCTTAGCCGTGCCGTGACCCTCGGCATCGTGCTGCCGGCCACGCTCGTTGCCAGCACGGCGTTCGCGCAGGTGCCGCCGCCCGGGGTGAACGCGCGCTCGTGGGTGCTCGTCGATGCCACCAGCAATCAGGTGCTCGCCTCGGGCAATCCCGACGAACGTGTCGAACCGGCCTCGCTGACCAAGCTGATGACCGCGTACCTCGTCTTCGAAGCACTGCAGACGAAGAAGATCACGATGGACCAGACGGTGATGCCGAGCGAAGCGGTGCGCCGCGTGCGCACCGACGAATCGCGCATGTTCATCGAAGCCAACAAGCCGGTGACCGTGCACGATCTGGTGTACGGCATGATCATCCAGTCGGGTAACGACGCGGCGATCGCGCTGGCCGAACTGGTGGGCGGCAGCGAGGCGCAGTTCGTCAACATGATGAACACCGAAGCGCAGAAACTCGGCATGAAGAACACGCATTTCGCCGACGTGAACGGCATGCCCGACGCGCAGCACTACACCACTGCGGGCGACCTCGCGGTGCTGTCGGCGCGCCTGATTCGTGACTTCCCCGACTACTACAACATCTTCTCGGTCAAGGAATTCACGTACAACAAGATCAAGCAGCCGAACCGCAACCGTCTGCTGTGGATCGACCCGACGGTGGACGGCCTGAAGACCGGTCATACGCAAGCGGCCGGCTACTGCCTGATCGCCAGCGCGAAGCGTCCGCTGCCGGGCACGGCCGACGGCTCGCGCCGTCTCGTCTCGGTGATGATGGGCGAGGTCAAGGAACACGACCGCGTGCAGGACAGCCTGAAGATGCTGAACTACGGCTACACCGCGTACGACACGGTGCGTCTGTACAAGGCGAGCCAGGTGGTAGGCACGCCGCGCGTCTACAAGGGTGCGCAGGACACCGTGCAGATCGGCGTGAAGGGCGATCAGTACATCACCGTGCCGAAGGGCATGGGCGACAAGGTGAAGCCGCAGATCGAACAGATCGATCCGCTGATCGCACCGATCGCGAACGGTCAGCAGGTCGGCACCGCGAAGCTCGTGGCCGACGGGAAGGTGCTGGCGCAATTCCCGATCGTCGCGTTGCAGGCTGTGCCGCAAGCCGGCGTGGTCGGCCGTGTGTGGGGTTCGCTGATGCTGATGTTCAACAAGAAGAAGTAAGAGCCCGATTGCGATGACCGCTGTTTCCGATGTTTCGCTCGACCCGATCGTTTATCTGAACGGCGAGCTGGTGCCCTTGTCCGAAGCGCGCGTGCCGGTTCTCGACCGCGGCTTTATTTTCGGCGACGGCATTTACGAAGTCGCGCCGTTGTATCCGCATGCGAGCGGCCGTACGGCGTTTCGCTTCAGGCATCATCTGGCGCGCCTTGCGCGCTCGCTGGACAAGATCGGCATCGTCAATCCGTTCGACGATGCCGGCTGGCGCGAGCTGATCGACCGCGTGGTCGCGGCTAATGAAGCGGACGCAGGCCTGCGCGCCGATCAGGACGCGATTGCTTACGTTCAGATCACACGGGGCGTCGCCAAGCGCGGTCACGCGTTTCCGGCCGGCATCCGGCCGACCGTGTTCGTAATGGTTACGCCGCTGAACCTGCCGGACGCCGCCCAGCGCGCGCAGGGCGTGCGCTGCGTCACTGCTGAAGACCGCCGCTGGCTCAATTGCGACATCAAATCGGTGTCGCTGCTCGGCAATGTTTTGATGGCGCAGTACGCGGCTGAAAACGACGCGTTTGAGACGATCCAGTTTCGCGATGGCATGCTGACTGAAGGTTCGTCTTCGAATATCTGGATGGTGAAGGACGGCGTGTTGTACGCGCCGCCGCGCAGCCGCAAGATTCTCGAAGGGATTCGCTACAGTCTGATCGAAGAGCTAACGAGCGAATGCGGCATTCGCTTCGAGGCGCGCGAGATCGCCGAAGCTGAGCTGCGTGCCGCCGACGAGATTCTGGTCAGTTCCGCCACCAAGGAAGTGCTGCCGGTTACGCAGCTTGACGGCCAGCCGGTCGGCAACGGCAAGCCGGGCGCGGTGTTTGCGGCCTTGTACGCGGCCTATCAGCGTGCCAAGGCCAAGGAAGCGCAAGAAGCGCAGCAAGGAGTAGAAAGTGAATCCCGCGAAAGAATCATTGCTTGAGTTTCCGTGCGACTTTCCCATCAAGATCATGGGCAAGTCGCATCCCGAGTTCGCCGAGACGATTGTCACGGTGGTTCGGCAGTTCGATAACGAAGTTGATCCCGCTCGCGTGGAAACGCGGCCGTCCAGCGGCGGCAATTACACCGGTTTGACGGTTACCGTGCGCGCGACGAGCCAGGCGCAGCTCGACGATATTTATCGCGCGCTCACTGGCCATCCGATGGTGAAGGTGGTGCTTTAACGCCAGGCTCTGTGCCTACGGATGCCTCTGGATTACGGCGTGACGCGCAATGCATCCGCCGCCAGATCGGCGCTTGCAGCAGAGCCCACCTCACAAGCCTGCTCAAAAAGCTGTTTGAACCGTCCCACTTCTTCGAATACCCAGGCGCGGAACGCCTTGACGCGCGCGGTTTCGAGCATCTGTGGCGGGCAGATGAAGTAGTACTGCCACGGGCTCGGTCCATCCACATCGAATAGCCGCACAAGGCGGCCTGCCGCGATCTCGTGCATCGCCAGCGAACGGCGCGTGAGCGCGACCCCTTGGCCGTCGATGGCCGCCTGCAGCAGGTTCGACGAATCCTGATATAGCACGCCACGCTTCGGCTCAGGCCAGTCGGTGAGGCCGGCGGCATCGAACCACGGGCGCCAGAGTTCGTCGTCCGAGCGCAGGAGCTGAACCTTGGCCAGATCGGCCGGCGTTTGCGGCAGCTTGCCACCGTTGAAATTCGGCGCGCAAGCCGGAAAGAAGATCTCCTCCAGCAGCAACTCCGCGTGCAGCCCCGAATATTTGCCGTAGCCGAAGCGGATCGCCACGTCGACGTCGTCGCGCGCGAAGTCCGTCAGCGCGTTCGTGGACAGCAGTTCGAGGTCCCACTGGGGATGCGCCTCGATAAAGCTGCCGATGCGCGGCGTCACCCAGCGCGCCGCAAACGAGGACAGCATGGACACGACCAGGCGCCGTTCGCGGTCGCCGGCACGGACTTCGCGGGTGGCGTCAGCAAGTCCCATCAACGCGGTGCGCACGCGCGTGGCATAGCGGCGGCCCGTGTCCGTGAGCCGTACGCGCTTGCCGTCGCGGGCGAACAGTGCGATGCCCAATTCTTCCTCCAGCGCGCGAATCTGGTGGCTGACGGCGCCGTGCGTGACGAACAGCTCGTCGGCGGCGCGCGAGAAGCTCTCGTGGCGGGCGGCGGCTTCGAACGCCTTGATGGCGTTCAGCGGGGGTAGTTGCCGGAGGTCCATCGCAATATTTCTCACATAGAGGTGAAAATAGATCGTTTTGCGTAAACCCTTGCTACGCCTAGGATTGTAGTCACGAAACGAATTTTGGCGAGGGCATGATGCGAGAAATTTCCTCTAGTATCGCGTTTGAAATCCGCAATGGCGAAACCATTCCTATGAAGGTAGCACGCAGCACCAAGCTGGTCGTGCACGGCGGCGCGGTGTGGGTCACGCGCAGCGACGATACCGAGGACTACTGGCTGCAGCCCGGCCACACGCTACGGCTGCGGCGCGGTGAGCGCTTGTGGTTGAGCGCCGAGGGCAGCACGCATGCGAAGGTCGCGTTTTCGGTGCCGACACGCTGCGATGAGCGTGCGCTGAACTGGCTCGCGCGGGTCGGCGAACGGCTGGCGGCCCGCATGCGTGGGGGCTGGCGCACGGTGTGAGCGCTGGCGGCGCCGTGACGCGATGGCGGACCGGCGCTGCAGTTGAACGGCGCTCCGGCGCGAAACGAAGCGCGACTCCGGTAAGCGGAGTTCCGGCAGGAAACGAAGCGCCGCCGAGTCCTGAAGTGGGCGCGTCCGGCGGGGATGTCAGGATTTCGGTAAACTGTCGGGATCATGTGCACCACCCCGGTTTCCCCGTCTCCCTTGCCCGCCACGGCGCCGCTTACGCTGCGCTGGCTCGGCAACGAACCTTACGAAGCCAGTTTCGAAGCGATGCGCGCGTTCACCGACGCGCGCACCGCCGATACACCCGACGAGATCTGGCTGGTCGAACACCCCCCCGTCTTCACGCTAGGCCAGGCCGGCGACCCGGCGCATCTGCTGGCCGCCGACAGCGGCATTCCGCTTGTGAAAGTCGACCGGGGCGGGCAGATCACGTATCACGGGCCCGGACAGGTGGTTGCCTACCTGTTGCTGGATCTGCGCCGACGCAAGCTGATGGTGCGTGAGATGGTCACCCGGATCGAGCAGGCCGTGATCGACACCCTCGCGGCGTATAATCTCGCCGGAGAACGCAAGGCGGGCGCCCCCGGTATCTACGTGGCGCCTGGGCCGGACGCCGGGTTGCATGCCGGCGCCAAGATCGCCGCGCTGGGTCTGAAAATCCGGAACGGCTGCAGCTATCACGGCGTGAGCCTGAATGTGAACATGGACTTGCAGCCGTTTCTGGCCATCAACCCATGCGGCTACGCGGGGCTCGAAACAGTCGATATGGCAACGCTGGGCGTTGCCGCCGGCTGGGACGACGTGGCCCGTACCTTTGCAGCACGCCTCACCGCAAACCTCGACGGCAGTCCCGCGGCCGTCGCCCAACCGCAGGCCGGTGCCCTCACCGCCTGACTGGACCGAACGAATGACTGACGTTACCGCGAACCTCGCAGCTTCTCCCGCTCCTGATGCCGTGCCGGCTTCCGCCGCTGCCTACGACGCCACCGCGAAGCAGAAGGCGCAAGCCAAAACCGCCCGTATTCCGATCAAGATCATCCCGATCGAAAAGCTGAAAAAACCGGACTGGATCCGCGTCAAAGCGGCCACCGGTAATTCGCGCTTTTCGGAGATCAAGCAGATTCTGCGCGAGCACAACCTGCACACGGTGTGTGAAGAAGCGAGCTGCCCGAACATCGGCGAATGCTTCGGCAAGGGCACCGCGACGTTCATGATCATGGGTGACAAGTGCACGCGCCGCTGCCCGTTCTGTGACGTTGGCCACGGCCGCCCGGATCCGCTCGATGTGGACGAACCGGGCAATCTGGCGCGCACCATCGCCGCGCTGAAGCTGAAGTACGTGGTGATCACCAGCGTCGACCGTGACGATCTGCGCGACGGTGGCGCTGCTCACTTCGTGGAATGCATCCGTCAGACGCGCGAACTGTCGCCGGAGACACGCATTGAAATTCTGACGCCGGACTTCCGCGGCCGTCTGGATCGCGCGCTCGGCATTCTGAACGCCGCACCGCCTGATGTGATGAACCACAACCTCGAAACGGTACCGCGTCTGTACAAGGAAGCACGTCCCGGTTCGGACTACGCGCATTCGCTGAAGCTGCTGAAGGATTTCAAGGCGCTGCATCCGGACGTCGCGACCAAGTCCGGCTTGATGGTCGGCCTCGGCGAGACCGAAGAGGAAATTTTGCAGGTGATGCGGGATCTGCGCGAGCACGACGTGGACATGCTGACGATCGGCCAGTATCTGCAACCGTCGGAACACCATCTGCCGGTGCGCTCGTATGTGCATCCGGACACGTTCAAGATGTACGAGGAAGAAGCGTACAAGATGGGCTTTACGCACGCCGCTGTGGGCGCGATGGTTCGTTCGAGCTACCACGCCGATCTGCAGGCGCATGGAGCCGGGGTGGTTTGAGCGATTAGACCGAATAGCTGTCTGAAAATAAAGCCCGCACTTGTTGCGGGCTTTGTTCTTTTGGGGAGCACGGAATGAACGATTCAGCAGTTCCTCCCGGCGATCTGCCTGCGTTGCCTAGCGGTAATAACGTGCGAGCAGACTGCAAGTAACAGATATCATTCCGCCGATGATCGTGAAGGGGTAAAGAAAGAGGATGAAGCGATGGCGCAGTGCGCGGTCTTCGATGAGGCGGTCGATCAAATTGGGCATGCTGGATCTCCTTGAGACTAGGATGAAAATTATAGATCAGAGCGCCGAATTTAGTTAGGTTAACGAATAATGAGATGCGGAAAAGGAGACTGCGACGACAACGGTTATGAGCAGCGAAAACCACATCAACCAACCATCACGCTCCTGTTCTCCCGCGTGACGCGCTGGGCGAGCCGCTGCATCGGCCGCACCCAGGCACACTAGTATTGACGCTGCGACGATAAAGAGCACGTGCCAGAGAAGTGCGGCCAAGATGAGCGCTAACCTGCTGCGCGTCGGCGCTTCGCTCAACGCACCACCAATCTCGTAGCATGCGCTGGCACACATCGAAATGACGACCCAGAAAAGCTGGCCATCCTGAATGGATCGCCGCGTAATACCTCGCGCCGCGTGCCGGTAGTAGCGTGAAAAGTTCAATAGGGGAAGTAATGCGATCGGCGCAAAAACAGGCACGCCGACATTGAAAAACAACCAGCTCAAGCGGCTAAGAAAATCGACCATAGGAATGCGAATTGAAGGTAACCCGCTGATCATGCCGCCGCCGCGGCAGTGTGACAATCCGCCGAATGGCCAGCTTTTGCAAAGGCATCCCAATCCGTAACCATTCGCTAGAACCCTTCTACTGGCCACCGCAGCAGTCGCGCCGATCCAACTCAGCGTGAAAAGCAATGCTCGAGCAGCGTCATTAGCAATCGCGGATTAATTAGAACCGCCTGTGGACAAACTCCCTATAGTCGAAAGCCTCCCAGACAACACACACTAAAGGGGTTTCTCGATGAACCGCTTGCTTCGTCCGTTGGCCGCGTTCGCTACGCTGCTGGCGCTGTCCGCGCCGTTTTCTTCCGTTGCACACGCCGACACCAAAGAAGTCGTGATCGCGTATCAGGACATGGTTGTGCCTTGGCGCTATGCGCAGGCCACGGGCGAAGTCGAGAAAGCCACCGGCTACAAGGTCACCTATCGCAAGCTCGGCAGCGGCGCCGACGTGATCCGCGCGCTGGCTTCGGGCTCGGTGCAACTCGGCGAAGCGGGGTCGAGTCCGATTGCCGCCGGGCTGTCGCAGGGCGTCGATATTTCGCTGTTCTGGATTCTCGACAACATCAACGACGCCGAAGCGCTGGTCGCGCGTGACGGTTCCAATGTCACCAGTGTCGCGGGTCTGAAGGGCAGGAAGATTGGCGTGCCGTTCGTGTCGACCTCGCACTTTCATACGCTGGTCGCACTGCAGAACGCCGGCGTGAATCCGTCGGATGTGAAGATCGTCAATCTGCGTCCGCCTGAAGTCGCGGCGGCGTGGGAGCGCGGCGACATCGACGCGACTTACATCTGGGACCCGGTGCTGGCGAAGGTGAAGAAGAACGGCAAGGTGTTGATCACGTCCGGGCAGGTTGCGCAGCAGACCGGCAAGGCGACTTTCGACGGCTTCGTCGTCGACCGCAAGTTCGCCAGCCAGAACGCCGAGTTCGTCGCGCGCTTCGTGAAGGTGCTGGCCGCGACCGATGCGAGCTATCGCGATCACACGTCGGCATGGACCGCGACATCGCCGCAGGTCGAGGCGGTTGCGAAGGAGTCCGGCGCCACCGCACAGGAAGTGCCGGCGAGTCTCGCGCTGTATGCGTTCCCGACGCCGGCCCAGCAGGCGTCGAATGCATGGCTTGGGGGCGGTGCGCAATCCGGCGCGGCTAAATCTCTCGCTGCGACCGCTGCGTTCCTGAAGACACAAGGCACGATTCAGAACGTGCTGGCCGATTACTCGACCGGCGTCGATCCGCAGTTCGTACAGCGTGCGGCACATTAAGTTGTGAGCATGGCTATCCATCAGCATCGTGAGGCACGGCGATGAGCGGTCTTGAGATACGGCGGCTGCACGTCGCCTACGAAGGCGCACGCGGCGCGGTGCCGCACATCGCGCTCGCTGACGTCGATCTGCACATCGAACCGGGCGAGTTCGTCGTCGCGCTGGGTGCGTCCGGCTGCGGCAAGACGACTTTGTTGAACTGCATCGCCGGGTTTATTCAGCCGACCGAAGGCGAGGTGCGTCTGAACGGCGAACCCGTACTTGGACCGGGCGCGGATCGCGGTGTCGTGTTCCAGAAGTACGCGCTGATGCCCTGGCTCGACGTGCTCGACAATGTCGCGCTCGGCTTGCGTTTTCAGCGTGTGCCGAAAGCGCAGCGCGAGCGCATCGCGCAGGAGATGCTGGCGCTGGTTGGGCTCGAGAAGCATGCGCGTTCGCGGGTCTACGCACTGTCGGGCGGCATGCAGCAGCGCGTGGGCATAGCACGCGCGCTGGCAAGCGATCCGCAAGTGCTGCTGATGGACGAACCGATGGGCGCGCTCGACGCGATGACGCGCGAGTCGATGCAGGAACTCGTGCTCGACGTCTGGGGCCGCACACGCAAGACGGTGTTCTTCATCACGCATAGCGTGGAGGAAGCGCTGTTTCTGGCGACGCGCCTCGTCGTGATGACGCCGGGACCCGGCCGTATCGCCGAGAGCTACGACCTGCCATTCGCGCGGCGCTTTCTCGAGACACGCGACGCACGCGCGGTGAAGTCGTCGCCGGATTTCATCGAATGGCGCGAACGGCTGGTGCGCCGTCTGCACGAACGGAGCGAGCGCAACCAGGACCAGGAAGAGGTGCTGTCGTGACGGCTTCACGTGAATCGTTGGGCACCGTGCCCCTGACCCAGACAAGCGAGCCGCCGCGGCGTAAAGCCCGGCCGGTACGCGGCTGGCGTTTGCCGGGTGAAGGCCCGACCGCGGTGCTGAGCGCGGTCTCGGTCACGACGCTCGCGGCGCTATGGTGGCTTGCCACGCATCTGCACTGGCTGCCTCCACTCTTTCTGCCGACGCCCGAGGCGGTTTGGGCCGCGTTTCTGGACGCCTGGCACGGCCGTATTCAAGGTGGCTTGCCACTCTCAGAGCATCTCGCATGGAGTGCGCTGCGCGTGTTCGGTGCGTTCGCGCTGGCCGCGGTCACGGCGGTGCCGGTCGGAATCCTGATGGGCGTAAGTCGGCTTGCACGCGGCTTGCTCGATCCGCCGCTGGAGTTCTACCGACCGTTGCCGCCGCTTGCGTATCTGCCGCTGGTGGTGATCTGGTTTGGTATCGACGAGACGGCGAAGATCGTCGTGATCTATCTCGCCTGTTTCGCACCGATTGCAATGGCGGCGCGTGCCGGTGTGCGCAGTGCGACCATTGAGCAGATTCATGCAGCGTATTCGCTGGGTGGCCGCTTCGCGCAGATCGTGCGCTACGTGGTCCTGCCGGCGGCGTTGCCTGAGATCCTGACCGGCTTGCGGATTGCCATCGGCTTTGGCTGGACCACCCTGGTTGCCGCCGAGATGGTCGCGGCCACAGCGGGTCTCGGTCAGATGGTGCTCAACGCGTCGAGCTTTCTGCGTACCGATGTGGTGGTGATGGGCATCGTGCTGATCGGACTGATTGCGTGGCTGTTCGATCTCGGCATGCGTGCGCTGGAGCGGCGCCTGGTGCCGTGGAAGGGGCGTGTGTAGCCGCAGATCGCGCCAGCCCGCGCAATCTCAAGCAAACAGCTCAATCACCGGCCAGCCGCGTTCCGTGGCAATGGCACGCAGGCGCGGGTCGGGATTGGTCGCGACCGGATGCGTGACGCGCTCGAGCAAAGGCACGTCGTTGATCGAATCGCTATAGAACCAGCTCTGCGGAAAGTCCTGCAGACGGTGGCCGAGCGAAGCCAGCCAGCTCTCGGTGCGTGTGATCTTGCCTTCGCGGAAGGTCGGCACGCCGACGGCGTTTCCGGTAAAGCGCGCCAAAGGATCGCCGCCTTCAGTGCCGAGATCGATCCCCAGCAGATGGTCGAAGCCGAGCGCCTTGCCGATCGGCTTCGTAATGAACACATTGGTGGCGGTGACGATGCAGCACAGGTCGCCCGCTTCAATATGACGTTGCACGAGTTCCCGCGCAGCCGGCAGGATCGCCGGCGCAATCACATCCTTCATGAACTGTGCATGCCATGCGTCGAGCTGCTCGCGCGAGTGGCGAGCGAGCGGCGCCAATGTGTAATTCAGATAGGCGGTCATATCGAGCGTGCCGGCCACGTACTGCCGGTAGTAATCGTCGATTTCTTCCGCGTGCTGCGCAGCGCCGTCTATGCCCAATCCAGCGATGAAGTGGGCCCACGCCTGATCGCTATCGAGCGGCAGCAGCGTGTGGTCCAGGTCGAACAGCGCAAGGTTGCGGCTCATCCAGAGTCCTTGTGATGAAGTGGGCAAACGAAGTGATCGAGTGAATTGCGTTCCGGACGATAAGCCGGCACACAGCAATCCACAGTTCGGCACGAGCGTATATTTAAAAGCACAAAATTACAATAAGGCAAAAATGTGCAACACTACTGTCATAAACGCCCCGGGTGCCGGTTCACGCGGCATGCGGTTCGGGTCATGGCAGCAGGAACGGATGCGCAGTGCCTTATGTTGATTCTCCTTAACCTTCTGGCTGGTGTGGCGCTCCTCGTGTGGGGCTCGCACATCGTACGTACCGGCATCCTGCGCGTGCTCGGCGCCGATCTGCGCAGTGTCCTCGGGCGCAGCACCAGTAGCCGATGGCGTGCCTTTCTTTCGGGCGTCGGCGTCACGAGCCTCGTGCAAAGCAGCAATGCAACGGCGGTGATCGTCACGTCGTTCGCTGCGCAAGGTCTTCTGCCGCTCACCAGCGGCCTCGCCATCATGCTTGGTGCCGACGTCGGCACCGCACTGATGGCGCGCTTGCTCACACTCGATCTGTCATGGCTGTCGCCAATCCTGATTCTGGTCGGCGTGCCGCTCTTTCTGTCGCGCAAACAAATGCGCACGGGCCAGGTCGGCCGTACGCTGATCGGGCTCGGCTTGATCCTGCTGGCGCTGCACCTGATCGTCGAAGCCGCCCAGCCGATGATGCAGGGCGCCGGCGTGCGCGTGATGTTCGGCGCACTGACCGGCGACACCACGCTCGACGCGCTGGTCGGTGCGGCATTTGCGATGCTGTCTTATTCGAGTCTCGCGGCGGTTCTGTTGACAGCAACGCTTGCCTCGTCCGGTGTGATCTCACTGAAGGTGGCGCTGTGTCTCGTGATCGGCGCGAATCTCGGCAGCGGCCTGCTGGCGCTGATGGGCACCCTCGCGCAGAACGCGGCGGCACGGCGTCTGGCCTTGGGCAGTCTGGCGTTCAAGCTGGCCGGCGCGCTGCTGATCCTGCCGTTCGCGCCGTTGCTCGCACGCGGCCTGCCAGTGTTGATCGCGAATCCACGCGAAGCGGTGGTCGGCTTTCACGTGATCTACAACACGCTGCGTTGCTGCGCATGCCTTTCGCTGATCGATCCGGTGGCGCGCATCTGCACCCGGGTGTTGCCGGACCGGCCGCAGCCCAACGGCGAACTGCGGCCGCTGCATCTGGATGCCGCCGCACTTTCTACGCCCACACTCGCACTCGCGAACGCCGCACGCGAGGTGCTGCGTATTGGCGATATCGTGCGCACCATGCTCGATAACGTTGCGGGCCTGATCCATGAAAACAGCCTCGACAAGGCGCGCGAAACGGTCCGGATGGACGACGACGTCGACCAGCTCTACGCCGCGGTCAAAACCTATCTGACGCTGATCTCCCGCGAGCAACTCGACGAAGCCGATAGCCGCCGCTGGACCGACATCATTTCGTTGACGATTAACCTGGAGCATGCGGGCGACATCATCGAGCGGATTGTCGGCGATATCGAGGAAAAGAAGATCGCGCACCGGCTGTCGTTTTCGGAGGAGGGGTTGGGCGAGCTGGACGACCTGCAGGCGCGGCTCGTCAGCAATCTACAGCTTGGCCTGTCGGTGTTTCTGAATAACGATCTGCGTTGCGCAGAGCGGCTGCTGGCGGAGAAGGAGCGTTTTCGCGATCTGGAGCGCGCGTACTCATACAAACATCTGGACCGACTCGCCGGGCAAACCTTGCGCAGCATCGAAACCAGCGCGTTGCATCTGGATCTGATCAGCGACATGAAGCGGCTCAATTCGCTGTTCTGCTCGACGGCCTATCCGGTGCTCGAAGCTGCCGGCGCGCTGCGCGACACGCGCTTGCGCAAGCGCGTGCTCGACACAATGCATGTGAAGGAATAAGCGGCTTGCGCAGCGCTCCCTGAAGCGTTCGTGCGAAGCGCCGAACACATCGGCGCCCTAAGCCAGAACGATCTCTTCCAGCTTCTTTTTCAGCGCTGCAAAGTCGGCGGCTTCGGCCGCCTTCTTGTTGGTGACCAGCACATCGATCCGATCGACCGGACAGTACGAAATCCGGCTGCGCTGACCAATCTTGCTGTAGTCGGCAAGGATCACCACGCGGTCCGCGTTGGCGACCATGGCGCGAGCCACTTCGGTTTCAGCGTGATCGTAGTTGGTGGCGCCGTGCCGGTGATCGATGCCGACCGGCGAGAGCAAGGCCATGTCCGCGCGATAGCGCTGGATGTCGAGTACGGTGGTCGCGCCGGTGGTCGCCATCGCCCGATCGCTGATCGAGCCGCCCAGCAGAATCACTTCGTTGGCCGTTTCCGTTTGATCCACGGCGCCACGCATTTTCAGCGCGACGTCGATGGAATTGGTGACGATCGTCAGGTTCGCCAGTTTCGCCAGCTCTTCAGCGAGCGCCGCGGTGGTGGTGCCCGCGTCGATGAACAGTGTCTGGCCGCTCGCGATCAAACCGGTGGCCGCCTTCGCAATCGCGGTTTTGGCTTTGACACGCATGTGGGCGCGCTCGGCGATCGGCGCCTCGTCAGCGGGTTTGATCGCGCCACCATGTACGCGCTTCAGTTCACCGAGTGCTTCGAGGTCGAGCAGATCGCGCCGCACCGTTTCGCGCGACACCCCGAGGTCCGCCATGATCCGTTCGGTCGACACGCGCTGAAGCGTAGACAGCAACGCGCGAATTCTCTGATGACGGTCTTCCTGCCACATGCATTTTTCCTTGGATGTGAACGCGCGGTCACACGGCTTGTTTTAATGGTGTCATCGTGGACACGGATGTGTGTCCGGACAATGACAAGCGTACTACTTTAGCCGAATTGTGTTGTATTTTTTTGGCAGCTTGCAAGTTTGTGTATTTAACCTTAGCCTTCGCAGATCGAAGCGCGGCGCATATTTCGAACATCAAATGTTCGAAAAGGAATTGAAATGTCCGATTTCGAGCATTTCGCGGCGTTTTTTGGCAATTTGTTAGACACATGTCGTCGCCATAATGGATCTTGGGATCTGCCGTCTGAACCATTCGCTACTGTATACGGTGCTGCCGGGACGCCGCACGGTTCGGCATCCTGACAATAGGATTGCAGAGCTGTAGTGGGGCGTGACGTTGGTCGTGCGGCCAGCTATCGCAGCGTTGCCCATTGGCGCGATACTACGCGCGGGGCTCGTGCATAAAAGGCTGCATGGCGCAGTTGTGGCATGACGGCAGTGGCAGCTTGGAACGTGTCGAGAGCATATTTAACCCGCTCTATCTGGAAGGTAACGAGACGTGGGAAACGGGATTGATCGCACCTTATCCGCAGACTGGCCGTATCCGAGGCTGGTTGCGCATCGCTGCGGCGGCACGTTGGCGCCGGAGAACACGCTGGCCGGTTTCGACGCATGCGTGCGTTACGGCTACCGCATGGTCGAATTCGACGCCAAGCTCTCCGCTGACAACCAGCTCTTTCTGTTGCACGACGATACGCTGGAACGCACGACCAACGGTCATGGCGCCGCTGCTGAACACACGTGGAACCAACTGGCCGCGCTCGACGCCGGCGCCTGGTTCGGCCCGCAGTTCGCCGGTACGCATCTGCCGACGCTCGCCGAAGCCGCCGCACGTTGCGCACGAGATGGCATTGCCGCCAATATCGAAATCAAACCCTGCCCGGGGCGGGACGAGATCACCGGGCGTCTGGTCGCAAGCGGCGCATTGACTTTGTGGCAAGGGCAAACGCCGCCGCTGCTGTCGTCGTTTTCGTTCGAGGCGCTTGCGGCAGCGCGCGATGCGGCGCCCTCGCTGCGACGCGGTATGCTGTTCGAAGAGGTGCCGGCTGACTGGCTGCGCATCGTGCGGGAGTTGGACTGCGTGTCGCTGCATGCGAGCCACCGGTACCTGACCGAGCCGCTGGTCGCCGAGATCAAGGCGGCCGGATTGCGCGTGCTGGCCTACACGGTGAACGACCCCGAGCGCGCGCAGGTGCTTGCGCAATGGGGTGTCGACATGATTTGTACAGATCGCATCGATAGACTGGAACACGACATGTTTTCGGCGCCGGTCAATCCGGACTGAGCATGGCGCGGGTGCGCGAGTGCGAGCTTGCACAGGTGTGCGCCCATAGAGCTAGAAATTAGAAATTTTCCAAACGTAGCAATTTCGGCAGAGGATGGGGATAACTATGAAGCGCACCGCGTTAGCTCGTTTACTTTCGATGTCGGCCGCTGCGGGTGTCGCCGCAGCCGGCGTGAGCAGCGCTTCGGCCGCGCCGCTCGACGCACTGGTCGCAGCCGCCAAGCAGGAAGGCCAACTCACCGTGATCGCGTTGCCGCACGACTGGTGCAACTACGGTGAACTGGTGGCCGGTTTTCAGAAGAAGTACGGCATCAAGATCAACGAGCTGAACCCGGATGCGGGTTCGGGCGACGAAGTCGAAGCCATCAAGGCGAACAAGGGCAACAAGGGTCCGCAAGCGCCTGACGTGATCGACGTGGGTCTGTCGTTCGGTCCGACCGCGAAGGCCGAGGGTTTGCTGCAGCCGTACAAGGTCGCTTCGTGGAACTCGATTCCCAAGGAGTCGAAAGACGCCGACGGCTATTGGTATGGCGATTACTACGGCGTGCTGTCGTTTGAAGTGAACGCCGACATGATCGACAAGGCGCCGTCCGACTGGAGCGATCTGCTCAAGTCAGACTATAAGAACGCCGTCTCGCTGGCCGGCGACCCGCGCACGGCCAATCAGGCGATCCAGGCCGTGTTCGCAGCAGGTCTGTCGCAAAGCAAGGGCGATGTGAGCAAGGCCGACAAGGCCGGCCTCAAGTATTTTGCCGACCTGAACAAGAACGGCAACTTCGTGCCGGTGATCGGCAAGGCCGCATCGCTCGCGCAAGGCACCACGCCGATCGTCGTGCGTTGGGACTACAACGCGCTGGCCGACCGCGACACGCTGAAGGGCAATCCGAAGGTGCAGGTGGTGATTCCGAAGACGGGCGTGGTCGCCGGCGTGTACGTTCAGGCGATCAGCGCCTACGCACCGCATCCGAACGCCGCCAAGCTGTGGATGGAATACCTGTACTCCGACGAAGGCCAGATCGGCTGGCTGACCGGCTATTGCCACCCGATGCGCTATAACGAATTGGTAGCGGCGAAGAAGGTTCCGCAAGCGCTGCTCGACAAGCTGCCGCCGCCGTCGTCATACAAGAACGTGGTGTTCCCGACGCTGTCCCAGCAGGACGCCTACAAGGACACCATTACGAAGCACTGGGACGAAGCGGTCGGCGCGAACGTCAAGTAATCGTCGCGGCGCACGCGGTTGCGGCGGCAGCGGGGGCGGCGATCTATCGCATGCCGCACACGCCGCCGCTTCTAACCGCAACGTGCAGTTTCAAAGGTAGCGTGCCGCTCCACGAGAGCGGCGCGCCAGGCGTTAGCCAGATTGCCTAAGGGTGAGCTATGAGCGCTTCATCGGATGCTGGATCGGTGCAGCCGGAATTGCTGGTTCCGCCTGTACCCACGCCAACGCCTCGCGTCAACGGTCCGGGCCGCGCGTCGCAGTTCCTCGCCTGGATCGGCGTGGTGCCGTTTTTCACCTTCGCACTGCTGTTCCTGATTCTGCCGACCGGCTTTCTGATGGTCGGCGCGTTTCAGGATCCGCAAGGCCACTTCACGCTCGGCAATTTTCGCGACTTGCTCCAGCCCACGGTGCTGGACGCCTACTGGATCAGCTTCAAGGTAAGCGCCGCTTCAGCGCTCGGCGGCGCGTTGATCGGCTCGCTGCTCGCGTGGGCGGCGGTGCAAGGCAAATTGCCGGGTTGGATTCGTCCTACGTTGATGACGTTCTCCGGCGTCGCCTCGAATTTTGCCGGCGTGCCGCTCGCATTTGCCTTCATCTGCACGCTGGGGCGCGTCGGTCTCGTGACCGTATTGCTGAAGAAGTACCTCGGCTTCAACCTGTACTCGACGGGCTTCAGCGTTCTGAGTTTTTCCGGGTTGACGCTGACTTACCTGTACTTCCAGATTCCTTTGATGGTGCTGATCGTCACGCCCGCGCTCGACGGCCTGAAGCGCGAGTGGCGCGAAGCCTGCGACTGTCTCGGCGGCACGGCCTTCCAATATTGGCGCCACGTAGCGTTGCCGGTTTTGTGGCCGAGCGTGCTTGGCGCGACGCTGCTGCTGTTCGCCAATTCGTTCGGCGCGGTCGCCACGGCCTACGCACTGACCGGCAGTTCGCTGAACATCGTTACGATCCTGCTGTACGCGCAGATTCGCGGCGACGTCATGCACAACCAGAACCTCGGCTACGCGCTCGCGCTCGGCATGGTGCTCGTGACGGGCTTGTCGAATGGCGGCTACATCTGGCTGCGTTCACGCGCTGAAAGGGGCCGTCGATGAAAAGCCAGTCGCGTGTGGGTGCGTGGACCGCGATGATCGTCGGTTCGCTGTACTTTCTGATTCCGTTGCTCGCCACCTTCGAATTCAGCCTGCGCATGAAACGCGGCGTTTACAGCTTCGAGGCGTATAGCGTCGTGCTGAGCGATCCACGCTTCCAGGCTTCGTTCGGCTATTCGATCCTGATGGCGGTGCTGACGATCATTGTTGGCGTATTGCTGGTGGTGCCGACCGCGTACTACGTGCAGTTGCGGCTGCCGAAGCTGCGGCCGGTCGTCGAATTCATCACGCTGTTGCCGCTGGTGGTCCCGGCGATCGTGATCGTGTTCGGTTATCTGCGCATATACAACAGCAGTTCGATTCTGCCGCTCACGGCCAACGAACGCGCGACCGACCTGTTACTGGTGTTCGGTTACGTCACGCTCTCGCTGCCGTACATGTATCGCGCAGTCGACGCCGGTTTGCGCGCGGTCGACGTGCGCTCGCTGACCGAGGCCGCCGAATGTCTCGGGGCGAACTGGCCGACGATTCTGTTCAAAGTGATCTTCCCGAATATCCGCTCGGGCATTCTGTCCGGCGCGTTTCTCACCTTTGCTGTCGTGATCGGCGAGTTCACGCTGGCGAGTCTGCTCGACCGCCCCGCGTTCGGCCCGTATCTGCAATTGATCGGCGCGAACCGCGCGTATGAACCGTCGGCGCTTGCGATCATCGCGTTCGTGATCACATGGGCGTCGATGGGTTTGATTCAGGTATTCGGCTCGGCACGCGCGCTTAGCGGCCAGAAAATTTGACGGACTAATTTGACCGACTAAGGCAGCGAATCATGGCATTCCTTGAGATCGAAAATCTGCATAAGTCCTTCGGGGCGAACACTGCGCTGCATCACTTCGACATGAAGATCGAGCGCGGCGAATTCATCACGTTTCTTGGACCGTCCGGCTGTGGCAAGACCACGGTGCTGCGGATGATCGCCGGCTTCGAAACGCCGACGCGCGGCATCATCCGGCTGGATAACAAGGACGTGACGTACCTGCGCACGCGGCAGCGCAAGGTCGGCATGGTGTTCCAGTCGTACGCGCTGTTTCCGAACATGACGGTGGCCGACAACATCGGCTTCGGACTGAAGATCACGCACCGCCCGCAGGAGGAGATCAAGAAGCGCGTCGAGGAGATGTTGCAACTGATCAAGCTGCCGCATCTCGGTGAGCGCTATCCGTGGCAATTGTCGGGTGGTCAGCAGCAGCGTGTGGCGTTGGCGCGCGCGCTTGCCGGCAAGCCTCAGGTGCTGTTGCTCGACGAGCCGCTCTCCGCGCTCGACGCGAAGATTCGCATTTCGCTGCGGCAAGACATTCGGGCGTTGCAGCGTGAATTAGGTATCACGTCGATTTTCGTCACGCACGATCAGGAAGAGGCGCTGTCCATTTCCGACCGCATCGTGGTGATGAACGAGGGGCGCGTCGAACAGATCGGCACGCCTTCGGAAATCTACAACTATCCGCGTACGCGCTTTGTCGCGTCGTTCGTCGGCACGCTGAACATTCTGGCGGGGCATGTGATCGATCCGAAGACCGGCAAGATGGCCGTCGACGGTCAGGAGTTGACTACCACGCAAGAACTGCCGGCAGACGACGCGGGCAAGAAGCGCATGCTCGCGCTGCGGCCCGAAGCCATTGTGCTGGAACCGGCCGCGCCGGGCCGCAATACGCTGAACGCGACCGTCGAAGAAGTAAATTTCCTCGGTGCGGTGGTGCGCATCAGAGCGCGCGTGAAAGACGCGGTGATTTCACTTGATGTGTTCAACGACCCGAATCGCGGCTTGCCCGAACGGGGTCAACCGGTATCGCTGGGTTTCTCGCACGAGAACTTGCTGGTGCTGGAAGAGGGTGGTGCATAGAAGCCGAACAGCAGTGTCTGACGTTGGCGAAAGCCCCGCGTACAGACCAGGCGGTTTCGGCTGAAGTGGGCGAAAGCCCCAGCCCCAAAGGCTCTCCGGGTTTTCCCGGATTTGTGGCATGGACGGATTCCGGATTCCCCGACGCCCCTCGTCCGGATTTCCGGAATCCCGGACTGCGCGTGCTGTAACACGCCAAAAAACCTATAAAAATCAAAGCGGTTCGCTTTTCGTCAAGCTGGCATCGACCTTGCAATTTAGATCACGCGGCCGCAACGGTCCGACAACTAAAGCAAGGAGACAACGATGTCTGATTTCCCTTCCCGGTATTTCTGAATTCGTCGTCTTGTCGCGGCCTAATGCCGTGCACAGGCGTGACGACTATTCGTTCGCATGATGCGCAGCGTGGCAGGCCTTGAGCTCACCCATATCGCAGGAAACATCGTGAAGAAACCTATCCACAAAGTGCTGTACGTCCAGGTGATCGTGGCGATCATCATCGGCATTGCGCTTGGCCATTATTCGCCGGACTTCGCCGTCGACATGAAGCCGCTCGGCGATGGCTTCATCAAGCTGATCAAGATGGTGATCGGGCCGATCATCTTCTGTACGGTGGTGACGGGTATCGCCGGTATGGAAGACATGAAGAAGGTCGGGCGCGTCGGCGGCAAGGCGCTGCTGTACTTCGAAATCGTCTCGACGTTCGCGCTGGTGCTCGGCCTCATTGCCACGCACGTGCTGAAACCGGGCGTCGGCTTCAACATCGATCCGGCTACGCTCGACGGCAAGGCTGTCGCTTCGTATGCCGCGAAGGCACACGGCCAGACCACGGTCGACTTCCTGATGCACATCATCCCGGACACGCTCGTGTCGGCGTTCGCACAGGGCGAAATCCTGCAGATCCTGCTGATCGCACTGTTGTTCGGCGCGGTGCTGGCCACGGCCGGTGAGAAGGGCAAGGTCGTCACCAACTTCATCGACGGGCTTTCGCATGTGCTGTTCGGCATTGTGCGCATCATCACGAAGCTGGCGCCGATCGGCGCGTTCGGCGCGATGGCGTTCACCATCGGCAAGTACGGCATCGGCTCGCTGCTGCCGATGCTCAAGCTGATCGGCACGTTCTATCTGACTTCGATCGTGTTCGTGGTGGTCGTACTCGGCATCATCGCGCGTGCGGTGGGCTTCAACATCCTGCGCTTTGTCGGCTACATCAAGGAAGAGATGCTGATCGTGCTCGGCACGAGCTCGTCGGAAGCCGCGCTGCCGCAACTGATGCTGAAGCTCGAAAAGCTCGGCTGCTCGCGTTCGGTTGTGGGCCTCGTGGTGCCGACCGGTTACTCGTTCAACCTCGACGGCACCAACATCTACATGACGATGGCCGTGCTGTTCATCGCTCAGGCGACCAACACCGACCTCACGTGGACGCAGCAGCTCACGCTGCTGGCGGTGACGATGCTGACGTCGAAGGGCGCGAGCGGTGTGACGGGCGCGGGCTTCATCACGCTGGCCGCCACGCTCGCTGTGGTGCCGACCATTCCGCTGTCGGGCATGGTGCTGATTCTCGGTATCGACCGTTTCATGAGCGAATGCCGCGCGCTGACGAACATCGTCGGTAACGGAGTGGCGACGGTGGTGGTGTCGGCATGGGAAAAGGAACTGGACCGCAACAAGCTGAACGCCGCATTGCGGGGTGAAGTGGCGGTCAAAGAGCCGGCCGAGGCTTAAGCCAGGCAACCGTCACGAGCACGACTTCGGCCGCGGACGCCCACCTATGAAAGCGGCGACCGCGAGCCGGGACCCAGCGCCGTCGGCCGACGAAGCTTACGCCGACGACGCGGCGCCTTATGCCACAATATCCGATCCTCACCGATCGGATATTGCCAACGTGACGCGCCGCCTGCTGATCCTCTTCGCGCTCGTCGCCGGGCTCGTGGTGGCGTGCGGGCTTACGTACACCATCGCGTGGCAGAGCGGGATCGATAATTTGCGGCGCAACGCCGCGGTGCGGGTCGATCGCACGACCAGCGCGCTGAAAAGCACGCTCGAGCGCTACGAATCGCTGCCTTATCTGCTGGCCGAACATCCCATTGTGCAAGACGTGCTGGTCAATCCCAGCCCTGCCAACGTCGAACGCGCCAATCTCTATCTCGAGGACCTCAACCGCCACGCGCGGGCAACGGTCACCTACATCATTCCGCTCGACGGCTATTGCGTCGCCGCGAGCAACTGGCATGGGCCGGGCAGCTTCATCGGCGCGGGCTATCAATTCCGGCCGTATTTTCTCGATGCGGTGAAGGGTGGCGTGGGCCGCTTCTTCGGTATCGGCACGATTTCCCAGGCGCCCGGTTACTACATCTCGCAGCCGGTGCGGCGTGACGGCAAGATCGTCGGCGTGGCAGTCGTCAAACTCGATCTCGAATGGTTTCAGGGCGCGGATGCGTCCGAACCTTTAGTTGTCACCGACGATCACGGCGTGATCTTTCTGTCGTCGGTGCCAGCGTGGAAATATCACACGATCCGGCCGTTGTCGGGGCAAGTCGCGGACTCGATCTACCAGGCGCGCCAGTATGCGCAGCAACCGATCCCGCCGCTGCCGGTGACGATCGAGCGCACGCTCGAAGGCAATGCGCAGATCGTGCGTATCGGCGGCGGCCGCTATGCGCCGCGCTATCTGGCGTCGCGGCGCGGCATGGGCGAGCCGGACTGGCATCTGATCACGATGTCGCCGGTCGGTCCTGTCAACGCTGACGCGCGCAATGCGACTATCGTGACCGGCTTCGGCTACGTGTCGCTGGTGCTGTTCGCGTTCTACTGGAGAATGCGCCGTGCCCGGGTGCGAGAAATGATGCGCAGCCGTTCGCTGCTGCAAAAGGCCTACGCTGAATTGAACCAGCGCGTGGCCGCGCGCACTGCGGATCTCTCGCAGGCGAACGAGCAGTTGCAGAAGGAAGTCGCCGAGCGAACGCGCGCCGAACAGGAACTGCGCGCGGCGCACGATGAGCTGATCCAGGCCAGCAAGCTAGCCGCGCTGGGTCAGATGGCGGCCGGCATCACGCATGAATTGAATCAGCCGCTCGCGGCACTGCGTGGTTTCTCGGACAACACGCGCGTGCTGCTCGAACGCGGCGACCAGGCGTCGGCGTTCGAAAATCTCGAAGCGATCGCTGCGCTCACCGAGCGCATGGGCAAGATCACCAATCAGTTGAAGTTGTTTGTCGGCCGCGCCCGGCCGCGCAGTGCGCGTGCGCCGGTCATGCGAGCGTTGCGCAACGTCATCGCGCTGCTGCAAAAGCGCCTGCAAGGCGTCGAAGTCGAGTTCGCTTTGCTCGATGCCGGCACCGGCGCGCGCATGCCGCTGAATCTCGCCGACGATCCCTCCGATCTGGTTGCCAATTGCGACGATCTGCGGCTCGAACAGGTGTTGATCAATCTGCTCGGCAACGCGCTAGACGCAACGGCGGGGATGACGCCGCCACGCATTTCGATCGAGATCGAAACCGCTGAGTCGAGTGTGTCGTTCGCTGTGCACGACAACGGCCCAGGCATTCCCGACGACGTGCTGCCGCGTCTGTTCGAACCGTTCTTCACTACGAAAGAAATGGGCCAGGGCCTGGGGCTCGGCCTCGCGATTTCATCGTCGATTGCGCGCGACTGCGGCGGCACACTGGTGGCGCGCAACGCGCCGGACGGCGGTGCATTATTCGTATTGACGCTGCGCCGCGCGCGCGTGCAGACGAGCCATACATCGGACCCGCTCACCACGGGTTCCTGAATCAGACGAGAACAACATGCTGAACGACGGCTTGCAGGTACTGTATATCGAAGACGACGAGCTGGTGCGGCGTGCCAGCGTGCAGAGTTTGCAACTGGCGGGCTTCGAGGTGATCGGCCATGCGTCGGCGGAATCCGCAGCGAAGATGATTAGCGCGGATTTCTCCGGGGTGATCGTCAGCGATATTCGCTTGCCTGGCGCGAGCGGACTCGAACTGCTTGCGCAGTGCCACGAGCGCGCGCCAGACGTGCCGGTGATTCTGGTCACCGGTCATGGCGATATTTCGATGGCCGTGCAGGCGATGCGTGACGGCGCGTATGACTTCATCGAAAAGCCGTTCGCATCCGAGCGTCTGATCGAAACCGTGCGACGTGCGCTGGAGCGCCGCAAGCTGGTGCTGGAGAACCTCGCGCTGCGTCGTGAGCTGGCCGGGCAGAACACGGTCGCGCCGCGCATCATCGGTCGTAGTCCAGCAATCGAGCAGGTGCGGCGGCTGATCGCGAATATCGCGCCGACCGACGCGTCGGTGCTGATCAACGGCGACACGGGCGCGGGCAAGGAGTTGATCGCGCGTAGTCTGCATGAACTGTCGCCGCGGCGTGACAAACCGTTTATCGCGGTGAACTGCGGCGCGCTGCCGGAGCCGATGTTCGAGTCGGAAATGTTCGGCTACGAACCCGGTGCCTTCACCGGCGCGGCAAAACGCCGCATCGGTAAGCTTGAACATGCTTCGGGCGGCACGCTGTTCCTCGATGAGATCGAGAGCATGCCGCTCGCGTTGCAGGTCAAGCTGCTGCGCGTGTTGCAGGACGGGGTGCTGGAACGGCTCGGCTCGAATCAGCCGATTCGCGTGAATTGTCGCGTGGTGGCCGCCGCGAAGGGCGATATGGCGGAGCATGTCGCGGACGGGTCGTTCCGGCGCGACTTGCTATACCGCCTGAACGTAGTGACGATCGCGCTGCCGCCGTTGGGTGAACGTCGCGAGGACATCGTGCCGCTCTTCGAGCACTTCCTGCTGGACGCGGCCGTGCGTTATCAGCGCCCCGCGCCGATTCTCACTGACCGGCAGCGTGCCAGCCTGATGCAACGGGAATGGCCGGGGAATGTGCGCGAGCTGCGCAATGCCGCCGACCGCTTCGTGCTTGGCGTCGCCGACGATCCGGTCATGTCTTTCGCCGACGACGGCGTAGCGCCACAACCGTTGAAGGAACGTGTCGAGCAATTCGAGCGGGCGGTGATCGCGGAGGCGTTGGAGCAGGCCGCCGGGGTAGTCGCGGTCGCAGCAGACAAGTTGCAGCTTGGAAAGGCGACGCTCTACGAGAAGATCAAGCGATATGGCCTCGCGGCCAAAGGGGAAGGGGAACGGTGAGAATTTGAAGCGCCGGCGGCGAGGCGGTATGACCTCGGCGCCGGCGTGTTTGTCTGGGTGTTTTACTTCAGGCTTTTCGTGGGGCAATCAGGCCGCGTTCAGCGCTTTTTCCAGCAACTGGTCGAGTTCCGCGAATTGCGGTTCGCCGACATAGCGCTTCAGAATCTTGCCGTCCTTGTCGATCAGGAAGGTGGTCGGCGTGAGCTGCACATTGCCGAACTGCTTGGCGGCAGAGCCGTCGTCCATAGCAACCTTGAAAGGCAACTGGCGGGTTTGCGTGTAGTTGGCCACGTACATCGGTGCGTCGTAGTTCATTGCGACGGCGACGAATTCGAGCCCTTTGCCTTTGAAGCGGTTATAGGTCTGGACCATCTGCGGCATTTCCTTCATGCAGGTGTCGCAACTGGTCGCCCAGAAGTTGACCAGGTAGACCTTGCCTTTCAGATCGGCGGTCGAGACTTTCTGCCCCGACAGCAACGTGAAGGTCGCATCCGGCACGCGCTGCTGGCCGGCGAACGCAAAATAGCCGGCAATCGCGATCGCTACGGCCACGACGGCAATGATGATGATGCGAAGCGGATTCGCGCGCCGTGCGGCGGTGGACGGGGTGGAACTCATGAACGGAACCTCGAGAGTCGCGCAGAACGCGCGGAACAGTACGTGGATTTGGACTGTTAAATCCGGTATTGCTTGGCTCCGCTATTGTAGCCCCATTCCGGCAACGCGGCAGCGGGCGGCCCGGGAGGCGATAATAGGACTTTACGTTCCTGTCAGTCCAATCTTCTGTCCCCATGCTCCGAACTGCTTTTCGCTTGCTCGCCCGAATCTCGATCATCCCGTTTGGCCGCCCCGTTAGCCGTTCCTCAAGTTTCGCCCTGGCAAACGGTCGCCCGGCCGGTGCCGCTTTCCGCTTGCGGCGAGCACGAGCAGTTCTCCGAACGGTGGCCTGCGCGCTGGCGTTGGGCGGCGCGTTGGCAGCGTGTTCGCCGACCTTCGACTGGCGCACCGTCATGAATAACGACAACGGCTACACGGTCGACCTGCCGGCCAAGCCGGACAACGATCAGCGCGCGGTCCAGATCGACGGCAAGCCGATGCAGATGGCGATGCAGACAGCCGAAGCCGGCGACGCCGTGTTCGCGGTCGGCACCGTGATGCTGCCGAACGATGACGAAGCGACGCAGCGTGCCGCCCTCGAATTCCTGCGCACGGGGCTCGCCCGTAACGTCGGCGCCGCGCCGGACGCGCACGCGGTGCAAATTCCGCTGGCCGCAGGCGGTCAGGTGCTGGGTCTGGAAATGAAGCTGACCGGTGAGGCTGGCTCGCAACACGAGACGCGCACCGTCTATGCGCGGCTGGTCGCGCGTGGCCGGCATGTGTATCAGGCCGCAATCATTGCGTCCAAGCCGGTTCAGCAGGAGCAGGTCGACCAGTTTTTTTCGTCGTTCCAGCTCTATTGAAAGTTGAAAGCGGCGTTTTTTGGTCAACTCGGTGCGCGACAAGATCGTAGTGCACAGTGAAAGTTCCTTCGTAGCATCGCGCGCTAATTCCCGGTTTACGTTGAAGTTTTCCGGTTACGCACGGAGGCTGTGGATAACTCTGTTGAGAACTTCGCGTTTTTTGCCGCAGATGCCCATCCCGTGGGCATTCTGTCAGACTGAGTCAGCTCCGGGCGGTCGAAATAAGTCAATTAAATCAATGCCTTTGGGATGCGTGTCTCTGTATGCCTTTCAGTTGTTTCCAGATTTATCTGGAACGCGCACTTGTGCATAAGTCAAGTCTTGACAGGCGATTTTTCGCCTTATACAGACCCAAACGCCCGGCGATATTGGATGGCCTCACCGACTTGCGCCGCGCTCGGCATAGCCGCGCCGGCCAGGTCGGCGATGGTCCGCGCCACCTTCAGGACTCTGTAGTAAGCACGCGCCGACCAGCCGAAACGCTCGCCGGCCTGGCGCAGCAAAGCTTCGCCGTCTGCGTCGGGGCGGCAGACCTCGTCCACTTCCCGTCCGCCCAGTTCCCGATTGGTTTTGCCTTGCCGGGCTAGTTGCCGCTCGCGAGCGGCATTCACCCGTAGGGCGATCGCTGCACTCGATTCACCGGCGGTGGTGGAACGCGCCGACAACTCCGCCGGCGTGAGCGCAGGAATCTCGAGCTGGATGTCGATCCGGTCGAGCAGCGGCCCGGACAGCTTGCGCAGATAACGCGCCGCGATTTCCGGCGTGCATCGGCAGCGACCGTTGGGGTCGCCGCGCCATCCGCAGGGGCAGGGGTTCATCGCGGCGATCAACTGGCACGCTGCTGGAAAATCCGCTTGCAAGGCGGCGCGCGAGATCGTGATGCGCCCGGCCTCGAGGGGCTCGCGCAGGGTCTCCAGCACATGGCGGTCGAATTCGTCGAGAAACAGCACGCCCAGATGCGCCAGGGTGATTTCGCCGGGTTGCGGCGGATTGCGCCCGCCGACCAGCGCCGGCCCACTCGACGAATGATGCGGCGCGCGAAACGGCCGCTGCCGCTATTGCGAGGGCGTAAAGCCGGCTCGGCTGGCGGACAGCAACGCCGCCGAGCTGAGCGCCTCGTCGTCGGTCATGGGTGGGAGCAGGCTTGGCAGGCGGCCGGCGGACACCAC
>NZ_VOSW01000056.1 GCF_009690905.1 Paraburkholderia madseniana
TGACCTGAGGAGCGAAAATCACTGACCATAAAGTGTCAATGATGTCCCCGCACGTCTGTCAACCATGTCCCCGGTCTATACACAGCCGGCAAAGAGAAGTAGGTGCCGCCCCGCACAGGGGCAACGCCAATAGACCACTAACAATGCAAGGAAAGGCCAACACCATAGGAACACTGACAATGCCGCCGCCAAAGGCAAAAACCCAACCTTAATCTATTGCCTTCCCAGCAGTCTCCCGCATAAACGGCAACGGCAACAACGACACAACCCCACACCCAATCAAATACCAGGCAGGCGCCAGATTACTCCCCGAAATCTGAATCAACCAGGTAGCAAAAAACTGCGCAAACCCACCAAAAATCGAAACCCCTAAACAATAAACAATCGACATCCCGGTAGCGCGAATCTCGCGCGGAAACATCTCGGGCAACATGACGATATTGGGCACAGCCGTAAAAGCGACAAACACAGCCAGCACAGCAACAACAGACAACAAAACAGGCACCGTAGGCGAAGCATTGATAATCATGAACGCCGGATACACGGCAACAATCAGCAACACCCGCGAAATCCACAAAACACGTTTACGCCCCACCCGATCGGACAACGCCCCCGCAAACGGCGAGCAAATCACCGTCACCACCGCCGCGGTCCACGCGGCCCACAACGCCGACGACATCGGCAAATGCAAAATCCGAATCGCGTAGGTAGACAGATAAAACAGCACGATGTAATTCGCCGCCGTGCCGCCAATGGTCGTCAGCACCCCCGTCGTGATCACCCGCGAATGCTCGCGAAACAGCCTGCGAACCGGCTGTGCATCAGGCGCCTGGGCCGCCGAAACCGTGCCGTCTTCCACGCCCGGCAACGTTTCGTCCAGATGCCGCCGGATGTAAATACCAATCGGCCCCATCGCCATGCCGATCACAAACGGCACGCGCCAGCCCCAGCTCTCCAGCGCAGCAGTGGACAGCGCCGCCGCCAACGCAACACCCAGCAGCGAGCCGCATACCGTGTTCAACCCTTGGCTCACAAACTGCCAGCTTCCGTAGAACCCGCGCGTCTTGTCGCTGCCATATTCAAGCAGCAACGAGGTCGATGCGCCGACCTCGCCGCCCAGCGCGAAGCCCTGAATTAATCGCGCAAGAATCACCAGCAGCGGCGCGGCGATGCCGATCGCCGCATACGTCGGCGCGAATGCGATGATCGCCGAGCCGAGCGTCATCAGCCACAGCGTGAGACTCATCGCGGCCTTGCGGCCGGCACGGTCAGCATAGCCGCCGAGCACAATGCCGCCCACCGGACGCATGATGAATCCCACGCCGAACGTGCCGGCGGCCAGCATCAGTTGCGCAAGCTGCCCTTCCACCGGGAAATACAGCTTGCCGATGATCGTCGCGAAGAAACTGTAGATCGTAAAATCGAAAAACTCGAGGCCGTTGCCGAGCGTGATCGCAGCAATCGCTTTGGCGTGGCTCGTGCGTTTGGCCGGCGGCGTGGCCGACGCGCCAGCGAGATTCAACGCGTCGGTGCCTGCTGGTTGCGGTGTAGCGGAATAGTCCATCTGTGTCTCCATGGTGTCCTCCCTGCTGATGCGCGGCCCTGCGGTCTTGTGCGCCTGAGAGCAAAGGACGGCCTGACTGGCCCCAACACGGCCTTGATGGCCCCGCTGGTCTTCGTGACCCTCGGAGCCTTGCACGGCCTCAGTTCAATCCGATGGCACCCGGCTCAGACGAGGAACGTCTGCGCAAGCCGCACCCAATAGGCCGCGCCGGTAGCGAGACAGTCGTCGTTGAAGTCATAGCCCGGGTTGTGGACCATGCAGCCGCCCTCGCCATCGCCATTGCCGATGATCAGGTAACTGCCCGGGCAACGCTCCAGCAGGAACGCGAAGTCTTCACTGCCGGTCAACGGTTGCATGTCGGCGATCAAACCGTCTTCGCCGAGCCAGTCGAGCGCGACCTGCCGTGCGAGACTGGTCATCTGCGCATCGTTGACCAGCACCGGATACCGTCGCTGATAGTCCACATGCGCTCGCGCGCCGAACACCGCCGCCTGCCCGCAGGCAACCGCCGTGATGCGCTCCTGCAAATAGTTGCGAACCTCGGGCTTCAGCGCGCGCACGGACAGGCGCATCTCCGCGGTTTCAGGAATCACGTTCGGTGCTTCACCGGCGTGAATCGCGCCGACGGTGATGATCGCCATGTCGAGCGGTGCAATGTTGCGCGACACGATCGACTGCAAGGCCAGCACGATCTGCGCGCACACCACCACGGGATCGACCGCCTTGTGCGGCACCGCGCCATGACCGCCGCGGCCAGTCACCTTGATGATCACCGTATCGGACGACGCCATGAACGAGCCCGGCAGGAAACCGAACTTGCCCGTCGGAAAACCGGGCATGTTGTGCATCGCGAAGACCGCGTCGCACGGAAACTTGTCGAACAGGCCGTCTTCGAGCATTTTCTTCGCGCCGGCCTGACCTTCTTCAGCGGGCTGGAAAATCAGGTTCAACGTGCCGTCGAAACTCTTTTCCTGCGCCAGATGCTTGGCTGCCGCCAGCAGGATCGCCGTGTGCCCGTCATGGCCGCATGCGTGCATCTTGCCGGGGACGGTGCTCGCGTACGGCAGGCCGGTCGTCTCATGAATCGGCAGTGCGTCCATGTCGGCGCGCAGGCCGAGTTTGCGCGTGCCGCTGCCTACTTTCAGTTGCCCTACAACGCCGGTCTGACCCAGCCCGCGATGCACGGTGTAGCCCCACTCCTGCAAGCGTTCCGCGACCAGGTCGCCGGTGGCGAACTCTTCGTAAGCCAGTTCGGGCTGCGCGTGGATGCGGCGGCGCAGCGCGATCATTTCGTCTTCGAGTTCGGCGATGCCCGCCGGGATGGCCATGGTGTTCACGATGTTGTCTCCGTCGATGAAAGCGTGAACCGAGCATAACCACGCCGATTTTCCAGCGGCAGGCGTAGAATCGTTGCGCCAGCAACCAGCGGTTGCCACCCATGTACGGGTTTTCCAGATGAAACTGCATCAACTCAGCACCTTAGCGGCCATTGCGGATACCGGCAGTATCCGGGCCGCCGCCCGTTCGCTCGAGCTTTCGCCGGCCGCCGTGACCAAGGCCATGCGCGAACTGGAAGCCGATCTGCACGCGCCGTTGCTGGTGCGCGGCGCGAGCGGCGTCGCGTTCACGGAGTTCGGCCGCGCGCTGGTCGTGCATGCGCGGCTGGTGCTCGGTCAGTTGCAGCGCGCAGAAGCGGAGATCGAGGCGATGCGCGGCGCAGCGGCCGGCAAACTGTCGATCGGCGTCACACCGTGGGTGGCGCTGACATTCCTGCCGCCCACGGTGCAGCGGTTCCGGCAACGCATGCCGGAGGTCCAACTGGAATTCTTCGAGGGTCTGTTGGCGGTCGTGCAACCGCGCTTGCGCGACGGCAGCCTCGATTTTTCGATTGGCCGTCCTCCGCCTGCTTCGCCGCAATCGGAGTTTCACAACGTACCGCTGTTTTCCACGCATTCGGCGGTGGTCGCGCGCCGCGATCATCCCAAGGCGGGTTGCCGCACGCTGCTCGAACTGGAAGACGCCGAATGGGTATTGAACTGGGACCCCGCCAGCCGCGAGTCGATCTCGGACAATCTGTTCCGCAAGCGCGGCATGAAGGTGCCGCACACGATCCATCTCGCGCATTCGCTCGCGGTCGTGCTCGGCTTGCTCGCGCAAACGGACATGCTCAGCATTTTTCCGTGGCCGCTCGTCGAGGTGAGCATCGCGAAGGAGAATCTGTGGGCGCTGCCCTTGCGCGAGACGGTGGATGAAACCATCGTCAGCATCACGTCACGCCGCGGCGCGCCGACGAGTCCGGCGGCCACGTGTTTTCTCGAGTGTTTGCGTGAAGTCGTCGACGAAGGTGCGCGCTCGCAAGACCCCGAGCTGCGCCGGCTGTTTCATTCGATCGAACTGCTGCTGTAGTGACGTGACCGAATCGCGTTGTTGAGCAACGTCACGGGCCAGCGTGGCTTCATCGCATTCAAACAGGCGAGGTACGGTCGCCCGCTACTACCTGGGTTGCTGGCCGGATTACTGGCTGGATAAATGCTTCTGCAGATACGGCACGAAGCCGTTTTGCGTCGGACCGATCTGCTTGACGCAATCATCGTAGTCAGAGCCCATCGCGCGATCCTGGCCATACATGCCACGGCACTGCGCGTACAGCGTGATCGTTGCCCCGCTGCCCTTGGCCACGCGCGTGGCCGAAAAGACCGCATGGCCCGAGCGGTTCGGAACATCGGTCTCGATCGCTACCGCGTCCGCGCGGACGATCGACGTGGAAGAATGCGCCGCCACATAGTCCTTCGTAAGCGACCAGGCCTTGTCGCACTGCGCCTGATCCGCGCACCCGACCGCAGCGTTACGCTGCGCGCTATCGAGCAGGTTCTCTGAGCGGGTAAAGTCGCGCGCCTGCGCCTCCTGTTTTTCGGCGGACATGCAGCCGCTCAGGGCAAGCGCAGCAAGCGCAATAGCGATAGTCGTTTTCACAGGTTCAAGATCCGATGGCGAATTCCGGCAAAGATTATAGACGCCCGCAAACGGCGTTCGCAGATTGGAACAGCCATCGGAAAACTGCCGGCGCGGTGACGTCCCTCACCGCCCGGCAGTCACGCAGCGTCAGCTCGCGTAACCCACTACGCCCTTGATCTCCAGAAAATCCTCGAGACCGAACTCGCCGTACTCGCGGCCATTGCCCGATTGCTTGAAGCCGCCGAACGGCGCATCGGGGCTGTAGTCCGCGTAGTTCAGATAGATCGTGCCGGTACGCAGGCGCTTCGCCACCGCATGCGCGTGCTCGATCGAGGCGGATTGCACATAGCCCGCGAGGCCGTAGAGGCTGTCGTTGGCCATCGCGATCGCCTGGTCTTCGGTGTCGTAGCCGAGGATCGACAGCACCGGCCCGAAGATCTCTTCGCGCGCAATCGTCATGGTCGGCGTGACATTGCCGAACACCGTCGGGCGCACGAAGTAACCATCCTTCAATCCTTCAGGACGGCCCGGCCCGCCGGCCACCAGCGTAGCGCCCTCTTCAACGCCCACGCCGATCAGCCGCTGGATCTTGTCGAACTGCTGCTCGCTGATGACCGGCCCGAGATCGATGCCCTTCGCATCCGCAGGACCGACGACGAGTGCTTCAGCCGCTTCCTTCGCATACGCCAATGCCTCGGCGAGGCGTGCGCGCGGCACGAACATGCGCGTGGGCGCATCGCACGACTGGCCGCTGTTGTCGAAACACGCACGGGCGCCGCGCATCACAGCCTGTTTCAGATCGGCATCTTCGAGAATCAGGTTGGCCGATTTGCCGCCCAGTTCCTGGTGCACGCGCTTGACCGTGTCCGCCGAGGCCTTGGCGACCTGCACGCCCGCACGCGTCGAACCGGTGAACGACATCATGTCGATGTCCGGATGACGCGACATCGCCTCGCCCACCGTTGCGCCTTCGCCGTTGACGAGGTTGAACACGCCGGCCGGCACACCCGCTTCGTCGAGGATCTCGGCGAAGATGATGCCGGAGAGCGGCGCCAGTTCCGAAGGCTTGAGCACCATCGTGCAGCCGGCCGCGAGCGCGGGCACGACCTTGGTGGCGATCTGCAAGGCCGGCCAGTTCCACGGCGTAATCAGCCCGCACACGCCGACCGCTTCCTTGCGGATCAGAATGCTGCTCTTCACGTACTCGAATTCGAACGTGTCGAGCGTGCGGATCATCGTCTCCAGATGCGCAACGCCGGTCCACGCCTGCGCGTCGTTCGCATATTGCAGCGGTGCGCCCATCTCGCGGCTGATCGCATGCACCATGTCGTCATAGCGCTTGCGGTACACGTCGAGGATCGCTTGCAGCAAATCGATTCGCTGCGCGATCGTCGTCTCGCTGTAGGCAGGAAAGGCACGCTTCGCCGCGGCCACGGCGCGGTCGACATCGGCCGCGCCGCCGAGCGAAATCTGCGCGAACGCGGTAGCCGTGGACGGATCGATCACGTCGAGCGTGGCGGCACCGGCCGGGTTTTGCGGATCGACCCACTGGCCGTCGATGTAAAACTGTTTGGCGTGTTGCATGGGCTTGTCCTTTACATGAATGGTTGGGTCAGACGTTGGGCCGGCAAAGCGCCCGAGAGCGGTATCGAATGCTTTACATCGACGCCGCTCAATCTGAATGTCTTCAAATCGAAATTCATCGCTACGCAGCTTTGGCTCAGACTCCGGTTCTGCTTCGATTCCGTCATCGAATCCCTCGTCTTTGAATCAAATTAACCAGGAGAGACACATGAGCACCATCACTTTCACCCGCATCGACGCTAAAGGCCCCGGCGCTTCCGGCCTGAACCCCGCTCTGCACGATCCCGCCGACGTCATCCTCGAAGGCGCCAAGGCACCGCACGCCCTCAACGCATTCTCCGACGCAAGCAACATGCTGTCCGCCGGCGTATGGCAATGCGATGCGGGCACGCTGAAGCTGGCCGACCTGCCGATCCACGAAGTCTGCGTGCTGATCGAAGGCGAAGTCGTCATCACCAGCGACGACGGCCGCAGCGAACGCTATGCCGCCGGCGACGCCTTCATCCTGCACAAGGGCTTCTCGGGCACGTGGCATATGCCGGTGGCGACCAAGAAGTACAGCATCGTGTACTGCGGTTGATTCATACTGCATCGCAGCGTTGCTTCAACAAGAGCCGCACCCGTTAAGGTGCGGTTTTTTCATTTCGGCTGCAATCAATAAAAAAGCCGTCGGGCACATCGATCACTACAGTGGCAACCATAACGGCAACTACATCGGGAAGCCCAGCGCCTTGATCGAATTGATCCAGAGACGCCGCCAGCCGCCGCGATCGTCGGCGCCGTCGAATGCGTTGAAGGTAATCTTCGCGGCGATCCAGCGCAACGGTTCCGGCGGAATGTACGACGGCCCTTTGCGCGAAATATCCAGCGACGTAATCAGCGTCTCCCGATTCCACAGCATGTCGAGGCCCATCTTCGCACCAAAGCGGCTGCCCGCCACCCCGAAACCCGTATAGCCCGCGACGAACACGCTTTTGCCGCCGTGATAGCGGCGCGCGAACACGGCGCCGCGTGAGCAGTAGTCGATCGGGCCACCCCATGCATGGGTGAAGCGCACGTCGTCCAGTTGCGGAAACGTGCGGTAGAACGCTTCGGCGAGCTTGTAGTATGTGCTCTCGTCACGATCCGCGGCCGGATTTGGATCGCCGCCGAAGTGATAGCTCACACGGCCGCCGAAGATAATCCGGTTGTCTTTGGTAAGACGGAAATAATTGAGTTGCGTACGCGTATCGTAGATGCCCTGGCGATTGTTCCAGCCGATGCGCGCCATCTGCTCGTCGCTCAAAGGAGCAGTCGCGATGATGTGATCGCGCACCTGCATCACGCGGCGCTTGATGTCGGTCACGCCCACGTCTGCCGTGCCGGTGCCAAGCAGCACGCGTGGCGTTTCGATGCTGCCCGCCTGGGTGTGCACCATCATCGTTGCGCCGAGATCTTCCATGCGCGTGATCGGCGAGTGTTCATGCAAACGCACACCGAGTTTCAGCGCGGCGGCCTTCAGTCCCCACGCGAGTTTCGCCGGATGAATCGTGCCGCTGCGATTGCGCGACCACATCGCGCCCGCGAACAGCGGTGAATCGAGTTGTTCGCGTGCGCCTTTGCTGTCGAGCAAAACGACATCATGCCCGTGGGCTACGTGGAGCTCGTAATCGCCTTTCAGATGATCGAGGTGCCCCGGATCGACGGCCACCGTCATCTCGCCATTCCATTCGACGTCCGCTTCAATGCCGTAACGCGTCAACGACTCCTTGAAACCGTCGAGGTTCTCCTGCCCCAGCTGTTCCAGCACGTCGAGGTCTTGCGGAAAGACCCGCGTTGCATTCGGCAGACCATGCATCACCGACGTGGAGATGATCCCGCCCGGACGACCCGATGCGCCGTAGGCCACCTTCCCCGCTTCGACCAGCACGACGTCGAGCGACGGGTCCGCTTCTTTCGCCTGAATCGCCGCCCACAAACCGGTGAACCCACCGCCAACGATCACCAGATCCGCGGAAGTCGGTCCGATCAATTCCCGTTCGACAGCCGGTGCACGCGGATTGTCCAGCCAGAACGGAAACAGCTTTACACCTTCAAACGCGCGCTTTACTGACTCGCTCATTGTGTTTGCCTACTCAACTTGAATACCATTGCATTTGCTGCGCGACTGTTGCTTCGGTGCGGCCTTGGTGGCGCTTCGACGCAGCTTCTAATGCCACCTCGATTGCCCTCGGCGAAGTCTCACTGCGCCTTGCACTGAGCGCCTCGAACCGCACGATTCAACCCGCGTCCTGCGTGTCCAGCACTTCTTCGCGTTCACGTCGTACGGCGCGCTGCTGCGCTTGCGTTTTCATTTGTGTCTTCATTTGTGTCTTCATTTGCGCGCCGCCAGCCTTAAGCCTGGTCGCCGGCACCACCGGGTGCACGGTCGCGTTGCGCTGCGGACCGCTACGCAACCAACGTCGGCCAAGCGGCCCATACACGCCATCCGGTTCAGGAAAACACTGCAGCAATGCGATATACAGCGCACAGGCGAGCGTCAGCGAAACCGGCATGCTGATGTCGAGCCCCCCGGCGAGCTGCCCGAGCGGGCCGACGAACTGATCCGGCAGATTGACGAAGCACAGGCCGATCACCGCGCTCGGAATCCACGCACCCATCGCGCGCCAGTTCCAGCCGTGCGTGAACCAGTAATGACCGCCACGGCCGCCGCGATTGAACACCTGCAGATCGTCGGAAAGATAGAAACCGCGCCGCGTCACGAAGCCGATGATCATGATCACCATCCACGGGCAACTGCAGACATTGATCAACACCGAGAACGTCGACACGCTTTCGACCAGATTGAACGCGAAGCGGCCGAGAAAGATAAAGCCGATGGCAAGACTGCCGATCAGCAACGTGGCGCGCACGCGGTTCAGAAACTTTGGAAACATGCTCGACATATCGAGCCCGGTGCCGTACAGCGCGGTGGTACCCGTCGACATCCCGCCGATGATCGCAATCAGGCACACCGGCAGAAAGAACCAGTTCGGCGAGATCGCCAGCAGACCGCCCACGTAGTTATTCGAGGCGATGAAATCCGGCGCCTTGCTGGCGATGATCGTCGCGGTAGCAAGACCGAAGAAGAACGGCACGAAGGTGGCCAGTTGCGCGAGCATCACCGCGAGAATCGTGCGCTTCTTCGGTGTGTTCTGCGGAATATAGCGGGCCCAGTCGCCGAGCGTGCAGGCGAACGACACCGGATTGCTCATCGCAACCAGCACAGCACTCACGAACGCCGGCCAGAAACCCACCGAGCCGAGCGCCACCTTGCCGGCGTACGCACTATTGAACGGCCCGGCGAACGCCACAATGCCGACCACGAAAAGCAGACTCGCGGCCCACACGGCGATCTTGTTGACCCACAGCATGAAGCGGAAGCCGTAGACGCAGACGGTCAGCACCAGCACCGCAAAGAGACCGTACGCGAAGCTCAACGTCATCCAGTTGACCGGCAGGCCGAGCAGATGATTCGCGCCGCCCACGAGCGCATCGCCCGAGCTCCACACCGCCAGCGAGAAGAACGCGACGGCGGTCAACACCGCCAGAAAGGAGCCGACGATCCGGCCATGAATGCCGAAATGCGCACCCGACGAAACCGGATCGCTCGTGCCGTTGCGCGGACCGAACAGCCCCATCGGCGCAAGAATGCACGAACCGATCACCACGCCAAGCACGATCGAATAAACGCCCGCCTTGAACGACAGACCCAGCAGCACCGGAAAACTGCCGAGCACCGAGGTGGAAAAGGTATTGCAACCGCCGAACAGCAAGCGGAACAGATCGATCGGCCGCGCATAACGCGAGCGATCCGGAATGCGTTCAAAACCGAATGTTTCGACTTGGGTGATGCTGTTGCTGCTCATTGTCTCCAACTCCTGTAACGGCCAGGTCAATCACGATGGCTCGCCACGAGGATGCGGCGTCCACTTTTCTCAGATGTCTGGACGCCACTGTAAAGACAATCAGTGCGGGCAAAAATATCGCCCGCCCAACCTTTACTTCGATCGCGGGCGATGTAACCTGAAATGCCCGTCCTATAAGGCTCTGCGGAGGTAGCCAGAGGCCGCGCGGGTACCTCCTTCGGGCCTGGCGAAACGCAAACGTCGAAGCGAATAGCGAGAATCCTCGCCTCAAATCGGGCTTGCCTCACGCGCCTGACGGCGCCGCTTCGCCGCGGCAACAGTCGGCAGCGGCACCGGCACCGCGCCGGACATGCCGTGCTCGATCAGAAAATCGCGGAACAGGCTGGCGACATGCGGCAGGCGTTTATCGGACACATGCATCACGTACCAATCGCGCTCGATTGGATTCGCGGGCAAGGGCAACAACGCCAGCAAGCCCGCCTGAAATTCCAGCGAGCACGCATGCAGCGACAGAAACGCGATACCCAAGCCCGCCTCGACCAGTTGCTTGATCGCTTCGTTGCTCGAGAGTTCGGAGCCGATATGCAGCTTGTGGCCGGCGAGCCGAAACAGATTCTCGACCGTCGAGCGCGTACCCGAGCCCCGCTCCCGCACGAACAGATTCGCGGATTGCAGATCGTCCAGCGACAGGCGCTTCTTCTTCATCAACGCATGGGCGGGCGAGGCGACGAACGCCATCGGATGCTTGGCGAACGCCGTGGCCACTGTGCGCAATTCGCGTGGTGCGCTGCCCATCACCGCAAGATCGATCTCGTGCGTGGCCAGCATGCGGATGATGTCGGCGCGATTGCCGACCTTGAATTGCACCTTCACTTGCGGGCGCGATTCCGTGAAGCGCACCAGAAAAGGCGGGATCAGATATTCGGCGGTCGTGATCGCGCCAATGCGCAGTGTGCCGCCCTGCTCGCCATGCAAGGCGGCAAGATCATCCGCCGCGCCATTCCATAGATCGAGGATTTCCAGCGCATAGCGCGCGAGGATTTCGCCCGCCGCGGTCAACTGCACGCCACGGCCCACCCGCTGCAATAGCGGCGCGCCCGCGGCCTCTTCGAGCAGGCGCACCTGAAGCGACACCGCCGGCTGCGTGAGCTTCAATTCTTCGGCCGCGCGCGACACGCTGCCGAGCTTCGCGACCGTATGCAAGGCTTTCAATTGACGAAACGTGGCGGCTTTTAACATAAGTGAAAACCTATATGTTGTGCAGAAACATTAAATTGTGCTGCGGTTTCAGCCGATTCTATACTGGCCCTGACAGATGAGGCCGGTGAATACCCGGTATAGCCCCGGAACGCCTTCACCGGCTCAGCACGGACAACTTCAGGAGGATAGGATCATGGCCGCAATCGATCAGCAGGGAACCTCTACCGCGCAACGCAGAGAGCAAGGGCAGCAAGCGGCTCAATCGACGCAAGCGGCGGCGCATCGCGTCGTGATCGTCGGCGGTGGGGTCGGCGGCCTTGGGCTCGCTACACGACTGTCGGAAACGCTCGGACGCGCCGGTCTCGCGCAGATCGTGCTGGTGGATCGCTGGCCGACGCATTTCTGGAAGCCCTTGTTGCACGAAGCCGCGTCGGGCCAGCTCGATCCGGCCACACACCAACTGCAATACGCAGTGCAGGCGCAACGGCATGGCTTCGAATTCGAACAGGGCGAGCTCGCCGCGCTCGATCGTACGAACCGGCACATCACGCTGAATGCGCTCCACGACGCCGACGGCCGCGAAATCCTGCCGTCACGGCAGCTTGCATTCGATACGCTGGTGCTGGCCATGGGCAGCGTCACACAATATTTCGGCGTGCCCGGCGCGGCCGAACACGCGTTGCCGCTCGAATCGGTCGCGCATGCGGAAGCGTTTCGCCGCAAGCTGCTCGACGCCTGTCTGCGGGCCAACCATGCGCGACGCGCACGGACCGCGCAGGCGGACACGCCGGTGTCGATCAACATCATCGGCGCTGGAGCGACAGGCGTTGAACTCGCCGCTGCGTTGCGCGACACGGTGCGCCTGCTGAACCGCTATAGCCCGTTTTCGCTCGACCCCGTGCGCGACTTCCGCATCCGTCTGATCGAAAGCAGCGAGCGCGTGCTGCCCGCCCTATCCGAAACGATCTCGGCGCGTGCACAAAAGATGCTCGTCAGTCTGGGGGTCGACGTGTTGAACGCCACACGCGTCACCGAAGTGCGCGCCGATGCCGTGCTGACGAATGAAGGCGCACCGCTCGCCAGCGACATCGCGATCTGGACCGCCGGCATCGCGGGGCCGCCGGTGTTGCGCACGCTGGGCGGCATCGCGGTGAATCGCAACGCACAGGTGCAGGTGAACCGCACGCTGCAATGCACGAACGATGCGAACATATTCGGACTGGGCGACTGCGCGGCCTGCCCTTCTTCTGAAAACGCGGACGCGTTTCTGGCGCCGCGCGCGCAAGTCGCGCATCAGCAGGCGCTGTTTCTGGCGCGCGCGCTGAAGTGCCGGATAGCGGACGAACCCTTGCCGGAGTTCGTCTATCGCGACGCCGGCACGTTGGTCGGCTTTGGCCGCGAAGGCACGATCGGCAGTCTGAGCAACAGCTTGCTGACGCAGCCGGTGTTCGTCGACGGCTGGCTGGCGACTGCCGTCTACAAGCTCATCTATCGCCGCCACGTGATGACATTGACCGGCTTCGCACGCATGGCGCTCGATTCGGCGAGCCACTGGTTGCGTCGACGCGTGCATCCGGTGATCCGGCTCCATTGAAATTGGCAAGCGCGGGCGGCGTCTTTCAGATTCCCAGATTCAGAAAACACCGCCCGCGCGACGCTCAATCGAGAAACTCCGTCGCCCGTTTGCGCAGCACCGCGCCGAAATCGTCGAGCCAGCCGATCGACAGGCGCCAGCTCTGCCAGTACAGATCCACGTCGATATGCTTGCCGGGCGCCACCTCGACCAACTCGCCGCTGGCAAGGTGCGGCGCGATCATCCGTTCGGGACACATGCCCCAGCCCATTCCCGTCACGCAGGCGCGCAAAAAACCGGCGACGTGCGGAATCCAGTGCAAGGGCGGATCCAAATCGGCCCGCGTGATGCGGCGCATGAAGCGCTTCTGCAACTGATCCTTCGGGTTGAAATCGACGCACGGCGCGCGCCGTAACGACTCGCGCGTGACGCCGTCGGCAAAATGACGCTCGCGAAACGCCGGCGTGCAGACCGCCAGATAGCGCATCCGCCCGAGCCGGGTCGAGCGGCAGCCCTGCACCGGCTCGGCCTGCGTGGTGACCGCGCCTTGCACGCTGCCGTCGCGAATCCTCTGCGCGGTGTGGTCCTGGTCGTCGATCACCAGATCGAGCAGCATCTCCCGTTCCACGCAGAACTGCGCCACTGCGTCGATGAACCAGGTGCCCACGCTGTCGTCGTTGACGGCCACGCGCAGCGCCGGCCACGGTTCGACCAAGGCGCCGGGCAGTGCCGGCAACCGGCCGGTCAGCTCCGCTTCCAGCAACAGCACGCGTTCGGTATGGCGGCACAGCAGCGCCCCCGAGGTGGTCGCGACACACGGCTGGCCGCGCTTCACGAGCACGCTCCCCACCCGCTCCTCCAGCAGTTTGACCCGCTGCGAGACGGCTGAGGGCGTCACGTTCAGTTCGCTGGCCGCACGGTCGAACGAGCCGTGCCGCACCACGGCGGCCAGCGCGTCGAGCAATGCATAGTCGAGCATTAGCGTTCCTTAATCGGCATTAAGTAAATTAGCTTCTCTTATGAGCAGCAAAACCGCAGACTAGTCTCGTTCGCTTTCCCCGTCTACTGGATCGATTATGAATTGGCTGTCTTTTTCCCACGGTGCCGCCCTGTGCGCGTCGCTGATCGTGACGATCGGCGCCCAGAATGCCTTTGTGCTGCGTCAGGGCATCATGCGCTCGCACGTCGGCAAGATCGTCGCTCTGTGCGCGCTGTCCGATTGCATCCTGATCGGCGCGGGCGTCGGTGGCGCGTCGGTCCTGGTGGAACGCTATCCGGTGTTCGTCCACGCGATGCTGTATATCGGGCTTGCCTATTTGGCGTGGTTCGGCATCAACGCGCTGCGCCGTGCAGTACGTCCGGGACATGCAGTGCTGGACGCCAATGCGGGCGGCACCGCACCGGGCACGAGCGCAGCAGCACCCGTGCAACGTGCAATGCCGATCATCCTGATGACGCTGGCCTTCACGTGGCTCAATCCGCACGTGTATCTCGACACCTTCCTGCTGATCGGCACGGCCGGTGCGCGCGAACCGGACGGCGCACGGGTGGCGTTCGCGCTCGGCGCGATGGCGGTGAGCGGAATCTGGTTTATTGGTCTGGGTTACGGCGCCCGCGCGTTGGCGCCGCTGTTTCGCCGCGCGACGGCGTGGCGCGTGCTGGACGGCGCGATCGGCAGCATGGTATTGCTGCTGGCGGTGACGCAGTTGCGGTGATTGCCGGCAGGCGCCCTACTTCTGCACCTGCTGCATGCCGAGCAGTTCCTGCACGAGTTGCGCCGACACGTAATGCGGTCCGTCGAAGAGATAGGTCCGGTAACCGCGATACGCGAGCAATTGCGGCGACAGTTCAGCAGCCGTCGCCGCGCGGAACGCGCCGCCCTGGGCGGGACGAAATGCCTCGGCGATGATCCGCACACGATCCTTGCCGAGCCGTGCCGCCAACGCATCCGCATATTCACGCGCAGCCGCCGGGCCACGCGCATAGACACCGCAGCCATCCTGCAGAAACACGCCGACATCGGGCGGCAGCCAGCCGTCCAGCCACGCTGCCAGCGCCGCGCCGCCGATATTCGAGTTGTCGTAGACACTGATCCACAGCGGCCGCGGGAGCTTGTCGAGCAAAGGCGCGAGCGCGGCGGCGTCCTTCCAGGTTGGGTCGACTTCCACCGGAAAGTAATAACCGTCGATGTGAATCGCCGGCCGCACGGCCGCCAACTGCTTCGATTGTTCGATCAGTTGCGCCGCCTGCGCACGGGCTGTGGTTTCGTCGAAACGTCCGGCGAGACCGACGATCACATTGCGCGCCCATGGTTCGCCGGCAATCCGCGTCCAGTCCGGCAAGCGTCGGGCTGTTTGCATAGCGGTGCCAGGCAGAAACGACGTGCCGTCCACCGCCGTCCATTGCACCAGCAGATCCGTCACGCCGAGGCGATTCCAGTCGCCGTGCGGGTCGACATGATCATCGTCGATCTGCCAGACCACGCCCTGCGCCAACGCGCCGGCGTCGCTCGCACCAGGCGCCGAGCAGCCGTACACGAGCGCTGCGCACGCGCTCGCCGCCAGCAGCGCGCGGCGGCGCGGCGAGACCGGCTCGCCCTCCCGGGTCTGAACCTCGTGTGAACTACGCATTGTGCTGGCGCTGTGCTTTGAAATGAACGTCACGATAATCCTGAGCAAGTTGCGCGCGATCGATCTTGAAGTTGACAGATACCGGCAAGGACCGGCACGCGAGCAATTCTGACGGGATCATATACGACGGCAGGCGCGCGGCCAGCAGCGTCTTCCAGTCCTGCAACGCATCGGGCAGCCGGCCGTCGTCGTTGCCGGTTGCGACGAACGCGACGATCCGCGCGACCGAGCCGTCCGGCCGCCGCAACGGCACGGCTGCGGCACTCGCTGCAGCGGGCAGCGCGCGCAGGGCCGCGTCGATCTCCATCAATTCGATCCGGTAGCCGCCCATCTTGATCTGATCGTCGATACGTCCGTGGCAGAACAGCAGTCCGTTGCCGTCGATCGCGCCCAGATCGCCGGTGCGAAACGCCCGCTGTCCGTTGTGGATGAACATGCGTGCCGCGTTCAGGTCTTCGCGGTTCAGATAGCCGCGCATCACATGTGCGCCGGCGATGCACAATTCGCCAGCGTCGACGAACACCTCGGCGTCGCGCTTGGCATGGCCGATCGGCAGGCGCGCGTGATGCGCGAGTACCGCATCGTCGACGACGATCCAGGTGGTCGCTACAGTCGCCTCGGTTGGTCCGTATGTGTTGATGATCCGTGCGGCCGGGAAGCGCTGGCGCAATTGGCGCGCGAGTGCGACTGGTAACACTTCGCCGCAGAACAGGAAGGTCCTGAGCGCCGGCAAGCCGTCTTGCGAGAACTGCGGATTGAGGAGTTGCTGTTGCGCAAACGATGGTGTCGACACCCATGTGGTCATGCGGTGACGTGCGAGCGTGGCGAGAAACGCTGAGCCCTGCGTCGTCAGCGCACGCGAGGCGAGTACCACGGTGCCGCCGAGCGCGAGGGTGCCGAACACTTCGTACATCGACAGATCGAAGCTGAAGGGTGCCTGATCCAGGAACACCGGCGCGTCGCCGAGCGCGAAGTCGGCCGCCATCCAGTCGGCCAGCGCGGCGACGCTTTCGCGGCCAATCTGGACGCCTTTGGGTTCGCCGGTCGTACCGGAGGTGAACAGCACGTATGCGAGGTTTTTCTCGCGCAATACCGGCGGTGCTGATGCTGTCGAAGTCGAAGTCGAACTCACCGCCCCCTCTACCGCCTCAAATTCGACCCACGCGCCGTGCCCGTTCAAACTCACGAAGCGGCCGTCGCGCGCGTCGAAGTAAGTCTGCGCGCCGAGCGTGCTCGCGATGCGCTGCATCCGTTCATCCGGATAGATCGTATCGACAGGCACGAACGGCGCGCCGAGCAGCAACGCCCCCACCATCGCCACAAAAAATTCCGCTTCCTTGTGACCGCGGATGATCACCGGCACATCCGCAGCGAAACCGTGTGCGCGCGCCTGGCTGGCCCACGCGTGGGCTTGTTCCTCCAACTCGCGCCAGCGCAATGCGCGATCGGCACCGATCACCGCCCACGTGTCCGCACGAACATCGACATCGGCAAAGCAGTTCGCGCTCAGATCGAATCGCATGGCGCGCCTAGCGATTGGCGGCGATGAACGCGCAAAGCGCATCCACGGATGCCAGGTGCTCGGCGATCTCGGTTGGCGGAATCCGCACGCCGAATTGCATCTCGACGCCCATTACGATTTCGACGGCCAGCACCGAATCGACCAACCCCGTTTCGAGCAGCGGTTCATCACCGCGCACGAGGCGCAGCACGACGGATTCGACCAGTGCCGCCACGTCGGCGTGCAGCGTTTCGTGTTGAGTCATTGTGTACTCCTTGCGCAAACGTCGTTCCGGCAATCAGAACTGGAAATAAAGAAAACGCACTTCGCCATGCAACTGCGCGACGCAGAACACCAGCACGCCGAACATCGCGACGGTCCAGCGCAGCGAAGGCCGCCATGTCAGCGCAGCGGGCCAGCCTTCGACCGCGCGATCGAGCGCCGGCGAGAAGCGGCCCATCAGTTGATGTGAATTCGGCGTGCACCAGACGATCGCCAGCAGCGCGACGATCAGCAACGCGAGCGTCGAGCGGCCCGCGACAAGATGCAGCCATTCGCCAAGGCCCATGTTCGCCGTGCCCCAGGCGGGCCAGTCGAGCGCTTCGATACCACGCAGACCCGCCATGCCCTGCAATAACGCGAGTGCATCGCCGACGCCATGTGCCCGGAAAAATGCAAACGCGATCAGTGCGGCCACGAAGGTCAGCAGGACGTTGCCCGCATGGCGAACGCGTGCTTTGAAGCTCAATGTGAACGCCGGGGCTGTTTCTGCTGCCCGTGCCGTCCCCGCTGTAACTACCCCAACCGCCGGCGCAGCCGCCCCCCGCCACGCGCGATAAGCGTGATTCACAGTGAGATAAAAAGCGTGCAGCAAGCCGTAAATCAGATACTGCAAGCCCGCGCCGTGCCAGATGCCGGCCAGCGCCATCGTGTAGAAAGTCGGCACGGCCACCGTCGAGAGAAAGCCGCCCGTCGAGCGTTGCGCGAGGCGCCCGATCGGCAGGCCACGCAATGCACGGCTACGGTTGATCCGCATTGCCAGCGGGTAGTACAGGTAAGCCGTGAGATAGCGCGTGAGCGTCATATGCCAGCGCTGCCAGAAGTCGATGATGCTGGCCGCCTTGAACGGCGAATTGAAGTTCAACGGAAAACGCACGCCGAACATCTTCGCGAGGCCCACGGCCATGTCCGAATAACCAGAGAAGTCGAAGTAAAGCTGCAACGCGTACGCGAGACAGGTGCCCCACGCCGCCAGCCACTGCAACTCGTGCGGCGCGGCGAAGCCCGCGTCGGCGAACGGTGCGATGGTGTCGGCGAACAGCAGCTTCTTCGCGAGGCCGATCGTGAACACGAACGCACCGATCGACAGATTTTCCGCGCGCAGCTTATACGTGGCCGGCTGCGCGAACTGCGTCATCATTTCTTTGTGATGCAGGATCGGCCCCGCGATCAGATGCGGAAAGAACGTGACGAACTGCACGTAGCCGAGCGGGTCGCGCTCCTTGACGATGCCCGCGTTGCAATCGAGCAGATAGCCGATCTGCGTGAAGGTGAAAAACGACACGCCAAGCGGCAGGATCACGCCCTGCATGCCGTGCGCGAGCCAGTCGGCCGGCGCGACGCCGCTTGCGTGCACGAGCGCGGTGAGCAGCGTCGCAAGATATTTGTAGCGCACCAGCAGCGCGAGGTCGGCGGTGATCGCGAGACCGAGTAACCAGCGGCGGCGAACGGACTGCGCAGGCGCCGCGACAATCGCACAGCTCATCGCGTAGTTGAACGCGATCGACCCCACCAGCAAAGCGACGAACGCCGGATTCCGCCAGCCGTAGAACACGATCGACGCACCGCAGAGCCACGCCGCCGCGGCGCGTGGCATGCGTTGGCCGAGCAGGTAGTAGCCGGCCAGCGCCGGCGGCAGGAACAGCGTGAGGAAGATGAATGAATTGAATAGCATCGGGATCAGTCCTGCCTGGCTGGTGCGGGAGCGGTGCCGACCGGCATCGACAGCGCGTCTTCCGACATTTCCCAAATCACCACGCGCACACTCTTCGGCCACGTGGCACGCTCGCGCCAAACCGCCTGCATCGCGCGGTCGAACTGGCCGTCGTCGAGGCTGACGTTCCACACTTCGCGGCCGAGCTGCTCGCCGAGGCGCTCGGCAAACGCGCTGCGGCGCGAAAACGAACTGCCCGCGAGCAGCACATCGGCGGCGGGACCGTCGTCGAGCAGGCCGCCTGTGCGTTGTGCCTGTAGAGTTTCAGCAGCGACGACATCAGGCGCTGGCCGCCACGCATCCGGCACGTCATTCAGATTGGCGAGCGTGAGCAAATCGCCGATGCGCGGCGCGGGTTGCGCCGTCGTGTGCGTGAATGTGGTGTCGCCGGGTTTACCGAGCAACGGCAACACCGCGGCGCCGACCACCTGTGCAGCCGCTTGCGCACCACGCGCATTCCAATGCACATCGGTACGGAAAAACGCGGGACGTGCAGCTTGCAACGCCGGCATCAATTCGACGTGCGTGACGTTGCTCGCGGTCAACGCGCGATTCCATACATTCAGACGCTGCGTCATCCGCGCGTCCTGCCGCAGCCCGCACAGCGCTTCGCTCTCCACGCGCGCTTTGTCGGGCACCGTCACCACCACCAGTTGAATCCCGGCGCTGCGTAGCGCATCCGCGTAACGATGCAAGGAGGCGATGCGCGCATCGGTCAGCGCGTCACCGCCATCGGCGCGTTCGACAGAATCATGTCCCGGCTGCACCGGCGCGCGCAGGCCGTCCGCATAGAACAGCCAGCCGGGACAGCCCTCGCGCACCTGATGCCCGAGGTCGCCGAACAACCGGTAACGCGCCGCGGCTTGCCAGCGATGCAGCGACCGCGCATACGGCACGTCGATTGCACGGTCGAGACTGCGGCCGAGGCTGCCGTCACGCCAACCATGCGCATCGAACGACGCGCCGTTGCGCGACTGCATGACAAGCGAGGCCAGCGCGCCTGCACAACCGAGGCCGAGCAACAGCGCGACCAGCCACGCGACGTGTCGATGCGCGCGAGCGAGCGGCCCCGGCGCCGCCGCAGCAGCGTGACCGTGCGCCGCACCGGTGTCGTTGCCCGCTGCGCCTGCCGCTGTGCGACCCACCGTACGCGCCGGCGTGCGTCCAACTGACTCGCTCATCAGGCGATAGCCTTGGTCAGGCGTGCGAGGAACGCATCGTCGGCCATGACCGAGGCTGCGTCCCACTGCCCGCCCGCGCTCGGCAGATTCATCATCTGCCCTTCGTTGAATTGCCAGACGATCGCTTGTGGCGGATTCGCCTTGAAGGCCGGCGCTTCCACATAGTTGAGCAGCGTCTTCCACGGACCGGTGTCGCCGAAGGTCCACGTCAAACCAACCGGGCGATCGATTGCGTTCGAGAGCTTCTGCGGAAAACCGAGGTACGGCTGAACCATGCTGTTGCCGACCACCTGCACGACCGGCGGGCCACCATCGACGAGATCCGGCGACGCCACTACCGTGCGCACGATGAAGTGATCCTTGCCGACCGTTTTCTTGCGGTCCGGCGGCAGCAAGGCCGCGAGGTCGCCGTAGCGGACTTCCTCGTTCCACTTGCCAAGCCGGCTGCCCGCGCCCGCGGTGCCCTTCAGCGGACCGGCCGCCATGAGGCGTTTGGCGACACGCGCGGCGACCGCTTCGGCGGAATGGCCGCTCCAGTGGTAATCGGCGCGAATGTACTTTTCCTGCGAAGCATCGACCGCGGCGATCGCGCCGTCGCCATCGACTATCTGCAAGCCGAGCGAAGCGCCGTGCGCGCGAATCGCGGCATAGCGGCTCGCGACCCCTGCGGACATCGCGGTGCCGTCCGGCAGATTCTCCGGACATGCACGGGCTTTTAGCGGCGCGATCACGATCACGCTATGGATGCCGCGCGCCGTCAACTTGTCCGTCGCCTGATGAATCAGATCGACGGCTTTCAGACACGCGGGCGTTGCGTCATCGGTGAGGCTTTCCCAGCCGGGATAGAGCCACAGATTGCGGCCCTCGATCACGCTGGTCGACGCCGCGGCAAACGCGCGGCGCGGCAGCAGCGACAGCGCGCCGCTGAGCGGCGCCGCGGCCAGGGCGAGCAGCAGGCGGCGACGAGTGCTGTTGAGTGGCCCGGCCTGGATGGACGGTTGGAAAAGCGAACGGCAGGAGTCGGTCATGTCGTGTTCCCCGGACTGATTTGAAGCATCTCTCATGTGGCACAACGTCGGCGGCGCGCGCTGAAGCGTGGCCCGCGTTGCGATCTTCTCTTGGTGTTCCCGCTACTTCTTACTGCTATTTCGTGTTGCCAATGCGTGCCGCTCAATTCGCGGCCGGCGGCCACGCGAGCGCATCGCGTGCGCCGCTCAACACCGGCTTTGCGGCATCGCCGGTGACGAACAGGCTGTAGCTGTCACCGGCAGCGAGCGCAGGCAACGGCAGCACCGCGCTCGCCACCGCGCCGCACTGCCCCACCAGCTTCGCGCTGACCGGATTGATCGCGCGCGTGTCCTGCGCGCCCGCGGCCACTTGAGCGAACACCGTCGGACCATTGCCGTCCACTCCGATCTTCGCGCTGCAACCGGGCGCGAAATTGAACGCGCGCAAAGTCGCCTTCAATCCATCGACCCGCTCATAGCGGCCGACGATCCGCGTCGCATGCCACCCCTTTGCATCATGACGCAGCGCGACGGTGACGGCGTCGCCTGCACGTGTCGCTGCATTCGCCGTCGCATTGGCCGAACCGGCGGCATCGGCCAGAGCCTTACCGTCGACCGTGACGCGTGGCGGCGTGCCTTCCGTCAGCACGCTAAAGCGCGTGACCGCGCCCGGCGCGAGCGTCTGCGGCGCTTCGCTGCCGGCGAGCGCGACCCGCACCGCCTGCGACGATGCGTTCAGCACGCGCAGATACGACGCGTTGGCGGGCGGCTGCGGTCCATACAGACCAGCGACATCGTCAGCAGCCGCGTACGCCACGCCAGCCGACAGCAGCGCGGCTGAGGCCACGGCCGCTGCCATCACCGCTGCCACCTTCGATTTACCCAAGCGGTCTCTTTTCATTTGATTCGTCCGGAGTCAATACGAGTAGATCGCGCCGAAGAACACGCCGCGCGCACGTTCGTCACCCGTGATCTTCAGGCGGTACTGCACCGACAGATCGACATACGAGCGCGGTGCGTCATATTTGCTGTCGCGGAACCAGTAACGCGTCGAAATCCCCACACCGGCACCAAGTGGAATGCTGTGGTTGACGCTCGAGTCGTAGTCCGCGCCAATCACCGCATACGGGAACACGGTCCACTTCGGGCTGTAACGGTCCATGCGGAAGGTGCGGCCCAGTTCGAGATTAGTGGTCGCGTAGACCGATCCGGCGTTCAGATAGGTGCCCGTTTCGGCGTAGACCTGCGCGGTCCACCACGACGGCACGTCCACCCGGCGCTCGATGCCGTAGCCACCCGAATACGCGAGCCGCGCGAGCCAGTCGGGATTGACCTGCGAGCCGATCGGAATGATCCGTTCGAAGGCGACGATCGCGTCGATCTGCGAGAACGGCTTGGCGCGCGCGCCGACGGTAGCCTGCAAGGTATCGATGCCGCTCGCGCCGCCGTTCTTCACGCCGAAACTTTCATAGCCACGCGCGTAGAGCTCGAACATCCGGTCGCCAAGACTGCCGAACGGACGCCAGTAGGCTTCCACGCCGGCCTGCCAGTTGTTCGACGTGCCGGGCGTCGGCGACGACGCATATCCCGGCTGCATGCCCGCGCCGCGATAGTTGAGCGATGCGTCGAAGCCCCAGTTGCGCGTGGCCTCGGCGTGGGCGCTGCGCATCTCGTTCAGTTGCGCCGGTGTGGCCGGCGGCGTGTCGTCCGTTGGCTTCGCGCTCGCGTCGATGGCGCGCTCGAAGTACTGCGCGGCTTCGCGATTGCGGTGCGCCTGGACCGCCGCATAGCCCGCGTCGGCAGCGGCGCTGGCCGGCAGGGTGCCGGCCTTGTCGGCCATGCTGAAGCGCTGGTACGCGACCTTGTTGTTGCCGGCACGTTGCGCGATATACGCGGCCGTCATGTCGGGCATGGCGTCGAGCATGCCGGCATCGACCATCTTTTGCGCTTCGCGCGTCGCGGCGGAATCGTCGCCGGCCGTGCTCAGCGCGTTGATCAGTTCCACACGATGCTGCGGATCGTCCGGGGCTGCCTTGACCGCTTCGCGTGCATAGCCGACCGCACCGGTTTTGTCGTTCGCGGCCGCGGCAGTCGCCGTGGCGCGCGCCGCGGTGAAACCGGGATCGGCCGCGTAGACGTCGCAGCTTGCGCCGAATTGATCGACGACGCAGTCGATGATTGGGCGTCGGGCCGGATCGAATGAGGAGATCGGGGCGGTCGCTGAGCTAGTTGCGTTGGCTGCGTTCGTTGCGTTCGTTGCGTTCGTTGCGTTCGTTGCGGTCGTTGCGGTCGTTGCGGTCGACGCATTCGGCCCCGCCAACGCATGCGCCAACAATTGCCGCGCCTGATAACGGCGCAGCGCGATCGGCGGATCGGTGTCATCGCGATCCATCTTCAGCGGCGCGAGCAGATCGAGCGCGCGCTGCGGCTGTCCTTCGGCGATCCACACGTCGGCGATGATCACGCGCGCCACGCGCTGGTTGCGCTGGGTCGCGTCGTTGGCATGCAGCGCTTTGGCGAAGTCCGCCTCGGCTTCCGCCGTCTTGCCCTGCGCGGCCAGCGTGTAGCCACGCAGCGTAAGCGGCATGATTTCCGTATCGTCGGCGGCAATGGCAGCACTCGCCGCCGCTTGCACGCCTGGCAGATCGTTCGCGGCGAACAGCGCGTCGATCAACTGGATGCGGTAGCCGACCAGATCCGGCGCATAGGCGACCGCCTCGCGCGCGAGCGCGGCGGCCTCCACGTAGTCGCCCTTCTTGCGCGCCGCGAACGACGCACCCGACGACTTCGGCGCCAGACGGCTGCCGATGAAGCTGCGCCTCACGCGCAGTTCGTCGTTGTCGCCGAAGCGCTTTCTTGCATCGAAATCGGCGTTCCATGCATCGGTGTCCTGACCGGCCGCGCTCGCCGCGTCGATCAGCAGCAAGCGCAGGCGCAGCAGATCGGGACGCAACGCGATCGCCTCGTTCGCGTACCTGACCGTGCCCGAAAAATCCTTCGCCGCATACGCCTTGTAGGCCTGCTGCGCGGCCTTCAACGCAGCGCCCGTCAGCGCGTCCGGGTCGCCCGGTTGCTGGCGGCCGGCGCGGGCGACCGCGCGGGTCGACACGTTCAGCGCGTCGATCTGCTTGCGACGCGAGACCAGCGCAGGATCGCGGCCGATCTGTGCGATCGCGTCGCCGAGCGAGCGGCTTGCTTCGTTATAACGGCGAAGCGCAGCGAGCGCGTTGGCGAGCAGCACGCGCAGCGATACGACGTCGGGGCGCTGGCGAATCGCCTCGCGCGCCCGCGCGATCGCGCCGGTGTAGTCGCCGCGCCCATAGGCCGCATACGCTTCCTGCGCCACCCGATAGGCGGCGCCGCTCAACGGCAGCGCATTGTGTTCGGATGGGGCCGGCTGCGGCGCGGCCGCTGCTCTCTGTGCATACACCGCTGCGCTGCTCAAGCACAACGCGCCGACCACCATTGCAGCGGTGACGCCACGCAACGTGAATGCGGACGCCGCAATCGGAGTCGCAGTTGGAGCCGCAGTTGGAGTCGCAGTCGAAGCCGTCGCTGTAACCCTAGTTACAGCGCACGCGAAAGCGGACGCCGCCGTTGAGCCAGAAGCCGAAGCCACCAAAGAAGCGCGCCCCATCCACGCACGCCGGGTGAAAAAAGAATCGCTCATTCGGATGCCGCCAAAGCGCCCTGAAGACGGCGCTGTTGCTGGATTACGTTCTCGAGTGCGGCACGCGAGATCACCCCGCGCGCCACCATGTAGTCGCCGATGCGGCCATGGCGATCCGGGCGGTAGTCCTGCATCGCCGCTTCGAAAGCCTCGCGGCGGACGTGGCCATGCTCGATCAGCAGATCGCCGATCAGCGGTACGCTGCGTGCCGGCACAGGCTCGGCACCGCCGGCCGACGATGCGCCCGCTGACGCACCTTCCACCCCACCCGCCGTACCCGCCTGCTCGCCCTCGCCCGCCGGCGCCGCGATCTCGACGCCGCGCAACACGCGCAGCCCCGCGGCGATCTCGCCCTCACGAACGATCTCCTGCACGACCTGCCCCCCCACCAGCGCGCTCAGTTCCGCGAACACCGGTTCGGCGAGCGGACTCGCGCTCAGCAGAATCGTGCGGCCGCCCGCGGCGTCGGCCTGCGGCAACACGCGGTGGCGCACGATCGCTTCGAGCGGCAAGCGCTTCGCATCGTCCTTGATGCGTTCGAGCGCCACGCGGCCACGCGGCAAATCAGACTGAAAGGCAATGGCTTCCGCGAGGGTTTCCTCGTCGAGCCAGCCCTTGGCCATCAGCACGCGACCGAGCGGCGCTTCACGCGCATGGCTTTCGCCGAGCGCCTGTTCGAGTTTGTCCGGATCGATGGCCTGCCACGACAGCAGCAATTCCCCAAGACGCTGACGGCGATTGTTAAAGCCGTCGGCCGATGGAAAGTCATGCATGGTCTTGTCCCATGCCAGCCGCTTGCCGGTCACGAGATGCGTGAGGAACATCTTCCACGCACGCGAGACAGCCATGAAGTTGATGAAGTTGCCCACCACCATGCGCGGCACGGACAGCACCCCATGCTCCCAGCCGTACAGACGGGTCACGAAATAGATCCGCTGCACCACGCGCAACAGCAACGCGCAACCGTTGGCCCACAGCAGCGCTTGCAGCCACGGCGAATCGGCGAACGGCGAAGCGATCAGCTCCGGCATCCAGCCGAGCAGATCGGCGCCGGCGAAGAGCAGAAACTGGATCACCAGCGCATACGCGATGATGCCGACGAACGCGGTAACGATGCCTTTGCGGTCACGGAACAGCAGATAGCGGTTGGCGAGCGAGCCGCTCCAGCCGGTCTGCTTCCACCCTTGCAAGCCGATGCCGAGCGTCCAGCGCGCGCGCTGCCGGTAAGCGGTGCGAAACGTATCGGGGAAGAATTCGCGCACGCAGAGCGGCATCGTCACGGTGATGTCGCGTTCGCGGCCAAGGCCGAACCACGCCTTGCGGCGTGTGGCGAATTGCACCGGAAAGCGCGCGAAGATCGACTGCATGCCCATCTTGCCGAGGCGCGCGCCGACGTCGTAGTCCTCGGTGAGGCTCTCGGTGTTAAACGGCTGATTGTCGGTTTCAGCGTTCAGCGCGAGTAGCGCGCGCCGCGAAAAACACGTGCCGACGCCCGCCGAAGGCACCGAGCCGACCAGGCTCTCGCGCACCACCAGATCCTTCGCGTGCCATTCGGCGAACTCGTCCATATAGGTGCCGGCCACGAGTTCGAACCAGTTGCGCTCGAGCGAGGCCACCGGCAACTGGATCATGTCCTTGCGCGGCAGCAGGTAATTGAAAAAGCGCAACTCGACCGGATGCAGCACATCCTCGCTGTCGTGCAGCACCACGCCGGCGAATTCGACGCCCGTTTCGGCCTCATACCTGAAGATCGCCTGGATCACCCAGTTCAGACAGTCGGCCTTGCAGGTCGGACCATCGTGCGGCACTTCCACGCGTCGCAACTGCTTATAGCGGCGGCGCATCCGTTCGACTTCGGCGATGGTCTGCGGGTCGTTCTGATAGGTGCCGACGAACACCACATAGTTGCGGTAGTCCATCACCCGCACCATGTCTTCGATCATCGCCGCGACCACGTCGTATTCGTGCCACGCGGGCACCATGATCGCGATCGGCTGCTCGTCGCGCTGATACAACTGCGCGCTGGTGAGCGGCTTGTAGGCGCGCTGCACCGTGAAGCGGCGATAGAGCGTGCGGGTCCAGTACCAGAGGTCGATGAACAGATCGTCAAGGCTGGACAGCAGGATGATGAACGCCACCAGCGCCGCGACGTATTCGAGCCCATGGTAATAGTGGGCTACCGCGTAGCCCGCATACCATTTGATTAGCGCGAAGCTCACGACTTGTCCTGATTCCTGCGGCGCGCCACGCTGGCCACCAGCAGCAACACGATCAGCAAGCCGACGAGGCCGGCCGGGATGCCCCAGCGTACCCAGCTCTGCATGAACCACGGGCCTTGCACGTCTTCTGCATCGACCACTTCGCCCGGATGACGCGTATCGAACTGGCGTAACGTGCCGCTGCCGTCGACGATCGCGACGTCGCCACGCGACAGTTGCAGCGACGCCGGCAGAATCGCCGCCGTATCACCCACCGTGCGATACACGATGCCCGATACGCTGCCCGACTTGACCGCTTCGATCACGCCGACGCGGTTCAAACCCGAAATATCCGCCAGCATCTTGCCGGATGCATCGGTGAGCGACAGACGGTCTTTCGACAGATGGGCGAGGCTCTTCTCATCGGCGAGCGTGACGTCGGCCGCGAGGAAGGCGCCCTTCGGGCTCGCCGCTTCACCGTCACGCGCGACGCTGAAAGTCGCACGGGTCGGCGCGATGCCGCTCGCGTTCGCCAGGCGCGCGATGCGCGGCAGGACTTGCGTGGCGTCGTTCAGATACGAGGCCGGCACGATCACATTCGCTTCCGACGCGAACCGCGCCACCATGCCAGTGAAGTCGTCGCCGACTTTCGCATCGGTTAGCGTCAGATGGCTGCTCGGCAGCACGGCAATCGGATGACCCTGGCCGCGCGCCTGACAGCCGCCTTCCGGTTGACGCTGAAACACCACGCGCAGCAGGTTGTTCGGGGCGAGCGCGTAACGCGGCACGCGCGCGGCGATGCGCTGCGGTTTGCCGTTGGCGGTCAGCAGTTGCGAGCCGATCAGCACGTCGTTGAAATAGATCGAGGCGGTTTGCGCGGTGTTGTTCGGCGTCGGCGATGCGGCCACGTCGAGCACCACGGTGCCCGGTAACTTGCCGTTGCCCGATGCCGCGCCCAGATCGAAACTCGCGTCCCAGGTGGCGCGGCCCTGCACGTCGAGCGTGCGCGGCTGGCCGCCCAGCAGCGACAGTGCGATTTCGTCGCCGCGCGTGTTCGGTGCGGTGTCGATCTGATGGACCACGAGACGGCTCGTCACGTCGATCGGACGCCACGAGCGCGCGAGGACCGCCACGCCGTCGTTATCGCCGACCACGATCGCGGTCTGGCCACCGAGGTGAGCAAGGCGCACTTCGCCCGAGGCGAGCGGCCTCGCGATCGGATCGATCGCGCGGGCGCGCCATGCATCGAATGCCTCGCTTGCGCCCGGCGCGGTGCCGACGACCTGTTCGCGCAAGGCATCGAGGGAAGTCTTCAGCGTGTTGCGCACCGTGTCGTCGGCGACGATCACGTCCGGCGCGAACGCCGAGCGCGGCGTCAGCGCAATCAAGGCGCCCGCTTCCGCCGGGTTCGCCAGCTTGTGCGAACCGCCTGCGGCCAGCGCCGCAAAAGCCGGAACCGCGCGCAGCGGCGCCGGCACCTCGATGTCGCTCAGATCGACCGTGTCGCCCACCGCCGGCCACGTCCGCGTTGCCGGCGTGCGGCCTTCGCGTTGCAGCAGCGCTTCGACGCGCCAGCCTGCATCGAACGCCGGTGCCGCGAGCGTGCTCGCGCCGAGCATCACTACCGGCTTTTGCGGCAAGGCGCTCCACGCGCTGCGCAGATCGACGATCGCATCCGGATCGTAGCGATAGGTCAGGCGCGAAGTCGGCGCGATACGCCAGACGTTGCCGATCGCGGTCTGATCGGTACAGATGTTATCGCTGAGCACCGACGACCAGTCGAGGGCCACGCGCACGAAACCTCCCGGCCGTGCCGCGCCATCCACGCCGAGACTCGCCGACGCATCGCCCTGGTCCTGTGTCGGGCTGCGCGAGAGCACCGGTGCGCCGTCGAGCGACACCAGCATGGTCGTGCGGCCGCCGTTGCCGCGCAGATAGCTGCCGTCGATCTGCAAGGCCGCGTCGCTCAACGGCACACCGGCTGGCACGGGCAGATACAGTTCCTGACGGCCGTCCGGCGCACGCAACACCACCGGATCGCGCATTCCCAGTTCGGCCAGAGACACCGTGCGCGTCGCGAGACGGCCGCTGCCGAGTTGCGCGAGGCTGCCGGCGACGTCGGCCGGCTGTTGAGCATGGGCCGTCGAGGCGAGCAACAGCAGCACGGCAAGGGCGTTCAGGCGAGCACGCGCGAGGCGGCGCATTGGCGTATGGGAGGTCACGTTGTCTTTTCTCTTAATTAGCGCGCAAACAGGAAAGCTGATTCGCACTGCATGGATTGTCTGGAACTGCGGCCCGCGCGACGCTATTGCACGGCTTCCGCGCGCTGCACATTCGGAACCTGCCCCGTCCCACCGATGCCGCCGCTCACGAACTCGTCGAACGGGCGCCCGGTCAATGCCGCGACGATCCGTTGCGATGCATGGCCGTCGCCGTATGGGTTGACGCGATGCGCGAAATCGTCGCGCTCGCCGGCGTCGTCGAGTAAGCCCGTCACCGCGCGTACGATCGCTTCGCGCTCCGTGCCGACGAGGCGCACCGTGCCGGCCGCCACTGCTTCCGGACGCTCGGTCACGTCGCGCATCACCAGCACCGGTTTGCCGAGCGCGGGGGCTTCTTCCTGCACGCCGCCGGAGTCGGTGAGAATGATCGAGGCGCGCTGCATCAGACGCACAAAACCCAGGTAGTCCAGCGGATCGATCAGACGCACGTTGCGCGCCGTGCCGAGGGTTTCCTGCACCGGGCCGCGCACATTCGGATTCAAATGCACCGGATAGACGATCTGGACCCTGTTGGTCCTCGCCAGATCCGCGAGTGCCGCGCAGATATTCGCGAAGCCCGCACCGAAGCTCTCACGGCGATGGCCCGTGACGAGCAACACCGGCAGCGCGCCGTCGAGGAACGGCAAGCGCGCGTCGAGCTCGGCGCGCAATGCCGCGTCGTTGTCGATGCGCGCGGTGGTGAGGTTCAGTGCGTCGATCACCGTATTGCCGGTCACGATGATCTTGCCGTGCAGCGCTTCGTGCGCGAGGTTCGCTTTCGAGCTCAGAGTGGGCGCGAACATCAGATCGCTCATTACATCGACCACGCGGCGGTTCATTTCTTCCGGCCACGGCTGCATCAGGTTGCCGGTACGCAGCCCCGCTTCGACGTGACCGATCGGAATCCGCCGATGAAACGAGGCCAGCGCCGCCGTGGACGCGGTGGTCGTATCGCCGTGCACCAGCACGCGATCCGGCTGAACGGTTGCGAGCACGTCGTCGAGCGAAGCGATAAGGCGCGACGCCAGACCGTTGAGCGTCTGGTTGCCGGTCATCAGGGCGAGATTGTGATGCGGCTTGATCTGGAACAGATCGAGTACCTGATCGAGCATCTGCTGATGCTGGCCTGTGACGCAGACCACCGACTCGATGCCGGCGTCAGCTTCCAGTTGTTTGACCAGCGGCGCCATTTTGATGGCTTCCGGCCGCGTGCCGAAAATCGACAGAATCCTCGTTGGCATATGCCCTCGATCTTTATTTGAATGTTTTATTGGCGGCAGGCAATGCGGAGCACGCGTTAATATCGCACCCCGATATTTACCGATCTGACTTGCCCGTCGCCGATAATTAGCGGCAGTTCCCATATACGCTGGGAACGAATCGATCGGATGCAATAACTGCCGACTGGATTCACTTGAGCGTCGTTTGAACGAGCGGCCATTGATGGTGAATCGATGCGCATTCTAGCGCGTATTTCCGCCTATCTCACAATGGATTTTGCCTATGTAGCGCGTCCGCGGGGGCACCTCGCAGCCGTGAAACGGGATTTTTTGCCGACGAAGCCGGGTGATTAAGCCAGCGCAAACGTTTTCCGAATGTTTATGAAAGCGCTAAATTCAGGCTAATCATTTTCAAAATCCGTAAATGTTAAATCAGAATTAACATTTACTCCGCCTCATTCGCTCAAGTGGAATTGCCCGCTGATTAAGGCTGCGCAAACGTTATCGGAGGATTCGACGTGGTGCGGGCAATATCATGAACGACTCGTTCAAATTGACCGTGCGTCTCACTTGCTGGATTCGCGTTCGATTCCCGCTGCCAGTTCGGCGATCTGCGACTCCGCAAATACGCGGATGCCGTGCTGTTGCGGCAACGCGACAGTAACGCCGGTAGCGGGTGGGTTTGGTTGTTGAACGCGCCAGATCAAGCCAATCACGAGCCGAGCGAATCGGCATCGATCAATCGCTTCATAAGGGTTCCGAATTATATGAGGCGGCGGCAACACGACCAGGCACGTTTCCGGCACGCGTTCGAAGATCATCAGTTGATTGAGTTTCAGCTCACGGATCAGGAGCGCCCCTGCTCGTCCCGCTGCTGGGCACACGTATTGCTCCATATCGCTCGCCGGCAACGACACGTCAAAGCACGCAGTGCCCACAACGAGTAGCCGTTTTCAACTTCGATCCAGCAATCCATCGGTGGGAGGCCCCATGCTTCGATACGCCGTAATCTTCTTCATCATCGCGATCATCGCCGCGGTATTCGGCTTCGGCGGCATTGCCGCAGGCGCAACGGAAATCGCCAAGGTCCTGTTCTTTATCTTCGTGGTGATCTTCCTCGTCACCTTGCTGATGGGCGTGATGCGACGCTGACCTTCGCATCGAACAGGTAGGAAGAAACACCCGCCCCGGTGCGAGGATCAGCAGCGCGTTGCAATACTTGCCACACGGTATTGCAATAGTTGCTGCCCGCGCCGGGGGTTTTATCGCCGGCCCACCCACCTCACGCCGCGCGCGCGATCCTCGTCGGCACAGTCAACCTATGCGACCAGTTCGCGAGCGTGCGCGTCGCCACCGGTGGTTTGCTCAAGATCGCGCTGTCGTAGTGCTTGCCGTCAAAGCGCACGAAATCGACAATGCGAAACCCCTGCCCTCTGTAAAACGCAATCAGGTGTGCAGCCGGCTGCGGCGTATCGAGCGCGAGCTCCGCATAGCCGCGCGTCGCGGCCCAGTGGTCGGCGAAAGCGATCAACAGCGTACCGATGCCACGCGCCTGCCACACCGGCTCCACGCCGAACTGACGCAAGCTGGCAATATCGTCACGCCGGTAGAGTTCGCACGACGACTCGCGGTCCGGTGCATATAGCGTCATCGTGCCGACAATGCGTCCTTCGCAGACCGCCACGTAGCAATCGCCGCGCGTCGCGCGTGAACGTGTCGTCTCAACCGTTTGATCCACACAGGTGCAATTCAGCCCCATCGCACCGAGTCGTGTGAAAGCGCGATGCAGCAGCGCGGTCAACGCGACATACGAATCACGCGATGGATCGAAGCGGCGCAGTTCGACACGGCCCACGCCATGACACACGTAATCGATACGGACGGATTGCTGCGTCGTTGCACGTCGCTTCACGTTGAGCACCTCGCGCTATCAAGATGCACGAAGTGTAGATTTCGCGCGTAGGCGTCTCAAGAAAAAATGTCGTAAAAACTCACATGGGATGTGCGTGCCAGCATGTTGCTGGCACAGCTTGCCCACGCATTAGGCCGCCGGCACCACAAGCGGCTCTCTCTCCCGCAAACCAAGATGCAATTCCTCGCAGAGGAACGTCTGCAATGTCTGCACGGCGGCCGCCTGCGCGCCGGAGACTGGGCGCATGAAGAGTCCGAAATCGGCGGTCGGCGCATCGGGCAATCCATCGGCCTGACCGAGCACGCGCATCGACTCCGAGCGGATGTTGCCGTCGAGCAGCACCGACACGCCGAGCCCCGCTTCCACGGCCGACTGCACCGCCGGCAAACTGGTGCTGGTGCACACAATGCGCCACGCAATCCCCGCGCGCCGCAGCGCCGTCAACACCTGTTGCTGCCACAGACACGCGCCGCCGAACGCAACCACCGGCAGCACGGCGCCATCGTCGCGGCTAAACCCGCGTGCGCCGACCCAGAAGAGCGGCTGCGTCCACGTCAGCAGCGGCACCGAGTCGACCAGCGCGGGGTCCCCCACCACCACGTCGAGGCCGCCGTCCGCAAGCCGGTTCGACAACGCGGAACTGGTATCGACGACGATCTCCAGCGCCACCTGCGGATAAGCGATCGAAAAACGCCGCAGCGCACGCGGCAAGCGACCGACCGCGATGTCTTCCAGCATGCCGAGCCGCACCGTGCCGGACACCTGCCCCGCGCTCAGCGCCCGCCGCGCATCGGCGCCCGCGCCGAGGATCGTGTGCGCGAACGGCAGCAGCAGATGTCCCGCTTCCGTGAGTTGCACGCCACGCGGCGAGCGGTCGAGCAAACGCTGCCCCAACTCTTCCTCGAGCCGGCGCAATTGCATGCTTACCGCCGCCTGAGTACGCGCAAGGCGGGCCGCCGCCACGCCCACCGCGCCGGTTTCCGCCACGGTGACGAACGCGCGCAGGAGACTGCTGTCGAGATCTCGGGTCATCACGTTTATTGAAGTGGTCATAAGAAATATCAACTTATCTTAATACTGCCTGCACCGATAAGATAGCTTCCACCCCATCCGAAAAGCGGTCACGAGGCCAAGATGCAGGACACCACCATCAAACCCGCGCTGAATCCAGTGCCAACACCAGCTTCAGTGAAGCCCGTCAGTGCCGCAGCCGGCGCAGCGCTCCTGTGCGTGCTGTCGATGTCGAGCGTGCAGTTCGGCGCCGCGCTCTCCGCGCCGACAATGGCTGAGTACGGCTCGCTCAGCACCACCTGGTTGCGTCTTTGCTGGGCGGCCGTCGTGCTTGCGTTGCTGGTGCGCCCGCGTTTCTTCACCTACTCGCGCTCGCATTGGCTCGCGGCCGGTGCGCTGGGGGCCGCGATGGCCGGCATGACGTTGTGCTTTTTCGCGGCGCTTCAGCGGATTCCATTGGGGCTCGCCGTCGCGATCGATTTTCTTGGACCGCTCGCCGTAGCGACTTTCGCGGTGCGCCGCGCGCGAGCAGTACTGTGGCCGGCCCTGGCGATTGCCGGCGTGCTGCTGCTCTCGCGTGATCGCGCGGGCTGGATCGGCGAGCCGCTGGGCGTGCTGCTCGCGTTCGGGGCCGCGCTCGGCTGGGGCAGCTATATCGTGTTGATGAAAAAGATCGGCACGGTGTTCGCCGGCCTTGAAGGATTGTCGGTGTCGCTGATCGCAGCGGCACTGGTTGCCACGCCGTTTGGCTTTGCGCAAAGCGGCACACACATCGCCGCAGGACAGATCGCCGCAACCGCGGGCCTCGCGTTGCTGGTCCCGCTGTTACCCTATGCGCTGGAAATGGTGGCGTTGCGGCACATGCCGGCCTCATCGTTCGGGATACTGATGAGTGTCGAGCCCGCGATCGGCGCGCTGGCTGGCTTCGTGGTGCTGCATCAGCCGATGGGCGTCTTGCAGATCGCAGGCACGCTGCTGGTGGTTGCGGCGAGCGTGGGCGCCGTGGTGGCGACACGCTGAACGGCGTTGAACCGCTGCGTGTGCTTGCGCAGCGCTCAGGCGATATTTTCCGCTTCGTAAAGACGCCGGCCCGCTGCGTCCTTCGCGCCGAGGACCGGCTCGATTTCGATCGGCCACTCGATGCCGATGTCGGGATCGCTCCACAAGATGCAGCGCTCGAGTTCCGGGAACCAGTATTCAGTGGTCTTCCACAGGCATTCGGCGACATCGGACAGCACGACGAAACCGTGTGCGAAGCCCGGCGGCACCCACATCTGCCGATGATTGACCGCGCTCAGGTGTTCGCCGCTCCACTTGCCGAAGGTCGGCGAATTGAGCCGCACGTCCACGGCGACGTCGAACACCTCCCCCACCACCACGCGCACGAGCCGACCTTGCGGCCGATGCACCTGATAGTGCAAGCCGCGCAACACGCCACGCACTGCCCGTAAATGACGGTCTTGCACGAAATTGAAACCTTGCGAGACGTCGTCGGTAAACTCATCCGCGCTGAAGCTCTCGAAGCAGAAGCCAAATTCGTCGCAAAACACCTCGGGCTCGATGAGTTTCACCTCCGGCAATGCTGTCGCCATTACCTTGTTGCCCATGGCCACTGTGCTCGTAAGAAGCCCGCCAGGAGAAAACGCGACCGCCGACGCGCGCACCGGTGCATACGCCGTTGCACGCCCCGCTGCACACGCACCCATCCGCTCTGAATTGCACCCTGAGTTGCACCGTCTGCACGGCGCCTGCTCAAGCTTACGCCTCGGTCGCCACCCGGCTGCGCGCGCGATATTCGGTGGGCGACAGCGCCATACGCTTGCGGAATATCTTCGCGAGGCGGTCGCCGTTGCCGGTGCCGCTGCGGCGCGCTATCTTATCGACCGGTAATTCTGTTTCGGTCAGGAAGTTGCAGGCAATACGCAGCCTCACCTGGAGCAGATAGTCAGAAGGCGTGACCTGCATTTCATGCTTGAAGCGCCGCAGAAAATTGCGCTCGCTCATCGCCGCCACTTGCGCTGCGTCGGCAACCGACACCGGACGATCGCAATTCGCCTCCATCCAGCGCGCGGCGGCACGGATTTTCTCGGCGACGCTGAGTGTGCCGCCTTCAGCCTGCAGCGGCACCCAGGTGGCGGCCATGCCCGGCATCACCCGATCGGCGACGCTGCGCGCGAGTTCCGCGCCAAGATCGCGCTTGATGAACATCAGCGCGCTGCGCGCGCAGTCGTTACGATCGTTGGCGGCGCTGCGCACGGCATCGGCCGTGGCGCTGCCCAGATAGCGATTCACCTGCAGACCGTCATGCTCCGCGGGACCCGCTGCTTCCAGAACGAGACGGCCCTCGCCGATCGTCTCGATCGCACGGGTTCGCGTTTGCACCGATCGCAACCAGCCCAGCAAGCGTTCGTCGAGTGCGGCCTCATGTGCGCCGTAGCCGCCTGCGATGAAGAGCACGTCGAAACCGCTGCCATAACGTGTGTCGATGCGGTCAGTCCAGATCCGCGCCGACGAAGAACTCGCAACGCTGCCTCCGTCCATCGACAGAAACTGCACTTCGTAAGGCGGCTCTTCGCCAGCCCGCGAGCCCGAGAGTTCGTTGGCGGTCTGGAACATCTCGACCACTGTGCCAGGCCCGAGCAGCCAGAAGCCGTCGAACAGCAACACGCCGATTCGCCGCGCTGCGCTACGCACGTTTAGCGTTGGCGTATGTAACCAGGTAATCCTCGCAGTATCCAGATGCAAGTGCGGCATGATCTTTCCCCAAGCTGTCGTACATTGTGGACCCCGCTGCCCCGTCTGCCGGACGATATGGACGAATTGAATTACGGCGGATGAAAACCACCGGCAACGCCGCTTAACGGATTATGCGTGATGTTAGCCGAATGCCGCGCCATAGTAAATTTGAAAAACAAATCCGCATCGAGAAATTCAATGTATGACGAAAACCATTATTGTGTGTTTCATATGACTTTCGGCATATGAGCCGGCATAGCGACAGGCCATAGCGGCCTGACGACCGCCCGAAGACCGCAACACCTTGCACAGAGCCGCACTCGAGCCTACAGCGCCGTTGCGGCAACTCATCGTGAAGCGTCGAATTCGCGACGGCGATTCACCGAAATCACATACGAAAAATGTTTCAAACGTGAACTCGAAACCTCGCAAATAATGAACATTCAATCTGGCTTTATTCGCAAATCTGGAATTTATCGACAGTGCCAATGTGGCAAACCGCACATTTATTGAAACATTCAAGATTAAGCATTTCGACCCTGCATTCTCATTCGATTAAAAATGTTTCTATATTGAAACATCCGGCTTCTTATACGTATGACCAAATGCGCTTGTCATCGGCCTGCATACCGGGAGAACATCAGACGATTCCATGCTGCAGCGCAAATCGTGCCAGGCGGTTTCCTTAAACAAAGTTTCATCCCTTGATCGTGCTCTTTAAGACTTGGTTAAGAGAGGCGGCGCCATAATTTGCGTACCGTAAGAGCAGCAAGGAGCAGAGATATGTCGCGCCCCATGAGCATCGAGAGAGTCAACGAATACGGACAGAACGCGGTTCGCATCGCCATCGAGGACCGTGCGGTACTGCTCGAAGCGGCCGATCTGGATGCCGTGATCGAGCACCTCAGCGCGATGCGCGCCACGATGCGCCCGGAAGTGCCGAAGGAACCGCTGCGCACCCATCAGTACGTGATTGAAATCGATCCATGCTGGCACACCGAAAAGCATCCGCTGGACGACGGCGCCGTACTGTTCCTGCGGCATTCCGGTCTGGGCTGGGCCGGCTTCGCGCTCCCCACCGCGAGCCTCGCGAGGCTGCATCACGCGTTGACGCAGCAACTGGAAGCCTCGCTCGAAGTACACGGCATGCTCAACTGAATCGGCTGAATCAGCCGATTCGCGAACGCTGGGCAGTGCAGCGCCCGCGCAAGCAGTGAATCAGCCGGCCGGCTGAACGCCGTGCTCGACACTGACGACGGTGGTGCCCACGCGCGGCGTGAGCATCGTAGCCCTATCGGCCGTTCGTCAACTGGCCGCTTTCGCTCGGCTGCCGTCGTGCGCGCCGCTCGTCACGCTTGCGACGCAGTTCCACGAGCCGCCGCCTACTGTACGTTAGCGAGGCGACCGCATGAAACGCGACCGGGGCGAACACGAGGCCAAACAGCGTGGCCGCCAGCACCCCGCCGAACACACCGGTGCCGATCGAGCGACGGCTTTCCGCGCCCGCACCGCTCGACACCACCAGCGGCACGACGCCCAACAGGAATGCTGCCGAAGTCATCACGATCGGCCGGAAGCGCGCGGCGGCCGCTTCGGTCACGGCGCGCGTCAACGGCAGGCCGCGGCGATACAGATCGCGTGCGAACTGCACGATCAGAATCGCGTTCTTCGCCGCGAGGCCGATCACCGTAATCATGCCAACCTTGAAGTACACGTCGTTTGGCATGCCCCGCAGCAGCATCGCAGCGATTGCGCCAATCACGCCGAGCGGCACGACCATCAGCACGGCAAGCGGGATCGCCCAGCTTTCGTACAAGGCAGCGAGCGCCATGAACACGGCCAGCAGCGACAGGCCGATCAGCAACGGCGTGAGCTGTGCCGCCGCGGTTTCTTCACGCGCCGCGTCGACCCAGTCATACGAGACCCCGACCGGCAGCGAAGCAGCGAGCCGCTCCATCTCCGCCATTGCCGCGCCCGAACTGTAGCCGGGCGCAGCGTGGCCGCTCACGTCGAGCGACGGATAGCCGTTATAGCGCGTCAGCATCACCGGACCGATGCTCCAATGACGTGACGCAATCGCGGATAAGGGCACCATGCCGCCGGACGAGTTCGGCACGGCCAGCGCCATCAGATCGTCCTCGGTCATCCGCGTGGCGGCGTCGGCGGAAATCATCACGCGGCGCATCCGGCCACCGGTAGGAAAGTCGTCGATGTAGGTCGAGCCGAAGGTGCTGCCCAGCACATCGGTGATGCGGTCGAACGGCACGCCGAGCGCATACGCTTTCGCACGATCGATGACGAGTTCGACGCGCGGCGCATCCGGCAGATTCTCCGAATGCACGGAAGCCAGCACCGGGCTCGCCTTGGCCTGCGCGAACAGTTGCTCGCGCGCGGCCTTCAGCGCATCCAGCCCGACTCCGCCGCGGTCTTCAAGCCGGAACACGAAGCCGTCCGAATGCCCGAGTCCCGGCACGGAAGGCGGCAAGTGCGCCTCCACATTGCCGTCGAGAATCTTGTCGAACTTCTCGTTGAGCCGCTCGCGCAAGGCCATCGCATCGGTATTGCGCTTGCCCCAGTCTTTCAATTCGACGAAGCCCATCGCCACGTTCTGACCGCTACCGGTAAAACTCCAGCCGATCACACTGGTGACGTGCGCGACGGCGGGTTCGGCGCGCAGGATCGTTTCCATTCGCTGGACCACCGCGAGCGTACGGGCCTGCGTCGCGCCGGCCGGCAATTGCACCATCACCTGCAACTGGCCTTCATCTTCGCTCGGCAAAAAGCCACCGGGCATCTGCCAATAGAGCGCGGCGCACGCGCCGACCAGCACGGCATAGATCGCCAGCATCGGGCCGATACGGCGCAGCGTACGCGCGGTCAGCCCGCGATAGCCGCTCGCGGCCCGATCGAAACCGGTCGTGAAGCGGCTCGCCGCTCGCGCCGCGAAGCCGAGCAGGCCACGGCGGGCATCGCGTTGACTCACCGGGTGCTTGTGCGCTTTCAGCAGATTCGCGCATAGCGCGGGCGTCAACGACAACGCCATAAACGACGACACCAGCATCGACGCAATCATCGACACCGCGAATTGACGGTAAATACCGCCGACACCGCCCGGAAAGAACGCCATCGGCACGAACACGGCGGTCAGCACCGCGGTCACGCCGACGATCGCGCCGCCGATCTGCGTCATCGCCTTACGGGTGGCCTCGCGCGGCGGCAGGCCCTCCTCTTCCATCACGCGATGCACGCTCTCCACCACCACGATCGCATCGTCGACGAGAATCCCGATTGCCAGCACAAGACCGAACATCGTGAACACATTGATCGACAGGCCGCAGGCGTACATCGCGAGAAACGCGCCCATCAGCGTGACCGGAATCACCACCGTCGGCACCAGTGTGTAGCGCAGATCGCGCAGGAACAGCCACATCACGAAGAACACCAGCACCACGGCTTCCGCCAGCGTGACGAGCACCTCGCGAATCGCAATCTTCACGAAATGCGCGTTGTCGAACGGAATTTCGACGGCAACGCCCGGCGGCAAGCCTTTCGATAGTTCGGCAAGCCGCGCGCGGATCGCGTTGGACGTCTCGAGCGCATTGCCGCGCGGCCCGAGTTGAATACCGACGGTCGCCGCAGTCTTGCCGTTCAGGCGGGAGTAGAACGAGTAATTGTCGCGTCCCAGTTCGACCCGCGCGACGTCCCGCAAGCGCACAGCCGAGCCGTCTGGCAGCGCCTTCAGCACGATCTGGCCGAATTCGGCGGGCGAGATCAGTTGTCCCTTCACGCTCACCGAGGCCGTCAATTGCTGCCCCGGAACGAACGGTGCGTCGCCCAGCGTGCCGGCCGTTACCGTGGCGTTCTGCGCAGCGATCGCGGCGTTCACTTCCGCGGCGCCGAGGCCGTACTCGCGCAGCTTCATCGGATCGAGCCAGATGCGCAATGCCTCGTCGGCGTCCCACAACTCTGCCGCGCCCACGCCCGGCGCGCGCTTCAGTTCGCGCAACACGTAACGGCTCAGGTAGTCGCTCAATTGCACGGAATCGCGCGAGCCATCCGTGGATGTCAGCGCGACCAGCATCAGAAACGTATTGGCCGCCTTGAAAACGCTGATGCCCTGCTGCACGACCTGTTGCGGCAAGCGCGGCTCGACCTGCTTGAGACGGTTCTGGATGTCGACCAGCGCAAGGTCCGGATTGGTGCCCGGCGCGAAGGTCGCGTCGATCTCGAGATTGCCGAGGTTGTCGCTGGTCGTTTCGTAGTACAGCATATTGTCGGCGCCGTCGAGACTCTCCTCGATGATGCTGCCGACGTTCGCATCGACCACTTCAGTGGCAGCCCCCGGATAGATGGCGCTGATCACGATGCGCGGCGGCGCAAGACGCGGATACTGCGCTACCGGCAGTTGCGGAATGGCAAGCGCGCCCGCCACGACAATGGCGAGCGCAACAATCCATGCGAAAACCGGGCGGTCGATGAAGAAAAATGGCACGCAAGAAATCCGTTCAGATTGTCTGGAGACGCGGCGCGTCAACGAGGCGGGCCATATGCAGCACGTCGGCCAGTATGCCGTCGCGCAATGCAAAACCGCGCGAGCGGCCTTCTTCGACAAAGCCGAACTTGCGGTACGGCGCGATTGCCGGCCAGTTATCGGCCAGATCGATCAGTTCGGTCATCAGCGCACTACCGATGCCGCGCCGGTGCCATGCGTCGTGTACATCAATGCCGAGCGACGCGCGCAGCGTCAGGCCCTCGGGCAAGCTCTCAGAATTTGATTTTGTTCTTATGTCTTGATTCATAGGCTCATAACGTCAATTCGAATGACCTCGTCAGAATGCCGGGTAATTGCATGCCGCCCGTGGCACGCTCGCCCCATGTCGAGTCGCTCAATAGCAATTCCGCTTGCGCGCCGAGTTGTTCAAGTTCACTACCGAGCACGCGGTACAGGCTATCGTCGAAACGCATGGCTTCGAGCGGCGCGACGATCTGCCCGTTCTCGACCCAGAAGGTTGCAAAGCGCGTCATGCCGGTCAGGCGGCAATTCATCCGGTCCGAGAAATTCACGTACCAGAGATTGCCGATGTAGAGACCGGTATCGAGCTTGCCCAGCACGTCCTCTTCCAGCAGATCGCCCGCTTCCATCGAGAGCGCCGCCGGCGACTCGTTCGCCAGTGCGCCGTTGGGCGTCAACCCGTACTCGCGCGCGCTGCGCGCATTGGTCAGGCGTTCGGCACTGCGGCCGGCCTGAATCAGCGGGACGCTCTCGCGCAAATAGCCGTCGTCGTTGAAGCCGGGTGTAATGCCGAGATTCAGATCTTCGCTGATCGTGACGCGCGGGTCGACTACGATTTCTCCCACATGCAGCTTGTACAACTCACTGCGCGACGTGGCCTGGGCACGTGCGGAGAAACCGCTCCATGCCGCCACGCCAAGCAGTTCCGCGAGCGCTGCGGGCGCGAGATACGAACGATAACGCCCCGGCGCCAAGGTGCGCGGCGTGCGCGCGAGCACCGGGAGACGCGTTGCGGCCTGCTCGACCTTGTGCGCGAAAACTGCGTCGCTCCAGTCGTCGCCCGCGTATGTGGTTTTGATCGCGCGGCCGCTCGGGTCGTATAGCGACCAGCTAAAATTGAAGTTATCGACTTCGTACCAGCCGCGGCTGCCGTTCGTGGACGCAAAGCCGCGCACGATCGTGCCACCCGCGTAAAAGCCCACGAAATCCAGCCCTTGCGCGCATTCGGCAACGGTGCGCAACAAGCTGTCCGGCTCCGGCAGCTTGCCCGAACGTTGCGTGGTGCGCTGCCATTGCGACGTGTCGAACAATAGATGCGGGTCGTCCGCCGCACCGCGCAGGCTTTCACGCAAAGTGGCGAGCGCCGCGCTCACGTCGTCCAGATCCTGTTGCAGATCGCCGCAGACGGTCAGCGTCGAATAAGCCTGGCGCGCGCCGTCGATCAAACGCAAGGTCAGCTTGCCTTGCGACACGCTGCCGATCTGCCGCACCTTGCCCGAGTTGAAGCGGATAAAGTCGGACTGCTCGCCGGCAAAAGAACTCAGCGTGGTTTCCGCGCCTTGCTGCAGGCGTTCGATAGCATCGGCCAGCGACGTGAAATGCTGCTGCCAGTCGATCGAAGGAGCGGTGCGCGAGGAGATGAATTGGCTCATCAAGCGCCTCCGAACACGTCGATGTTGCTAAACACGCAAGCCGGCGAGGCATGGCCGACGCGAATGATCTGTGCCGGTTCACCCTTGCCGCACATGGATGTGCCGTACACCTCGCGCGTATCCGCATTCCCCACCGCGCTCAGGCTGCGCCAGAAATTCGCCGAAATGCCGCGATAATTCGGCTGTTTGACGACCTGGGTGAGCTTGCCGTTTTCGATCAGTTGACCGAACTCGCAACCGAACTGGAATTTGTTGCGATGGTCGTCGATCGACCAGGAGGTGTTGGTGCGCATCAGAATGCCGTGTTCGATGTTGCCGATCATTTGCGCCAGAGAACTCTCGCCGGGCTCGATGTTCAGATTCGCCATCCGGTCGATCGGCGGGCGGTTCCAGTTCGACGCGCGCGAATTCGCCACGCCCGCCATATGCGCGCGTTGCTGCGAAAGCGCGCCGCCGAGCGGACGTTCGAGCACGCCGTCGCGGATCAGATATTGCTTTTTCGCTTCAGTGCCGTCGTCGTCGAATGCGTACGCGGCGGCTTCCTCGTGCAGTTCCGGGTCGAAGGTCACGTTCAGCAGTTCCGAACCGTAGCGATACGAGCCGAACATTTCTTGCTTGACGAAGCTCCAGCCGGCAAAGTTGCGCTCGTCGCCGAGAATGCGATCGAGTTCGAGCGGATGGCCGATCGATTCGTGAATCTGCAGCATCATCTGATCGGGCATCAGCAGCAAATCGCGCTTGCCTGACGGGCAATTCGGCGCGGCCAGCAATTGCAGCGCTTCATTGGCGACACGCGCACCCGAGCCGTCGAAGCCGAAGCGCGCCAGCACTTCCATGCCGCCCTGCCCCAGGGTGCCGTAGTTGCCGCCGAGGGTACGCATCTGCGTATCGCCGTCCGCGTGGGCGGCCACGCTCAATTGCGGCATCACAAACTGGAACTGCTGATCGATGCGCACGCCGTCGCTGGTGATATAGAGCTGATCGGTATGCGTGATTTGTACGGCCGCGACGCGTTCGACAATACGGGCATCGAGATTTGCGCCCGCGCACTCCACGCTCAGACGGTCCAACCATTCGGCGCGACTCGGCAACGCAAGCTGCGCGTTCGGCGACACATAGTGGCCACTCACGGCAGGACGCACCACCTCGCGATGATCGATCAACGACAAGGCCGCACTCGCTTCAGCACGGGCCGTGGCGAGATCCAGCGCTTCCTGCAAGCCGGCGGCACTCAGATTCGCGGTGGCCGCATAGCCTGCGCCCGCGCCCACCCATGCGATCAGCATCGCGCCGCGATCGCGCACCGTGCGCATGGGTTGCGCGATGTCGTTGCGGATCTCGTGATCGTCGATCTGTTCATCGACAATGCGCAGCGACCAGAACGCCGCGCGGCTCGTAAGCGACCCGGCGGCTTGCGCCCAACGTTCGTCAATCATTAACGGTTCCCGTAGGAGTCTTTGCCGCACCCGCCGGCGACACGATCAGCGACGACGCGAGCAGCGACTGGGTATAAGGATGCGACGGCGCGTGCAACACATCGAGTGTGTCGCCGGCTTCGACGATGCGTCCTGACTTCATCACGATCACGCGATGCGCCATGGCTCGCATCACCGCCAGATCGTGCGTAATGAACAAATAGCTTAGCTTGTACTTTTTCTGCAGATTTGTCAGCAGATTCAGCACCTGTTTCTGGATGGATACATCGAGCGCACTGGTCGGTTCATCGAGCACCAGCAATTCAGGCTCGACCGCGAGCGCACGCGCAATCGCTATACGCTGGCGCTGGCCGCCGGAAAACTCGTGCGGATAGCGCAACATGGCGTCCGCGGGCATGCCCACTTCTTCAAGCAGGCTACCCACACGCGTGCGCCGCGCCTTTGCGCCCATGTCGGGCTGATGCATGGTCAGGCCTTCGCCGATGATCTGCTCCACCGTCATTCGTGGCGACAACGAGCCGAACGGATCCTGAAACACGACTTGCATGCGCGAATACAACGCCCGGCGGGAACGCGCGGTTTTCAGCGTGGCAAGCGGCAAACCGTCGATATGAATATGGCCGGCGGCCGGTTGCTGCAGGCCGAGCACGGTCGCCGCCAGCGTCGATTTGCCCGACCCCGATTCGCCGACGATGCCGAGCGTTTCGCCGCGCCGCACGCTCAGGTCGACGTCGTGCACTGCGCGGAACGTGGAGCGCCCGAACATGGAGCGCCAGCCCTTCGCAGAGGTGCTGTAGTCGACGGCGAGCCCTTGCACTTCGAGCAAACGCCGCGCATCCGGCTCAACGGGCTCCACCGCGCGTTGCGGCTCGCTGTCCAACAGGCGCTTCGTGTAGGGATGCTGTGGGTTGGAGAACAGCGCTTCAGTCGTATTGGTTTCGACTAGCACGCCCTTTTCCATCACCGCGACGCGCTGCGCGAAACGCTTCACCAGATTCAGGTCATGCGTGATCAACAGCACGGCCATGCCACGCTCGGCCGCTTCCTGCTCCTGCAACGCGATCAATAGATCGACGATCTGCTGACGCACGGTGACGTCGAGCGCGGTGGTCGGTTCGTCGGCAAGCAGCAGACGTGGCCGGCACGCCAGCGCCATGGCGATCATCGCGCGCTGCCGCTGGCCGCCGGACAGTTGATGCGGAAAACTGTCGATGCGCCGCTCCGGCTCGGGAATGCCGGTGCGCCTAAGCAACTCGATGCCGCGCTGGCGCGCTGCATTTGGCCGCAAACCCTCATGCAGGCGCAAACTTTCAGCGATCTGCTTGCCGATCGTGAAGAGTGGATTGAGCGCCGTCATCGGTTCCTGAAACACCATCGCCACGTCGGCGCCGCGCAGACCACGCATCTGCTGCTCGGTTTTCTGCAGCAGATCCTCACCGTCGAGGAGCATGCGGCCGCTCAGATCAGCATGCTCGACGAGACGCAGAATCGACAGTGCGGTGACGCTCTTGCCGGAGCCCGATTCGCCGACCAGGGCGACGCGCTCACCGCGCGCGATCGAGAGGCTGAGTTCATGCACCGCGATCTTGTCGCCGAAACGAACGGAGAAGCGATCGATTTCCAGCAACGGCCGGTTTGATTGGGCTTCGCTCATCGCGGACCTCCACCGAAGGCCGAACCGCGTTTGCGCGTATCGAGCGCATTGCGCAGCGCGTCGCCCATGAAGGTCAACAGCAGCAGCGTAATCACCAGGGCAGCGAAAGCCGAAATCGAAATCCACCAGGCGTCGAGATTGTTCTTGCCTTCCTGAAGCAGTTCGCCGAGGCTCGGCGTGGGCGGTGGCACGCCCAGCCCCAGGAAGTCGAGACTGGTCAGCGACAGAATCGCCGCGCTCATGCGAAACGGCAGAAACGTGATCACGGGGGTCAAGCTATTCGGCAGCACATGGCGCCACATGATCTGCCAGTTCGAGAGGCCCATGGTGCGTGCCGCCCTCACGTAGTCCAGCGAGCGGTTACGCAGAAACTCGGCGCGCACATAGTCGGAGAGCACGAGCCAGCCGAACATCGAGAGAAGAATAAAGAGCAGCCATAGCGTGGGCTCGAAGATCGACGCGAAGATGATCAGCAGGTACAGGTCAGGCATCGAGCTCCATATCTCGATCAGACGCTGGCCGATCAGATCGGTGCGGCCGCCGTAGAAGCCCTGCACCGCGCCGGTCAATACGCCGATCAGAACGCCGGATACCGTGAGCGCGAGCGCCATCAGCACCGAGAGCCGGACACCATACAGCAGCCGTGCAAGCACGTCGCGTCCGTACTGATCCGTGCCGAGCCAGTTGCTTCGGGTGGGCGGCGCCGGGTATGGATGGGCGGCGAAGTAGTCGATCGTGTCGTAATGGAAATGATTCGGCGGATAGATCGCGAAGTTGCCACTCGATTCGAGCCGCGAACGGATATACGGATCGAGGTAATTCGCGCGCGCCGGAAAATCGCCGCCGAAAATCTTCTCCGAATAGTCTTTGGCGATAGGAAAGTAGTAGTGCCCGTCATAGCGGACGATCAACGGACGATCGTTGGACAGCACCTCGCCGAACAGGCTGATGACGAACAGCGACACGAAGATCACGAGGCTCCAGTAACCGAGCCTCTGCCGCTTGAAACGCAGCCATGTGCGCCGCCAGGGCGACGGCGACGCCACGTGCGCCGCGCCGGACTGATCAGCGGTCCAGGCGGTTGAATTGGATGCGGGGGTCGACGAGGACATAGCAGACGTCAGCAATGAGTTTGGTTACGAGGGCGATCAGCGTGAACAGAAACAGCGAGCCGAGCACGACCGGATAGTCACGGCGAATCACCGAGTCATACGAAAGTTGGCCCATGCCGTCGAGCGAGAACAGGGTTTCGATCAACAGATTGCCGTTCAGGAAGGCGCCGACGAAAGCCGCCGGCAATCCGGTCAGCAACGGAATCGCGGCATTGCGCAGCACGTGTTTCCACAGCACGTCGCGCTCCGGTGCCCCTTTGGCGCGTGCAGTCAATACGTATTGACGTCCTATCTCCTCGAGGAAGGTATTCTTGGTCAGGATCGTGACGATCGCGAAGTTGCCCACCACCGAAGCGGTGACCGGCAACACGATGTGCCACAAATAATCGAGTAGCTTGCCGAACGCACTGAGGTCGTTGAAGTTATCCGAGGTCAGGCCGCGCATCGGAAACACCTGCCAGAAGGTGCCGCCGCCGAACAGCATCAGCAACAGCACGCCCAGCACGAAACCGGGAATCGCATAGCCGGCGAGTACCAGCACGCTGGTCACGGTATCGAAGCGCGAGCCGTTGCGCACCGCTTTCGCAATGCCCAACGGCACCGATATCAGATAGGTGAGCATCACCGTCCATAAGCCGAGCGTGATCGACACCGGCAGCTTCGATTTGATGACCTCCCACACGCTGTCATGCTGATAGTAGGATTGGCCGAGATCGAAGGTCGCATAGCGCTTGAGCATCAGGACATAGCGCTCGAGCGGTGGCTTATCGAAGCCGAATTGCTTCTTGATCTGTTCGAGTTGCTGCGGATCGACACCCTGGCTGCCGTGATAGCCGCCGCCACCCGACCCCGCCTCTCCGCCACGGCCAGCGCCGTGGCGGAGTTGCGTCATCACCTGTTCGACCGGCCCACCCGGCACGAACTGCGTGACGACAAAGGTCAGCGTGACCACGCCGAGCAGCGTCGGCACCATCAACAGCAATCGTCTGAGAATATAGGCGAGCATGGTGTTCCTCAATGGGCCGTTGCCGTGGCTGAACTCGCGGATTGCGCGGCCTGGAGTTTCTGTGTCGCTTGTGCGCCCGGCGCTTTTACGTACCAGTAGTCGATGACCCAGTCTTCGTACTGGTAGGAATTCGGCACGGTCTTCGGAAAGCCGAGGGTGGTCTTGTAGCCGATGCGCGCGCCCGGAGCGTAGTACTCCGGAACCAGGTAAAACGAATAGATCAATACGCGATCCAGCGCACGGGTCGCGGCTTCCAGATCGTCGAGATTGGTGGCGGTGAGCGCGGAGTGAATCAACGAATCGACCGCCTTCGAACGGATGCCGGGATAGTTCTCGGAGCCGACTTCGGATGCCGCCGCACTGCCGAAGCGGCGCGTCAGTTCGGCGCCCGGAATCGTGACCGGCGGATAGATGAAGGTGGTCATGTCGTACTCGAAATTATCCAGACGCTTCTGGTACAACGCGCTGTCGATTTCGCGCATATGGGCTTGAATGCCGAGCATGCCGAGCGCCTGCATATACGGCAGGATCAGACGATCCATGCCGGGCTGGTCGTCCATGATCTCGATTGTCATCGGCGTACCTTTGGCATCGCGCAGTGCACCGTCGCGATAGTGCCAGCCAGCTTGTGCGAGCAGATCGCGCGCGACGCGCAAATTACCGCGCAGGGAATTCGGTGGAATCGTGTCGGGTTGTTTGAGCATGGGACCGAACACTTCTGGCGGCACGCTGCCACGCAGCGGTTCGAGCAGCGCCAGTTCCTTCTCACCCGGCATACCGGTTGCGCCGAACGGACTTGCCTCGAAGTAGCTACTGGTGCGCCGGTATTGACCATAGAACATCATCCGGTTCATCCAGTCGTAGTCGAATGCCAGCGTCAGGGCATGGCGCACGCGGGGGTCCTGGAACATCGGCTTGCGTATATTCATCAGCATGCCCTGCATCTGCGCGGGACCGTCGGCGAATTCGCCTTTCTTCAGCAGTCCGTTGTCGAAGTTCTTGCCGACATATTTGCGCGCCCACTGCGTCGCGCTGTATTCGACGACAACGTCCGCATCGCCCGCCTTGAAGGCTTCGAGTTGCGTGTAGTGGTCGCGGTACAGGTTGAACGTGATGCGCTCGAAACGGAACATGCCGCGTCGCGACGGCAGATTCGCGGCCCAGTAGTCAAGGTTGCGGCGATACGTGATCTGCTTGTCGTTTTTGCGTCCCTCGATCAGATAGGCACCGCTGCTGATCGGTGGCATGGAAGAGATCTGGTCGAATGGCAGACGCTTGCCGTTGGGCTGCACGCCCCACTTCGGAGAAAAGATCGGCAGGTCGCCGGCAATCAGCGGCGCATCGCGTTCGGCATGCTTGAAATCGAAACGGATCGTGCCCCTGTCGATCACCGTCGCGCTTTTGATGATCGAGAACTGCGCGTTGAAAAGCGGCGACGCCTGCGGACTTGTCAGCGTGTCGTATGAATATTTGACGTCCGCAGCGGTGATCGGGTCGCCGTTCGAAAAGCGTGCGGCAGGATTGATATGGAACGTCGCTGACGTCAGATCCGGCGCCACCTCTACGTCGTTCGCGATTAACGGATATTCGGAGGCCAGCTCGTCCCAGCTACGCTGCATCAGCGTGTCGAACATCAGGTTGAGGATGTCGGGCGCGGGCGCGCCACGCACCAGAAACGGGTTCAGCGAATCGTAGGTCTGCAGTTCGTTATAGTTTTCGAAGCTGAGCGAGCCCGTGGCCGGCGCGTCGGGATTCGCGTAGTCGAAGTGGCTGAAATCAGCCGGGTATTTAGGCTCGTCGTATTGCGCGATCGAAGGCTTCGCCTGCACCGAAGCCGCATTCAAACTCAGGCACAAGCTCAGCGCGGTAAGCCATGCGGCGCCGGCCGTCAGCGCCGGCTGGCGCGAAACCGACCACACGGTGCGTGGCAGGCGAAACTTCACAAGTCTCATCTTCGGAATGCGTCAGAACGCGCCGGCCTCAAGCCGCGCGCGGTAAGTCGAATCGGCGCGGGCGGCGGCTTGACGCCGCCGCCTGCGTAGTTTTTCCCGCTAGCGCTGCGCTGCGGCTTACTGGTCGTCGTCGTTCGCCGTGATCCTAAACGAGCATTGAGCACGGGGAACTCCAATGTACATCTCTAACAAAATTGAGCCGCTCCGGCACCGATGACCGGACGCCGGAGCAGCCGACCGACTAGACAGACTGCGGGTGAATCGCAAACATCAAAGGCTTCAGAAGCGGTACGTTGCACCGACCTGGAAGAAGCGGCCGATGTTGGTATAAAGCGACTGGTCGTAGCCCGTGATATCCGGGGTGGCCTGCCACTCGACGTCGAACGGCGGCTTGCGATCGAAGATGTTGTTAATGCCGCCGTAGATCGTCCAGTTCTTGAAGCCGCGATACGTGGCCACCAGGTTGAACTGGCTGTACGACGCCACCGACAGCGTGCCGCCGTCGCCGAATTCCGCCGCTACCGCGTTGGTGTACGGGCCCGTGTATTGCCAGGTCAGCGTCGTGGTCAGCTTGCGGTAATCCCAGCTCAGGCTCGTGTTGCCCTTCCAGCGCGGGTTACTGGCACCGAACGGTTGCAGCAGCGCGAGGTTGTTGCCGGCGAAGTCCTGTGTCGGCGCGCCCGGGGTGTTCAGCTTGAAGTGCCACACGTAGACCCAATCGCCTGCCAGCGTGAACGTGCCGTACTTCGTACCGACCGACTTGCGGAAGTTCATGTCGAAGCCGTCGGTGTCGAGCGAACCGAGGTTGATGAACTGTTCCTTGATGTAGGCCACGGTACCGTCCGGATTGCGGATCACGGTCGACGGGTTGTTCGCATCGATCACCGCGTTCGGATCGTTCGTGCCGATCACGCCATCGATGTGAATCTTGTAGAACGCCGCACCAATATCCGTCGACGAATCCGGCGAGAGCTGGAAGCCGATGTTGTAGTTCTTCGTATGCTCAGGCTGCAGCGCCGGATTGCCGTTGACCTGTTCCGTCGTGAAGTGCTTGGTCGGCACGCCGCTCGGGTCGTTCGGGTCGACCAGGTTCTGGTGGGCCAGATACGTTGCCTGCGAGTTCTCGACCAGCGTCGGCGCACGGAAGCCGCGGCTATACGATGCGTAAGTCGTGAGAGACTGCACCGGCTGGAAGCGCAATGCGAAGCTCGGCGAGAACGCACCACCGAAGTCGCTGTAGTGGTCGTAACGGCCCGCCTGCGTGAACGTCAGGTTCCGGATGATCGGAATATCGACCTGATAGTAGACGGCGGCCACGTTGCGTTCGCCGTCGACCGTCTGCACGTTGGCCGGAGCGGTAATCCCAAGCGCGCTATCAGTGCGCGAGTTGATCAGGTTGCTTTCGTGACGGAATTCCGTACCGAAACCAACACCGACCGGGCCGCCCGGCAGATTGAACAGGTTGCCCGTCGAGGTCTTCGCCGTCACGCTATCGAGCTTGGAGATCGCCTGCTCGTAGTCGTTCTGGAACACACCGTTCAAGCCGTTCGGCGTGGACGACGGGTTCGAGAAGTTGAACACGCCGTTCTGCAGAATGTTCTCGACACCTGCAACATTCAGCGCGTTGCGGTAGGTCGTGTCGACCGTGCTCTGCGAATGGCCGTAATCCGCGGACCAATCCCAGTCGCCGAACTTGGCGGTGGTGAACGAGCCCTTCACACCGGTCATCGCGCGCCAGAAGGTCGACACCGTATCGGCCGAAACCGTGTTCGGGAAGGTGTAGTTGATCTGCGCCGGTGCGCCGAACGGGTTGTACGGGTTGGTTGCCGAGACGGTGCGGTTCAGTGGCAATGCCGAGCCGGTGGCGGGATTGAATGCGTTGGTCTGACTGCTCAACACAGCCGGACCTTCGTTCTGCACCGTTTCGTTGCGGCTCACCCACAAGTCGCCATAGGCCTGGATGTCGTCGTTGATCTTGAACGTGCCGCGCACTTTCGCGTTCAGGCGCGTCGTCGACGGGACCAGCGAGGTCTGGCTGGCTGGATTCGACTTACACTCCGCGCCGCCGTCCGCCGACACGCTGCCCGGAGGGCATGGGCTGAGTGCCGTCTTGGTGCCGTCCGGCGCGGTCCAGTACGATTGCTGATTCGGGCCGAGCGGGCCGGCGAGGCCGCCAGGGAACTGACTGAAGTCCTGATTCGCCGTCATGGAGCGATCGGCGAGCGAGGAGCCGCTATCGCGGTAGTAGCTCGCTGCAGCGGTCACGTTGAAGCGATCGCCATTCAGATCGCCGATACCGCCGAGCACGCCGAAGTTGCCCTGCGCGTCGCCCGGATGCTGCGCCTTGCCGAGCTGGCCATCGATCTGCAAGCCCTGGAAGTCCTTCTTCGTGATGATGTTGACAACGCCTGCAATGGCATCCGAACCATACACCGAGACCGCACCGGTCTTCACGATGTCGATGTGGTCGATCATGTTGAGCGGGATCGAATTCACGTCGAAGAACGTGTCGGTGAAGTTCACCGCCTTGCCGTAATTCGCCACCCGTTGCCCGTCCACCAGCACTAGCGTGTACTTCTCGCTCAGACCGCGCAATGCAATGCCACCCCCGCCTTGCGCGGAGCTGTTCATGTTCGTTTGGCCCCAGCTGCTCCCTGAGTTCACGGACGTGCCGCGCAGGAAGTCGGCCACGGTCGTATAGCCGCTTTGCTCGATTTCCTTTGGCGTGATGGTCTGGACTTCCGTGTTGCCGACCTTGTCCGACGTGCGGATCAGCGAGCCGGTCACTTCAAATTTCTTAAGTTGCTGAACCCCTTTGCCCGCAGGCGTCGCGGTGTTGCTATCCGCGGACGGTGTTGCGGCAGTGCCCGATGCCGGAGCCGCAGCCGGCGTGCTTTCCGTAGTCGTCGCGCCTGCCTCGGTTCCTGCCGTGGCCGGCTGGCTTTGTGCAAACGCCGGTACGGCGATTGCGGCCAACGCCAGTTCAGCCCAGATTATTCTTTTGATGGCCAGCGCCAATGCCCTTTGTTTCATTTTTCCCCTTCTCGCTCGTCAATTAAGGCCACTGCTGTGTGTGTGAAGAGAGGTCTTGTGAACCTCCCCACTCGATATACGGCGATCTTGCGCCGCGCTCCGTTAAAGCTGACCCGTCCTCCCATTGCCCTGCAAACCGGTCAACAGCGCACCAGTTTGCAAATACAGACAGGAAGACGGGACACTTCAGATACTTCAATATCGGACTACTTATTTATTACAAACGAAATGCGCAGCGCTTTCTAATTGTTTTCACTTCTACTACCTCGGGCTCGGACTATAGGGCAATACACTCCCAACCGGACTCATTCCCGACTCACCATAAGTAATGCTTACAAATGCGACGTGACCGCTTTCGACGAAAGCATGAAGCAAAGGCACCTAAAACAATCTTGGTGTGCCCACCCACACAACCACCGCTTCTTCGCGAGCGGTATTGCACCAGGCGTGAGGCACGGTGGACTCGTAATGCGCGGTGTCACCCGCCTGCAATACGAACGTTGTACCTTCTAACGTGAGCGATATCTGGCCGCTCATCACGTACAAGAACTCTTCCCCTGCGTGCGTCGTGACTTCCGACGGGTTCTGCCCCACCGGCATCCTGACGAGAATCACTTCCAGCTTGCTGCCGACCGACAGGTTCGTCAGCCGTCCAAAAAGATTCGCGGTTCCGTCGAACCCGAAGTACTTCAATTCACTGCCTCTGCGCACCGACTTGTCTTCAGTTGGTGTGTCGACGAAGTACTGCACAGTGACGCCTAAAGCCCGCGCAATGCCCACTAGCGATGTGATCGACGGCGTTGCATGTCCTCGCTCGACCTGCGACAGAAAAGGTTTGGAAATTCCCGCAGTGGTTGCCACTTCATCCAGCGTGCGCTTGAGGCGTTGGCGAAGCGCGCGGATTTTGTTTCCTATAGAGACTGCAACGTGTGCCTTGTTATCGAGTGGCAAAACCATAGCAAGACAGAATCCCGTAGTCAAAATTAGTTTGATAAAACCAAACTATGTTTCGTTGAGTGCAACATCCTCCCTGGGACATGTACCGTATGTCTGGCCGGTTGCCGCGATGCATGGCTCGATCGCTGCGATCGCCGCGATACTTCCGACCTTGCTGCGAACTGGGCGATGGTTGCGCACGCAACCACCCCCTTCAACTAGCGCAGGTCTGCGTTCCAAACGGTGAGAATGTGCCGCCCGGTTCGACGCAGCGGTACCTCGGCAGCAGTTCGCAAAATCGGACATATCGGGAACAGGATGCCGTTACTTCGACGCCACCAGCACCCACAAACGGGCGAGGTCGGCCGAACCGTCGGCACCCTTCACTGCGCGGAAGGTTTGCACTGCACGCGCCTTATCGCCCGCCATGTAGTACGCCTCGCCCAGATGCAGTTGCGCCTGGTCCGGGTGATCGATTCCGCCCTTTGCGATCGCAGCGTCCATGGCGCTCAGGCCCTGCTTGGCTTGTCCCGCGAAGACCTGGTTGAAGCCGACGTTGACCGGCGCGACGGGGTTCGCGGGATCCGCTGGTGCTTGCGCCCGTTTCGCGGCGAGTGCCTGCAGCCGCTTCTCGCGATCGGCCTGCGCATCGTGGCCCAGAACGCCTGACGCAAAGCCTTGATCGATGACCTGCTTGCCTTCGGCCGTGGTGCCGGCCACGATTGCGAGTTGCGTCATTTCCATGTAATCGTCGGCGGTACTGAGCGAGCCAGTCGCACGGCGCAGACGGAAGGTGTCGATATCCAGCGCCGACGAATAGCCGGGCTTGCTGCGAATCGCGTTGAACAGATCGTCCCAGTAAGACTGCTTCGGATGATAGGCAACCAGCTTTTCGAGCGTGCTGCGGTACGTCGCATCATCTTTCACGCGTTGCGCGCACGTGCCGAGCAATTGCAGTTGCGACTCGTCGGGCGCGTGACCGGCGCGCACTTGCGCATCGACACCCGGCTTGAGCAGGCTCACCACATTGGCGCAATCGTTTGACAGGTAATAAGACTGCACGAGCAAAGTGCGCATGTCGGGATCGCTGCCGCCCGACTTCAGATAACGTTGCGCGACCTTCGCAGACTGTGCGTAGTTTTTCTGCTGGAAGTAGATGCCTGCAAGCGCCGCGGTGGTGCGCTGCTCGTCAGCACCGGTCAGGCGTCCTGAACCCAGCAAAGTTTCGTAGGCCTGGGCAGCCACACCGGATTCACCGGCTGCTGCTGCCGCGGCGCCGCGCATCTCCTGAATCATGTAGCTTTCATAGGGCGTTTTGCCCGGCACGGCGTCGGCCTGATCGATCTTCGTCAACGCGTCCTTGTACTTGTGCGCGCGATACAGATCCTGCGCGGCGTTCAGCGGCTTCGCCACGTCCGGCCGCAGCGTGTCCGCAGCATGAGACGTGACCGGCAGCACGACGAGCGCGGACAGCCCTCCGATAGCGGCCGCGATGACGGCGCGCTTGAAGCGATGATGGATCGTTAGCATTCCACTTCCCTATTGCATGTACTGCTCGTTGCCGATCAGGCCGATTTTCGTCGCGCCCAGTCGTTGCGCGGACGCCATCACCTCCGCGACATCCTTGTACGGCACCAGCTTGTTAGGCCGCAGATGAATTTCCGCCTGAACCGGTTCGGCCGCCACCTGTGCAAGCCTGGATTCCAGTGCCGCGCGGTTAGGCACCGGCTGGCCGTTCCAGGTCGTGGTGCCGTCGAAGTCGATATCGATCTGCACCACTTCAGGCTGCGTGATCGGCGGCGGCGGATTGCCGACCGGCAAGTTCATCTTGATGGCATGCGTCTGAATCGGAATCGTGATGATCAACATGATCAGCAACACCAGCATCACGTCGATCAGCGGCGTGGTGTTGATATCGACCATCACATCCGGTTCGGAACTGCCACCGCCCGAAGATACGTTCATTCCCATGATCACCTCCTGTCGACCGGACTAAGTGCTTCAGCTGTCGACCAGAGTTGGCGCTTTAGCTGTCGACCAGAGTTGGCGCTTTAGCGCTTACTCTGGTCCCATGCAAAGCGCTTACTCTGGTCCCATGCAAAGCTCTTACTCTGGTCCCATGCAAAGCTACCCCCCGCGCGCGGGCGGCTCAGTAATAAACGAAACCTTGGCAATACCGGCGCGCTCGCACGCAGTAATGACCCGGCCGATGAATTCATAACGCGCGCTCTGGTCGCCGCGAACGTGCACTTCCGGTTGCGGCGTCATGACCGACACGGTTTTCAGGCGTGTCAGCAGCGTAGGCCCATCCACCTGCTTCTCGTTCCAGAAGAAATCGCCGTCGTGGTTGACCGCAATGACGATACTTTTTGGTGTGGTCTGCAGCGGCTGGATCGTCTCCTTCGGCAGTTGCACCGGCACCGTATGCGTCACCACCGGAATCGTGATCAGAAAGATGATCAGCAGAACCAGCATCACATCGACAAGCGGCGTGGTGTTGATACTGGAGATGACCTCGTCGTTATCATCCTGCCCAACGCTCATAGCCATGACAGACTCCGCTTATTGGACCAGCGATGCTTCACGAGCCGAAGCGCGTGCCGAGCGCCGGCTGCCGGCGAGCAGGACGGTGTGCAGTTGTGCGCCGAACGCACGAACACGCTCCATCACCGACTTGTTGCGGCGAACCAGGAAGTTGTAGCCAAGCACAGCCGGCACGGCGACGGCGAGGCCGATCGCGGTCATGATCAGCGCCTCGCCCACCGGGCCCGCGACCTTGTCGATCGAAGCCTGGCCGGCGATACCGATTGCCGTCAGCGCGTGATAAATCCCCCACACCGTACCGAACAGACCGACGAACGGCGCGGTCGAGCCAACCGTGCCCAGGAAAGCCAGGCCGTCTTGCAGACGGTTCGACACGTTGGTGATCGCACGCTCGACCGATGTATCGATCCACGTGTTGCGGTCGACGGCCTCGAGCAGTGCTTCGTCATGATGCTCGCCTGCCTCGATGGCCGTTTCGGCGATGAAGCGGAACGGCGACGCTTCGTCGAGCAGCTTCGTGCCTTCAACCAGCGACGGCGCGGTCCAGAGTTGTTCGTCGGCGCTCTTCGCACGACGGTTCGCGCGGAACTGCTCGAGGAATTTGGTGATCATGATGTACCAGCTACCCATCGACATGAGCACCAGCAGAATCAGCACGAAGCGTGCAACGAAGTCACCGTTCTTCCAGAGCGCGCCGAGGCCGTACGGGTTGTTGACGGTTTCGGACGTAGCCGGCGCCGGTGGCGGCGTTGCTTCATCTGCGGCCGGGGCGGCCGTTTGCGGTGCGGCAGTGGTGGCAGTGGCAGCGGCCGACGCGCTCGCGTCGCTCGCTTGCGCGTGGGCCATTTGCGGTGCCACAAAGGTATCCACCGTGGTTACGGCGAACAACATGGTTGCCGCCAATGCGGCGAGAGTACGCTTCTTCATGCCTGCTCCAAGTTCATTAGTACAACTTCTAAACCAAGACTGATAAATCGCTACCGGTACCGAACAGCCCGTGGGTTTCAGTTCAGGTTAAACGAGAACGGAACTTGCACACGGACAGCCTGGCCTTGGGAAACGCACGTGAACTGCTTGACCGCGTTGAAGGCCGCACGATCCAGTGAGGAATCGTCCGCCGACTTGGCAACACGTTCATTCGTAATATGGCCCTGCGGGTCGACTACAAATTCAATCAGCACATCACCCGTCACGTTGTTCTCCTGCGCTTCCTTCGGGTAGCGAATCGACGAACGGATCTGATCCGAGTTCGGGCACACGACCCCTACTTCAGCGCTCACGGGCTTGCTCGGCGCAGGCGGCGCCGGCGGTGCGGGGGGCGCGACAGCGGGCGCCGATACGACCGGTGCGGCCTGGTGCGTGATGGTCGGCTGGGGCGGCGCTTGCACCTGCACTTCCGGCGGCGGCACGAACGGCGGCGGCGGCGGTGCGAACTTCGGCGGCGGCAATTGCACGGTAGGCAACGGCGGCGGCGGAGGCGGCTTCACCGGCTCGATGATCTTGGTTTCGATAGGATGCTGGATGACCTGCACGACCTTGGTGGCAAGGCCATTGATGAGTGCATAGATCAGCACGATGTGCAGGAGCAGAACAACTGCGATGCCGCCGAAGCGGCGTACTGGGTTTTGCTGCTTGCGCCCAAACTCACGCGGGCGTCCTGGCCTCTCCATACGGGCCGTTGCTGCCGGAAATTGCCCTTCGACTTTCGTACCCACCTTTACTCCTCCGGCGTGAACCGTCCATTTCTGTCACTGCAGTGCGCTTACATACGGCAAACAACGTTCACTTCAAACAATCACACACATCACCCATGTCCTTGATTTGCAGTCCAAACTTTATGCTGCAATGCCCAACCCTGGTGCAATGGCACGGGTACGGCTGTGAGACACCACGACGGCACTTCACACCAGGCGAACGCTCATCTAAGTAGAACTACTAATGGATAAAATTCGACCCGCCCATTTCGGTCTGGCATGAACATGCTGAAGACAATTTGATCGAAGCGCGCTGCGGCTCGTGAACTTTTTGCGCGTTTGTCACCTGCATTTCATGGGAGGCAACAATAGCAGGACAAAAAATACGGGGTCAAACTTTTTTTGATGGGAGCATACTAAGTTTAGAGAGAACACTCTAACTATTGCCCTATTCGCGTCGCTCTAAAAGAATAAGCGCGTGTCGAACAGATGCGAGCGCGCCTTTCGTGGCTCGCCAATTGGGATGCAGCCGCTATTGCGGGCTTCCATGGCACGCGATGAACTGCTAACGAGTCACTGGCGATACGTGGCGCAAAAGCCTGCTGGGTGTGCGTTGCGCGAGGGTTGCGCGGCAACCTCGACGGATCCCGAACAAGTTACCCAACGTACGTTTCAAGCGCCGACCAGAGGTCTGCGTCAAGGGCGGGAAGATAGCAGAAGAAAAACACTGTTTCCAAATCTTTTTAGCGGTATTTACGACACTCTAAATATACATTTCAATCACGCCATTTATATAATTACAAATTCATTTCAATTAATTACATATAGCCGACGTTGACGATAATGCCCGACTCGGGCATGCCGGGCGTCTCGACAACACGCGTCCATGGAACGCCAGTGGCCGGTTGGCTTAAGCGTGACCCGCCACGTGCGGCTCTCCAGACCGGACGAACAAACCGGAGCGGCGCAAAGCCGACTGCGCCGCTCCGATGCCTCAACCGTTGGTTCCTTCGCTCGCGACAACTGCGGTGTCGTTCCGCGTACGCGCGAGCACGGGACGCAAGGCCGCACCGGTGTGACTCGCCGCAACACGGGACAATCCTTCGGGATCCGTAGCAGCGACAATCGTGCCACCACCCACACCACCTTCCGGACCGAGGTCAATGATCCAGTCCGCCTCGGCAATCACGTCGAGATCGTGTTCGATGACGACGACACTATGACCACCATCCGCGAGACGATGCAGCACGCGAATCAGCTTCGCGACGTCGGCCATATGCAAGCCGACAGTCGGTTCGTCCAGCACATACAGCGTGTGCGGCGGCTTCTGACCACGACGCGTGATGTCGTCACGCACCTTGCTTAGCTCGGTGACGAGCTTGATACGCTGCGCTTCGCCGCCCGACAAGGTAGGCGACGGCTGACCGAGCGTCAGATAGCCGAGCCCGACATCTTTCATCAATTGCAATGGATGCGCGATGTTCGAAATCGGCGCGAAGAACTCGACGGCTTCGTCGATTTCCATGGTCAGTACGTCACCGATATTCTTGCCCCGCCACGTAACCGCCAGCGTCTCGGGATTGAAGCGCTGCCCGTGACAAACGTCGCACGGCACCTTCACGTCGGGCAGGAAACTCATGCCGATGGTGCGCACGCCCTGCCCTTCGCAAGCGGGACAGCGTCCTTCGCCGGTGTTGAACGAGAAACGCGATGCTGTGTAGCCACGCGCGCGCGCTTCGAGCGTGCCGGCGAACAGCTTGCGGATCGCATCCCACACACCGATGTAGGTCGCCGGACACGAGCGCGGTGTTTTGCCGATCGGCGTCTGATCGACTTCGAGCACACGGTCGATGGTTTCCCAGCCGGTGATCGCATCGCACCCTTGCCAGGCATGTGTGACGTTCAGCGGCGCTCGCGGCGCCGTGCGCGCCAATACGCTTGAGCGCCGGTTCGCCGCCGGCTGGGTCTCGGCCGCCGCACGCGCGCGCCGCGTGGCCGGCGACGACAGCACCGAGCGCCCCACCGCATCCAGCAGATTGGCCATCAGCACGTCGCGCGCGAGCGTCGATTTGCCCGAACCGCTCACGCCCGTCACCGCCACCAGCCGTGAAAGCGGAATGCCGACGGTGACGTTCTGCAGGTTGTGCAGCTTGCCGCCATGCACCGTCAGCCAGTTCTCCGGCACCGCGGCGGCGCGCTTCGTCGGCGCGGCCACCTCGCGGCGCGGCTGCAGCGGATGCACGATCGGATTGGCGAGAAACTGCCCGGTCAGCGAATCGGGCTGCGCCGACAGATCGGCCACGCTGCCCTGCGCGACCAGCGTGCCGCCGCGCTTGCCCGCGCCCGGCCCGATATCGATGATGTGATCGGCACGCCGAATCGTGTCCTCGTCATGCTCGACCACCACCAACGTATTGCCCTTTTCGCCCAGCTTGCGCAAGGCATTGAGCAGAATCTGGTTGTCGCGCGGATGCAGGCCGATGGTCGGTTCGTCGAGCACGTAGCACACGCCCTGCAGGTTGCTGCCCAGTTGCGCGGCGAGCCGGATGCGCTGCGCTTCGCCGCCCGACAGGCTCGGTGCCGCGCGATCGAGGCTCAGATAACCGAGCCCGACTTCTTCCAGAAATTGCAGGCGGCTGCCGATTTCGCTAACCACGTCGCGCGCGATTTCCGCGTCCCGACCGCTCATCTCAAGCGAGTCGATCCACGCGCGCGTATCGGACACCGTCCATTGCGCGACGTCGACGATGGCCTGCTCGCCGAACGTGACTGCGCGTGCAGTTGGGTTCAGACGCGTGCCGGAGCAATCCGCACACGGCTCGTCGACGAGACCTTCCGGTTCCTGCTCCTCGGAAGGCAAGCTCTGCTCGCGGCCGCGGTTGTCGTCGACGATCACGGTGTCGTCGTACGCCGCGCGTTGTTCGCGCGTCAGTGCGAGGCCCGTGCCGACGCATGTCGTACACCAGCCATGCTTGCTGTTGTACGAGAACATGCGCGGGTCGAGTTCGGGATAACTCGTGCCGCATACCGGACAGGCGCGCTTGGTGGACAGTACCTTCACCGCGCCGAGTTTCGCCGTGGGACGGCCGCCGCTGATCGCGTCGTGCAAACCGTCGAGCGGCGCCAGCAGATGCATCACGCCCTTGCCGATTTCCAGCGTCTGATCGAGCGCCTGGCGCAGTTCCGCTTCCTTATCCGGCGATACGACGAGGTCGGTCACCGGCAACTCGATCGTGTGCTCGCGGAAACGATCGAGCTTCGGCCACGGGTCCACCGGCACGAACTCGCCGTCCACACGCAGATGCGTATTGCCGCGCGCTTTTGCCCACTTCGCGAGATCGGTATAGACGCCCTTGCGGTTCACGACCAGCGGCGCGAGGAAACCGACGTGCTGCCCTTTGTGATCGCGCAGCAATTGCGCCGCAATCGATTCGACGCTTTGCGACGTGACCGGCGTGCCGTCGTGGATGCAGTGCTGCAGACCGAGCTTCACATACAGCAGACGCAGGAAGTGCCACACTTCGGACGTGGTCGCCACGGTACTCTTGCGACCGCCGCGCGACAAACGCTGCTCGATCGCGACGGTGGGCGGAATGCCGTACACCGCGTCGACCTCGGGCCGACCGGCCGGCTGCACGATGGACCGTGCGTATGCGTTTAGCGATTCGAGGTAACGGCGCTGGCCTTCGTGGAACAGAATGTCGAAAGCCAGCGTGGACTTGCCCGAACCGGATACGCCGGTAATCACGTTGAATTTGCCGTGCGGAATATCCACATCCAGCGATTTCAGATTGTGCTCGCGCGCATTGACGATGCGCACCACGTCCTCGCCTTCGATCGCCCGCCGCGCACGCGCCGCGCTCAACGCCCTTTGCAACGGCACACCCTGCGATTCCGGTTCGGCCGCCGCGTTCATGGCGCGGTCGTATTGCAGCAATGCCTCGCCGGTATGCGATTCCGGACAAAGTTTGACGTCTTCCGGCGTGCCCGCGCACAGCACCCTGCCACCGCCGTCGCCGCCTTCGGGACCGAGGTCGATCAGCCAGTCGGCAGCACGGATCACGTCGAGATTGTGTTCAATCACGATCAGCGAATGCCCGCTCGCCAGCAGCTTGCCGAATGCCTGCATCAGTTTGGCGATATCGTCGAAATGCAGGCCGGTGGTCGGCTCATCGAACATGAACAGGCGTTTTGCGACCGGCTGCTTCGCGCTGCGCGCGGTGCGCGCCTGTGCCGATTCCGCGAGGAAGCCGGCGAGCTTGAGCCGCTGCGCTTCACCACCGGATAACGTGGGCACCGGCTGGCCAAGCTTCACGTATTCGAGACCCACGTCGACGATCGGCTGCAGCACACGCAATACTTCGGCATCCTTGGCGAAGTAGGCGGTGGCTTCGCTCACCGTCAACTCCAGTACGTCGGCAATGCTCAACGCACGCGCCGGTTCGCCGCGCTCGATTTTCACTTCGAGCAGCTCCGCGCGATAACGGCGCCCATCGCAATCTGGGCAGCGCAGATAGACGTCGCTCAGGAATTGCATTTCGATATGCTCGAAGCCCGAGCCGCCGCAGGTCGGGCAGCGCCCGTCGCCGGAGTTGAAGCTGAACATGCCGGGGCCGTAACCGCGTTGCTGCGCGAGCGGCGCCTTGGCGAAGAGCTTGCGGATTTCGTCGAAAGCACCGACATAGCTGGCCGGATTCGAGCGCGCGGTCTTGCCAATCGGCGACTGGTCGACAAATACCACGTCGGTGACCTGGTCGGCGCCGCTCAGGCTCCTGAATGAGCCGGGCGATTCGGTGGCGAGACCGAAATGCCGCGCCATGGCCGGATACAAGACGTCCTGCAGCAAGGTGGACTTGCCGGAACCCGACACACCCGTCACGCAGACGAGCCGCTGCAGCGGAATTTCGACCGTGACGTCGCGCAGATTATGTTCGGTTGCGCCTTCTAGCACGATGCGCGGCGTGCGGTCATCCACCGGACGTTGCGACCAGTGCGCCGCGTCCGCCACATGCCGGCGACCACCCAGGTACTCGCCGGTCAGCGTGCCAGACGAACGGATTGCCTCAGGCGCGCCGTCGTAAATAATCGAACCGCCCCGTTCGCCTGGCCCCGGACCCATGTCGATCAGCCGATCCGCCGCGAGCATCACCGAGGGATCGTGTTCGACCACCACCAGCGTATTGCCCGCATCGCGCAGCCGATGCATCGCCTCGACGATCCGGTTAAGATCGCGCGGATGCAGGCCGATGCTCGGCTCGTCGAGCACGAACAGCGTTTTGGTCAGCGACGTGCCGAGCGCCGTGGTCAGGTTGATCCGCTGCACCTCGCCGCCGGACAGCGTGCGGCTTTGCCGGTCGAGCGTCAGATACCCAAGGCCGACGTCGCACAGATATTTGAGGCGCGTGCGTACTTCGGCGAGCAACAGCTTGAGTGCGTCGTCGAGCAAGGCGCTAGGCAGGCTGATCTCGTCGAAGAAACGCCGGATGCGCTCGATCGGCATCAGCATCAGATCGTGCACGGTCAGACCCGGCAAGGCTTCGAGTTGTGCACGCTTCCACTCGACGCCACGCGGCATGAAGCGCTTTTCGGCCGCCAGCACCTCGTCCGCATTCTGCTTGCTGCCGAGGCGCCACAACAGCGATTCCGTTTTCAGACGCGCGCCGCCACAGGTCTCGCACGGCGTATAGCTGCGGTACTTCGACAGCAATACGCGGATGTGCATCTTGTACGCTTTCGATTCGAGATACTCAAAGAAGCGTTTGACGCCGTACCAATGGCTTTGCCACTTGCCGTTCCAGTCCGGCGAGCCGTTGATGACCCAGTCGCGCTCGGCGTCCGTCAACTCGCCCCAAGGCGTGCCGCGGCGGATATCGGCTTTCGCCGCGTAGCGCATCAGGTCGTCCTGGCACTCTTTCCAGGCCGGCGTTTGCATCGGCTTGATCGCGCCGTCGCGCAGCGTCTTGCGCGCGTCGGGAATCACCAGGCCGAGGTCGACGCCGATCACGCGGCCGAAACCGCGGCAGACTTCGCACGCGCCGTACGCCGAGTTGAACGAGAACAGCGCCGGCTGCGGATCCGCGTAACGAAGGTCGCTCTCGGGGCTGTGCAGCCCGGTAGAGAAGCGCCAGATTTGCGGCTCGGCTTCTTTGGCTTCCAGTGCCTCTGGCGCAGCCGGCAGCACGTAAATATTGACGCGGCCGCCGCCGCGCTTGAGCGATGCCTCGATCGCTTCGACCACCCGTTGCTTGTCGACCGAGCTCAAACGGAAGCGGTCAGCCACCACGTCGAGCAGCTTGCGCCTGCCGGTGGGTGAGTCGACTTCGCGCTGCGCCTGCACACGCGTATAACCGCTCGCGGAGAGCCATTGCTCCACTTCCTGCTCGGACGCTGTCTCCGGCAACTCGACCGGGAACGTGACGACCAGCCGCGGATCATGCTCCGCGGTGCGCTCGAGCAGTTCGGCGTAGATCGTTTCGGGCGTGTCGTGGCGCACCTGCTGCGCGGTCTTGCGATCGAACAGTTCGGCCGCGCGCGCGTACAGCAGCTTCAGGTGATCGTTGAGTTCCGTCATGGTGCCGACGGTGGAGCGCGAACTGCGCACCGGGTTGGTCTGGTCGATCGCGATGGCGGGCGGTACGCCGTCGACCCGGTCGACTTGCGGCCGGTCCATGCGATCGAGAAACTGCCGGGCGTAGGCGCTGAAGGTTTCGACGTAGCGCCGCTGCCCTTCCGCGTACAACGTGTCGAACACGAGGCTCGATTTGCCGGAGCCGGACGGCCCGGTGACGACTGTCATTTCGCCGGTTCGTACATCGAGATCGACGTTCTTCAGGTTGTGCTGGCGCGCGCCGCGAATGCGGATAATTCCGTTAGATGCCAATTTTTCCGACCGTCTGAATGAGTGGACCACCTCTCACGGACGCCTCGCGACCGCGCAAGTTCGGGATACCAGGCTGGCGGAATGACACGCCAAAGGCCGGGTTGCAGGGGGATACTATACTGTATATTTATACAGTTTTCCATGACACGGCACGACTGCGCGTTCGCAGCGCCTCGGGCCAGGGATGGCGGCGGCGGGAGGGAAATACAAGGTTTTCCGGCGCAGCGCGGCGCGGCACGGGGCCGCGCGCAAGCCGGAACCAGCCGGGTCTGCCCGACCCTAGCCGAAGACGCTTTCCACGTTAAACCGGCCCATCACCGGCTCCACCGGTTCCGAAGCGGCCTGCACCACTCCGCTTCCGCCCAGCGCGTAAGCCACGCAGCGTTTTGCCAGCACCTCGGTCGGATCGACAAGCTGCACCACCAACCCGTCCGGCCGCTTCAGCGTCGAACCGCGCAGCAGCAGCGGCAACTCGGTGCAGCCCAGCACGATGACCTGCACGCCTTGCGCGACCAGATCATCCACCGCAGCGGCGAGGTCGTCACAGCACTCGCCCGACGTGTAGCCCGCCTTGGCGCCACTCGGCCCATAAATCGCGTTCATGAGCCGGGCCTGCGCGGTCGCGGCTGGCGCGATCTGCACGAAGCCGCATGCTTCGAGCGCCTTCTCGTAGACCCGGCTCGCCAGCGTGCCCGAGGTGGCCAGCACACCGACTTCGCGCAGGCTCGGGAAAGCCTCGCGCAGATAATCGGCGGTACAGGTCAGCATATTGACGATCGGAATGGTCAATGCCGGCTGAATCCGATCGACGAACGCATGCGCCGTATTGCACGGAATCGCGATGAGATCGGCGCCGCCCTCTTCGAGCGTCTTGCATGCGGCATAGAGCGCGAGCGTCGGATCGTCGCCGTTGCCGAGCAGCGCTTCAGTGCGATCCGGAATCTGCGGATTCTGCTCGACCATTACCTTGATGTGGTCCTGATCGCGGGCAGCGGGCGTGTTGCTCACCAGTTTCGCCATGAAATCGACAGTCGCCGCCGGGCCGACGCCGCCCAGCACGCCCACCTTGAAACGCCGCTCCGGCTGCGCATATTGCGCCGCTGCGACGTAGCGCGCGTAGACGAGATTGGTATCGACGAACGGCACTTCCAGCGTGCCGAGTGCGCGCGCCACCAGGGGGATTTCGGCGAGTCCGGGTACGATGATCTCCGCGCCTTGCGCAATGAGGTCCGCGCAAGCGGCGCGCAACAACTCGACTGGCCGGCCGTACAGATGCCCGCATTTGATGCCCTGGTCGCCGTACACGGCGCTCGTTACGCAATCGACGCCCGCTTCGTCACGTGGATGCAGCACGTCGAACCGCGCATTGTCGAAATAGCGTTCGAAAAGGCCGTGGCGGCGGATCGTGCCGGAAGTCAGCACGCCGATACGGCGGACCGATGGGAAAGCCTGTCGCACGTGCGCTGAGAGCGCAGCCATGATGTTGGCGATCGGCGGCGCCACGTTCGCCGAGAGTTCGTCGATGAAGGTGTGGCTGAGGAAGCACGGCAGGACGATCGCGTCGACACCGCGTTTCTCGAAGGCGCGAATCGTGTCGAACACGTGGATCTTGAATGGCGCGCTCGCGGCGCCTGGCGTCGCCGGTCCTTGCCACGAATGCTGCTCGAGGACGAAGTCGAACGGCTTGGCCGCGCCGGGCCGGCGCCAGGCCGCGGTCATCCTGCTCAACACGTCGACGCTTGCGAGCGGCGACGCGCCCGTCACCACACCCAGCGAACGATGACGATACATGATGGCTTTCCCCTGTCGTTTTTTCAGTTCGCCTTGATATTAGGATGCTTTCGGGGATTCAGGATGTTGTTAATCGCGAAATAGCGGGTTTATGCCTGGCTGAGTGCTTACTGAAGGTTTTCCTGGGGTGACGCGTGTCCGCGTTTTGTAATGGGCTGATTGGTGTTGCTCTTGTTCGGGGCATATGGAACTCAGTTGCCTGCGCGGCGCTTGTTGTCAGTGTTCTTAGGGCTTTGGCCTTTCCTTGTATTGTTAGTGGTCTATTAGCGTTGCCCCTGTGCGGGGCAGCACCTACTTCTCTTTGCCGGCTGCAAAGAGAAGTAGGCAAGAGAAAGCAGCTCAAACCGCTAATGCTAAGTGGGGCCCGTGGTCTGCTGCGGGTAGTGGTGCATCTGGAATCCGTGCTCTCCCACGTTCCGCGTTAGTGACAAAGGACTCATCAGCTCCCACTCCGCACTACGTGCGTCGCGGACGGGTCTGCATGGGAAACCAGCGGCTTCGGTTGGCGCAGCGGGGTCCATCGGCTTCGTCTCGGCGAAGCGATGAATGCGAGATTACCGCCGGATATTCGAAGTATTGTTTCTCGACCTCCGACTTATCGCTAGGTCGAACGAGCACGAGTTCGAATTTCGCACTTCGAATAAAACACTGAAGTGCCGAGAGCAATCGAGGCGATACACGCCGAGCCACCACGCCGAATGAGGCGGGAGCGCGAAAACGTAACGGGTGGTTTTAAGAAGTACTCTTCGGCGCGCGCAGCGCCGCCGGAAGTATGACACCCTTGTCACTGGCGCCTGCAGGTGCACGAACCCAGATTCCAGATGCACCACTACCCGTAGCAGACCACGGTGCCCGCTTAGCAGTAGCGGTTTGAGCTGCTTTCTCTTGCCTACTTCTCTTTGCAGCCGGCAAAGAGAAGTAGGTGCCGCCCCGCACAGGGGCAACGCTAATAGACCACTAGCAAATCAAGGAAAGGCC
>NZ_VOSW01000057.1 GCF_009690905.1 Paraburkholderia madseniana
AGAACCGGTCGCTCACTCAACGTACTGACGAATGATTAACCTGCCGGCGTGAATCCACCCCGACAGGAAAACCTTCCTTTAATACTCGTGTGAGACTTGATACTTTCGCTTCCGGCAGACCCCGAAGGATCCACTGCGCGTCGCGCATCAAGCGCCCACACTTATCGGCTGTTAATTTTTAAAGATCGATTACGCATTCACTACCGAACCTGCACCGTCGTCGTCAACATCACAACCACCCGGCACCGCTTCGTTCTGCGTCGCTGCATCAGCAGCAGAGAAACGAGATTATGAAGAACTTTCGCTACGCCGTCAACAGGTTTTTCTAACTTCCTGAACCCGCTCACATCGCGCAAAGCCTTGCCACTACTGGCTCTCCCGCTCCCCGTGCCCCGGTGTCCGAAGCACGAAAGAGCGAGATTCTAGCGAGCCGGACGGCCCCTTGCAAGCGTTATTTTGATACGCATGGACTGCGCCAGAAATGGCGCGAGAATTGAAAACGAGTGGCACAACAAGCTCACCCGACGCTCAGCCGAAAACCACCTCGTTCAGGTGGCCACGTGCTTCTGCATCACGCGCTCGACTACGCCCAAAAAATGATCGAGCCCCGGCGTCGCACGGTTCTCTTCTTTTGCGCGATCGTCCCATTTACGCAGACGCAATGCGTCTTCCGCGTAGGGTTTCTGCAGGAACGCCTCAGCCTCTTCCTTGCTGAAGATGCCGCCTTGCAATTCCAGGCTCCGCACCGAATCAGCGGAAAGCTGGCCGAAGTACGCATCGTCGATTGCGCAGAGACAGCGCTTGGCGTCGACGTGCAACCGGATCGGCTCCAGCACCGCGTCCGACAACACCGGCCGCAAGAACGGTAGCGCGAAATACTGATGCAGATCGTCGATGCCCCGCTCCGTCGGCGTTTCGCCTTGCAGATTCAGCAAATGGCCGAGGTCGTGCAGAAACGCGGCGGCGACGAGTTCATCGTCCGCATCCGCCTCTTCCGCCAGTGCGCCGCTTTGCAGCGCATGCTCAAGCTGCGTCACAGGCTCACCGCTATAGGCGAGCTTGCCGTATTGCTCATATAACGAACGGATGTCGTTCAGACTCAATGCCACGTTCTTACTCCCAAGGTAATGAAAAGGTCTTCAGATTGGTGAAGCTCTTCATCGCTTCCTGAACACCTTCCTTATAGCCAAGCCCGGAATCCTTGATGCCGCCGAACGGCGTCAGCTCGATCCGGTATCCCGGCACTTCCCACACGTTGACTGTTCCCACGCGCAATTCATTGATGAAGCGCGTGATCGCGTCCTGCCGGTTCGTGCACACACCGGACGACAACCCGAATGGCGTCCCATTGCTGATACGAATAGCGTCGTCGAGCGTATCGAAGGTAATGATCGGCGACACCGGGCCAAACGTTTCCTCGCGCACCAGCGTCATTGACGGGTCGACGCCATCGAGCACCGTCGGCGAATAAAGCGCGCCGTCGCGCTGATTGCCGATGCGCAAGCGCGCGCCACTAGCCACAGCCTCGTTCACACGCGCCTCGAATAGTTGCGCGGCGGCGACGTCGATCACGGTGCCCATCTGATTGGACGCGTCGAATGGATCACCATAGGTCCATGCGCGCGTCTTCTCCACGACCAGATCGGTGAAATCCGCCGCGATGCTCTTCTGCACCAGCATCCGTTTGACTGCAGTACACCGCTGCCCGGAGTTCTTATACGAACCCTGCACGGCTAGTGTCGCCGCACGATCGAGATCGGCGTCTTCGAGCACGATCAGCGGATCGTTGCCGCCCAGTTCCAGCACGACTCGCCGGTAAGCCGCCTTCGCCGCAATGTATTTGCCGATCGCCACGCCACCGGTGAAAGTGACGAGATCGGCCAAAGGATGCGTAATCAGTTCGTCGGCGATTTCGCGCGGATCGCCGGTCAGCACTTGCAGCATCGGTGCCGGCAAACCCGCTTCATAAAGAATGTCCGCCAGAAAAAACGCCGACAACGGCACCTTCTCCGACGGCTTCAGCACCACACGATTATTGGTTGCAATAGCCGGCGCAATCTTATGCGCGACCTGGTTCATCGGATGGTTGAACGGCGTAATCGCGACGATCACACCCGCCAGCGGCTCACGCTGCGAAAACACCCGACGCTTCTTGCCATGCGGCGTGAGATCGCAGGAAAAACTCTGCCCGTCGTCGCGCAGGGCTTCGATCGAGGCGAACTTGAACACATCGGCGACGCGGCCGATCTCGTAGCGCGAATCCTGCTTCGACAAACCCGACTCGAGCGAAATCAGATCCGAGGCCTCCTCGGTCCGCTCCCGCAGCAACGCCGCAGCGCGCTCGAGAATCTGCGAGCGCTCGTAGCGCGTGAGCTTCGCTTGATAGGCGGCGGCGTATTCAAACGCGGCGCGTACATCGTCGATGCTCGCCAACGGGACCGTGCCCACCCGCGCCCCTGTATAAGGATCGAACACATCGAGCGTGCGCGAGCGCGTCGCGTGCTCGCCCTTAAGCCGCAGCGTTTCCGCCCGAAATGCCGGATGATCCCGCAGCACGGCGTTCATGATGCCGACACGTGATTCAACGCGACGTCGAAGATATCGAAGTTGCGCAACCGTTTCCCGGAAGGCAAACCCTCGACGCGGCGATTGAACAGCAACGGCACTTCCTGCTCGGAGATGCCGCCGTGCGAGCGTAACGGCACGGTCAGTCCGGACAGATCGTGCTCATCGCGACGCGTGCCGAGCACCACATGTCGGGTACTCACCACGACGATATCGCCGACGCGGTCATTCGGCAGTTCGAAGCGCTCGCAAGCGGCGTGATTGTCGAGCACGACTTCAATGCCCTGCAATCCGCCGATTCGCTCAATCACCTGCGTAACGCTCACATCGTGCGGCAAGTAAATCGTCGCGAACGAACCGAGCGCGCCGTGATGCACGACATAGGGATCGGTAATCGGCAAGATGACACGGGCGCGGCGAGCACCAAGCCATTCATCAAGCACGTCCTGCAGATAGATCACATTCGGCTCGCCGGTCTTCGGATCATGCTTGGCGTTCATGCCGTGGTCGGCGGTGAGGCCGATCACCCAGCCGAGCGCGTCGAGCTTGGCGAGGTAGCCGTCCATCATCGCGTAAAACGCATTCGCGCCTTCGGTGCCCGGCGCCCATTTGTGCTGGATGTAATCGGTGGTCGACAGATACATCAGGTCGAGCTTGCGGGTTTCAGCAAGCCGCACGCCGGCGGCGAACACGAACTCGGACAAGCCCGCGCTATATACATCCGGCACCGGCAAGCCGACCAGATCGAGTACTTCATCGATGCCGTTTTCTTCGCGCGTCACCTTGTCGGCTTTTTCCGCCGAGAAGCAAATGCCCTCCAATTGCCAGCCGAGCAGCCGGCGCAGCTTGTCTTTCGCGGTGACCACGGCGACCGCCGCGCCTGCGTCCGCCGCGGCAGCCAGCAAGGTCCCCGCGCGTAGATAGGCCGGATCGTTCATCATCACTTCCGCGCCTTCGCCGCCGTTCGCGTCCGGGTCCCAGAAGTAGTTGCCGCAAATGCCGTGAACCGAGGGCGGCACACCGCACACGATCGAGAGATTATTCGGGTTGGTGAACGACGGAATCACACAATCGCCCTTGAAGGCCGCGCCGCCCTTGAGCATCTTGCCGATGAAAGGCGCGACGCCCGCCGCGACCGCGGCTTCGAGGTAATCGTATTCGCAGCCGTCGACGCACACTACGACCGTCGGTTGCGAGGGCAGCCGGTAACTGCGGCCGTTGACTTCGATCGTACGTTCGCTTGCGTTTGCCATCATTACCTTCCATCCGTTGAGAGCACGCGTGCTCTGGTCAATCCGTTGCAGCCAGCCTCAATCGTTCGATGCCGCCGACATCTGCACCGCGCCCAACGACCCCGCCGGTTCGCACGCCTCACGCGCGCGCTGCAGGCCGCCGTTCACATGCGCATGCATCAGCGCCGCGGCATGTTCGGCATCGCGCGAGGCCAGCGCCGTCAGAATCGCACGATGTTCGGCGAGCGAGCGCTCCATCGCGTCGGCATGCACCACCAGCGCGGCGCGGCGAAACAGACTCAACTCGCTCACCAGCCTTCGATATGTCTCATATAGCTTCACATTGCCCGACGCCGCCACGATCGCGTCGTGAAACGCCACGTTGGCGCGCGCGTAGGCATCGTGATCCTGCGCATCGAGCGCGGCGCGCATCGCGTCGAGCCACTCGCGCAACACCGCAAGCTTCTGCGCATCGATACGCGAAGCCAGCATCCGGCACGCCGCTTCCTCAAGCACCGCGCGCACCGCATAAATCTCGTCCGCTTCAGCCAGCGACACCGTTCGCACGAACACGCCGCGGTTTTTTTCGGTGCGCACGAGGCCCGCTTGCTCCAGCGCGCGAAACGCCTCGCGCACCGGCCCGCGCGACACTTGCAGACGCGCGGCCCAGTCGGCTTCGTTGAGTTTGTCGCCGGGTGCGAGCGCACCTTCGATGATGTGCCGTTCGATTTCGTCGCGGACCAGCGTCGTCAGCGAATGCCTGCGCACAACCTCAATCGGATCGACAGAAGCAGTTTGCATATATTCGGTCATTTTGACAAATTTCGCCACATCGATATGTGTTTGCGTGTTTGCGCGCCCGCCGCCTGGCATGCGCCACGCAAACACAACAATCAGAAGGTGCCCGTCAGTCCACCCGACGGCGCGGGACACGCGCCGCGATCAGCAGCAGCGCGGCAAGCGAGACCATCAGCAGAATCAGCGACAACGCGGAGGCCGGCAGGTAATACCCGCGCTCCACTTGCCCAACCACCACGATCGGCACCGTCGCAAAGCCCGGCGGGTACACCGTGAGCGTGGCGCCGAGTTCGCCGAGCGAGAGCGCGAAGCCGAGTGCGAGACTCGCGCGGATCGCCGGCACCAGTTGCGGCAGCACGACGCCGCGCAGCACCATCGACGGCGGCGCACCCAGGCTCGCTGCCGCTTCGCGCAGAATGGTCAATTCCGGACGCAACGCGGCGGCCGCGCAGCGGTAGCAGAACGGCAGCACCAGCGCGAGCTGCACGAACACGACGATGGCCGCCGAGCTCGACAGATCGAGCGGACGCTTGTGGTACGCGATCAGCACGGCCAGCCCGAGCACCACGCTCGGCACGCCGTTGGGCATCATCGCGATGGTGTCGACGAACGCGCCGAGACCGCGCCGGTCACGGCCTTCGAGCGCCAGTGCCAGCCACAGTCCGAGAATCGTGCCGAGCACGGCAACGCCCATGCCGATTGCGAGGCTCGTCGTCAGCGCGTCGAAGTCGCTGGAGCCGAGGCGCTCGAACCAGCGCGTGCTGAGGCTGTCGGGCAGGATCGTGCCCGACCAGTGCCCGGCCACGCTCGACAGCGCGACCACCAGCACCGGCAGGACGAACAGCCAGAAGCACAGCAACGCGGCAAAGCCGAGAAACAGACTGCCGAGTATGCGTACCGGCAGACTGCGGCGCACCGGCCGCGCCTTCTTGTGCATAACCGGCAAAACGGTTGGGTCGAGTTCAACGGCCATGGCCCGCTCCTTTCACCTTGCGACGGTTGACCTGGCGGTACAACGCGTACAGCGACAACGACATGATCAGCATCACGACCGCGCCGGCGGCGGCGGTCGGCAGATCCAGGTCGACGGTCGCCGAGCTGTAGATCGCGACCGGCAGCGTAATCAGATGCGCGCTGCCGAGCACGAGCAGAATGCCGAACTCGTTCAAGGTCAGCAGAAAGCACAGGATCGTGCCCGCGGCGATGCCCGGCCACGCGAGCGGCAGGATCACCTTGAATGCAACCATCCAGCCGCTCGCGCCGAGACTGCGGGCGGCTTCGATCAGACGCATGTCGAGCGTGGCGAACGACGCCAGCGTAGGACGCACGACAAACGGCGCGTAGAAGACCACTTCCGCGAGAATCACGCCGCCCACGCCGAACAGGAAATTGAGCGGCGGCGCCTCGAGATGAAAAAGCTGCTGCAAGGCGATGCTGACCGAGCCTTGCGAGCCGTACAGAAAGATCAGCGTGAACGCGACCAGAAACGACGGGAACGCGACGAACAGTTCGAGGAATCGCGTGACCATACGCGCGCCGGGAAACGGCTTGAAGAACAAGAGCGACGCGAGGCCGATACCGAGCAACGATGCGAGCCCGGCACTCACACACAGAATCCACAGCGTGGTGCCGACTACGCCGCGCGTTTCAGGATTGCCGAAAAACGCCGAGTAGGCCTGCAGGCTCAAACCGTGCGGGCCCGTGAAGCTCAACAGCACCAGACGTACAAGCGGATAGATCACCAGCGGACCCAGCACGACCACCGCAAGGAACAGAAGATGCCATTGCGCCGCGCGTTCGCGTCGCTTCACCGCCGCCGTGTGCGAGGCCGCGCTCGCGCTGCGGCGGGCATCGGCAGCGGCTTCGCTGATCGAATTTGGGGTATCAGGGGTTGATAAGGACGACATCGTCAGCCTCATAACGCAGGGAAACACGCGCGCCCTTCTCCGGCATCATGCCGTGGCCACGCTGCATGGTGACCAGCACGGGCTCGTTAGGCATCGCGTCCAGAGCGACCGACACCGACAACACCGCGCCGTACCATTCGACCGACGTAATCGCGCCATGCAATTGCCCCTCGCCAAGCGGCACGATACGCAGCGCTTCCGGACGCAGACAGGCCACCCGCTCGCGCTCGTTGTAGCGCACGTCGTCCATGCCGAATGCGACCTGCGGCGGCAACAGATTGGCCGCGCCCAGATAACGCGCGACGAAACCGTCGTTCGGCGTGTCGTACAACTGTTGCGGCGTGCCGAGTTGCGCGATGCGGCCTTCGCGCATCAGCAGCGTGCGGTCGGACAGCACCAGCGCGTCGTCCTGATCGTGCGTCACGCAGACGATCGTCAGATTCGGCAGGCGCTCGTGCAGCGCCTTCAGTTCGGAACGCACCGAGGCACGCAGATTGGCGTCGAGTGCGGAAAGCGGTTCGTCGAGCAACAACACATCGGGCTCGATCACAAGCGCACGCGCCAAGGCCACGCGCTGCTGCATGCCGCCCGATAATTGCGCCGGCATGTGATGCCCGGCGTCACCCAGTTGCACGAGCTTCAACGCGTCGGCGACACGTCGCGCGACATCCTTCGACTGCGTGCGGCGCGCACGCAAGCCGAAAGCCACGTTGTCGAATACCGATAAATGCGGGAACAGCGCATAGCTCTGGAACAGCAAGCCGAGATTGCGCTTATGCGGCGGCACGTGCGTCAGGTCGTGACCGGCGACGGTCAAGGTGCCCGACAGTCCGTCCGCTTCGATGAACCCGGCGATGAAGCGCAACAGCGTGGTCTTGCCACAACCGCTGCGGCCGAGCACGGTGAGCAATTCGCCGCGCTGAATGGTCAGCGACAGATCGTCGAGCACGGTGCGCGTGCCGAAGCGCACCGTCAGATGGTCGATCTGCACGCCGCCCGGCGTGTTCGAACGCGCGCCGTCGAGCGCGTCCGGTGAGGCGCCGAGCGCGCCTGGGTGAGCAAGACTGGCCGTATTCACCGGGTTCATCCTCCAACTGGATTAATGCTGATACGGCGCCCCGCACGAATGCGAGGGCGCCGCCTGACTCAATGGCGAACGGTCCGGCTTACTTCGGCTTGACGACTTCGATCTGCTTGCCCGACGAACCGATCACATCGCTCTTCCAGCGTGCCGTCCAGTCAGCCTTCTTCGCCATCACTTGCGTCCAGTCCACCGGGATCAGCGTTACGCCGGCGATCGCCTTCTTGACTGCTTCGCCGTTCTTGCCGGCGAGCGGCACGTCCGTGCGGCCCGGGATGCCGAAGATATCCGGCACCTTGGCTTGCACGTCGGTCGACATCAGGTAGTCGATCAGCTTCTTGCCTTCTGCCTGATTCGGGCCGTTCTTGATCAGGCCGATCGCGTACGGCAACTGGAAGGTGGTCGGCTTATCGCCGGCTTTGGCTGCGAGGAAAATCGGCTTGAGCGACAGACCGCCGTTCGCTGCATCGTCCAGATCCATCTGCAGGTCGCCGTTGGCGAAGGCGATTTCGTTACGCGAGAGCAGCACGTCGAGGTAGCCCGTGCCCTTGGTGTGGAACTTGGCGCTCTCTTCGAGCTTCTTCAGATAGTCGAACGCCTTGTCTTCGCCCATCAGCGACGTGGTCAGGATGATCACGGCCATACCGTCGCCAGCCGTAGCCGGGTTCGAGTAGGCGACCTTGCCGCTGTAGTCCGGGTGCAGCAGGTCGGCAAAGGTCTTCGGCTGGTTCTTGGTGACGTCCGGGTTGATCGCGAACGAGAAGTAGTTGTTCACGAAAGTCGCCCACGAACCGTTCGGCGCCTTGGCGATCGCCGGCACGTTCTTGTAGTTGGCGCTCTGATAAGCCTGCAGCAGGCCGCTCTGGTCGGCTTGCTGGATGAACGGCGGCAACGTGACGATCACGTCGGCCTTCGGCTGATCCTTCTCGATGGTGGCGCGGTTCACCACTTCGCCGCTACCTGCCGTGACGATGTTGACCTTCACGCCTTCCTTCTTTTCGAAGGCCGGCAGCACATCCTTATAGAGGTTTTCGAGGCCGTCGGCGGTGTACAGCACCACAGCGTCAGCCGCATGGGCCTGCATCGCCGTGCCGCCGAATGCCGCCGCGGCGATCAGCGCCGGCAACAGCTTGCGTGCGAGGCCAGCCGTGGCGTGAAGGGAATTCGTCTTTGTCATGTCGCTCTCTCCGAAAGGCAAAAAACCAGACGGTCGGGATATCCCGATACCTGTTGTGATTGAACGGCGGTAGCGCCGCGCCGCTTGCGTGTTGCCCGCAGCCAGTTGCCGTGCAGTTTCGCCCGAATTCGCGCGGATTGCAGATTGCCGACAACTTTGCCGCTTCTTCTCCAGCCTGACTTACAGCTCATCTACGACACTCGCGCTGCCGGCCATGCCTGAACGGGCACGGCAAGGATCACAGGTTTCCATGACAACGCCATGACTATTCTGTCGAATTCCAAAAATTGACACAATTCGCCAATAATATCCAAATCAATCTTTTCGTCACCCTCCCCGGGCGACGGACATTCATCTGATGACGGAGGCTCTGTGATTCCTGGAAACGATCCGATCCTGTTGACCCCGGGCCCGTTGAGCACTTCGCTGCAAACCCGCGAGGCGATGCTGCGTGACTGGGGTTCGTGGGACGCCGCGTTCAACCGTATGACCCATAGCGTGTGCGCTGACCTGGTCAAAATCGTACATGGTGAAAGTGACTATGTATGCGTACCGCTTCAAGGCAGCGGCACGTTCGCGGTCGAAGCGGCGCTCGGCACGCTGGTGCCGCGTCAAGGCTGCGTGCTGGTTCCGAACAACGGCGCGTATTGTGCCCGTCTGATCCGGATATTGCAGCGAATGGGGATCGCTTATGTGGAACTGACGCTGCGCGAAGACGAACCGGTCAGCGCGGCGGCCATCGAAGACGCCCTGAATCGCGACTCGCGTATCACTCACGTCGCGCAAGTCCACCTGGAAACGAGCGCCGGCCTGCTCAATCCGCTCGACGATATCGCCGCGGTGTGTCAGCGGCACGGCAAAAGTCTGATCGTCGACGCGATGAGTTCGTTCGGCGCGCTGCCGATCGATTTACGGCGCGGCGGCATCGACGCGCTGATCTCGGCGAGCGGCAAATGCCTGGAAGGTGTGCCGGGCATGGGATTCGTGATTGTGCGGCGCAGCGTGCTGGAGCGGAGCGAAGGACGCTCGCCGTCGCTCGCGCTGGATCTGTACGATCAATACGTCTATATGGAGAAGACGACGCAGTGGCGTTTCACGCCGCCGACTCATGTGGTCGCGGCTTTGCGGCAGGCGCTCGATCAGTTCATTGCGGAAGGGGGACAAGCGGCACGCGGCGCGCGCTATACGCAGAACTGTGCGGCGTTGGTGAGTGGCATGAAAGCACTCGGCTTCGAACCGTTTCTGAAACCCGAAGTGCAGGCGCCGGTGATCGTCACGTTCTACGCGCCGCGCGACCCTGCGTGGAATTTTGCAAACTTCTATGCCGCGGTGCGCGAGGCGGGTTACGTGCTGTATCCGGGCAAGCTGACGCAAGTGGACACGTTCCGCGTGGGTTGCATCGGCGCGATCGATGCGAACGAACTGCATAACGCGGTGGCCGCGATCGACCGTGCGCTCAAATGGCTCGGGATTCGCGTGAAGTGAAGTGACGTGGATGCCGCGAAGCAGCCGTGGTGCGCAGGTACGTGGGGCGCTCGCTCATGCGCCCAGGCCACCAGCCGCTCGGGTGCTCCGTGGGCACAGCCGCTCAGGCGATCAGGATTTCCGGCCCATGCGCCGTGATCGCCTTGCCGAGCGCCTTCTCCGGCGCCAATTCGGTGACCAGATAGCGCGCCGATTCGATACCGTTGATGCGCACCGGCGTCACGCGCCCGAACTTCGAGTGGTCGGCGACGACCACCACCGTGTCGGCGGCGGCGATCATACGGCTGCGCACTTCGGCGGCCATGCGGCTGTAGTCGGTCAGGTAGCCGTCCGGCGAAATGCCGCCCGCGCCAATGAAGGCGAAGTCGGCGTGGTACTGCGTCAACTGATGGACCGTGTCGAGGCCGAAAGTGGCGTCTTCGATATCCGACAGTTCGCCGCCGAGCAGCGTCACGCGGTTATCGTTGCGGCGGCCAAGCAGCAGCGCGATGCGCCAATCGTTCGTATAGACCGACAGGCGATGCCGGTCGAGCAGCGCCCGGGCCACCGCCTGGGTGGTGCTGCCCGAATCGATGATCAGCGAGGCGCCGTCCGGCACGAACTCGGCCGCGCGTTCGCCGATGGCCCGCTTGGCGCCGGCGTTGGCGCCTTCTCGCGTATCGAGGTCGGGCTCGCGCCGGTCGCTGGATAGCGCGCCGCCGTGGGTCGTGACGAGCAGACCGCGCCCGGCCAGTGCATTCAGATCGCGGCGGATCGTCTCGCGCGACACATTCAGTTCGCGCACCAGTTCAGCGACCGAGAGCGCGCCGGTTTTGGCGACTTGCGCCAGGATGTATTGGTGACGTTGTTCTGCGAGCATCTATTGGAGGCCGGGAGCCGGCACGCTTGGGTTTCGCCACGATTGGAGAAGGCCGCGGTATTGTATTACGCGTGGCGCGGGGATGCTCCTCTTACGGCGCTTACCTGCTAACCTGAACGCCTTGGCCGCGCGCCGACGCCTGTCGAAGCCGCGTAGTCCGTCAACCGAACTGCCGATGCCGCCACTGTTTCGCCGTTTACTGCTGCTGTTCCACGCGTTGCGTTATGGCGCACGCCTGCTCTGGCTTGCCGCCCCATCCGACCACAAACTGCACTGGATGATCGAGCTGATCGGCCGCGTGCACGCGGCCGGGCGCAGCGGCGCGAGCCTGCACGGCGTGCTGCCCGCGCTCGGGCCGCTCGCAAGCCGCTTCGCGCAGACCCTGGTCGACCGGCCCGAACTCGCGACCGGCACCCTGCACGATGCCATCGACGCAATTGATCATCTCGAAGCCCCGCTGCCGCCGCAGGAATCCGAACAGGCTTTGGCACGCGCATTCGGCCGGCCGCTCGCCACGATCTTCAGTGCAGTCGATCTGGTGCCGGTGCGCGGCGGCTTTGCCGAACAGACGCACTTCGCGCGGCTTATCGTGCCGGTCAACGGCCATAGCGAAGTGGCCATCAAGCTGGTGCGCGCCGATCAGTTGCAACAGATCGGCGACGAACTCGCGCTTCTGCGCTGGGTCGCGCGCTGGCTGGAGAAACTTTCCGGCTCGGCCCGCCGCCTGCAACTGCGGACGTTGGCGCAGACCTTCACCGACGACATCCAGCGCCGTTTCGACCTGCGCGCCGAAGCCGCCAATCTGAGCCAGACCGGCCATCACTTCGACGGCGACCGGCGCATCGTCGTGCCGGTCGTGATCTGGGACCTGTGCACCAACCAGACGCTGACGATGCAACGCGTCAGCACCTTGGCCGCCAGCGACCTGCCCGGCCTGCATTTGCATCACGTCAAGCTTGCGCCGCTGGCTGCACATATCGTCGAGGTGGTGACTGAACAGGCATTCGAGCACGGCTTTTTTCACGCGACGCTCGATGCGCGCAAGGTGCGCGTGAGCATCGAACCGGACACGCTGGGACGCCTCGTGCTGGCGGAGTTTTCGATCATGTCGAGTCTGTCGACCGGCGAGCGCGAATTCTTCGTACACGGCGCGACTGCCCTCTTCGACCAGGACTACGGCCGGCTCGCCGAACTGCATCGCGACGCCGGTCATGTGTCCGACGACACGCGCAAGGAGATGCTCGAAGCCGAGTTGCGCACGCGCGCCGAAGCGCACTTCGCAGCCGCGCCGGAGGACCGCTCGGCGGGTTCGCTCTTTCATCATCTGCTGCACGCCGTGCATCCGTTCGACGGCGCCGTGTCCGGGCGGCTCGCCACCGCCCAGCGCTCGTTCCAGCAGGCGGAAATGCTCGCGCGTGCGCTGCATCCAGGCGTCGATACGTGGAATGTCACACGCGGCGTGCTGGCGGGCATAGCGCGGCGCGACATGGATCACCGCGGCTGGATCAAGCGCATCTCGCGCGAGTTGCCGCATTTGGCGCATATGCTGCCGCGCGTGCCGCAACTGGCCGTGCGCTATCTGCAGCATGAGCACGATCGCGCCCGCACCCCGCAGCAGAATGCGCAGTTGATGCTGGATATCAGCCGTGAATATCGGCGCACGCGTGTGCTGCTGTGGGCGTGCGCGGTGTGCGGCGGAGTACTTGGCGCGGGGACGGTATTGCTGATGTGGTGATGATTGCAGCTTCGAACAAGACGCGCGTCTTGCATCCCGGCAGTTCGATATCGGCTCAGTACCCTCGCCCGCCGCTTAACCCGCCGCCTAATCCGCTGTGTCGGCGCCGGCCGGCACTTTCGCGCGCACCTTGCTTCCCGGGGCCGGCGCCCAGGCCGGGCGGCTCTTGCGCGCCGAATCCACCACGACGATGTAGCGCCCCGCCCACGGCGTCACCTGGCGATCGCTTTTCAATACCCACAGCGATTTGCCGGACTCGACGAGCGCGACATATTCAGCGTCGAGAATGCCGTAGTGGTCGATAAACGCATTGAGCGAAGCAGGAATCCGCACGCAGCCCTTCGAATGACGAATACCGAGCAGCGGCTCGAGCCGGTCCGGATCGGTGGCGTGCATCTGGAAACGCATCTGCGACATGCCACCCTTGCCCCAACCCCGTTCGCCCTGCGCCCAGCCGAGGTCGAAGATCCGCATGTCGCGCTTGCCGTAGCCGCGGATGTGGTTCTCGTTCAGCGTGCCTTCGGAGCGAAAGTCCATGTTGGACGGCGTATGTTCGAACACGCCGAGCGGCGTGATGAAGTGGTCGTACTCGCCAGGCCTGCCCGTTGAGACCGGCGACGCGCCGATCATCTGCCAGTTGTCGGACGGCGTTGCCCGGAAATAGATGAACAGCGCCTGCACGTTGGTGTTGCGATCGACCACCACGACATATTCGCCCGACAGGTTGCCGAACATGTGCTCGCCGAGCGCCGTTTGCAGACGGTCGGCATAGGCGCGCTGCTCCGCGGCCGGCACTTTCAACCGACGCGTGACGTCTTGCGCGAACACGTCACGCAGCAGAAACGCGCGACGCGGGTCGACCACGCCGGCCGCACCGGGCGCGGCAACGGCCGACGCGTCGACCGCGCGCGCCGGGTGGTTCGCCACTGCGGATGCCGATGGTCGGGCGGACGTGGCGCCCGAAGCCGAAGCCGTGCCCGACGCCGCGATAGCGGCGCCACATGACGCCGCGCAAAAGACAGCCGCAAACACGCGCGCCAGATAGCGCACTGAACCAACGGCGCGCGCGAAACTCGGCACGAAGCGTAAATCCGACATACACACCACTTCGCTTCGACGATCTACCGATGCGGAAGTACTGCGGTCCGGTGCAGGCTGGCGAGGCCAATTGGGGTAGTTCATCGCGTATTTGAGCAAACCTGATTATTATTGATTGCTCGCCGGCTCACGGCGGCGCTCGGAACGAGGATGTTACTAAGCACATTGGCATCTGTCGATGAAGACTCGGCTAATTCACCCATATCACCGTATTAACAACCGATATTCGACGCTCTGGGCCGCGGTTTTAAAAGCAGCGCAAAGTGAATTGAAAGCCAATCCGCGATAAAACCGCGAAACCGATTCGTCACGACATGCTCGCAGAATCGGCTCGTTCGTGGACCGGTCGCTCGAGCAATCCGCGCGAGCGTTCATGGTTGACACTCGCGTTACGCACATGGAGGAAAGAGGAACATGACGCAACAGGACCCAGCCGCACGCCAGGCAAGCATCGCAGCGGAAATGCATGTCGCCGCCGAGTTCGACGCCGCACAGGAAATCGAGCGCCGGGTCGCCTTTCTGGCGAACTATCTGCGCAGCAACGGCCTGAAAACTTACGTGCTCGGCATCAGCGGCGGCGTCGATTCGACTACCGCCGGTCGGCTTGCACAACTCGCGGTCGAGCGGCTGCGCGCCGAACATTACGACGCGCGTTTCGTCGCGATCCGTTTGCCCTACGGCGTGCAAAAAGATGAAGCCGACGCGCAGCAGGCTTTGAGCTTCATTCGCGCGGACGAAAATCTCACCATCGATATCAAACCCGCCGCCGATGCAATGCTCGCCGCACTGGATAACAGCAGTGTGCGATTTAACGACGACTCTCAGCAGGATTTCGTCCACGGCAATATCAAGGCACGCCAGCGAATGATCGCGCAATACGCGGTAGCCAGCGCACGGGCCGGCGTGGTGATCGGCACGGATCACGCGGCCGAATCGGTGATGGGATTTTTCACGAAGTTCGGCGACGGCGGCGCCGATGTGCTGCCGCTCACCGGCCTGAACAAACGTCGTGTGCGGGCACTGTCCAAAGCCTTGGGCGCACCCGAATCGCTGGCGCACAAGGTGCCGACCGCCGACCTGGAAATGTTGCGCCCACAACGACCGGACGAAGACGCATACGGCATCCCTTACGATGATATCGACGACTTTCTGGAAGGCAGACCGGTGAGCGACGCGGCGCGCGCAACGGTCCTGCGCTTCTATGACGTCACGCGGCACAAGCGGGCGCTGCCCTACACGCCGTTCGATTGGCCAGTGAAGACAGGCGGGGAATGAGAAAAGGGAAGTAAAGAAAAGGGAAGTAACAACCAGAATGCGCGGGGATGCCCGTCAGGAATTGGCGCCTGACGCAGCGCGTTCTCCCCACGCGGCGCATTCGAAGCAATCGGCAAACGCGGTTGCGACAGACTCAGTGAGCAGGCGGTGTGTCGTCACTAAACAGATCAGCACTGGCCTCGAGCGTCAGGCCGCCCAAATGCTTGCCGTGAATCTGCCGCGCGATCACCTCGCCCACATACGGCACTTCCGCGTTTAACTCGACAGTAGCGTAGGCGCTGGGTTTTCCGGCGTCGACCACCTCGACGTGTTTCGCGTAATGCCCAAGCTCACGCTTGAGGAATTCCCGCACTTCCTGCTCGCTGCACGATTCCGCGATATTGCGCACGATCAGGTTCATGCCGCCTACCCTCGGCGCGCGCTGCGATCCGCAGCCTGCACTCGCACCGGGCGCAGCGCTGCACGCTGTTTCGCCTGAGCAGCCGCGAGTTGGCGGATCAAGGCGGCGCCGGCCGCACCCACAGCAGCCAATGTCAGATAGAAGGCAATCATTTAAATCTCCCCTTCGAATTTCGTCCTGTTTTCAGGATAGCCACAATCGACAACAAAAGCGATGCGACACAATGTCGTAAAAACGGACCTAAAAAACTTCCGTTAATGCACTGTACCTGAATAAGCAGCGATAAAAATAGCAAAACACATGTTCATTCAGTGGTGCAGGCCCGGTACACGCACCAGACGCGGACGCTGGACGCAAAAATCGGGCCGCACCGGACAGCGACATTTATCGCCACCGGCATCCTGCGGGGGACGTGCGCAAAGGGCGGGCTGATCGTCGGGATCAGTCCGCCGCTTGCACGTTCGGCGCGCTCACCCACCATGCATTCTTGCCTTACGGCACGTGAACCAGCACCGCGGACGAAGCGTCGACGCCGTCGGAGACAGGCGGCCTCATGGCGCGCTGTCGCGACCGTCGCCTCGTCCATTGCTGTCGCCGGTTGCGACATCGAGACGGCTCACATCGCAAGACGTCTGGCTAAAGCCCGAATAGACCACCGACCAGTTACCGACAATCGCGGCTTGCGCCTCCGCGAGACTCAGCTTCCCTTCGCAAACGCAGCGTTTGAGCATGACCGCGGCGCGCGCCTTGCGACGCTCGCCCTGCTGGCCTGCCCACGGCAGAAGATCGAGATTGGCGGGTGCGTTCGGCGAGCCGCCGAGCACAATGGGCACGCGCCTGTCCAGCGCGAAAGCGGGACCGTTGTCGGCAGCGATGCCGCGCGCGGCAAGCATGCGGTCCTTGTGGGCCATCAATTCGTCGAACGGTGGTGCAACCGTGTCCGCATAGCCGGGTCGGCAAATCGTTTCACCGACCGACTCCTGCGTGACGCGCTCGTCGAGCATCGCTGAATCCTGAGCCTGGACTTCACCGACGCGCAAGGCGAATATCGCGGTGAAACCAAGCAGGAACGCAAGACGCATCTTGCGGCCGGGACGCGCCGCACTCCACCGGCGCGCAGGCGTCGGCGGAACCGTCTGGTATGTCCTGCTGGTTGCGTCGCTGTAATAGATGATGCGGCGCCCGTCTGCAATGCCTGCGTTCATTCGTTGGCGCGCCGGCAGCGGCGCGCAATAGTTCAATTCGCAGACTAATTAAAACACATTCAAAATCCCTGCGCGAAAAAGGCATACAGACGCAGGTTAGTGGAGATGCGCCCCAAGGCGCTCGCAAGTGAACGCCAGCGCGGTCCTGGCGTGCACGAATACACGTGGCAGGACCGTGTCGATACGCCGTACAAAGGCGGCGCAGTTGCCTGCGCCGCGCCCGGGCACGGCTCAGGCAACGCGCAACCGCAAGCTACTTCGCCTTTTGCACCACCCGAGCCTGCAAGGCGCGGATACGGAAGAGCGCCTGGGTATTGGACACCGTCGTGTCGTACATCTTGGCGAGATCCGCCTTGAGCGCGGTACGCGAACCACCGTCGAGATAGACCATATGTCCCGACGGATAAAAACGCGCCGACAGATTCTGCCGGACCTGCTGGCTGACAAGCGGCATTTGCTGCAGATCGAGCACGGTCTGATAGAACGGCGTGACGTAGTCGAAGAAACCGTTCGCCGACAGCACCTTCAGGTCAGGATTGAGCGCCATCACGGCGGCAAGGTCGCCGGCGGTGTACAGAATGATGTTGCCCTTCGCGTCGAGCCCCTTCTGCGCGCCGGTCGGATCGATATGGCTGAAGTCCCAATACTGGAATGCCTGATCGTTGAGGTCCGTGAACGCCGAATTCGACGTGTATTTCAACTGCTCATTCAGATACACGTTCCACATCGTCGTATAGACGCCGGTCACCGCCGTCATGGTCGGATCGTTGCCGCCGGAATTCGGGTCGATCTTGCCGGCGATGCCGGTGTTGATCGCCGTCACGCGGCCGTCGTACTCGCCGAGCGCGAGACCCTGCGATTTCAGCAGCGTGGTCAGGAACAGCGAATTGCCGCGGCTGTCGTACGATGCGATGTCGAGGCTCCAGGCGAGCAAGGTGGTTTTGTCGATACCGGTGTATTCGCTGAGTTTTTCGACGGTTGCGGAATCCGTCGTCGGAAACTTGCGCAGCGCCGCCAGATAGTCGGTGCGCGCGAATTGCGCCACTTCTTCGGCAAACGTGCCGAGGTCGGTTGGCCGCGGCGCAATGCCGAGTTTCTTGTGATACCACGCGTCCGCCGCGGTGGTGGGCAACGCGCCGACCGGGTTGCCGGATTGCGTGTAGTCGAGAATGGACGATTGCAGCGTGATGCCGTTCAGGTCGACGCCGTCTTCGTGCAGCCGGTACGCCAGCACGCAACTGCGCGCCGTGCCGTAAGACTCGCCGAACAGATACTTCGGCGAATTCCAGCGGTTGTTCTTGGTGAGAAAGCGCTTGATGAACTGCTTGATCGAGTCGGCGTCCTGGTCGACACCCCAGAAGGCACGGTTCGTCTTCGGCGCAATGGCCGCCGAGTAGCCGGTGCCGACCGGATTGATGAAGACGAGGTCGCTCTTGTCGAGCAGGCTGTCAGGGTTGTCTTCCATCGAATATGGCGCGGGCGGCGTAAAGCCCGGCATCGATGTCTTGATGCGGCGCGGCGCGAACGAGCCCAGCAGCACGAACACCGAAGACGAACCCGGGCCGCCGTTGTAGAAGAACGTTACCGGGCGGGTTTCCTCCTTCTGATTGTCCTGCGTGAACGCGACGTAGAACATCTTGGCTTCAGGCTGCGAACTGCTTGGGTCGACAATGACGAGGTGACCCGCCGTCGCCGTGTAGTTGATCTTCTGGCCGCCGATCGTGGTCGAATGGTGCGTCACCGCGGCTGTTTCCGAGGTATCGGTGACGGAATCGTCCGGACCGTTGCCATACGCGACCGGGTCGAAGAACGGCTGATCTCCGGCTTTGTGCGACGTGCCGGCGGCGGCCGTCGCGGGCGAAGCATGCGTGTTGTGTGACGACTGCGGACTAACGGAAGCTGACTCGGTGTTCGTCATGATCGCTCCATGGATTCGTTAAAGCCTTGGTGTGTCTCTCTTGATGTGTCTCGATGTCTCTTGATGTCACTCGTGTGTCCTGCGTTGCCTGCGTCTCCTGAAGGCAAGCACCGTACCGCCTGCGGCCAGAACGCAACGCACCGCGACCAAGCGCGGACAGCCGGTGAGCGCCGGAGCTGGCAATCAGCGAGGCGCGTTCCGAACTGAACCGCGACTCATCAGACTATAGTGCCGCCGCCACCTTCTGACCATTGGGACTGCCGAGCCCCGTGCACGCATCCCAGCCTGGCGACGCGGCGAAGCTGCCGTTGTTGCCCTGGGTGATGTCGTTGAACGCAGCCGGCGCCTTGTACAACTTGGGGTTGATGAAACCGGCCGGTTGCCCCTTCGCCGCGTTGATCCGCGCAATCAACGCCGCCCACAGCGGTGCAACCGCGCTGGTGCCGCCGACCACCGTCTGCGTGCCGTCGATCAATACGCTATAGCCGGTGATGGGCGATGCATCGCCGGCGACGTCCGGCACGCCGCGCCCGCTGAGCGCCGTCTTCGCGCCGCTCGATGAAGTGGCCGACAGACCCTGTTGCCACACCGGCACCGGAAAGGTCCGGCTCACGCCACCGCCGCCTGCGCCGCCCTGTGCGCCGTCGTTCCACACCACCTCGTGCGAAATCGATGTGCCCGACGCGGTCAGGCTCGTGCCGCCACATGCCAGCACGTAAGGGCTCGACGCAGGAAAGTCGACCTGATCGCCGCTGGAACCATCGCTCGAGCCGCTATCGCCCGACGCCGCGCAGACCGTCACACCGAGCGCTGCCGCCGTTTGCAGCACACTGTTGAACGCCTGCTGCGACTGGCTGGTCCAGTTCGACTCCGGGCCGCCCCAACTGATCGAGACGACCGAGGGTTTGTTGGTCGCGTCATGCACCGCTCGGCTTACTGCGTCGATGAAACCGGCGTCGCTGTTCTGTGTGAAATAGACCGCGATCGTCGCGCCAGGCACAATCGCACCGACGATCTCGATGTCGAGCGTGACTTCGCCGTCGGGCCCGTTCGGGTCGCCGCTCGGCTGATTGCTACCCTGATCGACGCCGACAGATTTCACCTTGGGTGAAGCAACGCCCAAGCTCGCAAAGTAACTCGTGAGGTCGGACGTGTTGTACCCGCCGCCGAGTTCGATGATGCCGACGCATTCGCCGCTGCCGTCGCCTTGCGGAAACTGATACAGCGACGCGAGCTGCAGCGGCGTAAAGGACGCCTGATGCGCTTTGGCCGGCTGGAACGGCGGCCGGATGCGAAAGTGCGGCCGCGCCTGAGGCCGGTTATCAAGGCCGAGCACGGCTTGCACGATGCCGTGCAAATCGTCCGGCACACTGATCGTGCCGGTTCGGCCGCGGAACTGGCCCGCCGTGTGGTGCTGGTAGTGTTCCAGCTTGACGCCAAAGGCGGTCTGGAACTGCGCGATCGTGCCGCTCAGCACCACCTGGCGCGCTGCCGGATCTTCCCGCACCACCGTCAGGCCGTGTGCAGTTGCAAAGGCTTTGACCTTGGCGATGTCGTCCGGAGCGGCGCTGTAATCTCTTGCAAAGGCCTCCCGCGATAGAGGTTTGACGCTCGGGTCGCCCGCTTCGATCTTGCTCATCAGTGCGTCGAACTGCGCCTGGTGTTGACGGCGCAGCATCACGAAAACCTCGATCCGTTCTGCCGGATCGCATTGCCCAACGACTGTCGAACCTTGTTCCGCCGTGCGCTCGCTTCCCGGCAGCGGTTGTCTATTGACCATGGTGTCGATTCTCCTGTTAGCGTGACGGCGCGGGCCGCAAAGCAGACCCCAGGCACGGCACGCGCCTGCACGAACTCACCGCCACGTGGCCAGCGGCGGATTGCTGTTTCAAGAACTTCGCCAAATCGTCCGACCCATGCATTCGAACACAGTTCCGGCGTGCGCGGCAGTTGTCCGAATGGCTAACGCCGCGTTCGATCAATGCGCATCGCGCAGCACCCGCGCTATCATGCTGAAGCGGCAATCCAGCCGTTGCAGCGCCTCGCGCGCCACCCGCGCGCACGATCGAAGAATCAGAGGAACCCCATGTCAATTTCGATGTATCAAGCATCATTGCCCGTGCTGGTGCGCGGCATGACTAACCTGCAAGTCATCCTCGGCAAGGCCGAGGCGCACGCTGCAGAGAAACAGATCGACCCGTCCGTGCTCACGAACGCGCGGCTCGCGCCGGACATGCTGCCACTATTGCGCCAGGTCTATATCGTGAGCGACACGGCGAAGGGCTGCGCCGCCCGTCTGGCCGGCGTCGAAGCGCCGAAGTACGACGACGTCGAACAGACCTTCGAAGAACTCGATGCTCGCCTTCAAAAGACGATTGATTATCTGAAGGAATTCAATCCGCAACAGATCGACGGATCTGAAGAACGTCCGATCACACTGAAAATGCGCGTTGGCCCGATCGAGTTCACGGGGCTGTCCTATCTGCTCGGTTTCGTGCTGCCGAATTTTTATTTTCATGTCACGACGGCGTACGACATTCTGCGTCACAACGGTGTCGAACTTGGCAAGCTCGACTATCTGGGCGGCATCAAGTAAGAAGGCGTATGCGCTGTGGCGTGAGTGCCATGTGATTGCGACATGAACTGCACATGAGCCGCACATCGGCCGCGTGCGAACCGGCGCATGAACCGCTCATGAAGCGGGTACGAGCACGAGCAGTACACGTGCGGCGTCAAACACGCGGCTGGAACGCGATGATCGCCATGCCGGCCAGGGTGAATGCCACACCGGCCGCATCCCACAGCGTGGGGCGCACTTTGTCGACACCCCATAGCCACACGATCGCCACTGCCACGTACACACCGCCGTAAGCCGCATATACGCGGCCTGCGGCGGTGCCGTGCAGCGTCAGCAGCCAGGCGAACAATGCGAGGCTGAGCGCGCCCGGCACCAGCAGCCAGATGGAGCCCCCCTCCTTCAGCCAACGCCAGGGCAAATAGCATCCAACGATCTCGGCAATGGCGGTCACGGCATAAAGCAGAAAAGTTTTCATCGACAGATAGAAGCGAGCGGTTGTGTTGCCGCGGGACGGTACGCGGCTGTCTATCGGCTTTATTAACACAATCACTTAGCGCGCGGGCATGATGCATGCATCGACCGTCGCGTCGCGCCACTCTATTCGCTACCTGTCGTGGGCATCGCATCACCGTGTGCCGACATCCGCAAGTCCGGAAGTCAGTCAGTCCAGCGAAAGCCGCAACGCAAAGCCGATCAGCGCCGCTGAGAAAGTCCAACGCTGCAGTGTCTGCGCGAGAGGATGAGCCCGCATCCAGCCGGCAATGCGCGCCGCGCCAATCGCGTACGCGATGTCGAAACATGCGCCGATGGCGAGCAGCACCAAACCTAGTTCGACCATCTGCAGCGCAACCGGTCCGGCTACAGGACGCACGAACTGAGGCAATAACACCGAGCAGAACAACAGTGCTTTTGGGTTCAGCAGATTGGTCAGCAAGCCCTTGACGAAAGCGGTCCGCAACGGCCGCGACTCGGCGCCCATCACACCACCTTCGGGCAATGCGAACACCGGTGAACGGAAGATCTGGATACCAACCCACGCGAGATAAACCGCGCCACCGTAACGCACCACGTCGTACAACCAGGGCGCACTGCGCAACAGCGCCGCCACCCCGCATGCCGACAATGTGACGTGCGTGGCCCGCGCCACCCCAAGGCCGCCAGCCGCGGCGAAGCCACTGCGCACGCCGCGTCCGATGCTGGTCTGCAGAACCAGCGCCATGTCGGGCCCAGGCACGGCATAAACCACAAACAACGCAGCAATATAAACGACCAGAAGGTGTGCGGAAATCATAGAAGCCTCTTGTTTTCAAGGGCTCTATCTTGCCGTCGTCGGCGGAGGGTTTGCTGGCGAAATACAGGAGCAGCGACCTCATCTTTGAAGGAATACGCTAATATTCCACTCCCGAGCCATGTTTTCCGCCAACGCACTGTCAACACCCCAAAGCCATGACAACCGACCTCGATAAAACAGACCGCGCGATCCTCGCCGCGCTGCAGAACGACGGCCGCATGTCGAATGCACGGCTCGCCGACATGGTCGGCCTGAGCGAGACACCTTGCGCCCGCCGCCTCAAGCGCCTCGAAAACGACGGCTATATCGATCAGTACCGCGCGATGCTTTCGCGCTCCGCCCTCGGCCTCGGCGTCGTCGCGTTCGTCTATGTGCGTTTTGCCGTGCACGACCGCGCGGTCGCCACCCGTTTCGAACGCGAGGTCCAGGCAATCCCGCGAATTCTGGCGTGCCACAACGTGTCGGGCAGCGCCGACTATATTCTGCAGGTGGTCGCGCGCGATCTCGACGATTACGGCACGTTCATGCGCGATGAGATGCGCAGCCTGCCGGGCGTGACTTCGGTGGAATCGGCGTTGTCACTCCGGGAAATCAAGGCTAACGGCGGCCTGCCGCTGTCCTGACTGCGGACGTGGCATAGTCACGCATTTGATACGGCGCGAGCCGACCAGACGAGCACGGAGTTTTCATGGATCACGAACAGGCGAGAGCCGAAGAATCAGCCGCGATGGAGCGCGTCTTGACTGCAACCACGCGGGTAAAGGCGGCCTTCGCGTCACTGCAATCGCAATTCCCACCGGCCGGCAGCGGCCAGCCTTCGCAGTTCGCGCTGCAAACGTTCGACGCTGCGTTGCAGGAACTCGAAGATGCGCAGGCCGCATTCGACGAATTGCTTGGCGATCTGCTTGACGGCAATCGGTGAGTGGCATAGCCGGTCTCTTCACTGCATAGCTGCTGCGTAGGACGCGTGCGGTGGCCGTCTTCAGTTTCCACCGAGGCGGGCGTCGCGTTATCCGGAGTGGCCGGCCGGGCTTGACCGTTAGTTGCGTATTGACGTCATGGAACTGGAATTCCCACAACGCCCCATCGCCCATCCCCCTACCCGGTCCTGCGGGCTTCAACGTGCCACTGCGTCCAGAAGCGCGTTGAAACGGCCAGCGGTCCACTCAGAAAACGATATTGGTCCGCAACCCGACGATCGCCTCGTTACCGACGCGTTGGGACGGATTGCCCGGATCCGGAATACCGCCCGCCGGCCGGGACACATATTGGAAGTCCGCCTGCAACTGCCACCACGGAGCGACCTGATACTGGTAGGTCGCCTCGACGACGGTCTCGGCGCTGCGCGACGGATAGCCCGGTGTCGTCAGCGAGGCGGTATCGCTCGCGAGCCCTTGAGCACGCGAGCCGATCTTCGCGTAACCGACGGCCAATCCGGCAACGTCGTTGTCGCGCCCTTTGAACGGCGCTTTAAGTGTTACACCCGCATTCACGCCGAGGTCCACCAGATTCCGATCACCCGGCGCGCCCATGATTCTCGCGAAGGCACCCACCGACTGCGGACTGTCCCCGCCCCGTTGCCAGACCGTCTGATCGGCCACTGCGTAGAAGCTGTAATCGCCCCGGTGACTCGCCGGCACGCCACTGCTCGCCGGATTCGCCAGCGACAAACCGGCACTGTCGAAACGCTGGTCCGCAAATTTTTGCGTGTTGTACCAGAAGCCCAGCTTGTAGGTGCCAGGCAGACCGGCTGCCTGCGTACCCGAGGGATTCGCCGCAGGCTGGTTGATGGCGTACTGCACCTCGCCGATGAACAACGCGCCGCCACGCAGATTGAAATTCGTGCCGTGGCGGTTCTGTTGCTGTGGGTCGCCCGTCTCGCTGCCCGCCGGATTGCCGTCGAAGACACCGGCCATCACAGTCCATGCATCCGAAGGCCTGGCGCGCAATCGCACGCCGAGTGACGACAGCGGATAGGCAGGGCCGCCCGCCGGCATATCGACCGACGGCAACACAGGCCAGCCGAAGGTCGCGTTGACGAACGGCGTCGCGAACTGGCTCACCATGAATTCCTGGTCGAGACTCTGCTGCCCGACCTTCAGGTCCACTTTTCCGCCGATCAGGGATTGCTGATACCAGAGCTCCCATAGCCGCGTCGTGTCCTCGGCCTCGATGCCGCTCGCGCTTTGCAGGGTCTGCAGATTCCGTTGGCTCAGATTGCTGCCGTGAATCTGCAATGCCGATACATTGAACGTGCCGCCCGGCAGTCCCACCGCTTTTTCCGTGTCGACGACGATACCGAACTGGGTCAGTCCATCGTAAGCGCCGCCTCGTTTGACGCCGCCCGACAGGTTGTTCAGATACTCGCTGGTTTCCTGCAGGTCGAAGGTCACGCCGTAGTTGCCGAGCCAGGGGCGCAGCCCGCCCATGTCGCCGAGCAGATTCGAACGTTCCCAGAGCCCGGTGGGCGCGGCAGGGGTCTGCTCAGCGGCAGACGTCTGCCCTGCGGCCGGAGACTGAACTGCGGCAGGCGCCTGATCCGAGGCGGGCACCGGATCCACTATCGGCGTCTGTGCCAGCACGGACGGCGCCACGCCGACCGACAACAGAAACGTCAGCCCGACGTGGCCGCCCGACATCCACCACCCCGCTCTTTCAGGGACTTTCTGCGTGAGACAAGTCTGAGCGCCGCGCGCGCGGCGCGCCAAAGAACGATACGACAACGATTTGACGAACATAAGCTCACTCCCATCGGGCCCGGCAAAACCGGGCGATGTACGAAGACGTGACCGGGTCTCGCAAACAATGCGATACCGATCAAACAGAGGGAGCGTGCGACTGGCAGACCGGCTGGAACCGGTCACTGAAGAAGCGCGCTAACCCGAACGGAGCGAGTTAGCGGCGAAGGAGTAATCCTGCTGCTAACTCGCGGGTACTGCGCCGGCGTAGACCGGCATCGGACTTCCACTACTAGAGCATGTGTCCACGGGGGACTCCTTTTGCTGAGACGGGCGGATTGTATTCGGCACACTTATAAAATCGCAAGTAAAAATCACACAAAAGAGATCGCACTCCGAATTTGCTGGCGAGCGCGTCATCTGCCCCCGCCGTTGCCCTATCCACCGCTGCATCCGCGCCCTTCATTCCCCTGTCCTTCCTGTCACTTCTGAAAGAATCAGCCTTGCCAGCAATAGCGAAGTGCGTTGCCGCACGCATAAAAAAAGAATATTTGCTTCGCTTAACGAAGCATGTTGACTTCTGCTTGCGGGAGTGCATAAAATTCGCCAGTCATCACAAACGGGGCCATTGCCTTGGACACCAGCAGTAGTCGATTTTCGAACAGTTTCACTGCCTGACCGGCCCGACGCCCGCGCTCTCTTTTCTCAGCCGCCGTCTCGCCAGCAGGCAGACGGTGCGCGCCGTAGTAACTCACCCCGTGCACCTTAACTAGCGCCATTCGGCCGCGCCGTGCTTACGCACGTCCCGCAACCATATGGCATCGCGTCGCGAGCATCCACTCGCGGCAGCGTTCGCTCACGCCGGTTCGATCCATTCGAATTCCGGTGCGGTCGAGCGCGTGGACGAGCACGTACTTAACGAACGCAGATTAGCAACGTCGATAAGCAACGCAGATAAACAAAACCGATAAGGAGCCGCCATGCCGGACAGTGACAGTTATCCCTTATGCCGCTCAATTGCCACGCAATTTTTCATTTGCCTGAGGAAAGCAAGCAGAGGTTCGCCGCCGCGCGCATAGTGCCGGCCGCGCTCCGTGTCTGCTGGCTTTCCGCAACCCGCGTCAAGCCATACGCACCGGAGAAATACCATGTACATCGCCGTCCTCGTACCGACCCTGCAGCAAGCGCATATTCACAGCGACGCTGCACTCGCGCTTCACAGCATCAAGCCGCACTGGCTCGCCGTGTCCTGGCAGCGCGTCAAAGCGCTCATCTCGAACCCGGCTTCGTAATTAGGCACTGTCAGCACCCGCACGCCTTCGCGATCCGCATGCGCCGCCGTCGCTCGACCCCATTCGACGACACTCGTGCTGCGGATTCCGAAGACGCGCCACTGCATACAAACCACATCTACTCAGGCGGCCAAAAATGTCCACTCCAATCAATGTCTCACCGCCACGCAGCGCCGTTCTCGACGAAGCCCATCTCGGCGACATCAAAGGCGCGCTCGGCACCATCGCGCACCACGATACCGCGCCTCGCAACAACTGGTGGGCCCGCATCCGAACGCTGCTTGCGATCCTTGGGCCCGGCCTCATCGTGATGGTCGGCGACAACGACGCCGGCGCCTTCGGCACCTACACGCAAGCGGGACAGAATTACGGCACCACCTTGCTGTGGACCATGCTGCTGCTAGTGCCCGTTCTCTTCGTCAATCAGGAAATGGTGCTGCGTCTCGGCGCCGTGACCGGCGTCGGCCATGCCCGGCTGATCTTCGAGCGCTTCGGCAAGTTCTGGGGGGCATTCAGCGTCGTCGACCTGTTCATCCTGAACGCGCTCACTATCGTGACCGAGTTCATCGGCATCACGTTCGTGCTGGATTTCTTCGGCATTTCGAAAGTGGCCGGGGTCTGCATCGCCGCCGCAGTGACAATGGCCGCAGTCAGTACGGGCAACTTCCGGCGCTTCGAGCGCTTTGCGGTCGCGCTCTGTCTGTTGAGCCTGTTGCTGGTGCCCGTACTGGTGTCGATTCATCCGCCGGTCGGCCAGATGGCGCACGACTTCCTGATTCCGAACTGGCCCGCCAATTCGAAACTGAGCGATGTGATGCTGCTCGTGATCGGCATTGTCGGCACCACTGTCGCGCCGTGGCAGTTGTTTTTCCAGCAGAGCTATATCGTGGATAAACGCATCACGCCGCGCTTCATGAAGTATGAGAAAGCCGACTTGTGGATCGGCATCGTATTCGTGATGATCGGCGCGGTGGCCATGATCTCGTTCTGCTCTGCACTGTTCGCAGGCAAACCCGAGTTCGGCAATTTCACGGATGCCGGCGGCGTGATCGCCAGCCTCGAAAAATATGCCGGCCGCACACCCGCGGTTCTCTTCGCGGTTGCTCTGCTCGACGCCTGCATCATTGGCGCGGCCGCCGTCTCGCTCTCCACCGCTTACGCAATCGGCGACGTGTTCAAGATTCGCCACTCGCTGCACCGCGGCGTGACGGACGCGAAGGGCTTTTACGTCGTCTACTTCGGCATCATCGCGGCCGCAGCGACGCTGGTCCTGATTCCCGGCAGCCCGCTCGGTCTTCTGACTGAAGCCGTGCAGACGCTCGCAGGCGTGCTGCTCCCGAGCGCGACCGTATTTCTGCTGCTGTTGTGCAACGACCGTGCGGTTCTTGGTCCGTGGGTGAACTCGAAGAAGCTCAACTTCTTTACAGGCGCAGTTGTCTGGGTGCTCGTCATGCTCTCAATCATCCTGACTGCATCGGTGATGTATCCGGACATTACCGGCGAAGCAATCATTGAAGTACTGGCCGGCGGCACGCTACTGGCCGTGGTCGGCTACGCTGCAACCGTGACGGTTCGCAGGCTGCGGCTCGCATCGACGGATACAGCGGCTTCCGCGGTCGCCCAGGCTTCCGCTGGCGAGCAGCAGTTTTCGAAAGAAGCACGCAATATGTGGCGCATGCCACCCCTGGAAGAACTGCCGGCACCGCAACTGACGCTATCCAAACGCATCTGGATGGGCGTGCTGCGCGGCTATCTGATCGTGGCGGTCGCACTCGTTGTCGTGAAGGTCGTGCAGATGACGTTGCTGCATTAAACCAATGCTGCCCGCCTGCTCACGGTTACTCCGGTGAGCGGCGGGCAAACGGCAGACCTTCGCATTACACGCCCCAGCGTAGTCCCGGCGTATGCACTGCGCTGTCCCAATGGCGCTTCATCTCATCGTCGAGCACGCACAGTGTGATCGATGCACCGGCCATCTCCAGCGAAGTCGTCAGCGCGCCTACCTGCACCCGGCCGATATTCAGCCCGCGCTGCTCGAGCCACGTACGCGTGGAATTGAAGAGCAGATACAGTTCTCCAAGCGGCGTACCACCGAGCCCATTGACGAGCACAAGTAATTCAGCATGTGCCGCCGGCTTCAGATCTTCAGCAATCGCCGTCAGCAACTCGCCCGCAATCGCGTCAGCGGGTGCGAACTTCGCGCGCCGACGCCCAGGCTCACCATGAATGCCGACACCCACTTCGATCTCGTCGTCGCCGATTTTGAACGTTAGCGTACCGGCCGCCGGCACCGTGCAACTGGTGAACGCCACACCCATCGACGCGGTGCGCTTGTTGATGCGGTCGCCAAAGGCCTTGCATTGCTCGAGATCCGCGCCGCTCTCCGCCATACTGCCAACCAGTTTCTCGACGATCACCGCGCCGGCCACGCCGCGCCGCCCTGTCGTGTAACTCGAATTCTCCACGGCCACGTCGTCGTTGATCAGCACCATTGCATTCGGCACCTCGGACATCTCCGACGCCATTTCAAAGTTCATCAGGTCACCGGAGTAGTTCTTCACGATGAAAAGCACGCCGGCACCGGTATCGACAGCCCTTGCTGCGGCCATCATCTGATCGGGTGTCGGCGACGTGAAAATCTGCCCCGGACAGGCCGCATCGAGCATCCCATAGCCGACGAAGCCTGAGTGCAGAGGCTCATGGCCAGAGCCGCCACCCGAAATCAGCGCAACCTTGCCGGGCTTCAACGCCTTGCGACGCACAAACACCGGCTCATTGTTCAGCACGACCAGGTCGCTGTGCGCAGCGGCGAACCCCGCCAGACTCTCGGCGAGAAAATCGTCCACATCATTGATGAATTTTTTCACGGTCTCTCGCTCCTTCACTCGTTATGAAGCGCCAGGCGCGCGCATACCGACGCAATCATGATCTGACTCGAACGCGCTCCCGGATCGATGTGTCCACGCGAACGTTCGCCGAGAAACGACGCCCGCCCTTTGGTCGCCAGCATATCGCGGGTAGCGAGCATGTTTTCCTCCGCGACCCGCGGCAACGCATCGCGCACCTCTTGTGATGTCGCGCCCTGTGCGGCCAGTTCGTCGAAGCGCTTCGCGACCGGGATCAGGACGTCCATCATCGTTTTGCTGCCGACGCCGGTCTTGCCGCGTTGACCGACCGCTTCGACCCCCGCGGCAAAAACGTGCGCAAAGCCCGCTGTATCCGGTGCATGCCGTTCGGAAGCTTTAGACATGCCGCTCAGCAGCGAATAGAACAATGGCCCCGACGATCCGCCCACCGTCGAGAGCACCTTGGATGCCGCGATTTCCAGCGCGGGGCCGAATGCTGCGGCTTCGATGTCCGACCTCACCGCGAGCAGGGCCTCCATGCCTCGCAGCAGATTGAAGATGTGATCGCCATCGCCGATCTGCTGGTCGAGCAAAGCGATCTCGTCGGTATGTTCCTTCAGCGACGCATATGCGGCGTCGATGCACGCCATGACCGTTTTGCCGTTCATGTCGCTATCCTCCTGCCGTCGGCTCGGAAATATAAAAGGCTGCGCGCCGGCAGCGAAACGCCGACCGATTGCCCGGGCGTGAAATTGCGCTCCGCCACTGTCGTTGCCACGACGGCGGTTCCCGCGCGATCGAGGATCAGCAGGTGCCGCAGCGGCGAATATTCGAGCACCTTCAGATTCAATGCGTCCTGTGCACCTGAAACATCGCGTTGATTCCGCGTGTCGCCGTCATGCAGCACCACGTCTTCGGGACGGATTGCCACTGTGGCCGTACCCGCCGGCATGTGCGCCGAATCGAACAGCGCCGGCGGCAGCAGGTTGATCGGCGGAGAGCCCAGCCGCTGCGCTGCACTGAGCGAAACCGGATTGCCGTATACCTCGCGGGGTGTGCCGAGCTGTACCAGACGCCCATGTTCGAGAATGCCGATACGATCCGCGAGCGTCGTCGCTTCAACCTGATCGTGCGTAACGTAAACAATCGTTGCGCCGATCGTGCGATGCAGGCGTTTGAGTTCGATACGCAACTCTTCGCGCAGCTTTGCATCGAGCGACGACAGCGGTTCGTCCATCAAAAATGCCTTGGGTTGCCGCACGAGCGCACGCCCTATCGCCACGCGCTGCATTTCGCCGCCTGAGAGGTGTGTCGCCATATTGTCGAGCTTCGATTCCATATGCAGCATCTCGGCCACCGCGTGGACTCGCGCGCGCACCTCGGTCTCGCTGCTGCGCCTTCTTGGCGAGCGCAGCGGAAAAGCCAGATTGCCGAACACGGTCAGATGCGGATAGAGCGAGTATTGCTGGAAGATAAACGCGACGTCGCGATCCGATGGATGCACGCCCGTAGCAATGGCGCCATCGATCAGTACATCGCCGGCATCCGGTCGTTCCAGCCCGGCAATCAGACGCAGCGTAGTCGTCTTGCCCGCACCGCTCGGCCCAAGCAACACGATGAACTCGCCATCATCGACGTCGATCGAAAGATCGTCGACAGCGCGGATGTCGCCAAACCGTTTCGATACATTGCGCAACTGGATTTCAGCCATGAGCCTCTCCGTATGCGGGAATCGTTTGAGCGGCGCGTGGCAGCAGGCGGCCCGATTGCGCGTCGTACAGCAGCGTGCGCTCCTTGCGAAACGACAAACCGACCGGCGATCCGGCAGGCAAACCATCGTCCTTGCCCGCCCGCACGCGCACGACGCCCAGCGCGGTCTCAATCACCAGCACCTGATGCGAGCCGAGATATTCATCGGCGATGACCTTGCCGCGCAGTGGGCCGCGCTCGTCGATCACCACATGCTCCGGGCGAATGCCAAGCAGAACACGCTCGGCCGCCGCCTCGCAACGTGGTACAGGCACTGCGGCGCCGTGAAGTTGTACCGCTTCGCTACCCGCATCGACACCGCGATCGACCGGCAGGAAGTTCATCGGCGGACTGCCGATAAAGTTGCCGACGAACACGGTGGCCGGAAAATGATAAATCTCATGTGGCGGCCCGGCTTGCAGCACTTCGCCCTTGTTCATCACGACAATGTCGTCGGCCATCGCCATTGCTTCGCTCTGGTCGTGCGTCACATAAACCGTCGTTGCCGCGAGCGCGTTATGCAGCTTGCGCAGTTCAAGACACATCAGCTCGCGGAAGTCCGCATCGAGCGTCCCAAGAGGCTCGTCCATCAGAAAAGCCTTCGGCTGCCGCACGATCGCGCGGCCGAGCGCGACGCGCTGCCGGTCACCGCCCGACAGGCCGCCCGTTTTGCGATCGAGAATGTCCTCGATGCGCAGCATGTGCGCGACCGCATCGACCCGCGTCGCGATTTCCTTGCGCGACACATGCTCGTTCTTCAGCGGAAACGCAATGTTGTTGCGCACCGTCATATGCGGATACAGCGCGAACATCTGAAACACGAACGCGATATCGCGCTGACGTGCACGCAGCGCCGTCACGTCTTCGCCGTCGATCAGAATCTGCCCTGAGGTCGGCAACTCGAGCCCGGCGATCATCCGCAACGTGGTGGTCTTGCCGCAGCCCGACGGACCGAGCAGTACGACAAAGCGTCCCGCATCGATCGTCAGACTGGTGCCGCGCACCGCGACGAAATCGTCGAAACGTTTATGGAGGTTGGCAAGCACGATGGTCGACATGGCGCTATTCCGGGAAATGGCTCGTCACGAGGAACGCAAATGCACCCACCAGAATGACCGGAAACGACCACGTGAACAGCGCCAGCGAAAACGGCTGAACCAGCATCGCCATGCCGGTGCCGATCAGCACGGTGGAGGCCGTTTCGCTATAGCTGCGGCGCAGCCAGCGCCCCTGCGTGAGAACGAAATCACGTTTCATTTGCGCACCGCTCCAAATGTGATACCGCGCAATAGATGTTTGCGCAGCACGACAGTAAAGAAGAGAATCGGCAGTACGAATAGCGTGGTCGCCGCCGCAACAGCGGGCCAGTCCTGCCCGCCTTCGCCGATGATGAACGGAATGAACGGCGGCATGGTCTGCGCATCGCCGCTCGTCAGCAAAGACGCGAACGCATACTCGTTCCACGCGAAGATCAGACAGAAAATCGCGGTTGCCGCAATGCCGGTGATTGCCTGCGGCAGCACGACTTTGACGAAGGCCTGCAGACGTGTGTAGCCGTCCACCAGCGCCGCCTCTTCGTATTCGCGCGGAATCTCGTCCATGAAGCCCTTCAGCAGCCACACCGCCAACGAGACATTCACTGCCGTATAAAGCACGATCATGCCGACATAGCTGTCGCTCAGGCCCAACGCGCGATACATCAGGTAGATCGGAATCGCGACCGCTATCGGCGGCATCATGCGAGTCGACAGGATGAAAAACAGCAGGTCGTCGGCGAGGGGTACTTTGAAACGCGAAAAGGCATACGCCGCGAGCGTGCCGAGAAACACCGCGAGGAAAGTCGAACCGAATCCGATCACGAGCGAATTGACGAAGCGCGGCAACACCTTCGACGGACCCGCGATCACCATGTTGCGCTTGCGCACGTCGCGCTCATACCAGGTTTGCGCAGGCGGCAGACTGGCGATGAATTCCGGCGTCTGCCGCGAACGGATCGTAAACAGGTTCACGTAGCCTTCCATGGACGGCTGGAACAGCACGACTGGCGGATAGGCGATCGCGTCTTCCTGGGTCTTGAAGCTCGTCAGGAAGATCCAGACCATCGGCAAGGTGGCGAGCAATGCATACGTGATGACGGCCGCGGCGGCGAAGCGCTTGGCGCGCGGCGACGACGCCACCACCGAGTATTGACTGGCAGTCGGTCTCATCGTTGTTTCACCCGGTTGAGTGCCTTCACATAGATGTTCGCCGCACCGAACACCGTCACGAAGAGAATGATGGCCAGCGCCGACGAATAGCCGGTCTGCCACTTCTCGAATGCGGCGCGCTTTAGCGTGATCGACACGGTTTCGGTTACCGAACCCGGTCCGCCGGAAGTCAGCAGGTTCACCATGTCGAACATCTTGAAGTTCTCGATGCCGCGAAACAGCACCGCCAGCATCAGGAACGGCAAGGTCATCGGCAGCGTGATCGACCAGAACTGCCGCCACGGCGTGGCGCGATCCACTTCCGCCGCTTCGTAGATGTAGTCGGGAATCGAACGCAGACCCGCGAGGCAGATGAGCATCACATAAGGTGTCCACATCCACGTATCGACCATCACGATGGTCCACGGTGCAAGCGAGACGTCGCCGATCATCTGGAACGACCCGGGAGCAATGCCCGTGAAGAAGCTGACGATATCGTTGAAAAGACCCGTTTGCGGTTGCAGCAGAAAGGTCCAGAAATTGCCCACGACGGCGGGCGAAAGCATCATTGGCAGCAGGATCAACGTGGTCCAGAAACTATGCCCGCGGAACTGCCGGTTGATCAGCAACGCGAGGCCGAAACCGAGCAGCACCTCCAGTCCGACCGACCAGAACACGAAACGCGCCGTGACTTGCATGGCGTACCAGATGTCTTCGTCGGTGAGAATATCGACGTAGTTGTCGATGCCGACAAAGTGCGCCGGCACGCTCGGCATATTCGACTTGAAATTCGTGAACGAGAGACGCAATGCCCAGATCAACGGGAAGATGTTGATGGCGAGCAGCAGCAGGATCGTCGGAAGAATGAACAGCCACGCAATGGTTCGGTCCGATAGCCCGGCCAGGCGCGTGCTCACGCGCGCCCGTGCGCCTGACTCGAGCCCAGCCGACGGAAAAGGCTTGTTTGCCAACATGCCTGACTCCTTTAAGCGGACCGGCGGCAATCCGTGCAGGCGGCGCCGGTCCAGTCGGGAAACGCGCTAGTTCTTGCCTTCGGCCTTGAAGACCTTGTTCCAGTCTTTGACCAGGAGATCGAGCGCTTCCTTGGCCGTGCCCTTATCGGCCACCACGTAATCATGCACGCGCTTTTGCATGTCGAGCAGCAGTTCGGCGTAAGCGGGCTCCGCCCAGAAGTCCTTCACGATCGCCATCGACTTCAGGAAGGCCGGTGCAAACGGGGCGCTCTTTGGGAAGTCCGGGGCATCGACCACCGACTTCGCCGCCGAATAACCGCCCAATTGCCACCATTTCTTCTGGACATCCGGCTGCGCGAACCATTTGATGTACTCGAGCGCGTCGTCTTTATGATCCGAGTACGAAACGACCGAGATGCCCTGCCCGCCCAACTGTGTGAACTGCTTCAACTCACGCGGATTGACGAAGAACCCGATCTTGTCGCCGCCGACGTTCGGGTCTTTATAGAGTCCCGGGAAAAACGCAAACCAGTTCATCTGCATCGCCACCTGGCCTGACTTGAACGCGTCGAGTCCTTCCTGCATGTACGCGTTGGTCATTCCCGGTGCCGTGCAACACTTGTAGAGCGCCTTATAGAACTCCAACCCCTTGATCGCGCCCGGTGAATTGACGAAGCCGTCCAGGTGATAAGGCTTCTTCGGGTCTTCGTATTCGAAGCCGAAGTTATAGAGCGCGTTGGTCACGCCCATCGTGATGCCTTCGGAACCGCGCTCGGTGAAGATATACGCGCCGTACACGGTCTTGCCGTCGATCTTGCGGCCCTGGAAGAACTCGGCGGTTTGCTTGAGCTCATCCAGCGTGGTGGGTGGTTCGAGTTCGCGTTTATATTTTTGCTTGAACTCCGCGCGCAACTCCGGGCGCGCGAACCAGTCCTTGCGATATGTCCAGCCGACCGCGTCGGCCATTGCCGGCAATGCCCAGTAGTTCGGCGTATTCTTCGGCCACTCCGAATAACCGACCACGGTCGCCGGCACGAAGTCGTCCATCGATATCTTGTTCTTCACGAAGAAATCGTTGAGCTTGACGTAGTGCCCATTAACCGCCGCGCCGCCAATCCACTGGCTATCGCCGATGATCAGATCGCATAGTTTGCCATGCGAATTAAGTTCATTGATGAAGCGGTCGGCGTAACTGGTCCACGGCACGAACTCGAACTTCATCTTGATGCCGGTCTTGCTCGTGAAATCTTTCGACAGTTCGACGAGTGCGTTGGCTGGATCCCATGCCGCCCAACATAATGTCAACTGCTTGCCCTGCGCCTGCGCGCCCGTCGCCATGCCGAATCCCAGCGATACGATGGCTGCCGCCACTACCCTTGCTGACGTAAGACGTAACATGTGTCTTCTCCTTGTCTTTCTCGGGTCTCCAACCTGATATGGAACAGCGCCCATGCGCCGGGCACCGCGTTTCGGCTCCAGCGGATTCAGACGGCAATCCGCGTGTCGCGAGCTTCAGGCATGCGCATTCTCACGAAGATAAATTCGGGTTTCCGGCGTTGGGATGGCGAGCGCGCCACGCACGTCGTTAAGAAAATTAATCGCGGCAAGGCCGGCCCAGTGCACGATGCCTCGCACGTCCTGATCGAGAATCACATCGATCGCGCGTTCGGTGAGCTGGCTGCGGGTCTCCGCGGTGCATTCATGGCCGATCACAATCAGACGGGCCTTGTCGCCGGATTCCTGCAATGCCGCGGCAATCCCGGAGATGCCGCCGCCCGTTGCATAGACGCCGACCAGATCCGGATGGCGTGCCAGCAAACCCTGAGCGGCGAGACCCGCACCGTCGTCGTCTTCTGCGAAATCGGGCTCGGCGATCCAGCGCAGATTGCGAAAGTCCTCTTCCAGAACCTGCGAAAAACCAGTGCGCCGCTCCAGTTGATCATGCAGGCGTGACGAGGCGGAAAGCACCGCCACCGTGCCAATGCGGGAACCGAGAAATCTGCCCATCAACAAACCGGCCGTACGACCGGCGACCCGGTTATCGACGCCGACATACGCGGCGCGGCGGCTCGACGGCAGATCGGAGAACACCGTGACGACAGGCACGTTCGCCGCGCTCATGTCTTCGATCAGACGTTCTACCCATGGATAGTCGAGCGGCACGAGCACGAGCGCGTCGTAGCTGGCCACCTGTTCGGCGAATGTGGCCGTGTCGCGCTGACTGGAAAAATCGCAGCGATAGAACGAAGGGATGATGCGGTGTTCGCGAAAGAAGCTGGCGGAGAGCGCGATACCGCGCTCGACATGATCGAGAAAGCGCGAGTTGATCTGGGGAAGCACAAAGGCGACGCGAAACGAACCGGCCTTCGCCGGGCGGCCGCGACTCGCGCGTTCGTCGCGCAGCGTGGCCAGCGCAAGGTGAACGCGCTCGGCAGTTTCCGGACGCACGGCCTGATCGTCGCGCAACACACGATCGACCGTGGCCACGCTAACGCCCGCACGACGCGCAATCATCATACGTGTAGCCGGCATGTGTCTCCTCCGGTGCCGAGCCAGAAGTCGTTTTGTTTTATGAAGGTAGCTTTTTCTGTACGAAATGCAAGTTTTTTTACTTCGATAAATCCATCATTTTTGATGGCATGGTGCGGCGCACATGAAGGTGTGAAGCAATTGGCAATGGGATGCCGAACGCTCGCCATGCTGAATCACTTGCACCGCACAAGCGTCAGTTCCCATCCGTCTCGATAGCCGGTTCGCACAGAATCGGAAAGTTGACCGAGTTCGCGATATAGCACTTCTCATGGGCCGTATGATGCAAACGCCCAGCCAGCTCCAGGTCGCCGCCTGCCTGAATGACGACGTGCGGCCGCAGAACGATCTGTGAAAAGCGGCCCTGCTCCGGACTATCGAGCATCGTGCCTTCCGCGTTGTCGCGATAGCTCAAAACAACGATGCCCGCATCCGAACAAAGATGCAGATACCAGAGCTTGTGACAGGCGGACGCTGAGGCGACCAGCAGATCTTCCGGGTTCCACCGGTTCGCGTCGCCGAGAAATGCGGCGTCCGATGACCCGGGAATGTCAGGCTTGTTTCCCGCAGCGATGATGTGGTCTCGACCGTATTCACGGTATCCCGAGGTGCCGCTGCCGCGGTTGCCTGTCCATTGCACCGATACCGCGTATTTGTGCTCGCCGTACGCCATGCCAATCTCCTTCGCTGTTGACCCGGATTTGATTTCGCAACAGGCGCATTCTAAATGCGCGCACCCGTTTTGGTATACCATTATTCCAAACGACAGGAACTCGACGCACATGGACCACAAACTGGATTCGACGGCCGATGCCATCGCCGTCTCACTACGCGAACTGATCGCGACTGGCGAACTGGAGGATGGCGCACGGCTGGTCGAGCGCGAACTCGCCGATCGCTTCGGCGTGAGCCGGGTGCCGATGAGAGAGGCGATACAAAAGCTCGAGGGCGAAGGACTGGTTGAACTCATGCGCAATCGCGGGGCGGTCGTGCGCACCTTGACCGAGTCGGACCTGGACGAGATTTACGGCCTGCGCATCTTGCTCGAAGGCGACGCCATTTTCCACGCGGTCAAACGCATGGACAGTGAGACGTTATCCCGCGCCGAACTCGTTCATCGGCTTCTGGGAGATGCCGATACCGCGCAAAGACAGGGTGAACTGAATCGCGAATTTCATGAACTGCTATACCGGCCGTGTGCAAACAGCCGGCAATTGAAAGCGATCCGCGAGCTGCGCGCTCAGGTCGAGCGCTACGAGCGATTGCAAAGCACGCTGCTCGCCGATACACCGGCGTTCCAGGACGAGCATCTCAAGATTCTCGAAGCATGCGAGACCGGCAACGCACGCCTCGCGCGATCGATGACGGCGGAACATCTCAAGTCGGCGAAGCGCATCGTTCTGCAACTGGTTCGGGCTGAGTGACGACTACTGTCCGAACGCTTTTCCCGTCACGTTCGGTGCGCGAGGATCCGGGCTCATATTCAGGCTGGTGCCGTTCGCCCGCATGTTGTTGAGCGCCGGGCCGGATCCAGTGCCGCCGGCTCCTCCGATCGCTGGGGCGTGGCCCAGGGTGCCCAAGCCTGGCGTTGGGCTCAGCCCGGCCGCGCCCGCCCCCAAACCCGTTCCCTGCCCTGCACCATTCATCCCACCTGCCTGCAAACCGACCATACCATTGGCGTTAAGGTTTGCCGATTGAGCGCAAGCCGCGCCCGTCAGACCCATCATCAGCGCTGCGGCCAACAGGGTCTTTGTCACGATTTTCATAGCCCACTCCATCATGCCGTCGAATTGCCCGACCCATGCTCCCCGCACATCGTAGCGAGGTCGAGCCAACGACGCTCGCAAAGGAACCCGGTCAAACGGTAAGACCGCCCGCCAGCCACTTTTGTTCATCGCTGAAAGCATCCGGTTTCCAGACAGCAACCGGCGCGCGTCTGGCGAAGATTCGCCACAATCGTCTGCAGCGCTTCCTCGACGAATTTACCGACGAAATCTGACCGGCCCATCTTCGTCGGCAATTTGTACAAATGCTTACAAAGCAGCGTGCGTCTGGCGTCCACCGGCCGCGCTGCTGCCGCGTTATTGCAGGCATCTACCCGCGGAGCCCGCAATGAACACGAACCTCACCTCCAGTAATTCGCAGCGCAGCCGTATCCACCCCCTGGTCGCCGGCGCAGCAGTAGCCGTCATCCTCGCGAGCGCCACCGGCATCGCAGCGATGACTGGCCTTCTGCCTACCTCGCACGCCGTTACCGAGCCCGCGCAGCCGGCCACCACGGTCGCCGCGCAGGTTGCCAGCGCTCCGGTCGCCGCGCCCCAGGCGGCCCCGGTTCAGCAACCGGTTCAGCAGACGGCCCAGCAAACGGTCCAGCAAGCCGCACCGGCACGGCCGCGCGTGCATCACACGCACAGCACGCCCGCCGCGGAGACACCGAGGTACGCAAACAATCAGGGCTACCAGGCACCCTATGAACCCGCGCCGGCAAGGCCGGTCGCCGACCCTTATGCGGGCGAAGTCGTCGCCATCAACACGGTGCAGGCGCCTGAGCCGACCACCGGGCTCGGCGCGCTGGGTGGCGCGGTCGCCGGCGGCCTCGTCGGCAATCAGATCGGCGGCGGACGGGGCAAGATTCTCACCACCATCGCGGGCGCTGTCGGCGGGGGTCTTGCCGGCAACGGGATCGAGCACGCCGTGCGCAAGCAGACCACCTATCAGGTCCAGGTGCGTATGCAGGACGGCAGCTACCGCAACTTCAGCTACCCGACGCAGCCGGACGTTCAGATTGGCGAGCGGGTCCACGTATCCGGCGATTCGTTGACGGCTTCTTAACGGGCGAACGCGGGGCGAACGCATCTGGCGATGTGCTGACGGCTTCGTGAGATTGTGCGCCGGCATGTCGCCCGATGCCGGTTGGCAAAAATGTGGCGCAGCGCCGTGCGCGTTATGATCAACCGTTACGCCAGAACGGCTGATCGCGCACGATGGAGCACGCCTACATCCACCTTTTGCATCTGCTTGCCGGCCATCCGGCGTGGATGCTCACGGTCGTCTTTCTTGCGGCCTTCCTGGAGGCCGTCGCCGTCATTGGCACCTTCATCCCGGGCAGCACTGCGATGTTCCTCGCCGGCGCGCTGGCCGGCACCGGTTCACTGAGCCTCGGCTGGGTGTTCCTGTGGGCGATCGCCGGCGCCATCGCCGGGGACGGCATGAGCTTCTGGATCGGTGGCCGCTACAAAGACAGGATCGTCCAGTTCTGGCCGTTTCGCACCCACCCGCAGATACTCGACGCCGGCCACCGCTTCTTTCAGAAACATGGTGCCAAAGGTGTCGTGTTCGCCCGCTTCGTCGGACCACTACGAGCGATCGTGCCGGTGGTGGCAGGCATGCTGGGCATGACGCCGCTGCGCTTCTACGGCATGAATGTACTGTCGGCGCTGCTGTGGGCTCCCGCGCATATCCTGCCGGGCGTGGTCTTCGGCGCCTCGGTGCTGCTGGCCGGCGCGGTGTCGTTCCGCCTCGTTGTCATCATCGCGTTGCTGGTGGGCATCGTCTGGCTGAGCTATCGCGCGATGGAGTTCCTGGTCTCGCATGCCGGTGCGTGGTCGAGCGCGGCGGGACGCTACCTGGGAAGCTGGGCGTGCCGCCACCCAGGCCCGTTCGGCCGATTCGCGCGACGGCTGCTCGACCCCGAACAGCCGGATGCCAGCAGCATCGTGTTGACGTCGCTGGTCGTGCTCGCGGCGGGTGCGCTCTTCTTCGGCGTGCTCGATGACGTCGTCAGCGGTGATCCGCTGGTGAGCGTGGATCTGTCCGTCTATCACTTCCTGCAATCGGTGCGCACGCCATGGAGCGACACGGTCCTTGCAGGCGTGGCGACACTCGGCAGCGTCTTCACGCTGACGGCGGTGGTCGTGACCGTGGTGGTGTGGATGCTGCTCGAGCGGCGTTGGCGCGCCATCGGCTACTGGCTCGCCGCGGTCGTGTTTTCCCAATTGCTGATTTTCGCCCTGCAGTTCGCCATGCACCGCGCGCCGCCCAATGAACTCCTGTCCGACGCGTACGTGTTTCCGAGCAATCACGTCGCCGCGACGGTGATCGTCTACGGCTTCCTCGCGTTCCTGCTCGTGCGACGGGTCGGCATGCTGGAAGGTTTGCTCGTGGCGACCGCGAGTATGGTGGTCGTGATCATGGTCGCGCTCGCAGGACTTTACTTCGGCAGGTACTGGGTCTCCGACGCGATCGGCGGCGCCGCGCTCGCGTACATTTGGGTAGCCATCGTCTCGCTGACGGCGATATTACGGTATCCGGAAGTGCCGCCCTCACGCGGCTTCATGCCGGTCGTGGTTCTGGTGGTCATGCTCGCGAGCGTGGGCCTGCAACTGAGCGTCAATCCCCTGGCAGCGGCGCCGGACCACATGCCTCACCCGCAGCCCGTGCTGGTCACGCAAGCGCAGTGGACAGTGTCGCTGTGGAAAAGACTGCCATGCTATCGCTCGGACATGGGCGGCGACCACAAGGAACCGCTCACGCTGCAATGGGTGTCGAACCTCGATTCGATCAGGGGGCAACTGCGCGCCCAGGGATGGATCGAGGGCACGGACCTGTCGGCGCGCAGCCTGCTCTCGCTTGCCTCGCCGAACGTCGCGGCGACATCGCTGCCGGTATTGCCGAAGCTGAACAACGGCGTGCCTTCGTCACTGGTCCTCATGCGCCCCGGCGACACGCGCGACGAACGCGACGTCCTGCGTTTCTGGCCGAGCGGCTATGCCGTGGAGAACGGCGCGTCCGCCACGCCGCTGTGGGTCGGGTCCTTTGCGCACGAACGGCTCGCCCGGGCATCGTGGCCGATTAACATTCTGCGAGTCGACAAGGAAGAGTCATCGTTCGATGCGCACACTAGAGCAAGCGCCGATCTCGGCGCGGCGCTCGTGGCCAGGGTGAGTTGTCAAGGCGTGCCGGTGTCGCTGCTGGCCTCGCCGGTGGAATGAGCGGCGCGTTGCCGATGGTCTGCCTGGGTCTGCCTGGATGTGCGGGTTCGCCGTACCGATCAGGAAATCGCTCTGCGCTCAATCACTTGGCGGCTTTGGCCAGGACTTGTCCACAAGGATATGAACATTTTCTGTGGATAACCTGCGCTATTCGACTCGCACATGCCGGTCGACGTCCATTCGGGAGGCAGCTCGCACGAGCGTCGTACAGCCTGCATCGCAGATGCCGTCCTACGCGCGACGTCATGCTCGAGCGCCCTTCAAGGCGACGCCGGGCGGATCGCGCTGGCAATATCGCGGCTCACCGTTCCGAGCGCCCTGCTGTATGCCGCGACCACACCATCGAAGCCGGCGCCGGTGCAAGGCTCGTGGACCGTGCTTCGGCCGCTTAGCGCCGGTTTCTTCCCCGGCGACGCGACCGACCACAACACGTCAACCGTCACCGCGTCGCCAAGCGCCGCATCGAAGCGCTGGATGTCGAGTTGTACCCGGTAAGCCGACGCCGGATCGCCGCCCATCGCATAGGTGGAGACAAGCGGGACGTTCAGCAACTGCCCCAGGTCGGCGCGTACCACACGCGGGATCTGGCTTTTCAAAGGATCGGCCCAGCGGGCGAATTCGTCGATATCCACCTTGTTGTCACCGGAGCGCACCACGATCTGCGGCCGGTCGACGAGATCGGGCACGGTCACCACCGTGATCAGGACCGCAATCGGCGCTGCAGGCGGCATGTCCGTCTGCGCGGCCGCCGGGCTCAACGTGTAGAAGTCCGACTTGGGCGACGAAGCGCAACCGTACAACGCGGCGAGCGCCAACGCCACTGCTACGATTAAGGATGGGCGCATCATTTCTTATCCTCCAGCTTGCCGCGGATCAGTGCCTCTGGATGGCGCTCGAGATAGTCCGCCAGCGTGCGAATTCGCGGTACGGGCCTATGCAATTGCTCGTCAGACAGGCGGTACACCGTCGAGCGCGGCGCGCACCGTCTTCACGAACAGTTCATCGTTGAAAGGCTTGCGCAGCCAGGCAACCGTACCGGCCGCGAGCGCATGCTCGCGTACGCTGATCTCGTCGTGTGCAGTAATGAAGATCACGGGCATGCCTTTGCCGGACAAGCGCCGCTGGACTTCGAGTCCATTGAGCCCGGGCATCTGCACGTCGAGAATGACGCAGTCGGGTCGATACGACGGCATCGAGGCGAGAACGTCGAGGAACGCGTCGCCGCTGGCGAACGTTTCGGCAGCGATCCCGATGGAGCGAAGCAAGCGCTTGATCGCCCGGCTCACCGATTCATCGTCATCGACGACGACAACGAATGGTTTGAGTTTTCCCATGGAGAGTAGTCCGGTGTCCGGGAATACGCGGGTCAGCGCACTCCCCCAGACGAAAGCCTACGAGGCGGAAAGGTTCACGGATATTGGACCTTGGTCCCGTGTCGATCGAGTAGGGATCAGGTGCGGGCCGGGTGTGGACCGTGCGGACCTTTTGCGAACCGCACACGGATCGGCCGTGCGGCCCTTCGGCGACACGCGCACCTGAGCAGGCCCCGAACCGGGCCACACTACGGCTAACGGACTGCAATGACTTCAGCGCGAAACGTGGGTTTCGCCCGCACCGCCGAGACCGACTTTGTCCGCGACGCGCACGAGTTGGGCCAGCGAAGTGACTTCCATCTTCGCCATCACGCGCGCGCGATGAGCCTTGATGGTCTTTTCGACCGTGCCAAGCTCGCTTGCCACCTGCTTGTTCAGGCGGCCCGTGACCACGAGCGCCATGACTTCCTTTTCACGCGGCGTGAGCTTGTCCAACCGGCCACGGATCGCATCCAGCTCGCAACGCGCCGCGCGAGTCTCTGCAACGCGTTCGAAAGCGGCTTCGATCGCGCGGAGCAGATCGCAATCGTTCACAGGTTTTGCCAAAAAATCGGTGGCCCCTGCTTTCATCGCGCCCACTGTCATGGCGATATCGCCATGACCCGTGACGAAGATGATCGGTAGCATCGCTTTGAGTTCGCGCTGCAATGTCAGCCCGTCCAGGTCAGGCAATTGCACGTCAAGAATCAGGCAGGCCGGAGAATCGACCTCGCGCAACCGTTCGAGAAACGCGCGGGCATTGCCGTATGCTTCGACACGGTAACCAGCGGAGTGGATCAGACGCGCCAACGCACGGCGCACGGAATCGTCGTCGTCGACGACAAAGACAAGCGAATCGGATTCAGTCATGGCCTTTATCGCGACTTATCCTCCGGCGTGGCATCGCCAACCGGCAATGCCACGTAGAATGTCGCGCCTCGATCGTTGTTATTTTCGGCCCATAGTCGCCCGCGGTGCATGTCGATAATGGAACGGCTGATCGACAATCCCAAACCGAGCCCTTGGGGTTTTGATGTAAAAAACGGCTTAAAGATCTTGTCCAGCTTATCGGCGGTCAGTCCATGGCCCCGATCGCGAACAGCGATCAACACCATGCCGTTGTCGGCCGGTTTGAGCGTGACGCACACCATACGGTCGACGGGTGGGACCTCATTCATCGCGTCGAACGCATTCAGCAACAAATTCAGCATGACCTGCTGCAATTGAACCCGATCGCCGCGCACTGGCGGCAATGTCGAGTCGATATCGAGCGTCACGCGCGTACCGCGCACGATCGCATCGCTATGCACCAGCGCCACCACATCGCGCATCACGCCGGCGAGGTCGAGAGGAATCACCTCGAGACCACCCTTCTTGACGACCGCGCGAATCCGCCGGATCACCTCGCTGGCCCGGTAATCGTCCTGGACAATATCGTTAAGAATATCGCGCAACTCGGCCAGATCGATCGGATCGGCCATCATGAAACGCTGCGCAGCCTGCACGTTGCTGAGTATCGCGGTAAGCGGCTGATTCAACTCATGTGCGAGCGAGGAAGCGAGTTGTCCCATCGTCGATACGCGTGTCAGATGCGCAAGATCCTCGCGCTGGCGGCGTAACTCATACCGGTCAGTCTTGTCGATGACGAATGCGAGCGTGACGTTTTCACCACCGAAACGAAATGCACACAGGTCGATGTCGGCACGAAACTCGGTGCCGTCCTTACGGCGCGCGCATAGATCGTCCAGCGGCAAGAACCTGCACAATTGCTGCGTGGCTGGGGGAGCATCCCAGCGTGACGCGTGGCTGTCGAAACGCAGCGCGTGAATCAGCATTTCCACCGGCTTGCCTGGCAGCTCGTTACGGTCATAACCGAAGAGCCGATCCGCTTTCGGATTGACCATTGCCATCACGCCGCGCCCGTCGAGCATCAGCGTCGCTAGCGGCAATAACGCCAGTACCTCACGAAAATAATGCTCGCCGCTTACCTGTTCGTCATTGTCATCGTCAGCGTGTGAATCGTGCACGAGCACCGCTCGCGCGACGTCATCATGAGTTCTCCTGCGCGCGGTTCTCGCGGAGGTCATCATGCGAAGCCGATCCGTAAAACGCCGTCTCGCGCGCGATGCCGGTAGACCGCTATCTGGCGCACCGAAAACCGCGGGAGGGGTGAGAAATTGTTCGGGACGCTGACATTCCGATTGACGGGGTTGATTTAAGGAATCATGTAGAGCCGCTTTATCCGCCAGTTCGAGATGCGCTGAATGCGCCGCATGCTCACCGGGCATCCCGCGGTCGCGAGAATTCGCTCCGGCAATTGGCGGATTAACACTGCTGAACGCCGCAGATGCGCGATGCCGCAATCCGAGCACCAGCAACCCGAGAATGATCGCGGTTTGCAAAATGACGATAGCAGGCATGACGAAGCTCATGTCCGAACGGCCTCTCAAGATTCGGCACCGCGAGATTGGTTGCCAAAAGTCTTGCTGAACATCGGCGCGAGACTGCGCCTCTTGAACAGCAGGCTCATCGTCTCTTTAGACAGTTAACAAGTCGACGAAGATACGCGCTGTCTGTGGACGCATGCGGAACGAGTGCACCGGTAGGAGTTACATCTGCGGAACGCTTTCAACCGGCAAAATTAATCCTAGTACGGACGGTTAAACATGTAAACGTGATTGAGGTATTTCTTTTGCACATATTTCGGTCCGCCGACGAATGTGACCAAATTCAACCTGTCCAAGTGCTTCATCGATTGGTAACACAGTTTCACATCCCATCAATTGCACCCGTGACCATTGGCCGTGCGATAGCAGGTCTGTCCGCTCGGACTCTTATATACGCCCTTACCGTTTTTGGTCTTGGCTTCCCCGCCTTTGCTCGTCGTTGTTGTCGTGACACCGTTCTGATTCTTTTGCGCCTTCCATGCGTTGCCGGTGTTCGGGTTATAGCCGCCGGCCGCCTGCCCGTTATTGCATTCGGTCATACCTCGCGCATTAGTGGTGCATTCCGCGAATACATTGGATGAAAGCGCAAAGGCTATCAACACGAACAACACTTTCATGGTCGTCTCCTGAGGCAGCAGGCACAAGCACATGCACGGCTACGCCTGCCACGACTTCCAGATTAGCCTCATCCGCTCGCATGCATATTGGACCTTAGTCCTATTGCAGGCAGCAGCATAAGTGGATTTGACCACTATGCCGCATGCAACGAACGATTCGAATCGCACAGCCCCGAAATCACGGCGCTTTCGGTTCGCGTGGCTCTGCTGTGCTCGATGTCCGCACTGTCGATTCACGCACAGGAGATGGAGCCGCGAGCCTATTCTGCTGTGCCGGTGGCTACCAATTTCGCGGTATTCGACTATGCACGTTCGAGCGGCGACGTATCGTTCGATCCATCGTTGCCAATCACCAATGTGCAGGCACATATCAACATCTTTTCGCTCGGCTATTCGCACAGTTTCGGGGTCGCGGGACGTACCGTGAGTACCGCGGTGTCGGTGCCCTATGCGAACGCGAATGCGAACGGCGACGTGAAGGGTGTTTTTCAGCAGCAATACCGCTCGGGTCTCGGCGACGTGCACTTCAAGATCGCGGCGAACCTGCTCGGCGACCCGGCACTCTCTCCGGAAGAATTTGTGCGACGCGCACCCAGCACGATACGGTGTCACGCTGTCCGTGCCGCTGGCAGCGAAATGGTCCGCCAAACTCGCGTGGTCGCGTGGCCTGGTAACGCGTGTGGGCGGCAATTTCCAGACAATCTCGATCGCGCTTCAATACCACTGGTTCAATTGAGCCCTGTCTGGCAATGCAGCTGTGTAGCGGATTCGCAAAAAACGCAGCGCCTGACTCCCACTACCTAATGCATTTTACCTAGTGTTTTATGCCTAGTGTTTAATGCTTAATGCCCGAGAATATCGAGCGCCGCGCGCATCGGTGCGAAAGATATTTTTACTATTCCGCCGAGCGGCGTATTCATTTCCATGATCAGGAAGATTGCACCGGAAGTCGACAGTGCACACATCACGAGCGCCGTCATCGTCGTGCCGTTGCGAGGTGCAAACAGGCCAAACGTGCCAAAGAGGATCGCCAGCCACGACACCAGAACCACGAGCAACGGTATCGGAATCGAACCCGTTTGCTGAAGAAGCGCGAGCCATCGCGTAGCTAATACATCGTCGACGATTTGCAGCGCCCGCGCCTGCAATTGACGCTGCGTATCGGTGTGCGGCGAGAGTTCCTCCACTTGACGCTGAAATGCTTCTCCGCGGGCCACGGCTTCGGGGCTGCTCAATCTGGCCAGCTGAGCGGGATCGCCGGAAGACATCGCCGCAACCGAAGCCTCGGTTGTGCGTTTAAGCGCGCTGCGAATCTCCTGAGTCTCCGGACCATAGTGGGCCAGCACGCGATCAAGACGAACGATAGCGGCAGCGCTATGCAAAAGCTCCGTATTCATGGTGTCGAAAGAGTCTTTCGCCGACGAAATCAGCAGGCCCAGCACCAATGCGGCCATGGTTGCAACAAGACCGGTCGCCAGTTTGACCACACCGGTGGATTCATCGCTGAGGTGGTGCTGTGGCAGCACGCGGCGCAGATACGAACCAAGCAGCGCACTGCCGAAAACGCACGCGAATACGACTGCCGCATCGACGAGGTGGTTCACCCTGCGGTCCTCCGTCTCTGGTTGCGCACGTGGCGATTCGATATCTTGCGCTCCGCGCTGCAACGTGCAATTGGACCAAGGTCCAATTGTCTTTACGTGCGCGCAACACCACTATTTATTCCACTCGAAGCGTCCCGCAACCGGTATGGGCCGCACCATCACCGCCCTTCGAGGCCGCGAACAATCCGACGCGCCACGGACACAACAAATTCAGCAACAGGCCAAAGCGGTTCTGGTATTCCCCGATATTCTGAAAGTGGGGCTCATCGCCGGCGCGCAAGGCGGCAAGGGGGTGATGTTCGCCCCCGATGGAACGGTAATGGGCTACTACACCGCGAGAGCAGTCTCCTGGGGATTGCAAGCGGGCGGACAAACCTTTTCTGAAGCCATGTTCCTGATGAGCGATTCAGCCATCAACTACCTCAACGCGAGCGACGGATGGTCGGTCGGCGTCGGCCCGAGCGTCGTGGTCGTGGACGCGGGAATGGGCAAATCGATGACCACCACGACCCTGAAATCCGACGTCTATGCGTTCATCTACGGTCAGCAATGATTGATGGCAGGTCTCGGCGTGCAAGGGCAAAAAATCACCAAATACACGCCGTGATCCGGCGCGCGGCTCCCCTCGCGCAAGCTGAACGTTGCGCGTGAGGAGCCTTGTCTGGTATCGCGGTCCGATGAAAATCGCCCCATATGACTGGGCGATGCCGCCTTATTGTTTGATACCTTCAGCCTGGATGTGCAGCACCGTTTGCATCCTGAAGCCGTAAGTCTTGCCCATGTCAACGCCAAAGTCCGACCGGTCGAAACTCGCGGTCGAATCTGTGCCGCACACTTCGCGCTTGAGCAGCGGGTTCTGGAAGCACTTGAACGACTCGATCTTCAGATTCAGCGGCTTCGTCACACCGTGCAGGGTCAACTCGCCGATCACTTCGACCGGCACATCGCCCTTGAACGTCATCGACTTGCCCTTATAGACAGCGGTCGGGAATTGAGTGGCATCGAAGAATTTCGGGCTCTTCAACGCCGTATCCAGCGTATTGTTGCCGATATCCACTGACGTCATGTCAATAGTCGCTTCCAGCGTGCCGGTCCTGGCTTCGCGATCGATCTTCACTGTGCCGCTGCTCTTGTTGAACTTGCCGCGCCAGATCGAGACGCCACCGAAGTGATCGGCTTCAAAGCTGGGGTACGTGTGCGTGGGATCCAGTTGATACGTGGTCTCCGCTGCCTTTGCGCCGAACGATGTGCCTGCTGCCAGAGCGGCGATCGCTACGGCCAAAAGTTGCTTCTTCATTGTGATCCTCCTGGGGAGTCTGAGCGGTTTTGCTGCTTACTTTTTGGCTTCAACAATGTGAAACCTGATCGACACTTCGTCGGCGACGACCGACGTGTCTTTCCATTCGCCTGAGCCGATGTCGAACTGGCTACGCTTGATCGGCAAAGTGCCGTCGAAGGTTTGCGTCGCACCCTGCTGCGTGACGGTGACCGGCACCGTCACGTTTTCAGACTTGCCCTTGATGGTCAGCTTGCCACTGACCTTGAACTGGTTGCCGCCAGCCGGTGCAATGGTGCTCGAGACGAATGTGGCGTTGGGAAACTGCGCCGTGTCGAACCAGTCTTTGCCACGCACCTGCTGGTTGTAGCTTTGGTCGCCGAGATCATAGCTGGCGGTGTCGATGGTCAGTTGCGCGCTGCCCGCCGTCGGCTTGGCCGGATCGAAGACGAGCTGCGCAGTGAACTTTCTGAACGTCCCGTCGACAGGTACGTTCATCTGCTTCGAGGTGGCGGTCACCATGCTTTTCGATGTATCGACCTGCGCATGTGCAACACCCAGAAAGGGCGACATGGCAACCGTAGCGGCCAATATCAGTTGACGGAATCGGGGTTTCATATCTGTCTTGAGCCTCTTGCTACTTTGGAAAATGGATCATGCGGGCGAGCAAGCCGTCACGATCAACTGTGTGGATAAACGATGGCGAATAGCGTATTCAAAGAGAACATATTGTTATCCTCACGATGCAATCGAGCGGCCGCAGGACATTTAGAACAGGTGTCGAATACCCACCATCGCACCGGTTTGACTCACGCCTGGCAATGGCGTCGAAGCGGGCGGCACCACGCCACCGTCAATCGAGAACGCTGCGTTACGCTGGTTAAACACATGCCCTGCCGTGACGTACACCGCAGTGCCCTTGGACAGGAAGTACATCGCGCGCGCTGCGATCACGGAGCCTCCCAAGTCGTGGCCGCTCACGGTGATATGACCGAACTGTGCGTCAAGCGCAATATATGGAACGGGCAAATAGGATCCACCGACCCACCAATAGTTGCTGGTCGCGTCGAAGACTTTCGGCGTCTGTGCTCCGTGATTGATCCGGTGTTGGAATCCCGCTCCGAAAGTCGAATTGCCAAACTTCACGTAGCCGTCGATGACGGCGCGTGTATCGGTTTGCGAGCTAAGTGGCAAGGGCGAGCCAGTGCCGCCCCCACCGTAGTTGCGATCGATGGCCGCTGCCGCACCCCATTTCCCGGCGTCATATTTCACCATCGCGGACATTGATTTGCAGGCCCGCCAGTCAGTCGGCGATTGGCCGGCGCACCCTCCGGCCGGCGCACTATCGGCCACGTCACGTCCCAGTGAATACATCGCGCTCACAGTCAGTCCCGACGACGTGAAGGTATAGGCGATCGAATTGTCAACGCGCGGCTGGGTCAAGTAGGGGTCAAGATCGGCGGCGGCAAAGATATTCGGCGCCAGCGTGTCGCCCGTTAATACCGCCCAGAAGATTTGCGAATATTGCCGCCCGAGGGTCAAGGTCCCCCACCGCCCCGCAAGCCCGACATAGGCCTGCCTGCCAAACAGACGTCCCCCTTGATTCAGCGTGCCCTGTCCGGGAGCAAACCCCGACTCCAATACAAAAACCGCACTCAGACCACCACCCAGATCCTCTTTGCCACGAAGGCCCCACAGCGATGGTAGCGAGGCTGTGAGAGACGGCATGTGCACTGAGCTGGATTTTTTAGCACCGACGTTCGTCACATATTCGACGCCGGTATCGATGATCCCATATAGGGTGACAGAACTCTGCGCATGCGATACGCCTGACGCACATGCCGCAAGCGACGTGAGCGTCCACCAAAACAGCCGGTGCCATGAATACCCACCTCTGGCCCGATTCAACCGTGCGCTCATTTTCTCGTCTCCTATGTTGTTGAAATATCAAGACGACGGCACCCCTGCGCCGTCGCGCGTCGAGCCTGCTGCGTAGTGCTGACCGAATATGGATTTGCTTCGATTCAGCCGGCTCGGTCAGCCGCTGCTGATCGAACCTGATGCGCGGTTGATGTCGCGATGTCCTGTCACCTTCGCGGCGAGATCATCGACGGCCTGCGGAAGCCGGTCGCCGCGCCACGCGACATGCATGTCGGGCCGCACGAGGATGAGGTCGCGCTCATAGACGGTGCGAAGCGCCGAATCCGCGAGCACGAGCACGTCGAGCGGCGCGCCGAGCGCTTCGAACGCGGCGAGAAGCGGGCCCGCATCATGCCCACCCGTGACGTCGATCAACGTGTAGCGCTCCGGCCGTAATCGGTCCTGGATGGCGCTTCCGTCGGTGAGCCACATATGGGGAAGCCGCGCGCCCGGCCACGTCGTGGGAAGATAGGCACGCAGATCGTGCTGCGGCCCTCCCGGTACATTGTCGATAATGGGCGAGTCCACATAGCGATAGCCCAGTTCCGCTCCGATCATCTCGTTCGACTTGCGCTGCTCCACGTTCGCCACAACGGCCAGGTGAGCACGAGCAGTCGACCCTGCGGGCGTATCGTCCCCGATCTCCGGGCGCACCTCGGCCAACCATGCGCGATATCCAAGCGACGCGTAGCGCGATGCGCCGACAACCCGCTCGCCAATCTGGCGCCGTTCAACTTCGTAGGAGGCCAACAAGCCCGGGCCGCCCCACCCTTGCAGCGTGGCGGCCAGCTTCCAGGCAAGATCGGTGGCATCACCAACGCCGGTGTTCATGCCAAGACCGCCAGTAGGAATCACGAGGTGCACTGCATCGCCTGCGAGAAACACCCGTCCCTTTCCATAGCGTTCGGCCAGCAGCAGATTCTGCCGCCATTCCGCGCAATACAGCATCTCGTAGGGCAACGCATCGCCGATGATCCGCTCGAACATCCGCCGCATCTCGTCATCGCTCTCGACGGCGGAATGGACCGTCCAATGTCGTGTGGAATCCTGCATGATCATGAAAGTGGGAGGCCCGCCCGCCACCAGATAGTGCCGCCCCCGGCTCGGCCCGTTGCCCATCGGAAGCCGCTCGTAGAGTTGCTCGCAGTAGAACAGGCCCTGCCTCAATCGCGCAATGTCGCCCTCGCCCTCCAGACGGATGCCCAGTTGCTTGCGTACATGGCTCGCGCCACCGTCGCAGCCCACGAGGTAGGCGGCCTTCAAGGTTCTTCTCACACCGTCGGCGGCATTGACCGCGACCAGAACGCCATCGTCCTGCTCGGTGAATTCCAGAAACGTCGTACCCCGCATCACCGTGACCGCCGGCAATTGCTCGGCCACCTCAAGAAGAAGCGGCTCCAGTGTGTACTGCGAGATGAGCTGATAGGGCTCGAGCGGAAGGCTGCCGTCGTGGCTCTCGTGCGTGAGCGCGCGAGCCTCCGCCACCGACGGATAGGGCAAGCGCAGAATCGGAGGCTCGGTCATGGAGCGGATGATCTGGATGTCCATGGGGACGTCTTCGGGCATGCCGGCAGCCCGGATGCAGTCCGCGAGATCAAGCCGCCGGAAGATCTCCATGGTGCGCGCGTTGCAACGCTCCATTTTCGGCAGAAACTGAGGCTCTGCCTTTTGCTCGACAAGCACACACGCTATGCCGCGCTTGCCAAGGTCGATCGCAAGTGTCAGTCCTACCGGGCCAGCGCCGACAATGATGACTTGAGTGTCCAAATCCGATCTCCGTTCGCGTAAATCGTCGCTACAATTGTTATTTTTATTAGTAATGCCAATGAAGTTATTGAAGGACGAACTCTGAACCTTTCATATCCAACCAGGCTCGATTGATCCGACTCCTCCCTCACGTCTGCCCTGGTTCAGCGTATGACGCGTTGCTCACTCAGAAAGGAAGCTGACTATCCGAATTCGCCCGGGTAACATTTATTTGATTTTTCAACTACATTTGAAGTGGAGTATAGTTGATTTTTCAAATATACGTACCCATGTAAACCCGCAACCCACCGATGACCATGAAGACACCCAAGCGACCACAAGAACTCGAGCAGGCGATTCCGTTCCTGTTGACACGTGCCGGAGGCCGGATGGGCAACGCATTCGCGAAGGCACTGAAACCGTTCGGCCTGAACCTCAGCGAGTGGCGGGTCTGTGCCTCGCTGCTGTACGTTCCGCACCAGACCTTGTCTGAATTGTCGGTGCACGCGACATCGGATATTTCCGCGCTGTCGAGGATCATTGACCGTCTTGAGAGCCAGGAGCTCGTCAAGCGCGAGAAGAGCACGACGGATGGACGATCGATCAGGATTGCCCTGACAAGCAAGGGAGACGAACTGGCGCTGCGCATCGTCCCGGTCGCGAAGCAACATGAGTTGGTGATACTGAGCGGTTTCACGGCAAACGACGTCCAGGTGCTTCGCACCATGCTGCTCAAGGTGTACGAAAACGCCGGCGCGCTTGATGACCTTGTTTGACTTGACTCGGCTCGTTCGCGGCTGACGTGTCATTCTTCGCCCCGTCTTCAGGTCGGCGCTCATCCCAAAAAGTAGTTATAATTGAGCGCGTAATCACTCTATATTTATGCAGGCATACGATGGCACGCCCTTTGAGTCCGGAAAAACGCGGCGCCCTGCTGCTGTCCGCAACGCAGACCGTTGCTGAACAGGGCGTGCTGGCCACCACGGCGGGCATCGCCCGGCGCGCCGGTGTGGCCGAAGGCACCTTGTTCACCTACTTCGAGAGCAAGGACGCCTTGTTCCAGGAACTGTACCTGCACCTGAAGCAGGATCTGGCGCGATCCGTGATGCCGGACTATCCGCACGAGGCGGGCTATCGCCAGCGCATGCAGCACGTCTTCGAGCGCTATGTGAATTGGGGGCTGGCCAACGCGGCTGGGCGCTTCGCCCTCTCGCGGCTTTCGGCTTCCGGCCACATACTCGACGACACACGGGCACAGGGAATGGGACCGTTTCTGGCGATATCCCAGATGATGGAGGACGCCGTGCGCGATGGCGTGCTGGTTGATGCCTCGATCGCATTTCTTTCGTCCATAATCGAGCACATCGCCGACACGACGATCGAGTACGTCGACAAGCACCCCGAGAGCGCCGAACGTCACCTGCAACTCGGCTTCCATGTCGCCTGGCGGGCAATCACGGTTTAAAAATTTTCGATCATTATTGAGCGCGTACGCGCTCATTATTTGTAAGGAGAACGGTATCATGGCAAATCAGAAGTGGTTCATTACCGGCGCGTCCGGCGGTCTCGGGCTCGCCCTCACCGAAAAAGTACTGGCCCAGGGGCATCCTGTGGTTGCAGCCGTGCGGCGTGTCGAAGCGATGCAGGCGCTGAAGCAGGCCCATCCGGATCTGCTCCAGGTGGAGTCGGTCGACCTCGCCGATCACGAACAGGTTCGGGCCGCCGCAGCGCGCCATTCCGATGTCGACGTGGTCGTCAACAACGCGGGCGGCGCCGTGATCGGCGCGATGGAGGAAATGAGCGAGGCCGATATCGAGCAGCAGATTGCGCTGAATCTGCTGGCACCTATCCACGTCACGCGCGCCTTCCTCGGCGCGTTGCGCGCCAGGAAACGCGGCACGTTCATCCATGTCACCAGCGTCGGCGGACGTGCGGCCTTCCCGGGAGGCGCGCTGTACCACGCCGCGAAGTTCGGTCTGGAAGGTTTTGCCGAAGCGGTGAGCCAGGAAATCGCCGAGTTCGGTATCAAGACCATCATCATCGAACCGGGCTCCATCAAGACCGGCTTCGTGGCCAATATCCGCTGGACCACAGAACTCGATGAATACAAGGACAGCGCGGTTGGGAAGCTGCGCCGCTGGATCGCGGAGAACGGCGACGCATACGCTTCGGGCGACCCCGTGAAAATGGCCGACGCCATCTATACGGTCAGCCAGATGCCGGAGCCGCCGCTGCGCACCGTCCTCGGCGGAGATGCCTATTCGGTGCTGGAAGCCGGCTACACCAGGAGTCTGGCCGCGCTGCAGGCGCAAAAGGACATTGCAGAGTCCGTGATGTTCGAGGGCAAGACCGGCTTCGTGCCCGAGTGAGCGGTGCCGCTACCCCTCTGACGAGGGGTGCGGCGTCTCGTCGAAGCTATGGCATTGCTGCCGTCTTTCATCAATGGATAGGCGTCAGCAGTGCGTAACTTGCGTCAAGCGCGGCGGTAGAGCTGCGACCTGGACCCCAGCCGAGTGCTTCGCGATAGCTGCCGAGGTGTACACCGTGCGGAAGACGTGCTTCGTCCACCTCGACGGCGGCATCGGCCTGCGGCGCGACGAACAGGGCATCCGCCGGACAGTACAGCTCGCACATGAAGCAGGTCTGACAGTCGTTCTGCCTCGCGATCCGCGGAATGCCGCCTTCCACCGCCTCGAACACGTTGGTGGGACATGCGCGCACGCAGATATTGCATCCCGTGCAGCGCGATTCGCTCAAAATTTCGATCATGCATGGGCTCCTTGATGTTCAGCCGGCACCAACCCCGTGTCCACCTCCTTGCTGCGGACCCATACGTCGTCGAGACCTCCGCTGATCAACCTGTGGCGCTGCCCGGCATCGATCGACTTATATTCCACGCGTCGATGCATGCCGCGCGTCTCGGTACGTACCTGCGCGCTGCGATACATCCAGCGCGCGGTCGCCACCATCGCCGCCGCCTCTCGCGCACGCACGACCTCGTGCGCATCGCGTGCCGGCGAGCTTGCGCGCAAGCTCGCCCACAGTGCATCGAGGCGGCTGAGCGAATCATCCAGCAGGTCGCCGCTGCGCGTCCAGTTACGCTCATAGGGGAACACCTCGTCTTGCACGGCCTTCACGACACTCGCGCTGTCAAAGGACGTGTTGTGCGACGTGTCGCGCAAGCCGACATCGCCCGCGCAATAGAGTCTGCCGATGCCGATGCCGATGCCGGCCCCGGCGCGACGCTTCGCGAGCGCGTGGTCGGCAGCACCGGCACCCGCCCAGAAACCCGACGACATCGCCCATGCTGCGTTGTGGCTACCGCCTCCGGTGAACCCGCCGCAAATCATCTCGCGTGTCGCGGCGTCGCCTGAAGCATAGAGACCCTCCAGCGACGTCGAACAATCGCGGCCCGTGACATGCAGGCCACCGGTTCCGCGAACCGTCCCTTCCAACCTGAGCGTTACCGGGAAGTGCTGGGTGAAGGGATCGATTCCCAGCCGGTCGAAAGGCACGAAGAAGTTCGGTTGCGCCGTGCGCATCCACACGCGAACCTGTTCGTCGGCTCGATCGAGACAGGCGAAAACACGGCGCGTCTGCAGCTCGCGCGCGATGACGCTGCGCCCGAATGCCGAGCCCGCTCCCTCGAGCTTCACGCCCTGCTCGTCGTAGAACGTCGCCCACTTATAGAAGAGAGATTTGGTGACCGAAGCGAATGCCGGACCAAGACCATAGGCATTCGAGAACTCCATGCCGGACATCTCCGCGCCCACCTCGGCGGCCATCAAGTGGCCGTCGCCAGTCAGCACGTTGCAGCCGAGCGCGCGGCTCTGAAACGCGCAGCCGCCCGTTGCAATCACCACGGCCTTCGCGCGCACGACCCACGTTCCCCCGCTCTGGCGCTGCACGCCGCGCGCGCCGGCAACCGCGCCGCCCCCATCCACGAGTAGTTCGAGGGCCGGGTTGTGATTGAGGATGCATGCACCGCTCTCCTTCACGCGCTTGCGCATCAGCCGCATATAATCCGGCCCCTGCAGCGATGTGCGCTGCGCCTCGCCGTTTTCGTCGACGGGAAACGGATAGCCCCATTCCGCAAGTTGGTGGACGTTCACCCAGGTTTGCTCAAGGACGCGATCCATCCAGTCGTGTTCCGCAAGCTGGCCTCCCAGATCAAAACGGCTCTGTTTCGCCCGCTCGCGCGTATCGCTCAGCGGCGAGACATACCAGATCGCGGTGCCTGACGGCGCCGTCGCGCCCGACGTCCCGCAGAAGCCCTTGTCCGCGAGCACGACCGTCGCCCCTCTCGCTGCAGCGCTAATCGCGGCCCAGGTGCCGGCCGGACCGCCACCGATGACGAGCACATCGACATCATGACGCGTGGCTGCGGTTGCATCGTCCAGCGCGCCGCCGCTCACAATCGGTTGACTCATGTAAATCTTCTCCCATTAGGGCGAGATCCAAACGGCTCGCGTTCCAACGTCCCGCCGGCTGACGTCCGGCGGCTCACAAGAAAAAACGTCCTTAAAGCGGCCCTTCATCCATGCCGCGAAACGCGTTTATCGTTTATCGTTTATCGCCCGAGACATTTCATTCGCACAGCTCGCGTTTATCGATACTCGCCTCAAACACTCCGAACCGGACTGCCGCATGCAAGCTTCACCCCGAAACCTTTCCCCGGTCGACCGCGCTGAAGACATCTCCGCCAAAGCAGCGGCAAATCTGCCATTGCAGTCGAGCGGCCGCGACCTGTCACACAGGCAGCGGGAGATCATATGGACTGCGTTCCGTAACCATGAAGCCCTGCGCGCGTGGCCGGAAGCCGTCCTCGACGCCCTCGTCGAAGCTGGCTATCTGCGCACGTATGCAGATGGCGAGCTGATTTATCTCGCCAACGATCCCTGCACGGATGTCCACATCATTCTTTCCGGCATGCTCGAATGGGGATGGCCAAGCGCTCAGGGCATTCGAGCCGTCGAGACGTTCATCCCGCCGGGCGAGCTGGCCAATCTCACCGCCGTGATGACCGATCAGCGCTCCATTCATAACCAGCGGGCGCGCGGACTCACCCGGCTTTTTCACATTCCCGCAGATGCGTTGAACGCCGCACTCGAACGCGATCCAACGCTCAACGCAAGCCTGCTCCGGCTACTTGCCACGCGTGCACGCCACCTTCACGACTGCCTCGGCAATCTTGGTTTGATGTCGTTTCGCGCGCGCCTCGCCGGCCATTTACTCGCACTCGGCAAACGCTACGGCCACACTGATAACGATGGCGTGACGCTCGGCATCCGTCTGTCGCAGGAAGATCTGGCTGCGCTGCTCATGGCCTCACGCCAGCACGTCAACAAGGAGCTGCGCTGGTTCATAGACCGGCAACTCGTGCGCGTCCGGTACGGCCGAATCACCTTGGTAGATACCGCCGAACTCGAGTCCATTGTCAGGCAACCACCTGCCCATTCGATTGAACCGTTCGAGCCGCACCGCCCCGCTTGAGCAGCCGTACCAGATCGCTAACGGTACGACCTTTCGCGGTCGTATTCGAACGACGACGGGGTCATTATCCAGGTTGGCTGATTGGGCAATCTGTCGTTGACACGACAGTGCTTTGCTGTTTTTCTTTTATCTAAATCTGTCGCAACCCACTAACACTCAACGCAATCGATCCGATTTCTCGTCGAAGCGCGGCTAAGGAAAACAAGCATCAGACACGATGCCAATGCGGGCACCGCAGCCGCGACAAACAACGCGGTATTCGACCATTGCAGCCTGATCAGTTGTCCGGCCACGACAGGACCGATAATTGAGCCTGCCCGGCCGATTCCCAGACTCCAGCCGACCCCGGTGGCCCGCAGCGAGGTTGGATAGAGCGTCGCGGTCAACGCGTTGACCGCCGGCTGCCCACCGACGATGCAGATTCCGCTTATCAGCACGACGGCATAGCGCAACCCCGTTGATAGATCGGGAAGACCAACCGATGCCACCGAAAATGTCGCCACCAGAAAACTGAGCGCCAGGACACGATAGAAGCCGAAACGGTCCATCAACGGGCCCAGCAGCAGCGCACCCGCAGTACCGCCGATCTGCAACGAGGTGCCGATGAGTACAGCCGTCGACACCCCGTGGCCAACTCGCAAGGAAAGCATCGGAAGCCAGTTCGACAGGAAAAAGAGATCAAGCAGGTTCGCGAAGTTGATCCCCCATAGCAACAGCGTAGTCGTGCCGCGACCGTGGCGAAAGAGCTCGCCAACGGAGGCCTTCGCTTGCGGCTGCCCGCGAACGGCAAAGCGGGTCCCCGGTGCAAGCTGGACGTTCGGCGCGATTCGCCCAAGCCACTGAGCCACCCTTTCCAGGCTGCGCTGTTTGACCACCAGCAGTTGGAGCGATTCCGGCAGATACCTGGCCATCGGGACGGCAATGAGCAGCGGCAATACGCCCCCAACGAAGAACACCGACCTCCAGCCCATCGACGGAAGCAAGGCTGCGCAGAGAAGTCCTCCAGCAATTGCCCCACCCGTGAAGCCACACGAGACCCAGGTCATCAGCGATGCCCGATATTTCTGCGGACTGTATTCGCTGACCAACGCGATAGCGTTACCCATCACGCCGCCGATACCGAAACCGGTCAGGAAACGAAGGACAAGAAATTCCGGCACACTCTGAACCAGGGTGGTACCGAGCATGCATAGCCCATAGAAAACAGTCGCGCCGATGAGCACCGGCCGACGCCCCGCGCGATCGGCCATGGCGCCGAGAACGATGGAGCCCGCGAGCATCCCCAGCAAACCGGCACCGAAGATGGGGCCGAGTTCGGCCGGGCTGATGCCCCACGCACGGACAATCGCAGGCGCGACAAAACCCATGGTCTGCACGTCGAACCCATCCATCACCACCGAGCAACCGATCATCACCATGATCCATTTCTGGAAGGTGCTCAGTGGCTGGCTATCGATCAACGCGCCAATGTCGACGATCGGAGCAGGCGCCTGTTCGACTCGCTGCGCAGTATCGGGGGTCACTATTCACCTCACTCCGTTTGCGCATCAAATCGTGCGCCAATGGGTCATTTCTGTCTTCTCGACGTTGCCGGGCGACGCGGATCCGTGCCCGTATGCGGCGAGCCCGGCACAACAGCTTTCTAGAACGGATAAGCCGGAAGTTCGTCGCGGCTCGTCACCCACTGCCATTCCGTGAACTGGTCGATGTTGGTCAGGGTGCTGTAGTTATGTCCGTTGCCGGACAAACCCAGACCGCCCATCGGACCAAACACCTCGTGCATGACCGTCTGATCATTGATGTGGACGATGCCGGCGTGCAGTCGGTCCGCAATCCGCTGGGCGCGACGCAAATCCGAAGAAGCCACTGCCGCCACCAGGCCATACCGATTCTGATTGGCGAGCATTACCGCTTCGTCATCGTTCTTGAACACGGTCACCGCGGCGACGGGACCAAAAATCTCTTCCTCGAACGCAGGCATCCCCGGCGCGACGTCCACCAAGACGGTCGGGTTAAAAAACAGCCCGTCGCGAGTCCCACCGGCGAGAAGCTTCGCGCCCTTGCTCACAGACTCCGCGACGATGCGATCGACGTTTGCGGCCTGCCGTTCATTGATGATGGGGCCGAGATGGACATTGCCCTTGAAAGGGTCGCCAACCGATAGCGCCTTAGTTCGCCTGACGAGGCTTTCAATGTAGGCGTCAGCAATGCGTTCATGAACGAGATGCCGGCCCGCGGACATGCAGACTTGCCCCTGATGCAAAAACGATCCCCACGCTCCAGCGCTCGCCGCAGCTTCGATATCGACGTCGTCAAGCACGATGTAGGGATTCTTGCCGCCGAGTTCGAGGCTCGCTCGCTTGAGCAAGCCGCCTGCTACGGCGCCGATCGCCTGCCCAACCCGCGTGGATCCCGTGAAGCTGATCATGTTGACAAGCGGATCCCGGACCAGCGCGTCACCGGTTTCCGCCGCACCGGGAAGGACATGGAACAGCCCCTCAGGCAGCCCCGCAGCTTCGAAGAGCCGCGCATACAGGACACCGCCGCTGACCGGCGATTGCGGGTCGGGCTTGAGCAGCACTGCATTGCCGGTGGCCAACGCAGGAGCGATGGCGCGCGCCGCCAGAATGAACGGGGAATTCCATGGAGTAATGACGCCGACCACGCCCATTGGAATTCTGCGCGCTACGCTACGCCGCTCCTTCACGTCGCTTGTCGTGATCATCCCGGTTGGCTGGCTGCCCAATGCTGCAGCCTCGAGAATCTCGCGTATCGCCAACTTCACCTCCAGTTGCCCCTTGGGCCGTATCGACCCGGTCTCGCGGACAATCTGAACGGCGATCTCCTCTTTGTGCACCTCCAGCAAACGGGCGACCTCGCGCAACACATCCCCTCGCTGCGGCCCCGGCGTCGCGGCCCAGGCGCGTTGCGCATCGGTCGCGATCGCGGCGGCGGCGGACACATCGGCAGCCGATGCGCAACCAATCGATCCCATTTCCGCGCCGGTCGCCTTCTCGGTCACCGGGATCGTCCCCGCGCCTCCGGTCTTCCATCCGCCGCTATAGATTTTGTTACGCCACACTTCTGCTGGTGCCAATTCAGTCACGGACATTCGATTTCTCCTATTCCTCGCATCATTCAAGACCGAACAAACGCTGTGCGTTTTCCCGTCCAATCTTCACGCGATCGGTTTCGCTGATCGAGCATGTGTCGAACCACTGGGACGCCTCGTCATGCGTTTCGAACGGATAGTCGACCGAATACATGATCCGGTCACTGCCCATTTCCAGCATCGTGGACAGCAGCGTCTGGGTTCTGAAATTGCCGCTCGTCGTGACGTAGACGTTCTCCCTGAGGTATTCGCCCACGCTGCGCTTGCAGGGCAATCCTCGTGGTGCCTTTTGAAGAATGTGGTCGACACGCCAGACGTTGAACGGAATCCCTTCGCCGAGATGGCCGAGAATCATCTGCAACCCAGGATTGCGGTCGAAGAGACCTGACGTCATCAGCCTCAGTGCGTGAATGCTCGTTTCAACCGCGAACGCCCAGGTCGCCGCGGTCAGCCACGGAAAACCGTCGTAGATCGGTTCGCGGGACGGCAACGGATCGCGAGGATGCATATAGAAAGGCTTGCCGAGCGCCGCCGCGCTCGCCCAGAAATCGGTGTACTGCGGGGCGTCGTAGTACACGACATTTTCCGCATCGCCCACCTGGGAAAAGCCGTTCACCATGAAGCCGTGGAATCCGAGATCCTTCACGCTCCGCTCGAGTTCACGTGCCGCCGCTTCGGGGTCCTGCATAGGCAACGCGGCAAATCCACCCAAACGGGATGGATGGCGGCCAACATGTTCTGCGAGGACATCATTGGCCCGCCGCGCAACATCGATCGCCTGCTTGATGTCCGGGATACCCTGGATGCCGGGCGAGTTGAGCGACAAGATTGAATACTCGGTTCCGCCCTGCTCCATCCGCTCGAGTCTCTGCTGCTCGATGTCCATCAGATTGGACTTCAGCATTTCCCAAACGGCGGCAGGCGCATAAATTTTCGACTGCTCGATAGTGAGGTCTATCGCAAAGTGTTCTTCAAGTGCAATCTTGTTTCTCATTGATCGGCTCCAATTCAAGGCATCGCAACCTCATCTGCAAAGGGAAGATGAGGCGCATCACACGGGTTTGTCCCAGAAGCTAATTTATTTGATTTTTCAAACATGTTGAGACCGAGTGTACTTGATTTTTCAAGTATGTGTGCACCGCGTAAACCCTGAATCGACTGACTGGCACCCGCACGCAACCCAACGGTCGAGCCGCTGACCAAAGTGGGCCGCTACGAAGACTAAGGAAGGGGAAGGACGATCATGCAGGCTGATGTAATGACGCGAATGTTCGAGTCACTCAGGCTGCACGGTATGGCACGGGCGCCGAAAAAAAAGCGGTGCGACTCCGATATAACCGGAGTCGCACCGCGACATGCAGAGTTACCTTCGCAAGGTGGAGCAAAGTCCCGTCAGGGTTGCAACCCTGACGGCCCCCCACACCCGCTCAGGCGAGGTCGAAGCGGTCGAGGTTCATCACCTTGACCCACGCTGCGACAAAGTCGCGAACGAATTTCGCCTGCCCGTCCTCGCTTGCATAGACTTCGGACAGCGCCCGCAACTGGGCGTGTGAACCGAACACCAGATCGACGCGGCTACCGGTCCACTTCAACTCGCCGGTTTTGCGGTCGCGCCCTTCAAACACGTCCCGGGAGACCGGTTTCCATTCCGTACCCATGTCGAGCAGGTTGACGAAAAAGTCGTTGGTCAGCGTTTCCGGCCGCTTGGTGAAGACACCATGTGAATCCTGCCCGCTCTGGACCTTCAGGGCGCGCAAGCCGCCGATGAGCGCCGTCATCTCGGGTGCGGTCAGGGTCAGCAATTGCGCCTTGTCGATCAGCAACGCCTCAGCCGGGACACTGTACTTGCCCTTCAGAAAGTTGCGGAAACCATCGGCGACGGGTTCAAGCGCTCCGACGGATTCCACGTCGGTCTGATCCTGCGAAGCGTCCGCGCGTCCCGGCGCAAACGGCACGGTCACCGGATGGCCTGCGCTTTTTGCGGCCTGCTCGATGCCGGCGCTACCGGCCAGCACGATCAGGTCGGCCAGCGATACCTTCTTGCCGCCGGACGGTGCGCCGTTGAACTCGCTCTGGATCCCTTCGAGGACCTTCAGTACCTTCGCCAGTTGCTCGGGCTGGTTGACCGCCCAGTCTTTCTGCGGAGCGAGGCGAATGCGTGCACCGTTGGCGCCGCCGCGCTTGTCCGAGCCGCGGAACGTAGATGCCGACGCCCATGCCGTCGACACGAGCTGCGAAACGGACAGCCCTGACGCCAGAATCTTCTGCTTGAGCGAGGCGACGTCCTGATCGTTGACCAGTGCGTGGTCGACCGCCGGGATGGGGTCCTGCCAGATTAATTCTTCAGCGGGCACTTCCGGTCCAAGATAGCGGACGCGCGGTCCCATGTCGCGGTGAGTGAGCTTGAACCATGCACGGGCGAAGGCATCGGCGAGCTGGTCGGGATTCGCGAGGAAGCGCCGCGAAATCTTCTCGTAGACGGGGTCGAAGCGCAGCGAGAGGTCGGTGGTGAGCATCGTCGGCCGCTGCTTCTTCGAAGCATCGTAAGCGTGCGGAATCGTTTCGCCGGCATCCTTGGCGACCCACTGGTTGGCGCCGGCGGGGCTCTTGGTCAGTTCCCATTCGTACTTGAACAGGTTCTCGAAGAAGCCGTTGCCCCACTTCGTCGGTGTGGTGGTCCAGGTGACTTCCAGTCCGCTGGAGATCGCGTCGGCGCCCTTGCCGGTGCCGAAGCTGCTCTTCCAGCCCAGCCCCTGGTTCTCGAGGCCGGCGGCCTCGGGCACCGGACCCACATTGTCGGCAGGACCGGCGCCGTGCGTCTTGCCAAAGCTGTGGCCACCGGCGATCAGCGCGACCGTTTCCTCGTCGTTCATGGCCATGCGCGCGAAGGTTTCACGGATGTCATGTGCCGCGGCGAGCGGGTCAGGATTGCCGTCGGGACCTTCCGGGTTGACATAGATCAGGCCCATCTGCACGGCGCCCAGCGGGTTTTCCAGGTTGCGTCCGTTGTCGTCGCGGCTGACTTCGCTGCCGTGCAGTGCTGGATCGGCCACGACCACGCCTTCGTCGTCACTGCCGGCAGCACCCTTGCCGTAACGGACATCGCCGCCCAGCCAGGTCTTTTCGTTGCCCCAGTAGACGTCCAGGTCCGGCTCCCAGGTGTCGGCGCGACCGCCACCGAAGCCGAAGGTCTTGAAGCCCATGGTCTCGAGCGCGACGTTGCCGGTAAGAATCAGCAGATCGGCCCAGGAAATTTTCTGGCCGTACTTCTGCTTGATCGGCCACAGCAGGCGGCGAGCCTTATCGAGGCTGACGTTGTCCGGCCAACTGTTGAGCGGCGCGAACCGCTGCTGGCCACGCCCGGCGCCACCGCGGCCGTCGCCGATGCGGTACGTGCCGGCACTGTGCCAGGCCATGCGGATGAAGAACGCACCATAGTGGCCGAAGTCTGCCGGCCACCAATCCTGCGAGTCGGTCATCAGTGCCGCAAGATCCTTCTTCACCGCAGCCAGATCGAGGCTCCGGAACGCCTCGGCGTAGTTGAAGCCGTTGTCCAGCGGGTCCGACTTGCTGGAGTGTTGGCTAAGCAGATCCAGCCGTAGCTGCTTTGGCCACCAGTCACGGTTGGTCGTGCCACCTCCGGCGGCATGATTGAACGGGCACTTTGCATCGTTTGACATGCACTATCTCCTTGGGGAATGTACCCACTACCAGTTCTTCCACGGCGCCTGGCTTCTACGGTGCATCGCCGAACCAGCGCCGGCGGGCGGTCGGGAAATCACATGATGGGCTCTTTTTGCTGTATTGGCACTTTCACCCGGCACGCATAGCCTTCGTCCGATGAGGACGTCGTAGCGTGTATTGGACCGGGATGGCCCGCGTCGGCAGGCCTACTGCACATAAAAATATATGTGAGGGAGGCCATTAACAGAATGCGATTTTTGCAATGCTATTGATAGAACATAACTATAACGTGACAGATGCCTTTCATATTTACGGTCATGTGCGCCTTCCCGCGCCGTGGAAAGTGCGGACCTTTTTGTATGTCGATAACTATTGTGGGCACACAAATAAGCATGAACTTCAATTTCTTATCGGAAGGCGCTTCTAGGCCGTTGGCACCAGAGCGAAAAGGACGGAAAGTCTGCACTTTTGGCCGCATTGCAACGAGGAGCCACCAACCGGCGCACGAAACGCTGCACTTTCTTTACGGTGCGGGCGTTTTCGCGTTGCCGTTTATTGGGGCGCCAACAAAGGGGCGTTTCTTTGCCGAGAGTAACGTTGCATAACGGCGCCGGGGTTCGATTTCGAATGCAAAGTGTTTGTGACCAAGACAAGGACATGCATGCGTCGCGCAGGCCAGACAGTGCAGCAATAGGTGCACTGCGACCACTGATGTCAAGAAGATCGAGGATTCCGGCAGTTTTTCACTTGAGATCCCCAGCGGGCGAGCAATCACGTCCGAATCGCCCTCCTTTCCTTGCGTGCCAGGCATCCGTCGCATGCGCGGTTTTCCTAGTAGGCCTCTGCGTCAGCGTGAGTCCAGCGATAGCAGAACATCTCGGCGTATTCTCCGAGACGATCAGTCGTTTCGAACGAGGCGCGAACTGGCCTACCATTCCACGGCTGCTCGAGCTTGCGGAGCTTTACAACGTACCGGTCGCAAAGCTGCTGGGACGAGGCTCAAACAGAGCCACTGATATCGGTTGCACGATCGCTGACCAGCTTGAGCGGTTGAGTGCTGAAGATCGAACCTGGGTCGGAAATCTCCTTAAGGATCTGTGCGACCGCCTGCCCCAGGCACCCGCTCGCAAATCAACTACACGTGCCAGGGACCGTCGTTAGGCGATCTCCGTCTCGCTGCCTGGACGGCATTGTCGAAAACTTGCAAAGGCGGTACGCATCGGGGACGCAGGCACATGGGTCGACGCGGCTCCGAGCCCAACCTGACGAGGTCCAGACGAGGCATTGCGCTATTGCCCATCACGAAGTTCGGGACCCGCGCTTGATCCGAAACGGCAGGCCAGACGGGCGCCGTCCTCCCGCCATCTGCTCCTGCGCACAACCCCTCCCTTTCAGGATTTGGTAAATTCCTCCCGTTTTTTGCTCCGACATCACCTGACGAATCCGCAATGATCCTTTCCCGGCAACTCCTTGACCTGTCCCAGAACCACCCCGTATCCAGCGATAACGTGCATTACATCCGGATTGACGAGATTCCTGAACCCACCCGTACAGAGTTTCGCGCCTGGCTCCGGCTGGCGCAGTGTCCTGTGATCAGCGGCGAAGGTCCGTGCGCGTACGCGCACGATTTTGAGCATTTTCGGCAGCGGCGTGAAAAACTACAGGGTCGGTGATCGTCGGAGCCTGGTCGAGCGCCGGCTCGCTACACCGGCTTCATTCGACGCGTCCGGGTCGAACGCTGACGCACACGATCGGCGCGGAAATCGGCGGCGTGGATCTGTCCACCGAACTCTCGGATCAACAGTTCGACGAGATCCGTCATGCGTGGCTGGAGAATCTGGTCGTCATCTTCCGCGACCAGCA
>NZ_VOSW01000058.1 GCF_009690905.1 Paraburkholderia madseniana
CCCCCCCTCCCGCCCAAATTCCCGCCCACCCTGGCCCAGCGTTCCGTTGTTCAGGTTAAAGCCGTTCTCCAGTTTGAAGACTGCTTTGAGACCGCCGCCCAGATCTTCCTCTCCTTTCAGGCCCCAGCGGCTGCCATACATTCCGTCATACGTGCCGTCCTGCATCTTGAAGAGCTGCTTTCCGCCACTGTTGTTGGTGAAATCGAGACCTACGTCAATGACGCCATACAGTGTCACGGACGACGACTGCGCATGCGCAGCGCCGGATGCAACAACTGCTGCCGCGACCACGATCAGCTTGCGTTTGTAATTCACATCACTCTCCAAACCTGTCGAACTGCGCTGGTTATAGGTAACTTCTATATGCATCGGATACCGAACTATTTTTTCTACATCGGCAAATAAAACGATCGACTGTTTTGCCGCCTGCGTGAGACTCCGGGCGGTGCCCGGAGCATCCCGTTACTCGTCCGCGATTGCGTAGGTTTCGACTTCGACCTTCTGCCACGGACGCAACATGGAGTCGACCTGGACCAGCGTGCTCGCCGGCCGCACTGCATCGAAAGTTTCCAGATGGGCTTTGGCGACCGCTTCCGCGTCGTTGATATCGCGGACATATACGACCGTGCGAACTACGTCCGCGACGCTCATCTGAGCTTCGCCCAGCACTTTTTCGATCACGGCCATGATCGCGCGCGCCTGAGTATAGGCATCGCTCTTTTCGTGAACAGCCGGTGCGCAGGTGCCGGAAATGTGCAGGTGTGCGCCTACCTTGACGGCGCGGGAGTAGCCGAACACATTTTCGTAAGGACCACCCGACGGGATTTTTTGGCGGGCTGCGAGGGTCGAACTCATGAATGAACTCCAGTTAAAAAGAAAGCCGGTACAGAATTGAAAAATGGAATGGCCTGACGGATCGGCAACCCGCCGTCACAGCTCGTCACATCGAGCGAGCGGCGCGACCGGGACGTGACCAACGCGTGACCGACGCGGGTTAGCGCATGAAGATTCCGCCCGCGATACACACGGTCTCGCCGGTGATATACGACGGGTTGCCTGCAAGATTCCACGCCCACGTCGCAATTTCATCGACAGACGCCGCGCGTTTGAGCGGAATACTGGGGATCGCGGCCTCGATGCGGCCACCGCGCCGCGTACCTTCGGTATCCACCCAGCCCGGCGCGATCGCGTTGACCGTGATGCGGCTTTCGGCCAGTTCAATCGCGAGAGAGCGGGTCATCGCCACGACGGCCGCTTTCGACGCGCTGTACAACAACTGGTTGCGCGACACCGCGAAGGCGTCCACCGAAGCGAAGAACACCATCGCGCCACCTTCGTCCGCGCCGATATGCTTTGCACCAACGCGGGCGGCGTTGAGCGTGCCCAGCACGTTGACGTCGAAAATGCGGCGGTAAAGGGCGACGTCGTAGCTATCGAGCGACGACGTCGGGAAGATGCCCGCCGCGTTGACCACGGCTGCGAGCCGGGGCTTGCCGTCGAGAGCTTGCGCAACGCCTGCGGCCAACGAAGCTTCGTCAGTGATGTCGGCGACGACCGACGTGAGGTTCTGCTCCACGCCATGGGTCGACTCAGTGACATCGACTGCGACCACGTGCCAGCCTTCAGCAGCGAAGCGCAGCGCGGTTGCGCGTCCCATACCGGAATTAGCACCGGTGACCAGTACGCTTCTGGAGGCTGCCTGTTGATTGGGTGTTTGCATGTTCTTTCTCGTTTAAAGCTCAGGTGGTGATATCGGATTCGGTCTCGACCGCAATGGCGGGTTGCTGCGCAATGGCGTCGAGTTGCCGGGTAGTCTCATCGAGGTTCTGTTGCCACACACGCCGCACGATGTCGATGCGCGAGTCCGCCGTCTGCAGACCTGCAAAGCGCTCGGCCAGATCGTCGGTGCCCTGCTCGCGCTGCTTCATGAAGCGTGCAATCAGGCGGCTTTGCGTGCAGTACACCGGCCATTGCGCGCCGCGTGGCGCGGTAAGGCCCACGAAGTACAGCGATTCGAGCGTCGTCGGCAACGTCATCGCCGCCGTGCGCAACGGCACCCCGTCGCGCCACTCCAACAGCGATGTGTCGAGGAACGGCAGCGTCGTCTTGAAGCCTGTGGCCCACAGGATCGTGTCGAACTCGCCTTCCGTGCCGTCCGTGAACGTCACCCGCTTGCCGTCGATTGCGCGCAGACCTGGCGCGACCTTGATACGCCCGTGCTGAATCCAGTAAAGCAGCAGCGAGTTGACGACCGGTGGCTGCTTCTCGAGATCGTAGGTTTCCGGTGCGGGCATGCCGGGGTAATTCTCGTGCGTGCCGAATACCGTGTTGATCAGCGACATCGTCGCCATGTTCGCCAACTCCGGCGGCAGCGCGTTGAGCGCGGCCACTTCTCCACGCGGCACGCCGAAGAACGTTTTCGGCTGGAACACCTGACCGCAGCGCATCGCGATCGTCACGTCCATGCGGCTTTGCGCGGCATCCACCGCGAGATCGCAACCCGAGTTGCCGAAGCCCACCACCAGCACCCGTCCTTCGATCTCGCTGGTGTTGCGGTACGAGCCCGAATGGATCGACCGGCCCGTATAGCCTTTGCCCACCGCAGGGATGTTCTGGTCCCACAAGTGCCCGTTCGCGACGATCACGCCGGTGTAGTCACGCACCGCGCCGTCCGACAGCGTCACGCGCCAGCCGTCGCGGCCACGCTCGCCCAGCGGCTCGATGCGCTCGACGGCGGTCCGGAACGTGATCATCCGGTTCAGGCCGAAGGTCTCGGCGTAGCTGCACATGTAGGCTGCGATCAGCTCACGGCTCGGATACATCGGGTACGAAGCCGGCAACGGGAAGCCGTCGAAAAACGAACTGCTCTTCGGCGTGATCAAATGCAGCGCATCGTAGTCGTGATGCCAGTGGCCGCCGACCTGCTCGCCCTTTTCAAAACAGTCCACCGCGAAGCCTTCGTCGGTCAATGTCTTCAGCGCTGCCAGGCCCGCAGCACCCGCTCCAATTACGCAATAACGCGCCTGTTTCGACATCGTCTATCTCCGTCTTTCCGATCACGAGGCGGTATGCCTCGTACTGATCCGCATCAAGTTGAGGCCAGTATCGGAACGCCAAAAAGACTAGTGAAGTATCCCCAAACCGATGTTTCCCATAGCAATGTCCTATGGATGAATTTGAGTTTGCTGGGACAGATGGAACGACAAGCCCCCTGCACGTGGGCCGAGGCGAATAACAGCGCAACGTAGGATGAACAAAGCGCTGCGTTACATCGCTTTGTTCGATGTATGGATTACCCGTAGTCGCGTCGCGCGGCTTGTTTTTCGACGTGAAGCGCCTTGAAAAAAAACAATGGCGCTCGATGAAACTGAGCGCCATTGCTGTTCGATTAAAGTGAATTGAAGTCGGAGAGTCTGAAAACGTGCAGGCTATTGCCAGTTGGTTAGCGACGCAATTGCCCCCTTATCTCCATTGCAGAGACAACCTCGTTAATGACTCAGGCCGCCAACGGCCCGAGTGCAATACGCGCCTTTTCGATCTTGTCCGCGTCCGGATTCTGGAACGTCGGCCCCATTGATTTCGTGAAGCCAGTCGCCTTCGATACGCCGATCATCGCTTCGAGATATTTGATAGCGACGGTCGTCGAGTCCACGACGGGAATACCAGTGCCGGACACATGGGTGTAGCCCGCGCGACGAACCAACGGACCGTAGTAAGCGCAACCGACCAGGATCACATCGGCGCCCTCCGCAATGCACTCGCGCGCCACCGCTTCGAATCGCGCGATGAAGCCACTGTTCGGATCGGTGACGGCGCCAAGCAGCAAATCTCCATCGGACTCGGGTGAAATCGATCTGACCGGCCGGGCAATTGCGCGCTCGCGCAGGCCATACGCGAGAAGATCACGCTCGATGGCGACCGCCGTTTTCTGCGACACCGTGACGATGGCAAAGCGTCGCCCCATTGCGAGTGCCGCGAGCATCGACTGTTCACCGACCGATCCAACCGGAATCTTGAGAACCTCTCTGGCTTCCCAAAGCGCGTCATTCCAGCAGCCGAGAAACACGCCGTCGAAGCCGTCCTTCTCTGCCTGGATAGCCTGATCGAGCATGAGCACCGAATTCAGATGCTCGGCGTAAGAAGATCGGGTGAAATTCGCACTGCCCGTCGAAAACCGATATTCGATTTCGGTCCCCGGCGACACGATCGGCGCTATGGTCTGTTCGATCGTCGTCCACAACGGAGTCAGTGCAGACGTTCTGGTCGTCGGGTGAACCCAGCAAATTCGCATCTCAATATCCTTGTTTGAGCGTTGCTTATGGCACGGCGACCATTCGCTAGCCGCCGCACAGGTCCTTTTGATACCGTGATGAAGAAGCAAAGCTTCGGTTTACGGCTTTGCGATCACATTGGCAAAGGTTTGCCGGTCAAGTCCTTGACGAACTTCAGCGCGACGAGGCCGAGTACGGCGCCACCAATCATGTACCACGCAGGAATCAGCGGATTGCCGGTTCTGTGAATCAACCATGTATTGATGAGGGGTGCCGTGCCGCCGAGAAGCGAAACCGATACGTTGTAGCTGATAGCGAGGCCACTGTATCGAACCGGGGCTCTGAAGAGAGAAGTCAGTGTCGCCGGCATCGCGCCTTCGAACATCAATTGCGCCAGCACCAGTGTCATCAGCGCACCGAAAATCACCATCACGCTGGAGCTTTTCATCAACATGAAGGCCGGAATAGCACCGACGATAATCAGGAGGCATCCGAAGCGAATCATCTTCACGCCACCGAAGCGATCGGACAGCATTCCCGCAAACGGTATCAGAGCCAGCATCACCAGCGTGGCGACCATTGCCAGCAGATTGCCGAATTCGACGGGATGCCCCGCGACATCCGACAGATAGCCAGGCAGGTAGCCGAGCGCGACATAGTAGGTAATGTTGAAGACTGCCGTCAGCCCCGCGCATTTGAGAAGCTGCGGCCACTCCGCGATCAGCAGTTGCACGAGACTGCGCTTCTGCGCGAGCCCTTTCTGATGCGACTCGTTCTCCTGCATTTGACGGAACACCGGCGATTCATCGACATTCAGCCGCAGATAGAGCGCAACCAGCCCGGCGAAGCCCGCAATCACGAACGGAATGCGCCATCCCCATGCAGCCATGCTCTCGGTGCCCAACGAGAAAGTCAGCACATTCACGACTGCGCCGCCAATCAGAAAGCCGGAGATGTTGCCGAATTCGAGCCAGCTCGTCATGAAAGAACGCTTCGCGTCAGGAGCATGCTCGGCAATGAACGTACACGAACCGCCATATTCACCGCCCGTCGACAAACCTTGCAGCATCCGGATGCACAGCAGAAGAATGGGAGCCGCGATGCCGATCCTGTCGTAGCCCGGCAGAAAAGCGATACAGAACGTCGCGACCGACATCAGCGTGATGCTGAGCGTGAGCGCGGTTCTACGTCCGTAACGGTCGCCGATCGGACCGAATACCAGACTGCCGATTGGGCGGATCAGAAAGCCGGCAGCAAACGTGGCGTAGATCGACAGCAACTGCGTTGCATGATCCTGGTTTCTGAAGAACACGTGGCCGATGATGGTCGCCAGCGAAGAGTACAGCGCGAAGTCGAACCACTCGATCATGTTGCCGCAGGTCACGCCGATCACGGCGCGTCGCAACGAGGACGTGTCCGTGTGCGCGCCTTGCGGCGATGCGTTGAAACCATGAATGTCGTTAGTCGACAAGCTTTTCGTAACCATTTGAACCTCTCTCAACTTCTGTCCACAGGTAGGGTCGGAGAGGCGCGCATCTCACGCGCCTGCCGGCAAATGTCGGCGACCACGGCAGTGTCGTTCAGGATTGCGGCAATGGGCGGCTCTCACGTTCGCCGCAACAAACCTGCCCGCCATCCTTCCCGACGTCCGACGCGGTAGCGCGCCCCTTTCAAAAACTGGCGTCCGTCAATTGCACGCTCTTCTATACGGCGACCCGTTGGTTGAGTGTCTCCAACTTTTTATCACGCCCTTATTCCGGCGCGTTGTCAGACCACGAAATCGGATTCGGTCTCGACCGCAATGGCGGGTTGCTGCGCAATGGCGTCGAGTTGCCGGGTAGTCTCATCGAGGTTCTGTTGCCACACACGCCGCACGATGTCGATGCGCGAGTCCGCCGTCTGCAGACCTGCAAAGCGCTCGGCCAGATCGTCGGTGCCCTGCTCGCGCTGCTTCATGAAGCGTGCAATCAGGCGGCTTTGCGTGCAGTACACCGGCCATTGCGCGCCGCGTGGCGCGGTAAGGCCCACGAAGTACAGCGATTCGAGCGTCGTCGGCAACGTCATCGCCGCCGTGCGCAACGGCACCCCGTCGCGCCACTCCAACAGCGATGTGTCGAGGAACGGCAGCGTCGTCTTGAAGCCTGTGGCCCACAGGATCGTGTCGAACTCGCCTTCCGTGCCGTCCGTGAACGTCACCCGCTTGCCGTCGATTGCGCGCAGACCTGGCGCGACCTTGATACGCCCGTGCTGAATCCAGTAAAGCAGCAGCGAGTTGACGACCGGTGGCTGCTTCTCGAGATCGTAGGTTTCCGGTGCGGGCATGCCGGGGTAATTCTCGTGCGTGCCGAATACCGTGTTGATCAGCGACATCGTCGCCATGTTCGCCAACTCCGGCGGCAGCGCGTTGAGCGCGGCCACTTCTCCACGCGGCACGCCGAAGAACGTTTTCGGCTGGAACACCTGACCGCAGCGCATCGCGATCGTCACGTCCATGCGGCTTTGCGCGGCATCCACCGCGAGATCGCAACCCGAGTTGCCGAAGCCCACCACCAGCACCCGTCCTTCGATCTCGCTGGTGTTGCGGTACGAGCCCGAATGGATCGACCGGCCCGTATAGCCTTTGCCCACCGCAGGGATGTTCTGGTCCCACAAGTGCCCGTTCGCGACGATCACGCCGGTGTAGTCACGCACCGCGCCGTCCGACAGCGTCACGCGCCAGCCGTCGCGGCCACGCTCGCCCAGCGGCTCGATGCGCTCGACGGCGGTCCGGAACGTGATCATCCGGTTCAGGCCGAAGGTCTCGGCGTAGCTGCACATGTAGGCTGCGATCAGCTCACGGCTCGGATACATCGGGTACGAAGCCGGCAACGGGAAGCCGTCGAAAAACGAACTGCTCTTCGGCGTGATCAAATGCAGCGCATCGTAGTCGTGATGCCAGTGGCCGCCGACCTGCTCGCCCTTTTCAAAACAGTCCACCGCGAAGCCTTCGTCGGTCAATGTCTTCAGCGCTGCCAGGCCCGCAGCACCCGCTCCAATTACGCAATAACGCGCCTGTTTCGACATCGTCTATCTCCGTCTTTCCGATCACGAGGCGGTATGCCTCGTACTGATCCGCATCAAGTTGAAGCCAGTATCGGAACGCCAAAAAGACTAGTGAAGTATCCCCGCGCTGGTGCGTCCCATAGACGCATGCTATGGGAGAGCGGTAGACCTGATTCGATCAGACGGCGAAGTCACATCGTAAAAAACTGGTCTGAGTATGACACCGCAACGGGGGAGCGACATCTCCGTTCTGCGCGTGAGGATTCAAGGCGCGTAGCGTTACCGCTCTCCTGAGCCGAAAAGCTGGGCTCCAGGCAGGCAGCAAACGCAGCGGTTTTCGCCGGAAAAGGTCACCTGCCGGGTATCTGCTCAATCGTCGTTTCGTCCCGCGTCCGCGCCCCGAAACTGTGCAAAATGTCAGTGCTCTGCGAGCGGCCGTCGCGCTGGCGCGGTCGCTATAAGTGAGCGGATCGCAGTACTCGTTCTCTCGCAACGACATCTGACTTCTGAACCAACTACAGCGCGAACGGCGGCAATGTGCCTATGAATCGCCTCACCGCAGCAGATACTCCAACGGCAGCAAAAGCCGATGAAGGAGCGTTCGTCTTTGATAATCAGATGACCGCTTAGGGAGCGGACCCGACGCCTGAATGTCCGACTGACGACCCATTCGAACGGCGGTTTGTGGCCGAACCCGGAAGCCTGCTACCGCGTGCTGTCGACTGCGGGCCGTAGCCGGCACCGTAAAAAGTCCTGACTTCCGAGGGCAAAATATTGGCAGGACCTGAGAGAGCGGCTACGCGTCACGGACCAGATTGAACGTTTCCGTACCGGTCGTTCACACCTTTCTTCGTATCCGGTCCAACGCTACGGCACTGGTCCGTGAAATCGCTACGGGCATTCGAAGTGCCTGTCTCATCGAAGTGACCGTGGTGGAATTTCACGATGGAAAAGTAACCTGTCATATAGTTTTTACAGTCCCCGCCGGCACTGCCGCCGGCGATTAGACCGGCAAGACACAAGACGGCACCGCAGGCGGACGGGTTGTCGTCGTCGGCCAGCGCCACTGTCTGGGTGGCGACCGCGCCGCAGATTAATATTGCGATCAGTCGTTTCATGAGATCTCCTGTCAGGTGGTCAGAAGGCGCAGTGCCGCAAGGGCTCCGACTGTGAGCGCCGCGGAGCCAAGCGTGGCGCACACGGTCCATGCGGCCAATTCGATTCGGCCGATACGACGACCGCGGCCGCGCTCTTCGCGCAAGACCTCGCGCAGCAGATCGCGGCTTCGTCCGTTGGCTTCGTCGTACTGCCTGAGCGATATCTCGCCAAGCAGTTGATCGCGGGCCTCCGAAAACCGTCCCGCTTCGGCCAGCACATCGGTGCTCGATGCAGCGAACTGGTTGAGGAATTGCTCGTAGCGGGACGTGAAGCGCAGCAGCGTAAGTTCACCGTCGTCCTTGAACTGCTTGCCCGTGGTATCGAGCAGCTGGGACAGACCCTTCACGTCCCGTCGCAACAGCGATAGCTCACCCAGTACTGCGCCGATCAGTTCCTCGCGGATCGAATCGTCCGATGCGCCCATCAATGCACCACGAGTTCGAAGACTGCGTCCAGTTCGGTGGTTACCCGTGCGGCCAGACGTTTGATTGCAACCAGTTGGCGAATCTGTGCAAGATGTTCCTCGGGCTCTCCGCTCTCCATTGCTTCGGCGTTCATCGCGACATAGTCGGTCGGATCGTTGCGAATATCGATGATGGAGCGATCGAAAGCCTTGATCTTTTCGTAGATAGGGTTCTCATACATCACCGCATCGCGATTCAAGACGAAATTGCGGTTTTCCGCGTAGTAGTCGAAAATTTTCGAGAAAATCTTTGACACGTCATCTTTCGGGGTGACCGTGTTAAACACAACGCGAATGCGGTTTGCCGGCACACCGATTTCTCCGGTGAGTGCGCGCAACGTCGAAATTGTATCGACCTGTTGTTTAAGCGCAGGAACGGTCGGTACGACGAAGGCATCGAAGTCTTCGTGAGAACCGTGATAGTCACGCATCAGCGAGACAAAGTCTTCGACATTCGATGCCCCGATATCGACCACGGCATGCCGCAAGGTCATGAGTTTGTCCTGCAGTTCCCCAAATTCCTTCCCACGCATCGCCGATCCTTTTTCGCTGTCGTCTGAGTTGATCGACTCGACAGGAATCACCTGGGCACCTTCCAGCCGTGGCGCGAGAAGGTGATGTGCAACGGTACTCTTTCCAACATTGCCTGAGAAGTTGATTACAGCGATCTTCATGATGGTTTGCTCCTGTTGTTCGATTTGACGATGACGGTCGCGAGGTGATCGCGGCCGCCCGTTGTTCTCCCCCGCCTTATGGTTCCATTTCGAGCGTCGGCCCGTCGTGTTCGGCGGTCTGCGACTGCAGGTCCTGTCCGCGCTCCGGCGTCGCCTGTTGGGTGCCCTGCTGTGCTGCGTGAGCCTGGCCTCGCTGCTCCCGCTCGATCTGCTCGCGCACGGCCTCGATCGTTGCTTCGCTTACTTGAGGCATAGGCACGTCCAGTGGCCGGTTAGTTGCGCGCGCCTCGGCCACGGCGCTTTCGAACTCCCCCATCAGCTTCTCCTGCTGCTGCTCCGGCAGACCCTTGATCTCGTCACGCAGCACCTCGCGCGCGGCCTGCGCCTTGATGCGCTCGCGTGCCTCATCGAGCGTCTTCCGCTGTTCCTTCGAGTATTTCCAGTCTCCGTTCAGGAACCGCTCGCGTGCCTCATTAATCTGTCGGCGCTCATCGGCGTCGCGGCGCGCGCTGGCCAGCGCTTCGCGCTGCTCGCGCGTGGGCAGGCCCGGCACATCGGGCGAGAACACCAGCCATTCGTTACGTCGGCTCTCGACTGACTTTGACGCGAGTTCGGTACCCTTCTCGTCGAACTGGCGCTGCTGCGCTGTTACCGTCTTGCTGCCGCCCTTTTCCAGCTCGATCCGCTGACCGGGCTGCACACCGCTTTCGCCGATCGCGCGCTCGATGTCCAGTCCCCAGACGGTGTGCTCGCCATCCTCTGTCCGCACCGTCGCGTAGTAGCTGTCGTTCTGCTTTTCATCGTGGTTGAACGGGGCGGGACCGTGCGCCACCAGCACCCCCGCCGTGACACCGGCCAGCGTTGGCGCGGTCTGAACGGGGCTCGCCGGCGCAGCTGCAGACGGTTGCGTGGCGGGCGTCGGGTTGCCTCTGGGCGCGGTGTTTTCACGTCCCGGAGTGGCCGGTTTCGCCGACTCCGGCGCGGCGGGTTTTTGCCCCACTGCGTCTGCTGCCTCCATCTTATTCGTGCGCGCCTTGTCCGTATCATTGGATTTGTCACCGGCCCCGATGCGCATCGCCTCGCGCGCAGCGGTCAGTACTGCCCGATCCTGCGCACCAGGCTTGAAGCCACGCGTCGGCACGCCAGCGAGTTCGGCGGCGATCCACGCCTGCCGCCGAAACTCTTCGCTGCCCTTAAGCTGCAGCTCACCCCAGTTCTTCGCCTTCGCGACTTCGACCATGTGTGCGATCACGTCGCGGTCCTCGCTGGCCGTCGACAGCGAGCGGCCCTTGTCCTCGAAGTGCACCGTCTCGCTTTTGCGATCGAGAAACTTGCCTTCATGCGCGACATACTGGTTAGTGACCGACTTCGGCACGTCATAGCCAGTCTTCTCGAAAACCGGTTTCGGGCGGATGGTGTTCTCCGGCCCATCGCCCTTCTTCCCGAGTGGCTTGCCGGTGCCGGCGGCCGGCTTCACCGACTCGTCGGTGGCTGTGCTGGTCGCTGCGTTGGGCAATGGGTCGCGTTTGAGAAGCTTCTCGACCTTCTCCCGATCGGCCGCGCGGATCTTCTTCAGGCGCTCTTCGGTTGCGTCATCGACCGGCGTTTCCGGACTGCCGGGCACGGCGCCCGCGTCCGGCTCGTTCGCCGGCGGCGTGACGCGCGCGCGGATGGTCGACGCATCGTCCGCGTTTGCCGCGTCGCGTTCGCGGTAGTCGATCCGGTCGGCGGGAAATTCGATCTCGTTCATACGGTCACTCCTTGCGGTTCAGGCTGTGATTGAGATGCTGCGGTTTGCGCCGACACGGCGGCGGCCGCGTCCGGCAGGACTTCTCGCAGATAAGGCATCAACTGGAAAAGCGACGCGCGGATGCTGTTACGGTTGGCGAGATGAACAGGCGCGAGTACGCCGATCTCGTGCTCCCGGACGTCACGCGCCAGACCGGCCGACTGTGTGGCTGCGTCTGCGGCCGCCGCGGCCTGCTGCGCGCGGCGGGCCGCGTTCTGCGTCTGCCACCACTGCTCGACGTCGATCTTTGGCACGGGTGCGCACAGTTCGCGCGCGACGAACGCGGCGTGTTTCATCTGTACTTCATTGGGAAACTTCGGACCGAAACCGAACCAGGCGCGCCGGCGATTGGTTTTCTCCAGCTTCGCCATCACACCCCGCAGGTAAGGGCTCTGCCGCACGAGCCGGTCGACGAGCTCGGCGTCTTCATAGAAAAACGCCTTCTCGCACAGGATCGGCTCGCACCCCTCGATCGTGATGATCTGTTTGTTGTGCTTCAGCGCCCGCAGCTCCTGCGGCATCATCAGTGCCCTGCCGTGCTCCGACTCATTGGTGCTCGTCGACGAACTCCGCCCGCGACTGCGGTTACGCGAGCGCGCCATGTACGTGAAGGTCCCCAGCATCTTCGAGTACTCTTCCGATTCCTTGACCGTACGCGGCGCATACAGGCTGCGCATCTTGCAGTTGATCGCCAGCGTTTCGGCGCCGTGCTTGCCGTACAGCTTCGGATCCTCGATCTGGGACATGCCCTGAAAGATCAGCATCAGCCGGAGGTTGTAGCCAGCAATGAACGGGTTGGCCGTATCGATGATGTCGATCTTGCCGGGCGCTGCAAATTCGTCCAGGATCAGCGCGCACTGGTATTTGAGCGCAGGATTCTCGGCAGGCAGCTCGCGCGTGTTCAGGTCGATCAGCTGCGAGAAAAAGAGATTGACCAGCAGCGCGCCGGCCTTCAGGTCGCCCGGCTTGATGCCCACATAGATCGACATGCGCTTTTTGCGCACATCGGCCAGATCGAAGTCCGAGCGGCTGGTTGCCGCGTCGACCACCGGATTGCTGAAGACGTTCAGCGGCGCGGTCATCGTCGATACGATGTTCGCGAACGCTTCCTTCGACTGCGACAGGAAGCGGTTCAGCGCATCGAGACATTCGAAGGTGAGCGCCGGCAGCCCGTCAGTCGCATGCGCTGCATCGGCACGCGTGCTGACGATCGACGAGACGTGTTCACGGATCGCCCTGCCCTTGCCGGAGGCCTGCCGCAGCACCTCGCCGAACGTGCATGGCAGCGAGGGCGTTTCCAGCAGATACAGCACGATCCCGATGAACAGGTTGCGGGCGTTGTCGTTCCAGTACTTCAGCCGTGCATCGACGTTGGACGGATACAGGTGTTCGCCGATCGTCATCACGTCGCCAACGCGCGCATAGGCGGGTCGGCTGGCGATGTATTCGAGCGGGTTGTAAGCGTGCGAGCGGCCGTCTTCCGAGAAAGGCGCCCACAGGTAGGTTTCGTGGCCGCATGCCCGCCGGTAGCCGGACGTATAGTGGTAGTTCTCTTCCTTGATGTCCTCGACCACGGCCGAATCGGGATAGGTGAGAAGATTCGGGATCACGAGCGACGTGCCCTTGCCGGAGCGGGTGCCGGCGGCAGCCATCAGAAAATCCTGGCCGTAATACTTCAGGTATTCACCCTTGTACTTGCCGACAATGAACGGCGGATACAGATGTTGTGAAATGGTCATGGTTATTTCCTCTCCAGCAGGCCTGCTTTCACAATGTCGTTACGGGTTGCGAACCGGGCCTCGCCAAACTGGGCGAGGCGCTTGCGGCCCGACACGAGCGCCATCGTGATCACGACCACTGGCAGGCCGGTGATGACCACCGACAGCAGCGTGCACACCTTGAGCGCGCGCACCACCGCAGGCACGTCACCGTAGGCATGCCAGTAGTCGTACAGCGTGAACACGCCCGCGCTGCCCTCCGGCAGCTTCTGCATCTTCGTGAAAAGCTGGCCGCCTGCGAACTGGCCGAGGAACGCGAAGCCGCACAGGATCAGCAGGAAGACCGCCATGGGGATCAGAATTCGAAACGGCTTCGGCATGGTCGGTCCTCAGTGGGTGGCTGCATCGCTATCGACCTCAAATTCGGCCGCGTCAAATCCGACGATCGGCTTCGCAGGGAACCCGCCGGCCTGATCGGCGGCCGCGATCAGCACATGCAGGCCTGCGGCCGTCTCGTCGTCGCAGTGTTCGAGTACGCGCTGCGCGGCGCGAAGGACCGGCATGCGGGCACGAAGGCGCTCGGCGCTCGCATAGGCATGGCGTGCGAAATTGAGCGGTCTGTCAGCAAGGAGCCGGTCCAGCACCGCGCGATCGTCCTCTCCGAAGGTGAACGTCAGCGGCGGCTGGCCGGTCTCGCCCACCGTCTGGCTGTTCTGCCAGGTTGTTTCCGGCGTCATGCGCTCGGCGAGCTCGAGCAGCCGCAGCCCGATTTCCAGCACCGTGCGTCGACGGACCGAAAAGTTAGCGGCGACACGGCCGCCCGGTTTGCCACTCGCCTTAACGTCGCGCACCGCGAACGTCACGTGATCCGGGTGATCCGGCGCATAACCGTTGCCGTCCTCGATGCAGATCCACTTTTCGCCAATGCGGAATTTCAGATGCGTTGTCATGCGGCCATCTCCTGTTGTTGCAGATGCGCGGTGAGGTCGCGATGCAGGCGCATCGCGTCGCGCACGTTATCGAAGGGTCCGTGGAACTGGTTGCTGTTGGCCGCCGTACAGCGATCGATCGGCTCCCACAGCAGGTAGCGCCACTCGTCATAGACTGAGTACCGCGCGATCGTCCAGCCCGACGGGTGGACCAGCCCAAAGTCGCCGGACGGTCGCCATTTGCACTGACTGTCATCGGTCGCGTCCGCGGCATCGACAATCGCGGGAACCGGAAGATCTGCCTTCATTGCGGGAACTCTCCGGGTGGATCGGCGGACAGGATCCGCAGGGCGTCGCGCTGCGCGTCGTCCAGCCCGGCATCGGTGATACCCTCGCGGCCGTGCACGATCACGGCGCCGTAGAGCCGCGCCAGCGCTCGGGCCTCTGTGCTGGCAGCAAATGCTTCGTCCGACGGCGAACGCATGCGCCATCCCTCGATCGCCGCCTCGATATCGCTGATCGCGAAGTTCATACACGGTCCTCCCTGCGGACGAGCCAGTGCGCCGTGAAACCGCGCGCCCACGACGCCGTATAGACAAAGCACAGCGCGAGCACGCCGTACTGATGCGCTCGCCACGCCATGTCGAACCAGAACGGCTGCGCGGCCAGCCCGAAGATGCAGGCCCAGCGTCGCCAGTGCGCACGCCGGTCCTGCGACAGAAACACGGCGAGCGCACCGCACAGGCTGATCGCGATCTGTTCGATCATCTGCGCTGCGGCATCGGCGCTCATGAGACACAACCCAGCAGCTGCGCCTTGCCGATCGGGTCGTACCAGAGCTCGGTGAGCCGCTTGTTGCGCATGAAGAGAACCAGATCAACCGTTACGCGCACCTGTTCCATGATGAATTGCCAGTCGAGCGTCTGGCCGACGGCGCTCTGCTTGACCAGCGTCGCGATGCGCGACGGTGCCGAGCGCGCATCGTTGCAATGCACGGTCGTGATGCCGCCGGGCGTGCCCGTATTGAGCAGCGTCATGTAGTCCCACGTCTCGTCGCCGCGCAGCTCGGCAAGGAACACGCGGTCAAACTTCATGCGCAGCGTGGAGCGCACCAGTTCCTTCGCCGGCAGCGTGTCGCTGAAAAACATATGCACGCGGTTCGTGTGGTTCGGCAGCGACAGCTCCGGCGTGTCCTCGATCGTGCCGATCCGCTCGTCGGACGAGACGAGGTCTGAGAGCGCCTTGTTCAGCGTGGTCTTGCCGGAGCCGGTGCCGCCGGCGAGCACAATGTTCAACCGGTTGGCAACCGCAAGCTCGAGCATGCGCGTGACGTTGCGCTGACCTTTCGCCTCGAGCATCTCGAGCTCGAACGGCTGCAGGTCCAGCGACTGGGACATGTCGCGGCGCGGCGACACGTCCCGATAGCCCTCGAACCAGCCGTTGCGCTCGTACTCGGCGACCGAGAAGCGCACGTCTGACGGGATCCGGATCGTTATGGATATCGTGTCCTGCTCGCAGGCCGGCTGCATCAGCACGTGTCCACGTTGGCCCTCGGGCAGGACCACCGGATGAATCGGCTCCTTTGTCGAGAACTTGCCGCCCTTCATCACCGTCAGCGCGTTGGCGAGCTTGAAGCACGCATCGAGCGAGCAGGCCGGTGCATCGTGCCGTCGCCATCCGGCACTGCCCTGTGTCCAGATCTCACCGGGACGGTTGATCGCAACTTCGGTGAGGCTCCCGTCGAAGAAGTTCGAGATGCCCATCTGTTTGAGAAAGCTGCGGGCGATCGTGCCCTTCTCGATCACATCGATTACGACTGCGCTCATTCGCACTCCTTTCTGGTTCAGGGTCACATCCGTTCAACATGGTGCCGCGCAGAATCAACGAGGCGTGGTGCCCGTATCCTGCGGCTCGATCTGCACTGACACGCGATACGGGCGGCGATCATCCGGCACGCTGCTGGCCAGCTCGCGGAGCGTTTGCGCCGGCGACGTGGAAACCACGGTTGCGCTCAGAGGCGCGGCCGGCCGGGTCAATCTCCAGGCAGCACCGCCAATCGCCGCTGCGCAGAGCCCCGTTGCAAGCAGGATTCGTGATGTGCGTGGCGCAAGGCGTTGGGGAATCGGTGCGGGTTCGGCCGATTGACGGTTAGTTGCGTATGATTCCGTTGCGTTACCGACCGCGTGATTGGCTGGCTCATCGAGCGACGGCAACGCGCTGTCGCCCCACTCCGAGATCGTCAGCCCGATACGCGCCCCTACAATGCGCAACAGGTTGCGCCGGAGCGGCGCTGACATGTCGTCGATCCGGCACCCGTCGAGGGTCATGCAATCCTCGAACGCGTGCTCGTCGGCAATCTGCCGAAGTGGCAAGGCATCGGGAACAACACGCGCACGCCGTGCATCGACTCGGTCGGCCAGCTGTCGGACCGTGTTGCCGTAGAAACAGAAACGCAGTGCGTTGCGTAGTTTGGTCTCGAACATGTCGCGATCGAGACCATGCAACGGGAAGTCGTTCGGGTAGGTGATCTTCAGGTTCATGGGTCCGCTCCTCATTGCTGCCCGTTCTGGCCAATAGGGTTGCCCTGCGCGTCGACGTTCTCGTACACGCCGGTCAGGTCAATGTCGCGCGCCACAAAGATATTGATTACAGAACCCTGGTTTGAATAAGCCGTCGGCGGGATGTTGATGGTGTTACGCAGCGTCTCCGCGGCCACATCCTGCGTGGCGTTCGAACTGTTGGAGAACGTGATCTGCTGGCCAGACCCGGTTGCCTTGTTCGCCAGCGCCTGGCCGAAGTCGCCAATCAGGCTGACCATCAGCGCGCCCTTGAACCGCAGCCAGAAGTGCTCGTCAACATAGGCTGGAATACCCGCGGCACCCAACGGATCGGTAGCCGGCGAGTTCAGTGGAATGTGTACGTCGCCGTCGTCGATCTCGTCCCAGATCGCGCCGATCACGCCCTGCCCCTGGATCACCGCATCGCGCTGCTCGCCCTTCGCCATCGCACCCTTGCGAACGAGCAGCGTTGTGCCATCGTCGGACCACACGTCCTGCGCGATCGGGCACCCGATCAGGCCCGGCCGGTCGGTACGCATCGCCGTCGACTGACCACAGCGGATCATCGTGTTGCGACCGAGCAGGTAATGCCGGTTCGGTCGGAACGAGGCCTGCATCGGCTGCAGCTTTGACGGCTGCAAGGACTGGTCGATCGCGGAGCCCTTGCCGTCGCCCGCGTCCGCCTTGCTGGTTGAGCTGGGCGCACCGCCTGCACTGCCGCCGCGCAGCGCTGACAGACCCATCGACTTCGCCAGACCTGCCAGACCAGACGCATCATGGCCGCTGGCCCCGGCGTTGCCGCCGCCGGTGTTGCCACCGCTGTCACCTGGAGTTTCATTTGATGCTACGGGACCATCGTTGCTCTCGCCGGAATCGTTATTGCCGCTCGCAACGAGCACGCTGCCCTGCAGGCGGCGCTCGGCCGGCGTGAGCGGCCGCGGCTGGTTGCTCACGGCCACCGCCTGTCCGTTCGTCTGCGATGCCGCGCCGGCCGGCGTCGCGAGGTGGGAATTCGCGGCAGCGGCGGCCGCAGCCTCCGACGCTGCACGGGCCTGATCTTCCGCGCGCTTGATACGTTCCTTCTGCGTCTCCAGATCCGCACCGGCGTCACTCGCGCCACTGTCTTTCGGTTTTGTCAGCGCCGCCTGTTTCGCGTCCTGATGCTGCTGGAACAGGCGCTGCAGATAGATCGTGACGCCCGATGCACCCAGCGCAATAACGGCGAGCGCGAGCAGCACCAGACGCAGCTTGCCCACACGCGTTTTCCGACGGCCCGGCAGGTCGAGCGAAGGCTGCGGGCCGACGTCGGTCGACGCCGCATGTTCCATTTCGTTTCGTTCAGTCATACCCTGTTCGCTCCCTGATCAGTTCGTCGATGCATCGGTATGGTCACGCGCGATGCGCGCGCTGCCCGGTACCGACGAGCCCGCACGGTTGTAATGACCATCAGGCGAATAGCCGTCGTTGCGGATACCCAGCACCGACTGACCGTAGCGGATGACAAACGACTTCGACACTTCGTGCACGACGACCGTATCGCCCTCCATATGAAAGTTCGCCGTCGCCTCGCCACCGTCGGGAAGCTTCGTGAAGATCGTCGGCAGGTCACGCGCGGTTGAGTACTTGAAGTACGTGAATCGGCCGTCGTCCCAAAGTGCAGTCGGTGCGAGTGCGTGGTCGCCACGCATCATGTATTGGATATTGGCCGCAGGAACCGACGCCACAGGCGTGGATTTCGCAACGCCAACGCTGTTCGCGATCGATGCTGGAACCGCTGGCCCATTGCCCTGCTGACCGCCCAGCGCTGCGCTAACCGCTTCCTGCCGGCGCAGCTGCGCGCTCGCCGCCTTGGCACGCGTGTCCGGATAATCGAAACGCAGTATCCATGTCGCCGGCTGTACGGCCGACACGTCAACAAGCGAGAGCGGATAGGTGCGCCGGTTGGTGACCAGCAGAAGATTGGTTTCTGGCTGCGGCGCACCCGGTTTGAGCATCGCGCCACTGTCGTTGATGGCCACGTGCCAGGCCTTGCCGTCTCCGATGCCCTCGCCGCTGTTGATGATGTGTTCGCCTGGCTCGAACTGGATCATCACCGCACGCCCCGGCATGGTCGCCACACGATAGGCCTGGTCCGGATCGTAAGTCGCGCACTGGATGTGCGGGTCTGAACCGCAGCTGCGCGGCGTTTCGAGCGCTCGCGCGTGGATCGGCGCCAACGCGAAGCTTAGTGCGACCGCCGCTGCGCCTGCTGACATCCGGATCGTTCGTCCTTTCATGCTCCACCTCCGGCTGCCGCAGAGCCCGACGCCGGCGCAGCATCGGCAGGCGCCCGGGTCCAGTCGCGCGTGACCTCGTAGCTGGTGCAGCGAAAACCGTCCGCGTTGAGATCCTGCTGGTCCTGCTTTTCCGGAACGTTCACACGCTCGAATGCGACCGTCGCAATCCAGTACGTCGGATCCGGACGCTTTACGGCCGCGTTGAGCCAAACCAGTTGCCGCGAGCAGAACACCTGTGCTGTCGTTCCCACGAAGGTGATCGAGCCGACGTGTGCAATGACCCGCGCCTGATCCTTCAGCAGCTTGAGTGGGCCCGCAGGGCCGCGCACGAACCCGTCATAGGCTTCCTTCTCGTGGTCGTCGCTCATGAACATCACCGCGGCGTGCGTGTCCGAAATCGTTTCCCAGTCGTAGCTCTCGCGCAGTTCGACGTAACGGTGCAGATCCGCGCGATCGGTCTTCTCGGAAAACGTAACGTGTCCGTTCGCGGTCGTCGGCAACACATCCACCTTCCCTGTCGTGTCGTTCACGCGCAGCACAGCCGGCGGGTTCGGCCGCTTTAGGAGTCCTAAAGCCCCCATGCCAGAAACAGCGGCGAGAGCGACAACGCCCGATAACACCGAGCGCCGGTCCGCAATACGGGCCTTCTCTTCCGCTGCTTCGACCTTCGACTTTTCGAAGGCCTGTGCCTGTTTCAGGTACCAGCTGACCGCATCGCGCTCACCTGACTCAACACCGCTCACCGGCGCGTCTGCGCGCGTGGTCGACCCGGCCGGGATCCCCTTACGTTTCCGCGCGTTCGCTCCCGACGCAAACCATTGCCTGATAGTCGATGCCATCCTGTTCCTCACTTCGGTTCCGTATGGCCCGACTGCTGGGCCAACGGTTGATTGACGGGTACCCACTGACCAGTCGGCTCGGGTGGCTTTGGCGCCGAGCTGCACGCCTGCAGCGCGAAGGCCATCAGTAAAATAGCGACAGGAGATTTCATGGTCTCCGTTTCTCCTTTGGATTGAGCAAAACAGGCGTATTGCGTGGCATCTAGTAAAACAGCTTGATCGATACCATCGCGCCGATCGTTGCCACCACCGCCGCGATAAGCCACCAACGTGCGATTGTCTTGAATAACCTGATCATTTTTTACGCCTCACTCAAGCTACCGCCGGTCTTCGGCGATCCGCCGCCGCCCATTTTTCCAAGCGAGCCAGCAAATCTCGCGACGCTACCCAGGTTGCCCACCATCGTCGAGATACCGACACCGCCCGCGAGAGACGAAGCCAAACCCGGCAGGTTAAGCGAAATAACCCAGAAGGCCAGCCCCATGATGTCCAGGTCAATGACCTGCGCGATAGAGGGGGATCCGTTCAGCGGTACCACGCCCATCGCGAAATTGACTTCGAGTGCACATGCAGCCGCGAAGAGCGCGACCAGCAGGGTGTAGTTCATGCATTGACCGACCCAGTTCCAGAAGAACTGTCGCGACGGCGGGAAGAGCGCCGCTGAGATGAACAACGGACCGAGTGCGAGCAGAAGCCCAAGCGCAAACTTCGCCAGAATGATGTACGCAATGGCTATCGCCATGAACGGGCCACCGAAAATGATCATCAGCGCGATCGTCCAGATGGCCGCAATAACCTTCAGGCCGGACGCCTGTGCATAGATCGCCTGCGCTGCGTTGATGTATGCATTGAGCAGGTTGTCGAGGCCGGACACCGGGTTGCTACCGTTGGTCAACGCGCCGGCCATCTGTTCGCCAAAACCATTGAAGAATGGAACGACGTACTCACTGTAGAACTGGATGTTCATCCCGCAGGTCAGGATGAGCGCCCACGTTGCCATGCGCATCAGGAAATCGTTGATCGGCTCGTCGTTGCGCCCCTGCCAGTACGTCCAGAGAATCAACAGGACATAGATGCTGAAGCAGGTGGCCATCAATGGCGAGATCAGCGCAATGATGTTGCTCGAACCGGTCGAGATCGTGTTCAAAACGTTCTTGTCGAACGAATTGGTCATTGAGGTGAAAAGCTGGACGTCTGCCACGGATATCTCCTGCTTCGGTCAGTGATTGTTGGACGAGCCGGATTACTTCAGCCCGGCCGCGCGGGCTTCGGCATCGTCGCTTGCAGCGTTGATACCCTTCGCCTTACGCTCAGCGGCAAGCTTCTCGGGCGTCGTGCCGAGAAACGCCGCATCGAACTTCAGATCCTGCTGCTGCTGTTGCTCTTCCTGCAGGTTGTGCTGGTGACGATCCCACGCGAGGTATCCGAGGTAGCCGGCGATCGCGACCAGCAAAGCGATTATTGAGCCTAGAAGTGTCTTATTGACCATTGGTTTTCCCCAGGAATGCGTTGTCGAATTCACGGTCGCGCTGCTGTTCGGCAAGCTGCAGCTCTGTTTTCTGCAACTGCGCGGTGAGCTGCAGGCGCGTCTGGTCATTTGTGACCATCGCCTCTTCCGCGGCCATCCGGTTCTGCAGATCAGCCTTTTGCGCCGGATCCTGCGTCATGTTGGACTGCTGCATTAGCGCCTGGATGTTGTTCAGGCGCGCCATCGTCGCGCTGTACGCCTGCTCGTTCATCGCCTTGTTGGCCGCGAGCGTGTCGTAATAGCGCTGCTGACCGGGCGTGCTGGCGCCGGTCATGCTTTCCTGCTGCTCGATCGACCGCATCGACGAACTGATACCCGAGAGACTGCCGTTCTTCGCCTGGTCGTAAATGTTTTGCCACTGTTCCGGAAGGTAGTTACGCAGCGACGCATCGTTCATGATGTTGCCGAAACTGCTGTTGCCAGTCAGCGCACGGTACTGGTCTTCCTGATTCTGGATCTGCTGCCCCAGCTGCTCGACCTGCATCATCTGTTGCGCGAGCTCCGCCGGAGAGATGGTCGGCACACCCTGCGCGTGAACCTGTGAAAACGCACACGCGCACAACAACGCGACCAGACTACGACGAGGCCAAAGCGTAATCGCCGGCAGATAGGCAAAGGCGCTCATGCCGGCGCGCGTTGATCGTGCCCGCAGCGCCTCGCGAAGGTTCCAGATCGCTGGGTCAACCGGCCGGCGCACGGCCGGATAGACATCGGTGCTGTTCATCGTTCCCTCCTTGGGTTGCAGCACATCAGGCAAAAACTTCGTCATCCACCGGCTGATGCGCCGGCGGATAGATCTGCGCGAGCTCGGCGCGCTTGCGCTCGAGGCCGCGCTGCAGTTCGGCGGACCACAGCCGCTCATCGGCGCCGTGCTTCGCCGCAAGCCGCGTGCGCAGCTTGCGTTCGAACACGCGCTCCAGATACACCGGCAACCACACATCCGGATCGTCGCCAACCTCAGCACGGACCGCGTCGCAGATCAGCACGTTCTCGCGATCGCCAGAGAACACCGCAATCGCGTCCTCAAGCCCGGACAGGTCGAAACTGGCAAACGCCGACTGGTTACCCTGCTTGATCAGGAAGCGGCGCGACTGTGGCGTGAGCTTTTTGAACTCCCGGAATTCCTTGCGGGTCATGCCATCGCGCAGATACGCTTCTTCTTCGGCCGCCGGGTCAGCGAGCCACATCTTCGTCGCGACCAGACTGCGGAGCGCAGGAAACAGGTCCGCCGCGCGTTGCGCCTGTTCCGGCTGCTGTGTGATGAGCCCCATGAACTCCCCTTCCTTACGCCCGCTGGCGAGCGTTTCCTCGATCTGCTCGCGGATCGTGCGAAAACGCAGCGGCAGCCAGTACTCCTCGATCACGGTCTGCATCAGGGTGCCTTCCCGACGCATCAGTTTTTTGAGATGGAACAGGTAGGCAAAGGCCGGCTCCGACGGCTCGTAGTTCTCGACAAGAAACGCCTCAACATCGAACCCGATCCAGCGTTGCTCGCTCATGTTCAGCGAGAGATTCGGCGGGTTATCGAAGACCCACCAGAACCGGCCGCCCTCCGACTTGCACCAGATCGACAGACGTGCGCGCAGGCCGTCGTCGCCCTCGTCCGGAATGCTGTCCAGCAGCAGACTGAAGCGGCGCAACCGTACGTCATCTACTCCCATTACCGCATCGACGGCGTTGCGGCAGTGAATCTTCTCGCCGGCCGTCAGGTCGATCTTGATTGGCTTGCCCTGATGGTCGACGCCGTTCTTCCGGCCGCACAGTTCGACGAGCCCATAGAGGAATTCGCGATTGTCTGGCGTGTCGGCGAGCTCGAACGGAGCCCACCCGGTCGGCTTGCCTTTCTCCAGATAGACATAGGCGCCACCCATCACACGAATGAACACTTCCCAGCCCCGCCCCTTGTCTAGCACGTACAGCATCGGATCGAAGCGGGACAGCATGCCTGTCATCGCTACAACGACCGTAGATTTCCCGCTGCCCGTCGTGCCTTTCCCTTCAAAATGCCCGGCCACCTTCTCCGAAACATTGATATCGCCCAGCCGGCTCGCGTGCGAACTGTAGTTGTACACGCCCGAATCCGAGCGAAACGGAATGACGGCCGACCCGTCACCGATCGGGTTGCCCTCCGCCTTGCCTGACGAGTAGTCATGGCAGGTGTACATCGCCGCAAAATTGCGCGAGGACTGCACTTTCGGTCGCGGTTTGACTCGCGCGCCCGGGACCTGTGAGAAGTACGTGAACGGAGCAGACCCCGTCGCGGGCGACCATTCAACTCCACACTCGTTGCGCGAACGGGACGCAAACCTGTCGGCGTTCTCCAACGCTTCTTTCGCTGTTTCGCCGTAGATAACCGCCGCGCCGTGATACTCGCCGAACGACAGTTCACCCGTGTTCACGTAACCCTGTGCGTCGCGCAGTTCCTTGACCTGGTGCTTCGCCTTGTCACCGGCCGACTCCAGCTTGTTGATCGCCGAATCGATGGTCCGGTTTGACTCGAAACCCGTCATGCAGTTGAACGTATGCGTAATCGTGAATTCCATGTTCAACGTGATCAACGGGTCGAGCTGGCCCCAGCCCGGCTTCTCCGGGCAACTGCGAAGGTCGAGGCAGGTTGCAACGCGCCGGTACGCCGGCACGTCGCTCGCCCCGATCTCGAGCGTGTTGTACCCAAAGTGCAGATGGCTCGATGGGATGACATCGGTGCCGGGCTCCGCCGCGACCGGCAGATCGCCGGTCTTCCCATTGACGAGATAGCTGACGAGCCCATACAAAGGCGAGAACAGCATCTTCGTGCCGTTCATGTGCTTGCGCTCGTATACTTCAAGCAACTCGGCTTCATACTCGCCGAACTGCAGCAGCGCCTGTTTCGCAAGGGATTCGATTTCCTTCAGCCCGTCATCGAAGTCCTCGTATTTCAGGATCAGCGACAGGTAATAGCGGTTCTCGAAGAACTTTTCTTCTCCGAAACGTCGTCCGATGTACTCGCGTACGAACCACTGCATGAAGCGCTGTTTGAGCCGGTACACGCGATCAAAACTCACGCGCTGTCGCACAAACGTTGCGTGATAGCCAAAGCGGCCACCCAGGTCGCGACCCAGCTTGCTGTACGCTTCCGTATCGCGATCGAACATGCGCTCCATCGCGAGGTTCTCGTGCACTTCGAACGGCACGCCGCGCATGGCCAGCGTCACCATGAACCGGTTGCCCTCCAGGTGCTGTACGTGTTTTGTGACCGGATGCCCGTACTTCGGAATCCAGTCTTCCACGGCGCCGATCGCGCCGAGGATGTCGCTGGTGACGGCGGGTCTGCTCTGCATCAGGCCTCCGGATCGAGCTCACGCAGTCGGCGCTCACCCTTGGACAACGGTTTGAGGAAATCGCGGTAGACGCGGCGTTGCCGTCCGTATCGCAGCGGCGCGAGCGTGGCGGTGTTGCCGAAGCGCGGGGCCGCTCGCCCGGCATTTAGCCGCGCGCGGACCCGCAGCTGCCAGAAGTAAAAGCGGCATCGCAATTCCAGCCACATGATCCGCAGGCCCTGGTCGTCGGTTTCGCAGATGTGCTTGAAATACAGCAGCACCGGAAAGCCCAGGAAAACGAACAGCAGACCGCCCGGTCCGACGAAGAAGGAAATCAGCACGCCGACAAACATCGACGCGACGACGACAACCAGCATCGCCATATAGGGAACGCCCCAGATGGCCGCCGTGCGGCCAAGGCCGTTGAATCCGGGATAGCGGGTTTTTTCGTCCGACATGGCGTGCTCAGCTGAACATGTTCCACAGATACGGCGCGAGCACGCCGACCACCGAGCCCACCGCCGCCACCTTGCCGCACATCGTCACAAACTCGCTCCAGTGCGCGCGATCGGCCCAGCACTCCGCCCCTTTCCACATCAGCACGCAGGCCGCGACGACGCCAAGGAACGAATAGAGCCAGATCTTGAAGGTGGTCGCGCCCTGCGTCGCCGAATCGAGCCCACCACCCGCGAATGCAAGTTCCGGACCGATTGCGATGCCGAGGGCCATCGTCTGGCGCATACGGGTTGCGATTCGCCGCATTGATATGCGATATGAATAACCTTTCAGTGGTACTAATTTCATGGTCGCGAGCTTCGCATTGCGATTCATGTCTTCTCCTTTCACGTGGTTGAGATCAGGCCGCGTCGTCGCGGCTCAGGTCAGTTGCAGTCGTTGTCACAAGCGGAATCGCCGAATGCATCCCATGACGGGTGCGGTGCGTCCTGCCGTTGTTTTGGGCCACTGCGGCGCGCGGAAGATGTTTTGGCATCGGGCGCTGCTGCGCGTGCTGGTCTGTCGGACTGACTGTTCATCACAACAGGAATCGCAGGAACGACATTGGTTGAACCTGCCGCGATCTGGGCGTTGGCAACAACGCGCTGTACGTAACTGGTGCCGCCGGCGTCGGCTGCCTCGCCGCGCGTGAAATTACCGCTGTAGTAACAGCTGATAGCAGCACGCAATGCCGGTGTGCCCTGCCCCATTGCTGCGACCGCCCGCTGATAGCAGTCGTGCAGGATGGCGCTGCCCGCGCGCAGGTTTTCGCACGGGTCGAAGGCGGTTTCGTAGGTCAGTCCGTAGCGGGCAAGATTGGCCTTGTTGACCTGTCCAAGCCCCATGCTGAAATTGATGCCTTGCGCTTCGAGTGCCTTCGCCGTCGCTACGGCCTCTTCACGATCACGCGGCTGCCGAACAAGGCGGCCACCAACGACTCCGATCGCGTACGGATTGAAGCCGGACTCAGTCCTCACGACCGCCTGAAGCGTCGTGGGGTGGACGTTCGGCGCGCATTGCTGGGCTAACGGGATGAAATCAAGCATGACTTCCCCCCTCGCCCACGTTATGTCGCCGGCTGTGCCCGAACGATATAATGGCTTTAGCCATTGTCGACCTCTCAGGTTCCAACAACTGGTCAGGTCGGCGCCGATGCTCGCTACATCGACGCCGACCGCTCCTACTCCCTCACCTGCCCTTCCCTGGCTGGCAGTACCTCGCAAAGATCTGGCTCGTGCGCATCCTCACGATTTACAACGCCGTCTTTCAGTCCCAGCAAGACCGCCGCGTTGTGCGCGTGGCCGCGCTTGCCCTTCAGTCTTCCCTGCAACACGCCGTTAACGATGTTGCGAGGGATTCCGTGTCTTGCGGCCCAGCTCGAAACCGAGACTCCACACCGGTCGAACTCTGCGCGTACCTCTTCCAATGTTTTCAGTGCCATGCGGTGGCCCGTATACTGATCGGCTAAGACAAATTGCTACCAGTATGGGACATTTTTGTTCCATTCGCAACACAAAAGACCAATTTATATGCCATCTACGTTTGGTTTGCGCCTAGCCGAGGAGCGTGACCGGCTCGGACTTACTCAGGGAAACATCTCCGAATGGACCGGCATCAACCGCAAGACACAGTCTGCCTACGAAAAAGAACAGCGCTATCCGGACGCTGGCTATCTCATGACACTGCTTGAGCACGGCTTTGACGTGTCGTACTTGCTGACCGGGAAACGAGCTCCGCGTTACGGCGCCGTTGATGAGCAATTGATACGAAGCGTTTTCGCCATTATCGAAACAAGTATCTCCGCCGCTGGGCATTCCATGGACATTGAAAAGAAAGCCAAGCTGTTCGCACTCGTTTATCAGACCGCATCCGAAACTGGTCAGGTGGATCCGCTTGTCGCGCAGAAAGCAATCGACCTTCTTTCCTGACTATTTAATTACGCAGTAATCCGCGCTATCGCATTAGAACGGTAGTGACACTATGACGCAGCGGCAATGGCGAATTCAAGCCACCGAATTAGTATGCACAAGCCTGAGACTACGTTATCCTAATTATTTTGTTGTGGCATGAATACTGCGGGGTACGGCAGCAGATTCAGTCAAGCAGGCCGTGGGCGGCCGCTTTTTCGACGGCATCTGTAATTCTCGTTGCGCCCGTTTTTCTGGTGATCCGTTGGTAGATTGTTTTATAGACAGTATGCTTTGACATTCCCAGTTGATCGGCGACATGGGATGCGCTTGCGCCATCGCGCAGCATCCGCAGGATCTGTGTCTCCTGTTCGCTGAGCTCATACTTCGCCAGCGCATTCTGGCGTACTTGCGACACGCGCCAGTCTAGGAGTTCCGACGAGATGGCGCGAAATAGCACCCGGTTGTCCCACAGCACACCCTCGCCAGCAGGCGCCCGGATTGAATTGCTCACATGTAGTAGCCCGACCAGACCATGGCCATGGATATGTGCCGGGGCAACGATCCCACTCGCAAAGCCGTGCATGCGCGCCTCTGTCACCAGCCAGTGATCGACCCGATGCACATTTACGTGCGACGCAAGCGCAGGCGCAACATTCGCTCTAGCGTATGTCACGTAGGGATCGTTCATGTACCACAGCCTTGCTATGTACTGTTGTGTCCAGGCAGGTCTGCAACCAACAAGGTAACGTGTCTCCACGGAATCGCCAGTGGCAGGATTCGCACCGTTAAAACGGATCCATTGGTAAGTGAACTGCATTCCGCCCAGACCCGCGATGATGGTGCGCACCTTGGACAGCAGCGCGCCTTCCGTCGCGCACATTGAAAGCTCGCCAATTAGTCTTACCGGGTCGCCCGTTTCTACCTGCCGCGGGCGATCACCCCCCACGGCTGCGGCGCACTTCTGCCGAATACGATCGTAACTCCCCTGCAGGTGGGTCTCATATGGATCAGCTGTGGCAAAGTCCGACAGATCGTCCAAGCTATCTATCGCGACAAGCTGGCTGAATGACGCGCCGTCGCTCCGGATTAACCTGCGCGTCAGGATGGAGTCCTGCGACAGACTCAATTCCACGCACTCATTGAAAATGCGGTATGCATCTTCATGCAGTGGCGCGGGTGTAGTCGGCTCGATCACTTTCTCCTGCATCGACGTACGCCTCTACATCGATGAACTCGTCGCGGAGAAGGCATCAGTAACAAACCGACCTTGAACCTCAGCTTCGGGGAATTGCGTGAGCCACGTGAACTGCTCCTTGCTGTCCACACCATGAACGAGCACGCTCAATTCCATCTCGTTACAGACGCCGACTATGCCTTTAACGAGTGCCCGGGAAACCGGCTCAGAAGGTACGCGCCCCACAAGCTCTTCGTGGATGCAAAGGCCGTCAACTTGCAGCTTCGCCAAATTCGGAAATGCCGAGTCGGTCGTAAGCGCAGCAAGAATCTGCACGCCTGTGGAACGTATCGTCTCCAGCTTGTCGAGAACATGTGCTGCGGTTTGATCCAGGCGGTTCTGGACAATCAGCCGCAGGGACGACGGCTCCATCGCGTGCTCACGCAAACATTCGGATACGCAGCCGGCAAGGTCACCGTCAACGAGCTGCGCATACGGCACATTCAAGGTAACGTGCTGAACAATCTGCCCAGCGGCACGCCACTCTTGCAACTGGCGGCACGCCTCGGTCAACTGGAACTCGCCGAGTTGGACGCCGAAGCCGGACGACTCGACCATTGAGAAAAGCTCGCGTCCCTCCACGGGGGCCACGCCGTCGCGATTCCACTGCACCAATGCAAGAAAACCGCGTGCCGTTCCGTCGACGGTATAGCAGTCCCGGTAGTCCAGCGCGAATTCCTTCCTGAGAAATCCATACTGCAGCGCCTGATAGAACTCCAGTCCGCGCTCAGCGCGTTCAGACAGTTCTGGCGTATATAGATGGCACGCGCTGATATCCTTGCCTTTACCAACTGCTTTGGCCGCATACATCGCGAGGTCAGCACGTGTAAGAAGATCGAATGCGTTGTCTCCGTGCTGCACGTGCTCGACCACTCCAATGCTTGCCCGCATCCGATAGCTATTCGCGCGCAGCACGTAGGCGAGATCAAAGTCTTCTATGACGCGGTTTGCCAGTTCCTGCGCTGTGAAGCGGGCAAAGTCACCGCTAACGACGATCACGAATTCGTCGCCGCTAACGCGAATGACCTGCGGCTCATCTCCGGCGACGCGCTGCAGGCGTTTCGCCACCTGCTTGAGCAGTTGATCCCCGTCCCTGTGCCCGAGGGAGTCATTGATTCGCTTGAAGTTGTCGAGATCGATAAAGAGAAGCGCGAGTCGACCAACGCATTTCGGACTCGCCATCAGATGGTCGAGGCGGTCCATTAGGTAGTTCCGATTCCTCAAACCGGTCAACGTATCGGTATTCGCCAACTCGGCCAGGCGATCGCGAGCCTGTCGTTCTTCTGTGATGTCGATGCCCGAACAGATCAGAAACGTCTCGTCAGGGCGATCTCCCGTTCTGGCGAACTTGTTGCGGAACTGGAACAGTCGCGGACCCCTGATCGTTTTTACCGTCCGTTCCACCTCGTACGCCTCGCCGCGCAGGAAAAAACTTTCTATGTTCTGACGGGACTCACTTCCGTCCTCGTGGGACATGAACAGGTCCCACGCATTTTTCCCGATTACGTCAGCTTCCCTGAGGCCGGAAAGTTCTTCGGCGAACCGGTTGAACCGTTGAATAGAGCCGTCGCGATTCAGGATCACAACCAGTGAATTGACTTCCGACAGGACCGTCTCTGCAAATGACAGCCCGCGCGCCAGATCACCCGCGACAGCTTCAGCATTGATGCTCGGAGAGGCCGTTCCGGCCCACCTCGTTCGATCGATTTTCCGTCCGACCAGGTGAAGACGAAACTTCTTTTCAAACAGCAGCGCGTCGACAGTCACGCTCGAGGTGACACCGGCAAGTGTGCGGATCTGTGTGGCCTGCTCGGATGACAGCTTCACAGCTGCGGCGACCGGCCCGGTAATCGGGCTCAGTTCGAGGGCATTGCTATCGTGAGATAACTGCCAGCGGGGACTCAGCGTTTCAAACGTTGCCCGGAACAGATCTATCGCTTCGTGTTCGTACATGTCCATCCGAAGAACCATAAATCGTCTAACGAATCGGACAGGACGTTTTTACAAAACGTTACATGCTAGGCAATCATTTTTATGCGGCTCGCATGCGGAAAAAGGTGATGTGTGCTTCATCGCCGTTGCGGGCATGCGTCTCCGAACGAACCGACGTGCAATGCTTTCCGAAGCTCTCCTACAGAAAGGATCGCTTCTGAACGCATCGCGGACAGCTAACGTTCGAGATTTGCAGGGACATAGTGGCTGGCGAGTTTTTCGCGCATCGCTGCATGAGGTCCGCGACGCCATTGACTGATTTCGGGCCGAGCACCATAACGATCAAGATCGCTGTCGATGATTCGCCCGACTTGAACTCCGACACGTGCTTACAGATCTCCTACTGTTGTTTGGAATCCTTATTATATACGAGATGATCGACGGCACCGATATTGCCTGCGACCCAATGACCTTCTCGAGATCGGAGCCCCGGTCGACCAGAAGGTGTTTGCTCTGCGGAAAGGAACAACACCGCTTTCTCTCGACCGGCAGACAAAAGTGGCCGGCAGATCAGGCGCTGAATTAGCGAGGATGCCGGCATTCCCAATTCGGCGTGGACGCTGCTTTGCGATGCGGCTGGGCTTGGCCGAATATCGCGGATGCGTAACCACATCTGTCGCGAAAGAAAATGGAAGACCGGCTTGGCACCTCAGAGTTGGGTTCCTTCCCAGACGGACTTTTTTCTTTATCGAACTACCTTGACCAGCGCTCCCCCGTCGTTTACACGGAGCACATTGCCTTCGGGCGTCATTATTCGGGGAAGGTCTGCCGCGCGCGGCACCGCAACCTTCTTAAGGCCATTCCCCGCGTGCTTGTTCGCTAACGATTTCACTACCGGGTCTGCGCCCTGGCGCGGTGTAGCGTTGGATGTGTGACGTGAGAGAACCGCAACCTTGCCTAGTTTCGGCTTGCCGTTTCCGGACGGCTGCATCCGCGCCTCAGGCGGGTTCCAGATTTCAACGTAGTGTTCGCCTGCGACTCCGGTCGATGCAACAGCAAGCAGCATTACCCCCGCGCTCAAAAATCGAAACATGTTCTCTCCGTATGTTCTGGTGCCGTTCACGCCCGGCACGATTTCGCGGTGCCCACACATAAACCGTCGCAGCCAGCACAGTAATGACGGTTACGCACCGCCCCGTCAACACGCCAGACGTTGGTTTGCGTCGGCGTAGGGGTGCCAACAGTACGGCCATTTTCGCACGCGTAAAACGTCGGTTCCCCCGCCTTGCTGCGGCGGATGGCTTCATCGATTTCCTGCTCGCCGAACACTGCTTTCATGTCTGCAACAAACGCCGCGATTTCCGGCATCGGATGGCTGGCGGCCTTGCGAACGCCTGTATCCATCTAGCCTCTCCCCAAAAAAGTGTCCGTTCGTCGCCACGAATTTCCGTGTAGGATACTGTACATCCATACAGGTATTTGCGCAATTCAATGACCGTCCCGTCCCCCATTCCGGAAGCAATCCACCCGTCCCTATGGCGCGCTTCGCAGCTGGCCGCCGGCTTCGATCGGGTGGTGTCGTGCGGCCACGTCGCGCTGGCCGCCGAACTGCCGGGCAGCGGCTGGCCCGCGGGCGCGCTCACCGAACTACTCACGCCGCAGGCTGGCTGCGGTGAACTGCGTCTGCTGCAGCCCGCACTGGCGACCGTCGGATCCCGCCCCTTGCTCCTGCTGCAGCCGCCGCATCGGCTACAACCCGCCGGACTGGCGTGGCTGGGCGTTCCCGCAGGACAGGCCTGCGTGTTGCGCGCACCACGCACGGCTGATGCGCTGTGGGCCGCCGAGCAGATCCTGCGTGCCGGCACCTGCGGCGCCCTGCTCTTCTGGCAGGCCGAAGTGCGGCAGGAAGCGCTCCGGCGCCTGCATCTGGCCGCACAGGCCTCGGACACGCTGCTGTTCCTGTTTCGCCCACTCGCGGCCGCCCAGGCGACGTCGCCAGCGCCGCTGAGGCTTGCGCTGCGAGCCGCCAGGGGCGGTATTGAAGTGACCTTCGTCAAGCGCCGCGGACCGCAGCGCGACGAACCCGTTTTCGTTCCTCTCGTACCTTCACCTGCCCTGTTGAGCCGATATGCAACTCTGGATCGGCGTACATCTGCCGCACCTCGCCCTCGAGTCGTTTCTCCCGCGCTGGTCGATGCCACGCCATGAGGCCGGGTTTGTCGTGCTGGAGAAGGACCGCGTTGTCGCGCTCGACCGCACGGCGCACTCGGCCGGCATCGTGCCCGGCATGCGCCGCGGTGGCGTATTGACGCTCGTCCCCGACGCGGTCATCCGGGAACGTGATCTCACCCGTGAAGCGGAGCTGGTTCGTGGCGTGGCGTTCGCCCTGCTGCAGTTCACCCCCCACGTGGTGCTGGCGGAGGAATCGGTCGTACTGGCCGACGTCTCGGCGAGCCTGCGCCTCTTCGGCGGCATCCGGGCACTGCGCCGGCGGGCGGGTGAAACGGTGAGCGCGTTCGGCGTGACCGCGACACTTGCCATTGCCCCTACGGGGCAGGCCGCGTGGCTCTTCGCCCGGTCATCGGCTGGCATCGCGCTCACGTTGCGCTCCGTCGACCGTACGCTGCGTCGCGTGCCGTTACCTGCCCTGCCGCCGGCGCGCCCCTACGCCGAATGGTTCGACGGACTGGGATGCGAAACGGTCGACGACATCCGGCGACTACCCCGCGCAGGCCTCAAGAAACGCTGCGGCACGGCCCTGCTGGATGCGCTTGATCGCGCGACGGGCGCGGCGCCGGAAGTGTACGAATGGCTGGAGTTGCCCCCCGCCTTCAGCGCGCGGCTCGAGCTGCCCGACCGGATCGAGCATGCGGAAGCCGTGCTGTTCGCGGCGCGGCGGCTGATCCTGCAGATGACCGGCTGGCTGTCGGCGCGACAGCTGGCGATCGCGCGGTTTGTACTTGAGCTCGAGCATGAACGCGGCCGCGCGGCGGTGCCGCCGACGGCAATCGAAATCGCGCTTGGCGAACCGACGTCACGCGAGGAACACCTCGTGCGCCTGCTGAAAGAACGGCTGGGCCGCGTCGAACTGGCCGCGCCGGTCATCGCCGTTGGCCTCGATGCAAAGGACGTTCGCGAAGCGGACGCACCCAGCGAGTCACTGTTTCCGGAGCCCGGCGGCTCGCCGCAGGATCACGCGCGCCTGATGGAGCTGCTCGTCGCCCGGCTCGGCGCGCAGAACGTGCTCAAGGCGGCGCCGGTTGCCGACCACCGCCCGGAAGTCGCCGCACGCTGGCTTCCCATCGGCGAGACCGTCAGGTCCACGCTGCTGCCGCCGAACCTTCCGCGGCCCACGTGGCTGCTCGACAAGCCGGTGCAGCTCATCATGCGTGGCCACCGCCCGTTCTACGGCACGCCGCTGCGCATGGTCTCGCCGGGCGAACGGATCGAGGTCGGCTGGCAGGATGGGCACCCGGTGACGCGAGACTATTTTGTCGCGGAGTCCGAAGACGCGCTGCACTACTGGGTCTTCCGGGAGCGCGTAAGCGCCGTCGAGGAACGCGAGCCGCGCTGGTTCCTGCACGGCCTGTTCGGGTGATCGCCCATGGCGCCGACCTACGGCGCACTGCCCGACTATGCGGAGCTGCAGTGCGCGTCCAACTTTTCCTTTCTGCACGGCGCATCGCACGCCGAGGATCTCGCCGCTCGCGCCGCACAGCTCGGGTATGCCGCGCTGGCCGTGACGGACGAATGCTCGCTTGCCGGCGTCGTGCGCGCACACGTCGAGGCGAAGAAGGCCGGGCTGCCTTTCATCGTCGGGTCGCACTTCCACCTGAGCAGTGCCGACGGCTCGCCGGCCCTGTCATTCACCGCCCTGGCGATGACGCGCGAAGGCTATGGCAACCTGTCCGAGCTGATTACGCTCGGCCGCATGCGCGCGCACAAGGGCAGTTACCGGCTCGCGCCGCTGGATCTCGCACACCCGGAGAAGCCCTTTGGACACCTGCGGGGACTGCCCGAATGCGTCGCGATCCTGTCACCGGACTACCCCGCCGATGAAGACAGACTGGATACGCAGGTCGAGTGGTTCGTCCAGACCTTCGGCGATCGCGCATGGGTCGCACTGACATTGCACGCGCGTGCAATGGACGATATTCACCGCGGCGCCGTCGAACACGTCGCGGCGCGCCACGGCGTTCCCGTCGTCGCGACCGGTGCGCCCGTCATGCACGTGCGTTCGCGCAAACCGCTGCAGGATGTGCTGACGGCGATCCGGGTCGGCAGACCGGTCGCCGAATGCGGCTATGATCTCGCGCCCAACGCTGAGCGGCACCTGCGATCGCGTCTGCGGCTCGCCAACCTGTATTCGCAGCGCACGCTCGAGGAGACGCTGCGGATTGCGCGACTGTGCACGTTTTCACTCGACGAGCTGCGCTATGAGTATCCCGACGAGCTGGTGCCTGCCGGCCATACGCCGACCAGCTACCTGAGACAGGAGACCTACATCGGCGCACATCGCCGCTGGCCGGAAGGCGTCCCGCATCAGGTGCAACTGCAGATCGAACACGAGCTCGCGCTGATCGGGGATCTGCGCTACGAGCCGTACTTTCTGACGGTCTACGACATTGTCCGGTTCGCGCGCAGCGAAGGCATCCTGTGCCAGGGGCGCGGCTCGGCGGCCAACTCGGCCGTTTGCTTTGCGCTTGGCGTGACCGAGGTGGATCCCGCGCGCTCGTCGATGCTGTTCGAACGGTTCATCAGCAAGGAGCGCGGTGAGCCGCCCGATATCGACGTGGATTTCGAGCATCAGCGCCGCGAGGAAGTCGTCCAGTACATCTATCGCAAGTACGGGCGCGATCGCGCGGCGCTGACGGCCGCCGTGACGACGTACCGCCCACGCAGCGCGCTTCGCGAATCGGGCAAGGCACTCGGCGTGGATCCGGCAATCGTTGATCGCGTCGCGAAGGCCTATCAGTGGTTCGATTCGAGCGGCGATCTGCTCAACCGCTTCGCCGAGGCGGGGCTCGACGCCGGGTCTCCGCTGATCATGCAGTGGGCAAATTTCGCGGCGCTGCTGGTGGGCTTTCCACGACATCTGTCGCAGCACAGCGGTGGCTTCGTGATCAGTCGCGGCAAGCTGTCGAGGCTGGTGCCAATCGAGAACGCCGCGATGGCCGACCGCTCGATCATCCAGTGGGACAAGGACGACATCGAGGCACTTGGCCTGCTGAAGATCGACGTGCTCGCACTCGGTATGCTGTCGGCCATCCGCCGCGCGCTCGACGTCATTTCGGAAAAGCGTGGCGAGCCGTTCGAACTGCAGGACATTCCTGCCGAAGATTCCGAGACCTACAAGATGATCTGTCGAGCCGATACCGTTGGCGTATTCCAGATCGAGTCGCGCGCGCAGATGAGCATGCTGCCCCGCCTGCAACCGCGCTGCTTTTACGATCTCGTGATTGAGGTGGCGATCGTACGTCCGGGCCCGGTACAGGGCGGCATGGTGCATCCCTACCTGCGCCGGCGGCAGGGACTGGAGCCCGTCAGCTATCCAAGCCCGCAGATGGAGCAGGCGCTCTCGCGCACACTCGGTGTGCCGATCTTCCAGGAGCAGGTGATGCAGGTCGCGATGCTCGCGGCCGGTTTTACCGCCGGCGAGGCCGACCAGTTGCGTCGCGCGATGGCTGCATGGCGTCGCAAGGGCGGACTCGAAGCCTACTACGACCGCATCGTGAACGGGATGCTCGAGCGCGGTTACGACCGCGAGTTTGCCGAGGCCATCTTTGCGCAGATTCAGGGCTTCGGCGAATACGGCTTTCCGGAGAGCCACGCGGCCAGCTTCGCGCTGCTGGTCTATGCGAGTGCTTGGCTGAAGCGTCATGAGCCGGTCGCGTTCCTCGTCGCGATGCTCAACAGCCAGCCGATGGGATTCTATTCACCCTCACAGCTCGTGCAGGATGCGAAGCGCCACGGCGTAAAGGTGCTGCCCGTCGACGTGACGCTGAGCAACTGGGATTCGGAGGTTGAAGGCCAGACAACTTCTTCCCCGGTACGCCTCGGCATGTCGCTCGTGCGTGGCCTGAAGGAGGAGGCCGCTGCGCGCATCGAGCTCGCGCGCGCCGTGCGACCCTTTACCGATGTCTCCGATCTTGCACGACGCGCGCAGCTCGATCGCAAGGATCTGCAGGCGCTCGCGGCGGCCGACGCGTTACGCTCGCTCGCCGGCGACCGGCGCGCGGCACTCTGGCATGCGGTGGCTGCGGTACCTGACCGGGATCTGCTGCGCGGCGCGACTGATGACGACGCGACGCCGGTCCTCGCGCCGATGACGGAAGGCCAGCAGATCGCCAGTGATTACCGGACCCTCGGTCTGACACTCGGCCGGCACCCGCTGGAACTGCTGCGCCCTCGCCTGCTTGCCCAGCGCCTGCTGCCGGCGTCGACGCTGGCCGGATTCCGGAACGGGCAGCTCGCACGTGCCTGCGGCATCGTGACGGTCCGGCAGCGGCCGGGCACGGCCAAGGGTGTGATGTTTGTCACGCTGGAGGATGAGACCGGGCAGGTCAACGTCATCATCTGGCCGTCCCTGCTCGAAAAGCAGCGACGCGAAGCGCTTGGCTCGTCACTACTTGCAGTGTACGGCGTCTGGCAGCGTGAGGGTGAAGTGCGCCACCTCGTCGCGCACCGACTGGTCGACGTGTCCCCGCTGCTCGGCTCGCTCGTCACGTCGACGCGAAATTTCCACTAGGAACCGGCGTACCATATTGGCGCACCGTCCTTCAAGGAGAGCGAGCATGTGCTATTCAGCCCAGATCCAGGCGGACTACCGCAAGTACGTCAGGATGTTTGGCGCGCACATGAGCATCCGGGAATTCGCCCAGCTGTACTGGGAACGCGCCGAGGGCAGCAACATCAAGATTCCGAAGGCGATGGACGCCGCGTTTTCGGTTCCCCAGACGGATGAGGAACGCCGGATCAGGGAAGCGATCGACCGGTTCAACGGCGACCAGGCCACAAAGCTGGAGCAGGAACTGTTCAAGCAGCGCGCGCGACTCGCCGACGCGGAACGCACCCTTCAAAGCAAAACGACGAAAGCGGCCACCGAAAGCAAGCGGATCGCAACCAGCAAGATCGAGTCGGCGCTGCGCGGACTCGACGATCTCCGGCGCACCGAACTGGAAGATCGCGATTCGCGAATTTTCCCCGGTAACTATGCTCCGGTGATGGTCATGGAAGACGGCAAGCGCGTCATCAAGCCGATGCGATATCACTGTCGCCCGGCTGGCAAGCCTGCGTTCTACGACAAGAAATATCCCGGACTATACAATGCCAGGTTTGACAACCTTGAAGGCTTCTGGAAGGGAGTTTTTGGGTATTCGCACGGACTTATCGTCGCGAATGCCTTCTATGAAAACGTCAAACGACATCGCCTTGAAGGGCGAGACCTCGCTGAAGGCGAACTGGAGGAAAACATGGTCCTGGAGTTCAAGCCACAGCCCGCTCAGGACATGCTCGTCGCCTGCCTGTGGTCGCACTGGCAAAGCCCTGGCGAGCCCAATCTGCTCTCGTTCGCGGCCATCACTGATGAGCCACCGCCTGAAGTTGCCGCCGCCGGCCACGATCGCTGCATCATCCCGATCAAGCCGGAGCATATCGACGCGTGGCTCAATCCCGATCCGCGCGATCTTGCGGCACAGTACGCGATCCTCGACGACCGCCAGCGCCCGTACTACGAGCATCGGATGGCCGCATGAACCGTAGGGCCGGCGTCCGAATGCCGAAATAAATCGTTATCTACGGCGAACGTCGCAACCCACTTTCGACTGCGTCGCAAGCGAAGTAAAGATAGCGGCACCTATCGCCGACGTCGGCGGCGACGTCCTGCGGTCGGTTTGAACGGCCGTTATCGGGCGGATCGAAAGTCCCATGAGGTCGCGTGCTGCCGTTCGTGGCAAGGCACAAGTCGATCGCACGACGATCGGCAAGGTTCGGCCAGGAGGAGACTGTCGACGTAGCGATTCGAATCGTCAACAATGCCATTTTTCGATTTCGGGCATGCTGGAAGTCCGGTAGCTTTTCGAGGTAATACGATAAACGAAGTTTTGACATGATTGTCTGAAATCAGTCCGCTAGCCTTGGTGGCCAACACGCCCTATCAAGCCAGGGGCTGTTCCTGTAGATTGCCACCTGCCAACCTGACGCACAGCCCAGCTAAAATACCTGGAACGCAAAAAACACACGATCGGGGCTCCCCCATGACACCATCAGACGCGTCGGACTGGCAGAAATTGCCCGTCCGGATCCAACACGCATTGTTAGCAGGGTGGAATGCTGGCGCAATGCCCGCCTCAGCTTCAGCGCTGTACAGCCGCTGGTGGCAGCTGGAAACGTGGCTGCGCTCGCTGATCTACGTGGAATTGCGCAGCGCGCTTGGTGCCAAGTGGGCGGACCTTTTGCCGTCTAATTCGGCGAATCGTCAGCAGCAGGACGAAGCGTACCACTACATGCAAACGCCCGATGCGCAGGATCAACTCGCGTATTTGGATGCATCGCTGCTTCTGCAACTGACACACGATCAGTGGCAGTTGTTCGGTTTGTATTTGCCGGCTCAAAAAATCTGGGCAGGCCGAATCGAGGAGCTCAAACAGATCAGAAATCGTATTGGCCATTGTCGACGGCCCCACGACGACGATCTTGATCGCGTGGAGCAGACACTGCGTGATCTCGACCGCGGCGCCGTCCGAGCAACGTCATCCTTCAACGATCAATCACGGCCAAACGTGGCATGGTCGGATGTCCTGGTCCGGGATTGGGTGCACAAAGGCCACCCCTACGCGCATCTGATTGACCATGCGACTAGACAGTACGACACGAGCTTCCGCCTCGCGGTCTCAACCCGTCCATGGGCACAGTCTCCTGCAACCCACGACACTCAGCTTGGCGCCCGGGCGGGCTTTGTGTGGCACGCCTGTTGGTATTTCCGGGGGGGACGCTTCTTCGATCTTAACCAGTTCTGGCGTGAGATCGAAGACGATAAGGACTGCATCATGCTCGTTTGCGCCGATTCCCCGTCGAGTCTTCAGGTTTCGTTTTCGGCAGTTGAAGATCAGAGTCAGGTCAGCGATGTAATCGGCCGAAGCTTCGATTCTGCGCTGGCAAACCTCCGCTTCACTCACTACGACGAGGATCCCGTCACATGGGCGAAGCGGTTCGCCAATATTGATCCGCGTGTGCACGCGGGGACGCCTTGGGCGGCAATGGATCCCGCGATGCGAGGCGTCAGCCTATTTTCCGCTTGAGCGAATGCTCAGCATAGCGACCGTTCGGCGATAGCAGACTTAATGGAGGCGCTCGGCGGCCTTGTGTTCTGAACGTCCGTTTTGAAGGAGCTCGACCGGCCGCTTCACGCCATGAAGCGGCCTATCGCAGTCGAGAATTTTGCTTTTCACCGTGCTACTTCCACATCTTTAAATTTAGCCCGCATCAGACGAGGGGAGAATTAACTCGTAGCCTCACTATAATCAGCCATCTGGATCATTTGTGTTATCCAGTCGTTAAAGGATCGTCGGAGTATGGCAAGAAATAACCGTGACGACTTCACCCTTGCCACTAAGCACGCGTTATGTCTGCGCGTAGGCACCCATTGTTCAAATCCAGAGTGTAGGAAGCCGACGACCGGTCCGACGACAGTCAAAACCAAAGTCAACAACATTGGTCAGGCCGCGCACATCGCTGCAGCAGCTTCGGGACCCGGAGCCGCGCGCTACGACCCAGCTATGACATCGGCTGAGCGCAAAAGCATCGATAACGGAATTTGGCTTTGTCAGAACTGCGCGACAAAGATCGATCGCGACCCTGAGCGCTATCCGGTTACGCTGCTGAAAGAGTGGAAACGCCAAGCTGAAGAAGCCGCTGACGCAGAGCATGGACAGCCTCCCGTCTCCAAAGCGGAATTCGAACTCATGAAAGCGGCAGTTTTCAAGACGCCGCTGAGTCGTACCGTTTCAACCGCTGTCGCAGAGATCACACGTTTGGCGAAGGAGGAGCTGGAAAGGGCGGATCCTAGATTCGCCGTCCAGGTGAACAAGTTTGGAAACACTACGCAGATAATTTTTAGCGCGAAGGAGCCGGTCCAGTTTCGGGCCAAGGTCGCCCCGGACGCTCAGACCGAGTTTCGAACGAAGATGCGGGCATTAGCCGAACATGGATTGCCAGTTGAAATGGATGCTTCAACCATTCGGTTGGAGGGTTCGGCGCTGCTGGACATAATTCCACAGGGAACAGGAACGATCAAGATCGACACGCAGCTTCGCAAAAAAGCCGTGCAAAAAATGCTGTTACACGATCCCGCAACCAACGCAGTGTTCGTAATGGATGATTTCGTAGGCGAAATTGTCGCTGGCACTCAGTCGCTTACCTTCGAAGGGCACGCATTCGATGGTCTATATGGTCTGCGCTATCGGTTTGAACACGCGTCCGGACCTGTGCAGCAGGATCAATCCGTAGACTTCACGTTCAGCTACAACAGTTGGAGAGGGAGAACGGTCCGTGGGCTCCCGTATTTTGACAAGCTGTATCGATACTTCGATGCCCTACATAAGGGATGGACAGTCTCCTGGGCTTTGGAGGTGGAGGGAGTCGAGCTACTAACCGGAAGTAGCCCAAGGCTTACGACGCCAGAATTCATCAAAGAGGAACACTTGATGCTGACGTACATTAAGTGTGCGCGAGAGCTCCTCGTATTGTGGAACTTCGACGTGCCGTTCAATGACACGCCGATTTCGTCGGCGCACATTGACGACGTCTACGCGCTTTGGTCCCTACTGTGCAAAGCCCCGAAACAACCGAGCGCGGAACTTGGTCGGGTGCATTGTCGAATCGTGCCTCAAAATGAGGAAGAAGCGACGGCTTTGCGAAATTCGGTGTTGGCTGGTCAACCCCTAGCAACCGCGTTTAGCCGGGAATTTCCTGAAGCGTTCAACTTGGTGGGGAGCTTTATAGCGGTTAATCCAGTTCGTCTTAATTACTCTCAAGTCTACTTGAGGAAAGGCGTCCGAACGAACGACATCAAAGCGGGGAAATCTCTTCGATTGGAGATTGTGCCAACCAAAGATTGCATCTTCTCGATTGAACAGCAGGAGCCCGCATGTGTAAGTGTGGTCGGCCCAGGAAAGAAAGTTGATCACACGGGTGAAATCGAGACGACCGCGCGGTAAGCACCTTCTTCTGAGCACACGTGTTTCTGAAACGGTCGCGGTTTCTCGTACTGAACGGCCGCTAAATCCAGAAAATCGGTCGTTCTGGGTCCTGCAGCAAAGGTCGGCGTCCTATGGAATGATCATCGGCCACCACGCCGGCATGTTTTCGTGTTGGGCCAGCACCGCACCATTCTTTACGATGGCTACGGGACGATGAGTATTCTGCCCGTCGTCCCGATCCCGTGAGTTATCGAAGAACATTGCAAGCGGTACGATCTGTAGGGCCTTTTGTGCGTTGGCAAAGACGCGCGGGAACCGAGTGTGCTGCACGTCGGAGGGCACATCATGCCCTCCCGACGCAACCCGACCGTGGACGCGCTCTTGGGCAAGATCGACGTCATTGAGCCCAACGAACAACATCACAACGTAGTAGCCTGCTTCCACTCCACGTTGCAACTCCGCGAGCTTGTAACCATAGGGGTCGGAAAAGACGGTCTCGAAGACGAAATGACATTGAGCGCCAGAGGACGCGGACAACATCAGTTCACGACGACGCGTTGCTTCGGATTGCGCCTGAAGGGCAGTCTCCTGAGTCTGCGGCGCGTCCGGATATTCCTGAGCCGCCTCGTTCAGCTCACGCTCAATCTCGTCGGCGTTGATGTACTCAGCCCCCAACGCATCCTCGAGCATCGGTTCGAGCAATTGACGCCATAGCGTGCTCTTGCCCGCCCCATTGGGGCCGGCGATCATGACCATCAGGGATTTGTTCCCCGCGCCTGCGCCGAGCTCGTCAAGGAACGCGTCGAAAAGCTGCTCACCTGTCAATCCAGATCCATCCCGAACTTGTTCGCGTTCTTCCGCAGGTTTCCGATGCCCTTCTTCAATGCGACGTGCTGCTCAGTGCGATGTCGTTGGGTACGCGCAGTCGGGCTGGTGGCTCTCGCCAGCAGCTCATATACCTGCGCGAACTCGCCAGGATCCAGCTGCGGTGCGCAGAGTATCTGTAAAAGCGTCGTGCTTCGCTCTGGGACGGGTTCGACCAGGTATTTCCCGGCAAGCGGCGCGTAACTGCCCCATTGCTTGGCCAACTGGTACAAGCGCCACAAGCGGTTGCGGTTGGACAGATTGAGTTTTTCCATCCGTTCGGTACGTAACCATGCGTACACCGTGATGCGCTCGATGTGCAAGACTTGTGCGAGCTGCGTGACGTTGAGTCCGAATGCCTCGCGCAATTCTTCCACCATCTCTGCTGGCGTAGTCAGCTTCGGTTCGGACTGACGCTGCGACGAACCGAGTTTGAAGGGTAGCGGCACCGCAGTGTTGACGCTCGTCCCAAGGTATTGCCAGAGGTCGCTAAGGCCGATCACTATTGTCGGCACGGCCGTGCCACAGTCGACCGACTCGGCCGTCACCGGCCGAACACTGGTGGCTCCGGATTGACGCCACATTGCATTTGATCCGATCGTCCAGCCCAACTTCGCATCACGCTCGGAAGCGTAGATCATGTGTTGTCTCCTGTTGCTGCTTCGGGATCCCATTCGCGCCGCGCCAGCGGAGTAATCATGGTGCGAAACGCCGACGATACGTCGGTGTGCATTTGGGTGAACAGTTGGCTCAGTGTCGCACGATCGGCGCGGTGCTCGCCGTCTACCCATCGGTCGCTGTCGATTACGCCGCACTCTCCAGGCGAAGCTTGTGCTGACTGTTGGCGAGGACTCAGCATTCCCTGGAGGTCCATCGGCAACGAGGGCACGCCGAATCCACGCATGAATTGCAGGCGCATCCTGCCAACGTGATAAGCGACATCCACCATGGAGACGTGTAGATCTGGTCCACGCATGGCGCCGGGCAGCGTTGGCATGCCGGTTAGGTTCCACGGTGCGTTGACATAGTCCTCTGGCCGCCGGCCATGCGGAGGCACCAAGAAATCGACATAGCGTAGGCCAAGTCGCGTTACGGTAGTGACGTGCACATCCGCGAGTGCTTCGCTGATGTCGAGCCAGGCCTCCCGGAAGTGAGACGAGTCGACGTACGACGTAACGGCATACGTGAGAGCCCCTTGCTGGACACGCACCATTGCGTTGACGTCGTTGTTGACAAGGTCATAAGCAACCGCAGGGGTAGTCCGTGGCGCGTTAGGAGCGGCGTCAAGATTAATCTCAATGCTCACGCTATTGGTCTGACTAATTGTCGGAAACCGCGCTCCGAGTCTCGTCACGATGGCGTCGCGCAGATGCTCCGGAGCTGCTGTCGCACTCGGCAGAAATCGAACCTGGGCGAGTACAAAAACCAAGGGCGCGTGCGCCCACTGCCCCCTCTGGGGGACGGTATCCCTAGTCAAGCAACCTCCTTTCTCAATTGTCCATAAAAAGATTTTACACCAGACTTTACACCTTACACAAAATCTGACACACTGATTCCATCTTACACAAGATCTAACAGTTGATCTGTTGATAGGAGTCGACACCATGTCTAATGCCGCGCAACCCACGACGAAAATCGTCCTCAATCTCGACGAGATCGAGGTGCACCAAGAGAAGCTGACGTATGCGCAGCTCGTGCACCTGGCCTACCCGCAGGACCCGCCAGCGGATACATCGGATTTCATCTACACAATCACGATCACCTACCCGGACGGGGAAAGCCTCTCGCTGGCGCGGGGGGATAAGCCGGTGCCGGTCAAGGAAGGGATGGTGTGCCATGTCCGCAAAACCGGCCGTTCTTGATTCAGCGCTCGCCCCGTTCCTTGCGGCGGGGCTGCGAGTAACGGTGCAGGGGGCCCACCTGCTTCTGCACGACGTGCCCGTGGTCGACAACCAGAGGCAACTGCGGCTAGGCACCCTCGTCGCCACGCTCGTCTATACCGACAGCCAGGTGACACCACCGGCGACCCATCAAGCGTGGTTCGATGGCCCGTTCCCCTGCTTCGCGAACGGTTCCATGATGGAGCAGTTGCGACACACGGACGTGGCGGGGGGAATAGTGGCTCCTGGCGTTCCGGCCACGTTCTTCTTCTCAAACAAGGATGACGGCTGGACGGGTTACGCCACCCACTTCGACCAACTGATGCACTACTGGCGGATCATTACGGACCAGGCGCGAGTAATTGATCCAAACTGCACCCGGGCCTTGGGTCCTGGATCGTCGCTGGTGGCACCTCGAACTGACCCATTCCGCTATCCGGACGCCTGCTCAGCGCGCGGAAACTTCGTGATGGTCTCAGAGCGGTTAGCGAATCTCCGCATTGCAATCGTGGGACTAGGCGGGACCGGGTCCTATGTGCTCGACCAAGTAGCCAAGACACCGGTTCGCGAGATCCATCTGTTCGACGGCGACATCTTCGAGGTCCACAACGCCTTCCGGGCGCCCGCGGCAGCCAGTGAATCTGATTTCGGCAAGACCAAGGTCGCGCACTTCTCCGCTCTGTATGAACCGATGCGGACAGGCATCATCGAACATCCGGCGTACGTGACGGAAGTCAACGTCGGACTGCTCGGGCAGTTTGACTTCGTCTTCGTCTGTGTAGACAAGGGGCCCGCGCGGAGATTGATTTGCTCCCATCTCATCGACCAGGGCGTGCCCTTTATCGACTGTGGCATGGACATGTCGCTTTCCACCGCACAGCAGATCTTTGGCACGTGTCGGGTCACGATAGCTACGCCGGCCAAGAGCAAGCATTTCTTCGATCGAGCCCCAACGATGGAAGATGCTGGCGATGCTCTATATGAACAGAATATTCAGATCGCCGATGCAAATGCCCTCAACGCCATCCTCGCCGTCATGCGCTGGAAGCAGCACTTCGGCTTCTATGCGATGAATTGGGACTGGCATCACCTCGAATTTGCTATCAGTGCGATGGCTCTGGCGAGGGCCGAAAGATCGGAGGGAACGGATGCGAATTGACCGGATCACGCCGGAACTGGTCGAACTTGCTCCCCGCGTGTTGCAGCCGGGGCGACTCTACATCAGTGAGAAATATCGTGCGGTCGTGCACCTTTGCTGTTGCGGATGCGGGGAAAAGGTAGTGACACCCCTCTCCCCTGCAGAATGGCAAATTCAGTTGGCGCAGGGGCGCGCTACGCTACATCCCTCGATCGGGAATTGGTCGATGGCCTGCCAGTCGCATTACTTAATTCGCGACAACCGAGTGATCTGGAGCGGGCAACTGTCGAAGAGGCAGATCAAGGCTGTCTTCGAGCGCGACCAGCGGGATCTGCAGGCGATGCATCGCGGCACCCAAGAGCAGCCGACGGTGGAGCAGAGTACTCCAAGTCCCTCCCCATCTGGAGGGGAACGAGCGGACGCAGGTTGGCGCGCACGGCTGAAAGCGTTCTGGCAATGGCTGACTCGCTGACCTCTTGGGGACGCAGCGTAAACTAGCGACGGGACAACTGACAGTGATGGCGAAAAATTGCCATTTTCCGAAGCCTGTTCACGTCCGTGCGTATGTCCGCTTCCGTCAAGGCCGCCTTGAGACGGTTTGAGAACATTGCCGGTCGTGGCCGTCCGCTTAACAGCGGAGTTGTTTAGAAAAGCTGGAGTACATATTGCCCCAGCTTGTTTTCCACATCGCAATACGGAAGTAGGGAAGAAAATCCATGAGCACAAGCAACACGACGTTCAAATGCGTGGCCAGAAGGATGGAAGGGGGACAGGGCCATGAGCACATTACCTTTCTGTGGTGGATTAAAGTAATTGACGGCAAGGAAACCACGGAGCAGGGCCACTCAACCCGAGAACAAATGGTGGCATTCATCGAAGCACAAGGTAACAACTCGGTTTGGTGCCCTGACCGGAATCCGAACGTCACGGGAGCCTGGGTGCACACGCATAGCAATGGGCGGATTAAATACGTCCAGACAGTTGCGGACAGCCGTAAGACCGATAACCTGCTTTCGCTTCCACTTCGATAGTCAGGCCCGCGGTCTGGGTGACATCAGCAGCGCCGGCATCTTGCCCACCACGCCCGTACCGCCTTGGCTTCATCGAGCGTGCGGCACAGTGAAAATGCCTTGCTCATCGCGAGCGCGTGATCGGCGAAGCGCTTCTTGCCATCCCTCTCGCCAAGCACGAAGTTTGCCGCGTCGCTCCTATGCGGGGGAGTACCATTTTCATTACGCTCTACAACGGCCACGCCGAGTCGACATGCGCTCATGGCTTTCTGCCTGCGAAAGTTATTCAGCAGCTTCGTTGCCAGTAACAGAAGTGATGAGGCGCACGCTCAGGATGCAGAAGTCCCTGTGGAGCGCCTCATCGGACACAGCACATGGCTCCCGTGTTGACGTAATAGAAGTGATCTCCGCTATACAGGTGCGGCCGGTATACCTCGACATCGAAAACTCGTACTCCCGCAGTTCAAGCAGATCCCCGACCTGAAAATCGCGATCATTTCGGCGCAATTCGTGGGTCCGCGTGCCGAGTCGAATAGCATCAAAGAAACGAGGCCAACTCTTAAGGACGTGTGTTGTTTTCGACATCAGTCTTCCTGAACGACGAATTCGGAGTAATCAAAATTCAGTTGAAACGGACCGGCTGTGACGGGAGGCTCCACCGTACCAACCTCCTCAAGGACCTCACGGGCGGCGGCGTCGAAGGGGTCGCGCTCGATAGATGAAGTCTCCACCTGGCTGGAGGATCGGACAGGTGGCGCCAAGTTGCTTAAACGTTCAAGCGGTGTTTTTCCGAGTGCCTGAAGACCATCCAAGAAGCCCTTCGCCATCCACACGATGCCCTTAAGGCTTCCATCATCTATAAAAAAATCGTCCGCTTCGCTATCGATATAGATCACGCCTGCGACCGCGCTTGGGGGGCTGTGTAGCCCGGGATCCGTGGGCTCAAGAATTGGAATCGCAATGACGAATCTGACCTTCGTCGACATCAAGCGTGTTGACTCCCTTAGCCGTCTTGACGGCGAAGACATATAGGCGTGGAGCTTCCCAGGGTCAACAGACGGCAAGGAGCGGATAACTCGCCTAGTATAAAACGCTAAGCCAATGGTCCCCATATGGATGGGGAAGGTTCTTCCAATCCCAGACTCGTCTTTCCTCTCTAAGGCGACACCCTGATAGTTACACGCTTGCTGTAAAACTTCCTGGCCGCCAAACGACGCAACTCGATGCAATGTCACTCGTAGCCGCCGGCTTGGGTTGTGACCGTGACGCAACGCGCCCGCAAGACTCGCGCAAAATGCCGTTGCCATAAGAGCGGTTGGGCCCGGCAAGTATTCCTTTTTCCAAGCGGATTTGGTGCCTTCAGGCAGCCGCTTGGCGTCGTCAGCCCGACCCGGAAAGCCGAAATAGCCTCCGGTCCAATTTGGTATGTGCGGTTGAAGGAAATACCCTCCATCATGCTTCGCCTGCATTTGTTCTATTACGTCATACAGGTGCGGTGACAAGACGCTTTTCAGAACTTCGTCTCGCCGGGTCCCATGGCGACGCACCACACGTTCTTCGCTGACCTCGTTCTCTTTCTCGAGGCAATCGGTGCCGCGCGATGACGGGAAGAAGCCGCCGCATTTATAAAGGAGGTACACAAGCACCCGGTTTTGGAATGAGATTCTTCGGGTCGCCGGGTCAAAAAGCTCGGAGAATTTCTTTACCTGCAAGCTTAAAATTACCTCTGTGTCTCGCCTCAATCGCTGCGACATGCGCGCGCGCACCGCCTCAAACGCGACTCGGTGGCTAGAACTGACAGTTTCGAGCGCATCGAATAAGCCCTGTTTGGCATCGGGGCCAGTATGCTCGCTCTGAACTCTTCTGAGTTCATCGATCAACGCACGCTCGCCAGAAAAGAGCTCGCCCAAGATGCGATCCTGGCGAAACTGGGAAACACGGAGGCGCAACAGATCCATCATGGCGCCATCGCCTTGCCCGGAAACGACAAATGTATGTCGTTGGCTATCTAGACTGGGTTGAGCGTAAGTCTCGTTTCGCCAGTAGGACTGTGGCGTGTCACGCTCGGTACCAAAACCAACGGCGAGAATGACGATGTCGAATGACTCTGAGCTGCCAGTGTTGACCGATTGATGCCTAGGGACGCCGTGTCTCGCGTCAGGAGCGTAGGCCGCAATGCCATCTTGCGGATCGCGTTGCTCGCCGACCCATTCAATGCGTAGGCCGTCCCTGTCGCTACCGATTTCATGCACTTGGACGTGCCGCGCATTGCAGTACAAACGCAACTTACGCTTCGACTGCTCATGCCAGTCGTGATATGCCTTTTTCCACTCACCGAGGATCTGAACGACCACATCGGAGGCGCGCGCCGCAGTCCAGTTAAGCACTGGGAGCAGAGCTGCACCCGATAGGCTGCCAACTGCAGGCCAATCGTAGATGTGTGGATGCAGCCATCGCGAATCACTGCCTTGCTGTAGCGGTAGCAACGTATCGCGCTGCTCAAAAATAGTTATGTCCGCTTCAACATCCTTTCGAAGAAGACCTGCAGCAGCAGTAAGGCCAGCGAAGCCGCCGCCGATGATGGCAATTCGTTCCGCACGTGGCTTCGCCAAATCCTTGCGTGGTGCGACTCGCGAGAGGACCGTACGCTCTTCAACAAGAGACCATATTAAATTCAACGCCCTCGCCTGCTGGTCCAACACCGTCACGCCCGCATCGAACGTACCGAGAACATAAATCTGGTGACCCGGAACCTTGTAGCGCGCAAGCAACTCTTTGGAAGTAGAATTTTTAACGCTCACTGGTCCTCCCGCGAAGCCAGTGTTCAAACAAATTCCGAATGTTCACAAGGTCTGCGTCGTCTTCCACGCGCATTACCTTTGCACTGGGTAGTTGCTGTACAAGCTCGTCCAAGCGATCGGCTGCATCGCTTATTTCAGCTGTTGAAATATTTTCGCCCGCTCGATTGCGCAGTCGGAGTCGCTCCGCGATCGTGCGCTCTGGCGGCCGCAAATGGATGTATCCAAGCGGAGGCCCGACCGACTTCAACAACGCGCTGTGCACCGTTCGATAAGCGTCAAGGTCATCGTCATTTAGACGCATAGATGCCCAGAGGTCATCAGACGCAAATGACCAATCGCATAAGGCGACGCCATTGTGCGAAGCCGAAGGGCACGATGCTGCCAAATAGTGGTGCTGTAGCAAGAACGACAAGTCGTACGCCAAAAAGCCCGTGGCAGCGTTTGCCCCAGGAGTATTCCAGTAGACGTTATGCTCGTGCCGCTCTAGCATCAGCGGCTCGCGGCCATTAGATAAGTGCTGTGCGAGGGTCGTCTTTCCCGAACCGAACACGCCGAGAATTTCGATTCGCGAGCACAGCATTGCTTGCCTCTGCGGATGTCGCAGCAGTGTCACCATTTGAGATCGAACCTTCTAGGCTGCATGCGCAGTAAGTTGCGGGTGCGTTTAAGTTGACGCCGTCGCGACAATCAGCCCGCTGTTGAAGGCCGCCTTAGTGGCTGACTGACGCTATGTGCCATGGTACCAAATAGATCACCAACCCCAAGGCGGTGCCGAGATGATCCGGCGGGTTTTCCAATGGCACCCAGCTCAAACCGCGCGTTTTCAATGGGCCGCCTGATGTTTTACCGTCGAGAGGCCGCGAGCCCATAGTTTGACTGTCGGTTGCTCGAGCAAACGGTTGACTCTGTGGATGTAGGCCGCGACTTCGTTGCGCGGCGGCGCCGAACGATTGGTTTGTCTGGCGATGAGGCCGTCCGCCGCGGCGCGGACGTAGGATGCCTCGGGGATAGTCCGGATATGGTGTGTTAATTCCGCTTCGATGAACGGCCCTCAGTGAAGCGAAATACAAGCGGGAGCCGTTCAGCACCAGCGTCGACAGCCCTAACCTTCAAGCGTCCGAAGTTGTCCGGTCGACTACGCTCGCCATCGCGTCAAGAAAGTGTTAGAGAGCTGAGTTGACGACGACAGCAGCCGGGCGACGACTGCTGATGACGCTGCGCTACCAATCTAACATTCTTGCCTTGGCCCATATAAGCAGCGCAATTTCTTCTGGATTCGGATCCATCAAGCCGGCGGTGGCGCCTGCCGAACCAGTCACCCTGTTCACGCCCCAGATTCTCTGATGGGTCACAGTCGTCGAAACAACTGGTCAGCAGGCTGAGGCGGTCGCTGGTCCGCAACCGCATCGCACGGCTCACAGACAAACCCGAGGCGAACCCCGCGCTGGCCGACGCCAGCGCCCTGCCTGCTCTTGCCTGCAAGATCCCGGGTCGCCGGCGACGACCGGAACGCGCTATGCAGCAAAATCGCTACATCTGATAACTGGAGTTATCACGAGTGGCGAATTTGCTTGGCAGATTTTGCGTGCTCCGCCATACTTCGCTGGAAGGCCCGCCCGGCAAGGCTTTGCCGGAACCTGTTTTTTCTGGACAGCGACTTAACCCGGAGACCGCCCGATGACGCAGCCCGAAATCGACCTGACGCAGCCCGACGCCGTCAGGCGCGAACTGCTCGACGACGACCGTGCCGTCAAAGACGAATTCGCGCGGCACCTCGACGGCGAGCTGAACGAGCTTGCCGAGGTCCTGGCCGCCTGCTTTCGCCTGCTGCCCGCGATCAACGAGGCGGCCAACCGGCTTCAGACGCAACGCAGTGCGCTCGTCGCCGGCTTCGCGTTCGGCGTGCTGGACGACCTCGTGATCTCTACCAAACTCATGCTGTCCGGCAAGGCGCCTGCCGCAGGCAATGTCATGCGTCAAGCGGTCGAAGGCATCGCCATGTCCATGCTCTGCTCGACGGACGAACTGCTGGTGGTCGAAATGAAGAAGAAACAAACGCCCGTCCGGGCGCGCTATTGGGAGAAGGTCTGGAGCGGCGACAGCCGGACACAGGGACACCTCGCAGTCACGCAGCTGGACTGGAACGCCGCCACACTGAAGCTGAACGGCGACGGGGTCGCACGTCTGCGTCACGCCAGGAATCACTACAACACGTTCAGCCACTGCGGCACGCTGACGATCGCGAGCCGGGTCGCGCTCGACGTGCCCGGGATGGTCTACGTCGGCGGCCACTTCGATCCCGCGAAACTGGACGCATATCGCGTCGAGATGAATGAGCGGATCGGCCTGTGTCGCGTGCTGCCGCCGTTCATGGACCGCCTGCTTGCCACGATGCCGCGGCCGGCCGGTCGCCCGCTCGCGGCGGCACAGCCAGCGGAGCCGGCATGAAGCCCGCTGCGCGCCGGCTCACGCGTCAGCACTTCGCGCTGTATCGCGGCTGGTTGGAAGGCGCCGCGATCGAGGGGCTGCACTCGGCCTACGGTGAGGCGGGCAGTGACGTGCGCCTCACGCGCCGGCTCATCACCACGATGCGAGACGCGCTGGCCGTGGCGGCCCGTCGCGCGCGCGACATCGAGGCGGCCCACCTGCTGCGCCTGAAGCCCGGCAGCATCCCCCTCGTTGAACTGCACGGCCGCGACGACGTGCCGACGCTCGAGGACTACCGCGCGCAGGTCGATCCGGACGGGGTCTACGGCGAAGCGGAGCTCATCGAGCTCTACCGGGGGGATTTTCCGCCGCCGCCTTCGCCCACCCTTGACCGGAAAATCGCCCGCAATGCGCGGCTGCGCGCCCGCCAGGCCGCAGCGCTCGAGCGCATGGAACGCGCGCTGGTTCAAGACCCTGCGCCAGAGCACCCGCTCGACGGCTGGTTCGAGCCGGCGGTCGCGGCGCGCCTCGCCGCTGCGGGGCTGACCACCCTCGCCGACCTGCTCGCGCTGATCCAGCGCCGCCGGCAGCGCTGGTACACCGCCGTGCCCCGGCTCGGTCCGAAGGGCGCGCAGCGCATCACCGACTGGCTGGATCTGCACGCGCGTTCGCTGCACTGCATCCTCTCCCCGCTTGCGACCACGCCGCGCAGGCAGTTCGCGGTGGGCCATCCGGTGCTCACGCGACCGGCCGTCAGCGCTGACGTGGCGCCACTGGAGTCGCTGCGCGTGCCGCCCGAACTGGATGGATCGCAGGGCCTGAACCGGGCGCCCGTGCCCGCCCACCAGGCGGAACTCGCCACCGACCTGGACGCCGTCAACGCGTGGATCGCGATCCGCGGCGAGCGCAGCGCGCACACCGCCCGCGCCTACCGGCGCGAAGCCGAGCGGCTGCTGCTGTGGGCGATCATCGTGCGGCGCAAACCGCTGTCGTCGCTCAACACGCTGGACTGCCGCGAGTACATCAACGGCTTTCTGGCCGACCCGCAGCCGGCCGAGCGGTGGATCGGCAACGGCAAGGCCGAGCGGTTCGACCCGGCCTGGCGGCCGTTCGCGAAGAAACTGCCGCCGGCAAGCCGGGAGACTGCCCGCAAGATCCTGTCGGCCCTGTGCAGCTGGCTGGTTGAGGAACAGTACCTGCTGGTCAACCCGTTTCACGGGCTGCAGAAGGTGGACAGTGCGAAGCCGCTGGTCGACGTGACCGGGCGCACGCTCACGCACGCCCAGTGGCGGTTTGTGCTGCAGACCGTCAGCCGGCCGCTGAACCTGCCCGGCGGCTCGCCCGCCGACCAGCGCGACTATTTCGCGCTGCTGCTGGCGTATGCGACGGGCCTGCGCCGGGCCGAGCTGGCCACCGCCACCACCGGCGCGCTATCGCGCAAGGCACTGGATGCGGCCCTCGAGGACGCCTGGACCCTGCGGGTTATGGGCAAGGGCCGGCGGGAGCGGCAGGTGCCGATGCCGCACCGGCTGATGGAGGCGCTCGCGGCGTCGCTGCTGCTGCGGCCGACGGCCTGCACGTTCGAGACCGCGCCCGCCGGCACGCCGCTGATCGCTCACCTGAAAACCGGCAAGCCCCTGTCGCCCGATGCGCTGGCCCGGCTGTACAAAGCCATCTTCAAGCGGGCCGCGGACGCACTCGCGTCCACATACCCCGGTGCCGCGGCGGATCTGAAACGGGCCAGCACACACTGGCTGCGCCACACGCATGCGAATCACGCGCTCGACGCCGGCAGTGACCTGCGGGACGTGCAGACGGGCCTGGGCCACGCCAGTCTCGGCACGACGACCCTTTACACCAAAGGCGACGCGGCCCGGCAGTACCGCGCGGTGGAACGGTTTTTTGATGCGGCGCTGGAGGATGCTGCCGCCGCGTCGCCAGTCTGATCCGGCCGAATTCTGGCCAGCAGGCTCGAACTTTGAGAAATCTACATGACTGGCCGCGTGCGCTGTCGTAAGGTCCGAGGCGGGGCGTAGCTGACCAGCGGATCCGTGGACACTTCTGGGGCAGTTGTCGGCACATCTCGGCCCCATATGCGGCCCCAAGTGGCCTGTGCTGCCACGTCCAATCGGCACTCGCGGTAGCAGCCATAATCCGTTCCGAATAGCGTTCGGATCGCGACACTCCACCCATGGCATGCGGCCGCGGAGCATTTTCGCCGCGGTACATGACTCGGGGCCCCTCGCAAGCAGGGCCTCCTCCGGCGAGTGTGCCTAGTAGCACACTCTTCCTACGCCCCGCCGCTAAGGAGGCGCCGTCGGGGGTGGGCTAACTCCAGCCGTACGGCCCCAAGGATTTCACGGCTATTCATTCGACTCGGGTGAGTCGCCTCGGAAGCGGGGCTCGTCCAAAAAGTGTGCCTAGTAGCACACTTCCGTTCGTCACCCTGCGCCTCCGGTGGACGGCGAACCGCGCCTGCCACCGAGGAACCACGCGGGTGAGCGCACATCGGCATCGCGTGCGCCGGCAGTTGTATAAGCACCCTGAATCTTGCAGCCGAAAAAAAGCCCGCACCGGAGGCGGGCTCCACACCTAATGGCAATGCCTCCACTCAAGAGGGGTCGCCGTTAAACAACTCGCTTATGACCTGGCGGATCCGGGTCTCCTGTGCATCTGACAGGACACCCGTTTTGATTTTTACGGTGAAGCTGTTCACGTCCTTGGTAATGCTGCCTGCGTGATTTTTCCCCGCAAAAAATTTTTCAATTGAGCGCTCGCGAGCCGTCTTGCTAGATGCGCGACGACCGACCAGGGCAGCAATCGCCGGCGCGTACTTACCTTGGTCTAGGTTTCCCGATACGACGTCCGGCCAAAGTTCGAGGGCAGCGGCCACCGCTTTCTCACCATGCTTCTTGATCACGTTCGCAATCGCATCGGCGGCATTGCCACCAATAAGCGTCGGATTGATATCGAGGTCGCTGGTGATGAACGCGGGTAGGCTGTCGAATGCAAGGTATCTATACAGCCCGCGCCGACTCATGCCGACAGCTTCGGCCAAACGCGTGCGATTTGGAAATTCCTTTTCGGTGCGGCGAATGGAGATGGAAATCTCATAGTCGGCCAGGTCATCCCGGCCGATGTTTTCCACCAGCGCCAGCACCGCCATATCCTGGTCCGTACAATCAACGACGAGGACTTTGATCTCCTCAGATCCGACCAGTTTGTGTGCGCGCCAACGCCGCTCGCCAGCAACGATCTGATAGGCAGACTCCGCTCGACGAACGACGATCGGTTGTAACAGCCCAACCTCGCGAATCGACTCCGCGAGTTCAGCTAACTTCGCCTCGTTGAAGACCCTCCGGGGCTGCCAAGGGTTCGGCACTATCTCTGACACGGGCAGCACTGATTGCGCGCCGCGCGTTTCCAGTTCCTGAATTTTGATATTGGCCGCAGCCAGGGCAGCAGCCATCCCCGGCCCGGTCTTCGGCTTATCGTTCGTTTGTCTAGAGGCTGTAACTTCGTCTTTCGGGATATCTGAAGCAGCGCGCAGATTGGCAGTCTGCTCGGCCATTCGAGCACGGATATTCATTTGCCGAGTCTCCACTGTTCGACATACATATCGTCAATCCACTTGCAGTATTCCCTGAGCGGCTGACGAACCCGCTCGACAGTTTTCGAACTCGCGTCCTTCTTGCTCAGGTCAAACACCGTCGACAATGCAAGCGCGCCGCTACTCATTGCCGAGCTTGCCGGAATTTCGGTTGTCGTAAGCCAGTCGCCATAGGCCCGTTGTGTCCATGGACGAACCACAGAAGCCGACGAAGTAGGGCTGTTATCGACCTTTGAAAGGATGATCGAAATGAAGTCGTACGCCTTGTTGGCCTCCCTCTCCATGAAGTTACTCGCGATGTCGGAGAACAGCCCCCAGAACGACACAGAACTGATGAAGTCGAGACTTTCCGGAACCAGCGGCATGACCATCGAATCCGCAGCCATCAACGCATTGAGCGTCAGGTAGGACAATGAAGGCGCCGTATCGAGGATGATGTAGTCGTACTGGCTGCGTAGCGACGCGAGACCTTCCCGGAGGATTGCCCAGAATTGAAAACTGGGCTTAGCCTTGAGCATCGACGGGATGTAGAACTCCGCGCTGAACAAGGAGGGGTGGGCTGCGATGACGTCCAGACCGTCCCAGTAGGTCTGCTTGATGAATGATGACAGTCCGCCTTCGATCGTCTGGTCATAGATGAACGGCAAAACAGTTGAATCTTCATCAACCTCCTTCTCTGCATACAGGCCGCAAAGCTCGGAAAGTGATGCCTGCGGGTCCAAGTCGATGGCGAGCACTCGCCGACCGCGGAGCGACAATCCTTGCGCGAGACACATTGATGTCGTCGTTTTGGTCGAACCGCCTTTGAAGTTGGCGACGAGGATGACCTTCCCGTCCGCACCGCGCGACCCGGTGACTAGCGGCGACTGATATATTTCGGATAGCTGCTGCACATACGTCCGCGCCTCGGCCAGTGTGAAATGGCGGCTACGACCAGTACCCGATGCCTCACCCGCAGGCAGCGTGCTTCCTTCCCTTGTGGCCTGGTAATGAATCTTCGTACGGTCCATTCCGCAAAGTTCGGCGACTTCCGCCGTAGTAAATGACGGAGCCGATTTTCGCGGTTTCGGCGTGAGGATACTATTACGCAAGTCTTCCGTGAGCGTGTTGAGCGTCTCCGCGAAACCCGCAAGTTCACCCAAGGTCACTCTTCGCGTAATTGCCGGGAATTCTGCTTTGGACATGGTTTTTAAGGTTTAGCCCGAAATCGATACGAAGCGTAGAATACTAGAAAAATACAAAAATGTGCCCGTGACTTAGCCCCGTTTCCTAGAAACCGACGTTAAGTGGCTATTCCGCAACCAAAAACGCGTGCTAATTTCATAATATGGAATAACGCCGGCCCCGTTAGGCGTTCTACACATGTTTTTCCGAATGAATTTTGAAAGGTCATGGTGAGGGAAATTGTTGGATTAGTGACGGCTCGGTCACGAAGGTGGGTGAGAAGTTTTGTTGAATACATACCGAGAAGAGGCGAGCGGGTTCAATTTGAAACGGGCGCGATCCGTCTTGCAGAGAATCACTGCGCAAAACCGGGCGCCCCACAATATTCCTCACCATCATCGCTCGCTTTGTCGGTCCGCCCTCCCAAGCCCGCTCACCATGAGTGAGCAGCGTCGACAGCGATCCAACAAAACTTCTCACCATGCGATCACGGGAGTGCAACTCGGCACCCGCCACAATTCTCCTCACCATCGCGCCGGCAAAGTCGGGTTCTGCCTGGATACTCCCTAACTAGCGAGGCCATAACGCTTTTTTCCTTCTCCTCGTTTCGCCGTAGATAGCGCTGGCCAATACAAATTTGTTCACCGTCGCCAACAAAAAGCCTCACCACCGTCGCGGGTTAGGTCGCAGGAGCCCCCGCAACATCAGGCTTTGTCGGCAGATCAGACGATCTTCAACAATTCATCTCACCATCGTCCCGCCCGCAGGAGAAGATCTCACCCTGAACGGGTAAACACTTCACTTTCATAGAGGAATTTCATCCACCTTTGCCTACAAAAGGCCTCACCTTTTAAACAAAATCACTCACCTTTGTAGGGCTAATTCGTTGTATTTGTTCGAGTTTGATAGGCCCTGTAAGTTGGTAAGTTTGTTTTTTCTAAGACTTTAAAAAACACAAAACAAACAACTCGAGCCTCCCAGACAGAGCAACTTACCGACGCCATGGAGGTTCTGTTCTTGATCAATCAAGTTGCGAGGGTGGGTGAGCCGATTTGTTGAAACAGTATTTTCATGGTGAGCCTTTTTGTTTTGACATCTCACCTACGCGTGCTAGAGTTTCCGCGGCTAACAACTAAGAAGAGAGGGCCACGATGTCAACCGCCGTATCGACAAGCGCAACATCGCGGCAGATGTCGCTCGAACTGTTTGAGGAGATGCTGGCGTCCGACACGCCGATCCATAAATCAACCAAGGAAATCGGCTATCAGCGGAACAACGTTTTCGTTGATGTCACCGACGTCGGAGTCACGGCGCGTCGCCTGCTCGATGCAGCGCACTTCATTGTGGCGCAGGAGCCGACCACTCCGAAATATTACGACGTCGAGCTGAGCTACTTCAGGTGGCTCATGCGTTATGACAGCTACAACTATAAGCATCTGAGAACAGTCGTATCCGAAGCACAGAAGGCACTCATCCAGGTTTCCGCGGCGCCGCACGGTAGCACCTCACCTGAAAACGAAAAATGGGTATCCGTGCAACTGCTCGGCATTGTCGGTATCGACAAGGGACGCATAACGTTTGAAGTCCCGCAACCGCTCATCCGCCACATCAAGGACCCAGAAAAGTCGCACTGGTTGAGCCTTCGCATCACGTCGGCCTTCACCCTCACTTACGCACGTGCAATCTATGACCACGTCATTGCGTACGTGACGGACGGCATCACGGATTGGTTTGAACTCGATGTGATCCGAAACTGGCCCGGCAAAGCGGGCTCCAGCGCAACAGTCTTCAAGTATTTCAAGCGGGACAGTCTCGAGCCTGCGGTAAAGCAAATCAACGAAGTCTCTGACATCGAGCTCAGCTACGAGACGCGCACCGAAAGCCCGAAGTCCAAGAAGATTGACCGGATACGTTTCAGGCTTTCCAGGAAAGAAGGGGCCGACACCGTCCGCGCGAGCTTGATTGGGTTGAAGGAAACCTACACCACGTTGAAAAACGAATTCGCCTTCACCGAAAAGCAGTTCAGTGTCATCTCGCAGAACCGCGCCATCTGGTCCGATGAACGCATCCTTGATGCAATCGAATACACCCGCGCAAAGATTGATGACGCGAAGGTGACAAAGAGTCCTGCGGGCTATCTGATGAAGGCCATCACTGAGGGCTACAAGCTTTCAGAGGCTGAGCGCCGGATGAAAACGGTACTGGCCCAGAAAGCTACGGAAGAGCAGGCTGAGGTGACTGCCAGAGCCTCCACGAGAATCGCGGTTGAAGCGAACAGTGCCGCTCGTGAGGAAGAAGCCAAGCTGCGATTGGCCGACGAGGTTCGCGCTGGTCGCGAAGCTTTCGACCACGCCGACGCGCGGGCAAAGAAAGACTTCATGCGCGCGTACATAGCGTCTCCTTCTGGCAAGCTGGCCATCAAACGTCTCAAGTTCGACATAGCCACCATCGGCGAAGCAGATGTCCTCAACCACGCGGACCTTTCCTTTGCCTTCTACCATTTCGTGTACCTGCGCAACAAACCCAAGGCAGCCCGAGCGCGCGCCTGACCGGCAGAAAACTAACGGGAGCGTTGCCAACCTGAGGAAAAACGCGCACACGTTGGTCAACTACAGCGCCCGGCATCGCAAGGGCCTGCCGATCAGCAGCAGCATCGCCGAGTCCGCGATGAATCAGGTCATCAGCCACCGCATGGCCAAGAAGCGAAAGATGCGCTGGACTGACGAAGGGGCGCACTGCATGGCGCAGGTCAGGGTCGCGGTTTTGAACGGGAAATTCTCGCCCCACCGCATCTCGGCGCTCGAGATAGCCGCCCCGCGTCACGGCAAATGCATCGGCGCAGCATCGCCTGGCCGGCACCGACCAACGAACAGAACAGACCGTGCAACCATGCCGCACGCCAAGGCGGCCTGACGAAATCGGCCTCCCCAACTTTTGCACACTCCCGCCTGCGCGGGTCGTCGATCTCCCCCAAAGGGGGTTTGGGGGCGATCATTCGCTGAAAGTAACCAGCAGTCCGGCCCGGACCGGCGATGCCCTGGCAGCAACTACCGTCTCCGCCATTTTGGTATAAAATAAATGCCAAATGGCAGGAGGTGAAACCGTGAACGTCATCGAGAAGGTATCAGCCGATTCATTACTGGGAGGCCGGTCGGTATTTCCGCGTTCTCCCCGATCCGGCCTTGAATGGGTGGAGGTCGTCCGCCACGGCATTTCGTCGCGGGCGCTGGACGCGATGCTCAAATCTATCGGACTTTCGCAAGCAGAACTGGCGCAGGCGCTCGATATCCCGGAGCGTACCTTGGCGCGTCGCAAGCGGGAAGGGGTGTTGAGCCGTGAGGAGTCAGCCAAGCTGCTGCGACTCGCGCGTGTCGCCGCGCGCGCTGCCGAGGTGTTTGATGATCTCGACCTGGCACTCGCCTGGCTTAAGATGCCGGTTGCTGCCCTGGAAGACGCCACGCCACTGAGTCTTGTCGATACCGACATTGGCACCGATAGCGTGATGGATACGCTGGGACGCATCGAGCATGGCGTGTTTGCGTGATGTTCACGGCATGGCGGGTAGTGACTGAACGATATGCGGATACCGCTTTTTCTGGGGAAGGAGCGCGATTGTACGGTGGCCGGTGGAACCCCAAAGGCGTCGCGATGGTGTATACGGCGCAGACGCAATCGCTCGCTCTGCTCGAGATGTTGGTCCAGGATTCACCGCTGCGCGCCCGCTATGTGATGATCCCGGTCAGTATCCCGGAGAAAATCGTCGAACGTATCGATCCCGCCAGTTTGCCTCGCGACTGGCGGGACACTTCAGCGCGGGCCGAACTGCAGCAACTAGGATCGGCGTGGGAGCGGAAGCGAACCAGCGCCGTGCTGGCTGTTCCCAGTGCGGTCGTTCCTGCGGAATCCAATTATTTGCTCAATCCCAATCATCCGGACTTTGCGCTCGTCCTGGTTGGAACGCATGATGAGTGGTTGACCGACCCTCGGTTATTGCGGCGCGCGGCTGCAAAGGGATCGTGACGAGCACCTCGTGTGGCGTTGGCAAGCGGACGATAGCGTGTGATCAACCAATCCGCCGGTCATGCTTCGCTGGATGCCGCCATTCAAGGTGCCTGTGTGTTGTCAAAACCGGTTACATCATGCGTTCAGGGACGTAGCCAGTCAGGGACCACTGACGGAACCGGTCCTGCAGGATCTTGAACTGACTCGTGCCGATCCAGTCAGTGGGAGGTTATTTTTCGTTACGGTCACGGTCGATGTAACGGTTAAATGCGGCTTCGTCGTCGTAAAGTGACCTCGAAAACGTGTCGTCGGCCCAGTCGATCAGGCGCTCGATCACCGCGCGCCGGGACAGGCCGAAGTGCGCGCCCAGCCGCTCCAGCGCGAAAAACTGGGTGCCAGTCATCGTCAGGTTCAGACGCCGCTCGCCAGAATCGGCGTCTTCCTGACGCGGAAGCCGTCCGAGGACCGCCGCCGCATCGGAAGGGGCCCGGGCGGACGGCTTCGCCCGTGACACAGTCTCAAGCTCGCGCCGCGCCTGTACCAGTTCACCACGCAGCTGCTCGCACTCCCGCATCAGGGCGTTATGGGCGTCGGCAGGCGGAGGGATATTTTTCGTTACAGTAACGGATTTTGTGCGCGCGCCATGTCGGGCTCGCCACGCTGCCTGACGCTCGGCGTTCGACATCGCATCCGGCTTCCGTGGCCGGCCACGGCCACGCTTTTCAGTGGTGCCGGTTACCTTGTCGTTTGCCGGTGAAGGCATGATCCATCCTGGTGCGGTTGACCACATCTATTTTACGTTATTCATAACGATAAATGTGGCATCCCGTTACGCGTAACGTAAATGTGCACAAGCTGCCTTGCACGGCATGTATTCATCCGGGCAGATGGTTGCAGGTGTCGGGTCCCAGCCCGGGTGTCGTTCCTCGGAGAGGATCGATCACGGCGCAAAGCCGATTGCAGCCCGACATGACATCGCTTTATCTTTTTTCGTTTTGTTACGTGACACACTCGGGGAGGCCGTCAGGGAAGAGGGCATCTGAAGATTCGGACATACTGGGACGGCCCCAGCCTCACGTACGTAAATGTCCGAATCTAGAAGGGGCACCCCGATCAGTCGCGACCCCGGCGTGATACGGGAACCGCAGGATTGCGAATCATCAGCGTATCGAGGCTATTTTTCTGTCTCCCAGATGTGGCCAAATCCGGCGGCATGGCAGAGTAGCGCCCATGCGGAATAGGGGATTTCATTTTCGCCGCTGATCCAACGACGTATCTGCCGCCCGCTCTTGTCAGCGAGGTCCAGAAATTCCGCTGCACTACGTCCGGTAAAACCGGCCAGCCGGACTACCTCCTGGATTTCAGCCCCGGTCGGTTTGGCCCAATAGATCGCGGGCTGCAAGCATTCGCGTCGGATTGTCGTGGTTGTATCAACTGCCATATGCTTTTCCCCTGGTACTCTTACGTTCGTCTCAACTACTGGCGCATAAGGCGTGCGCCCGGAATCTAAAGCCACTGCGGCGGGAGCTCGCCTTCCTTCATGTCGAGTGTGGCCCTTCGTGCCACTCACGCGGCCGCCACGCCCCGCGATGCAGGTCGATAAGATCGCGGCTATACGCTCCGAGTCGCCAGCTGAAAAGTGTAGTTCGATCGGCAGCTGGCGTGCAGAGTCCCCGTCAATCGCCACCGCGAGCGTCATATCGCAATAACCTGGTGCTTCCTGATTCGTCACGGAGCGGGCCTGATAGCGTTCGCCATGAACCGGCGCCGGCTCCGGCGCGGGGCGTTTGTCCAGATTCCAGCGCGTGATTATCTGCTGCCAGCGCTGCTCACCGCCAGGAAAATAGCCGTGCACTTCAACAGTCGGGCGGTGGTCGAGTCGCAGCACGGCGAGACAGTGCTCGAACAGATCGTCGTCTAACGCCCGCAGCGCCGTGAGGTCGAAACGGTAATCGGTGCCGTTGTACAGGCCCGCGAGAAATTCGGCGACGGTCTCCGCCTGTTCGGTGGCGCCTTCGGCCACGTCAACGAGCTGCAGGAGCGAATCGAGGCCGCGGTCACGATCGCCAACGCGGATCTCCGCTGCGCGCTGCGCTGGCGTCTGGCCGCCGTGCGCGTTCGCAAAAGACTCCGTGATGGTGTTCCGGAACGCCTCGAGGAGGTGCTCGGGCACGTCGCTGGTAATCCGGTGCGTTTTCGGGCGGGGCGGAATGTTCATGGTGTTACCTTGATGGTCCGAAGTAGGAGGCTTCGGCCTCGTACCCGCGTTCGGTAATAAAAGCGGCGATGCTGAACGACACTGTTGCATCGAGGGCATCGGCCAATGCAAGCCCGGAAACCATCCCGCGGAAATATTCGCTACTGTACCCAACGCCAGTTCCTTGCTGCCGTTCGCGCCAGGTCACAACCATGTGTGCCTTGAGACGTTTCAGTTCGTCGGCGCGAGCGTAGATCGTTCTGCCTTCCATGTCAGGTCCTGTTGATTCAATCCGTATAAGGGATCGTACGACAGCGCTGGCCTCAGCGGGCCGCAAGCCGATCCAGGATCCAGCCCCCACGGCTTCGCCGCGGAGGAAACACGCAGCCTCCGGCTGCTTGACGACCCCGGCCGCGGTTCGCTTGCGCTGTACCGGATCGTCCCGGCGCTAATGCGCCGCGCCGGCGCTCTCCCCACGCCTACTGGCGCGGGTCCCCGTGCGCCTCGATCCGGGCGCGTCGGCGCGCGCGTGACGCCTGCGGTTATCCGGGCTCAAGGTTTGGCAGGAAGGGGGTGCCCTTTCCGGACGGCTGGGACGCCCATGTCGCTGAGGCTATTTCGGGCAGGCATGAGCCGGAAGGAACCACCGCAGCCCAGGGTCTCAGCGTCAACTCCTGTATTGGTCAACAGCCCCGGCATGAACCGGGGCCGACATGCATCATTCCTGACGCCGCGCGAGTTGCGCCCGCTTGAGTTCGCCAGGCGCGCCGAAGTCGAAGTTATCGACCGTGAAGTTATATCCGTAACGCTCGATGCCTTCACCGTCCGTGAAATCGTTGTTCGACAGCTTCGCCTCAACGATCAGTTGATCGCCCTTCAGAACGTTTCTGGCGATGGCCTCACCACGCGAACCAAAGGCGGTGAACTGGATTTTCACCTGACGCTCTTTCGCTTCACCGCTGCCTTCGTCGCGACCGGCGTACTCGTTGGAAATCAGGGTGAATTTCGTCACCTTCGAATCACCGTGATTCGCAAGCACAGGGGCGGCGACAACACGGCCAGTAAAGAAAAGCTTGTTCATGATTGGTACTCCTTAAAGTTTGAATGAAACAGAGGACAACTTTCGTTCAAAATCCTGACTCGGGTAGGGCAGGCTGCGGGGCACGGGGTGGCACACGATGAAACTCGGAGAGAGCGTTGCGGGCTATCGCGCGCAACTCTTCCCGGTGCATGTCGATTGGGTGCCCGTCGCGGTCCAGCATGTTGGCAATCCGGTCGAGTGCTTCGGCGGAGCGCGCTGCGGCATCGGCGGACAAGGCCATGCGGAACAGTTCCGCGCGGACCAGAGAACGATCGCCGTATTGATAGACGGCCAGCAGCGGAAGGAGGGCGGACAGCCACGTTGGGCGGATGTGAGCGGTATCCATGTCGGTTTCCATAGTTGAGGTCATGCCCGGCCCGAAGGCCGGGCGCACCTGTCAGCCGCGCAGGCGGCACAGTTCGTCGGCGAGCACCCAGAGGGCGCGGTTAAGCCTGATGTTCCGGTCAATGCCGGTCACGGCGCGGGTTGTGGTCGCCCGCCCATTCGCATTACGACCGCGCAGGCCGCCGTTGATCATTTTCTCCTGCACTCGATTGAATGTTGTCCACAGGTCTGGTGCGCGATCCTCCATGCGATGCGGTGTCAGAAGTTGCTGTTCAGTGATCGGCGCGGGCCTGTCGTCGTCGTACCGCAGCGTAAGCGCGGACCGCGCGAAAGCGGTCTGTTCGCCGTCGGTCAACGCGAGACCAGCCATCTTCTCGCGCTGCTGGGTCGCCGCCTCGAAGCTGTCGAGCACCTTGAACGCTCCCTCGATCACCTCGCCGACCACGTCGCCCTTATGAGGCACGCGGATATCACCAATGGTGTCTCCGCAGACCATACCGTTCTGGCACACAAACCGGAACATCCCGGCGAGCATCTGGTAGCTGCTGCTGCCGTCGTGGCTGTTCAGAAGGATGATTTCGTTGGCTTCGCGGCCCGCGATCTGGTCGGCGTGGCGCAGGCGGACCATATGTTTCGTGTGTGCGCGCTTGTCGTCGGCGCGTACGCGGGTCTGACAGGCCATGAAAGGCTGAAAACCTTCCTTGCGCAGGCCGTCTAGTACGTCGCTGGTTGGAATGTAGGTGTACCGTTCCGAGCGGCTTTCGTGCGCGGACAGCGCGAAGATCGACGGGGCAACCTCTGCAATCTCGTCATTCGTCAGCGGGCGATCCGAACGTGTGCCAACTGCGTTGCGTCCGAAGCGGCTTGTCAGGTAAGTGGTGTCCATGCTGTTCCCCAATATCAGGATCAGCCCCAGCCCACAGGCCGGAGCCGTGAGTGGTCAATGCGTCAGTCGATGGCGCGCAGAATGTTGGCGGCCTCTACGTGCTGCGCCGCGTAGGCCCGCAGCGCGTGGTAGTGGTCAATGATCCTGTCATCGCCGCACTTTTCCGCCAGATGACACAGGGCAAACAGCGTGACGACGATGCCGAACGCGTCAGCGCCCATCGTGTCGCTGTAGCCGTTCATGTGCCACCGCACATGCACCCGTCCGCAGTTCGCTGGAGCCATATAGAAGCCGCTGTTCGACAACTGGAAGAAGTCCCACGAACCGCCCTTGTAGGCACTCGAAAGGCGGGCAGCCCAGTCGTACACCAATGCCTCGCCCCGAAGGTATTGCGCGCCCAGGTAGTGAGGAAGGAAATTCAGACGCAACTCATCGACGACGACTGCCGACGAGATTCTGGTTTCATTGTCAATCACGGTTATCTCCGGAAATGGGCCGCAGCGGAATGCCGGGCCACGCTTTTATATTAGGTCGTATTGACCGTTATATCAAGATTTTAACGATCTTGTTTTTCAATCATAAATATAAATC
>NZ_VOSW01000059.1 GCF_009690905.1 Paraburkholderia madseniana
CCCCCCGGGGCCACCCTGAGACCGTCGGCGGTTACCCGCACGGCGCCTATTCCCCCGGCTTCCCGCCTGCAGGCGGGTACAGCCAGGCGAGGTGCGCGGTCCGCGTTAACGAGGCCGCATCCTTTCCCAAGCAAGCGGTCCACACGGGAGTCACCGACTCATGGATACGTCCAGCATCAACGCCCAGAGCATTTTCGACGACAACGCCGCCATGCTGAAGTTGAGCTGGCTGACGGGGCATGAAGGCTGGGAGCGCGGCTTTTCTTCGGAATCGGTGGCCAATGCCACGTCGAGCGCCGACCTCGTCGGCCACTTGAACCTGATCCACCCGAACCGGATTCAGGTGCTCGGCGACGCCGAAATCGACTACTACAAGCGCCAAACCGACGAAGACCGCTCGCGCCACATGGCCGAGCTGATCGCGTTGGAACCGCCGTTTCTGGTGGTGGCGGGCGGCGTCGCCGCGCCGCCGGAACTGGTGCTGCGCTGCACGCGCTCGTCCACGCCGCTTTTCACCACGCCGATGTCCGCCGCTGCGGTGATCGACAGCCTGCGCCTCTACATGTCGCGCATTCTGGCGCCGCGCGCCACGCTGCATGGCGTGTTTCTCGACATTCTCGGTATGGGCGTGCTGCTCACCGGCGATTCCGGCCTCGGCAAGAGCGAACTCGGGCTGGAACTGATCAGCCGCGGCCACGGCCTTGTCGCCGACGACGCCGTGGATTTCGTGCGCCTTGGGCCGGATTTTGTCGAAGGGCGCTGCCCGCCGCTGCTGCAAAACCTGCTTGAAGTGCGCGGTCTGGGCCTGCTCGACATCAAGACGATCTTCGGTGAAACCGCGGTGCGCCGCAAAATGAAACTGAAACTGATCGTGCAACTGGTGCGCCGTCCGGATGGCGAATTCCAGCGGCTGCCGCTGGAAAGTCAAACCGTCGACGTGCTCGGCTTGCCGATCAGCAAAGTCACGATTCAGGTGGCGGCCGGCCGCAACCTCGCGGTTCTGGTCGAAGCGGCCGTGCGCAACACGATCCTGCAACTGCGCGGCATCGATACGCTGCGCGACTTCATGGATCGCCAGCGTCTGGCCATGCAGGACCCGGACAGCCAGTTTCCCGGCAAATTGATCTGAATCCGCGCGCCCCCGCGCACCGTGTGACGTCCGCAGCCAACGGCAGGCTGCGACGGCGCGCACACGGGGACCAGATGCTATGATGAACTGTACGGATTTCACGACTCCATGCGCATAATCCTGATCACCGGTATTTCCGGCTCCGGCAAATCAGTTGCCCTGAACGCGCTTGAAGACGCAGGCTATTACTGCGTCGACAATCTGCCGCCGCGTTTTTTGCCGCAACTGGCCAACTATCTCGCCGACGACGGCCAGGAACGCCTCGCGGTCGCCATCGACGCGCGCTCGAGCGCTTCGCTCGACGAAATGCCCGCGATGATCCGCGACCTGTCGCGCGCCCACGACGTGCGCGTACTCTTCCTGAACGCAAGCACGCAGTCGCTGATTCAACGCTTTTCCGAAACGCGCCGCCGCCATCCGCTGTCCGGCTCCACGGCGCATGATGCAGACGTCGGCCTGTTGACGTCGCTCGCCGAAGCGATCGAACGCGAACGCGAACTCGTGGCGGGCCTCGCCGAATTCGGCCATCAGATCGACACCAGCAATCTGCGCGCGAACGTGCTGCGTGCGTGGGTCAAACGCTTCATCGAGCAGGAAGACGCGGGGCTCGTGCTGATGTTCGAGTCCTTCGGCTTTAAACGCGGCGTGCCGCTCGACGCCGATTATGTTTTCGACGTACGCACGCTGCCGAACCCGTACTACGATCACGAATTGCGGCCGCTCACAGGCCTCGACCAACCGGTGCGGGATTTTCTCGACGCGCTGCCGGTCGTGCATGAAATGATCGACGACATCGAAAAATTTCTCGCCAAATGGTTGCCGCATTTCCGTGACGACAACCGCAGTTATCTGACGGTCGCGATCGGTTGTACGGGCGGCCAGCACCGCTCGGTATTCATTGCTGAGACGCTCGCCGCGCGTCTCGCAACGTCGGCGAATGTCATTGTGCGGCACCGCGATGCGCCGGTGGACATCGGCGAATCATCGAAGTTAGTGGCTTAACCGGCCGCATCGCGCGGCCTCAACTCGAAGCGTTGCGCCATGTCTTCTACGCCTACTGTGCTTGCCGATGTGCCGCTATTTCCGCTGCATACGGTGCTGTTCCCTGACGGGCTGCTGCCCCTGAAAATCTTCGAGGCGCGCTACCTCGATATGGCGCGCGATTGTCTGCGTGAAAAAACGCCGTTCGGTGTGTGTCTGCTGAAAAGCGGTGCTGAAGTGGCGCGCGAAGAAGAGCCTTCGGTACCCGAAGCAATTGGCTGTCTCGCCGAAATCGAAGAGTGCGATGTCGAAGCCTTCGGCATGCTGCTGATTCGGGCACGTGGCACGCGGCGGTTTCGCCTGCTGTCGCATCGCGTGGAGAGCAGCGGCTTGCTGGTCGGCATGGCTGAGCCGCTCGGAGAAGACATCCCGCTCGAGGGCAATGAGCAACTGGCCAAATTCGGTGCGTGCGCGGAAGTGCTCGAACGGATCATCGCCACGATCCGCGAACGCGACCCGGACAGCTTGCCGTTCGCGGAACCGTTCCGGCTGGAAGATCCGTCATGGGTGTCGAACCGGCTTGCGGAAGTGTTGCCGATCGCCCTTCGTGCAAGGCAAAAGTTGATGGAATTGCAGGACGCCGGCGCGCGAATCGACGTGGTTCATCACTATATGCAGCAGCATCAGTTGCTTTGATTTAACGTGCTTTCGGCTCGGGGCTGGCTAGATCAGCGAGCCGTGCAGACTATCCAGTAGTTTGCGCACCGGCGCGGGCACACCGAACGAATCGAGATCGCTTAACGCGACCCATGCAGTGTCCGCGTCGTTAAGCGCAGCCAATGCGCCCACGCCGCGATCCAACTCAGCGAGCCGCGGCTCGATATCCAGCTTGAAATGCGTGAAGACGTGCGTGAGCGGCGCGAGCGGCGAGACCGCTCCGTCGCCACCGAAGGCACGCGCACGCTCGGCGAGCGCGGCTTCGTCAGCAGCTTCGGGCAGGCTCCACAAGCCACCCCAGATGCCCGAGGGCGGGCGCTTTTCCAGCATCACGGCGTTACCGTCGCGCAGCACCAGCATCCATGTGCGGCGCGTCGGCACGGCTTTTTTCGGTCGTGCCGTGGGCAGTTCACGCTGACGTCCGCTCACGTTGGCCACGCAGTCGGCGGCGAACGGGCAGCGCAGGCAATCCGGCTTGCCGCGCACGCACAGCGTTGCGCCGAGGTCCATCAGGCCTTGCGTATATGCACTGACATCGTCGTCCGATGCGTTGGACGGGAGCAGCGATTCCGCCAGCGTCCACATCGCATTCTCGACTTTCTTTTCGCCCGGAAAACCTTCAACGCCGAATACGCGTGCCAACACGCGCTTCACGTTACCGTCGAGAATCGTGGCGCGCGCGCCAAACGCGAAAGAGGCGATCGCCGCTGCCGTCGAGCGACCGATGCCCGGCAATTCAGCAAGCTCGTCCGCCGACGCGGGAAACGCACCGCCATGCTGCTCGACGACCACCTGCGCGCAGCGATGCAGATTGCGTGCGCGCGAGTAATAGCCGAGGCCGGCCCACAACGCCATCACGTCGTCTGCCGGCGCCGCGGCGAGCGAGGCAACATCCGGACAACGCGCAAGAAACTTGGCGTAGTACGGAATCACCGTCGATACCTGGGTCTGCTGCAGCATGATTTCCGACAGCCAGATGCGATACGGATCGCGCGTGTTCTGCCAGGGCAGGTCATGACGGCCATGCTGGCGCTGCCATGCAATCAGCCGCGTGGAAAAATCAGACATGACGGGAAAAGCGGGCTTAACGGACGAGGCGGACGGGCTTATACGAGAAGGCATCGAAAATTTAGCGCTGGCAGGTGGGACAGAAATACGTAGAACGCTGCCCCTGCACGATCTGTTTGATCGGCGTTCCACACACGCGGCATGGCAGCCCCGCGCGATCATAGACGAAATAGTCGAGCTGGAAGTAACCGCTTTCGCCATCGCTGCCGACGAAATCGCGCAGCGTGCTGCCGCCCTTCTCGATCGCTGCGGCGAGCGTGACGCGCACCGCGTCGGCCAGCAGATCGTAGCGCACGAGCGAGACGCGGCCCGCTGCGGTGGTGGGCCGGATACCGGCGCGAAAGAGACTTTCGGATGCGTAGATATTACCCACGCCGACCACGATTTCCCCTGCCAGCAGCGCCTGCTTCACCGACACCTTGCGCCCACGCGTGAGCCGGTGCATCAACGCGCCGGAAAACGCAGGCGAAAATGGCTCGACGCCGAGGCCCGCGAGCAGCGGATGTTCGAGCACGTCGCCGGCTTCGCGCGGGTGCCACAGCACCGCGCCGAAGCGCCGCGGATCGCGATAGCGCAAAATGAACTCGTCGAAAATCCAGTCGATGTGATCGTGCTTCGCCGCAGCGGGTGGACGCGGCACATGGCGCAGCACACGCAGCGTGCCGGTCATGCCCAGATGCACAATGAACCAGCCGGCGTCGATTTCGAACAGCAGATACTTGCCCCGCCGTTCGACCTTGCGCACCACGCTGCCACGCAAGGTTTTCGCAAGGTCCGCCGGAATCGGCCAACGCAGCGCGGGCGTACGTACATCGACGCGTTCAACCTTGCGCCCGGACACATACGGTTCGATTCCCCTTCGGGTAACCTCAACTTCTGGCAACTCTGGCATGTCTAACTGGTCTGCAACTTGCGTGAGTGGTTGTGCGCTTATTGTAGCGAGCGCGTTACAATCGTCCGAAACATTGAACGGATTTCCATGAACTTGTCCTTCGTGAAGCTGTTTTCGAAGCGCCCGGCTAGCGCATCCCGCGTGCCGCACGCCGTGTCCGCTCGTCGCATGCTCGGTGTCGCCGTGCTCGCCGTCTGGGCGCTGGCAGCCGTGCCCGCGCACGCGCAGAACCCGTCGCCCGACTCGGATGACACGTCTGTCACCCTGCCGGACCCGCTCGGCCCGGCAACGGCAGAAGACCAGAAGTCTCTGCCGGGCGTGCCGCTGTCCAGCCAGATCGTATTCCAGGTGCTCGCCGCTGAAGTCGCGTTGCAACGCGATCAGCCGGCACCCGCCTACCAGACCTATCTCGCGCTCGCGCGCGACACGCACGATCCGCGCATGGCGCAACGCGCCACGGAAATCGCGCTGGCCGCGCAAAGCCCGTCAGACGCGCTGGCCGCCGCGCAATTGTGGCAGCAGTATGCGCCGGATTCGGAACGCGCCGCACAACTCGACGCATCGCTGCTCGTGCTGTCCGGCAAGCCTGACGACGCCGCGCCGATCCTCGCCCGTGAACTCGCGAGAGTGCCGGCCGACAATCGCGGCAGCGCGATTCTGGCGCTGCAGTTGCTGCTCTCGCGCGGTCCGAACCGGATCGGTGGCTTGCATGTGCTGCAGGATCTGCTGAAGAACGACCTGAACCGGCCCGAGGCGCAGATGGCCATCGCGCGCCAGCAGCTCGTTTCGGACGACGCACCGGGCGCGCGCAAGTCGCTCGAGCAGGCGCTTGCGCTCAAGCCGGACTATTTGCCGGCCGCGCTGATGCTGTCGCAGATGGGCCCGGAGGAGCGCAAGGAAGGCATCGCGTCGCTCGAAAAGTACGTGCAGCAGAATCCGAAATCGCATGACGCGCGTCTCGCGCTCGCGCAGATGTATCTCGCGAGCGACCGTCTGGACGACGCGCAGAAGCAGTTCGAGATCATGCACAAGAACAACGCGACCGACCTCACGCCGCTGATGGCGCTCGCGCTGATCAAGATCCAGCAGAAGAATTTCACCGAGGCGCAGACCTATCTGACCCAGTACGCGCAGCAAGCCGAAAAGACGCCAGGCGCCGATCCGGGCCAGGCGTATATCTATCTTGCGCAACTGTCGCTCGAACAGAAGAACGAAGCGGCGGCGAGCGACTGGCTGAACAAGGTTTCACCAGCCAGCCAGCAATTCGTGCCGGCGCAGATCACGCGGGCACAATTGCTCGCCAAGCAGGGCAAGACTGAAGACGCGCGCAAGCTGCTGGCCAACCTGCAGGCGCCCGATCCGCGCGACCAGGCGTTGATTGCACGCACCGACGCAGCCATTCTGTTCGACGCGAAGCGCTATCCGGAAGCGGAAACACGCCTGCAACAAGCCACCGCGAATTTCCCGGACGATCCCGATCTGACCTACGACTACGCCATGGCCGCCGAAAAAACCGGCCACTACGATGTCATGGAAGCGCAACTGCGCAAGCTGATCCAGACGCAGCCGGACAATCCGCAGGCTTATAACGCGCTCGGCTATTCGCTGGCCGATCGCAATCAGCGCCTCTCGGAAGCGGACAAACTGGTCGAGAAGGCCTCGGCGCTGGCGCCGAACGACGCGTTCATCATGGACAGCGTCGGCTGGGTCAAGTACCGGATGGGCGATACGTCGGATGCCATCAAGCTGCTGCGCAAAGCGTACGACCTCCAGCCGAACGCCGAAATCGGTGCGCATCTCGGCGAAGTGTTGTGGAAAACCGGAGCTCAGGATCAGGCTCGCGCCGCCTTCCGCGACGCGCGCAAGCTCGAACCGGACAACGACACACTGGTTAAAACGCTGCAACGTCTTCAGGTAAACGATCTTTGATGCGTCTTTCCCGCTTGATCTCTTATCTCCGGGCGCCGCGTGGCGCGGCGCTCGGATTCGTAGCGGCAGCGGTTGTCGCGTTGGCTGGTTGTGCATCGGTTAAGCCGCAAGGGCCGTCCACGTCGAATGCGGCAACGTCCGTCACCGCACAGACCTCGCGTGCTTATCAAGGCCGTTTCGCGGTCCAGTACAACGATCAGAACGGCCAGCAGCGCAATGCCTATGGCAACTTCACCTGGCAGGAAACGGGAGACACGGTCACCCTGCAATTGCGCAATCCGCTTGGGCAGACGCTCGCAATCGTGACTTCGTCGCCGGCTTCGGCCACGCTCGAACTGCCGAACCGCCAACCGCTCACCGCCGACAACGTCTCCACGCTGATGCAGAACGCACTCGGCTTCACGTTGCCGGTCGAAGGGCTGCGCTACTGGCTGCAGCCTTCGCCGGCGCCGACTTCGCGCGCGAAGACCGAGCAGGATCCGCAACAGCCTTCGCGTCTGAAGCAGATCACGCAGGACGGCTGGACGATCGACTACCTCGCGTATGCCGACGCGCCGGCCACTGGTGTGAAGCGCTTGAACCTGAGCCGCGCGGAACCGCCGCTCGACATCAAGCTCGTGCTGGATCAGTAGTTCAGTAGCCGCGCCTGTTCGCGCAACCCTTGCCGCTTCTTCGGCGCCGCTATGGCGCATGTAGCCCTGACCCATGATTGAAACGACCGATTCGCTGCGCGATTGCCTCGCGCCAGCGAAACTGAACCTCTTCCTGCACATCACCGGCCGCCGGCCGGACGGCTATCACACGCTGCAAACCGTCTTCCAGTTACTCGACTGGGGCGACATCCTGCACTTCACGTTGCGTGACGACGGCCTCATCACGCGCAGCACCGAGATCGCCGACGTGCCGCCGGACCACGATCTCACCGTGCGCGCTGCAACGCTCCTGAAAGCGCATACCGGCTCGCCCGCGGGTGTCGATATCGAAATCGACAAGCGCCTGCCGATGGGGGCGGGTCTCGGCGGCGGCAGCTCCGATGCGGCGACCACGCTGCTCGCGCTGAACCGTCTCTGGAAGCTCGATTTGCCACGACTGGAGTTGCAGGCGCTGGCGTTGAAACTCGGTGCGGACGTGCCATTTTTTGTTTTTGGGAAAAATGCGTTCGCACAGGGTGTCGGAGAGGCTTTAGACGTTGTACAATTGCCGCCGCGCCATTTCCTGGTGGTGACACCGAGGGTTCACGTTCCAACTGCAGCGATTTTTTCCGAAAAAGCGTTGACAAGAGATTCGAAACCCCTCATAATTACGGACTTTCCTGCAGAACTTAGCTGCAACACTGAATGGCCAGAAAGTTTTGGCCGCAATGACATGCAGCAGGTTGTCGTGGGAAAATACGCGGAAGTAGCGCAAGTGCTGCGGTGGTTTGAAAACATCGCACCCGCGCGGATGTCTGGATCAGGTGCAAGTGTATTTGCAGCGTTCCGTAGCAAAGCTGAAGCAGAAGCGGCGCAAGCCAAACTGCCTAGCGAATGGAACAGCGCAGTAACTGCAAGTCTCGATCAGCATCCACTCTTTACTTTCGCGTCATAAGTTTTGCCTCGTCGAACGTTCCCTCGTTCGGTGAAGCTCAAAGTTAGTGTAGGGGAGTCGCCAAGTTGGTTAAGGCACCGGATTTTGATTCCGGCATTCGAAGGTTCGACTCCTTCCTCCCCTGCCAAAAATTCTCGCATTTCCCTCGCCCCCAGCCTGAAGTAGGTGCACGATGAGCAGCCATGACGGCCTGATGGTTTTTACTGGCAACGCAAATCCCGCGCTTGCACAGGAAGTCGTCAAAATCCTCGGTATTCCCCTCGGCAAAGCAATGGTTAGCCGTTTCTCGGACGGTGAAATCCAGGTCGAGATTCAGGAAAACGTGCGTGGCAAGGATGTCTTTGTCCTGCAATCCACGTGCGCGCCGGCGAATGACAATCTGATGGAACTGATGATCATGGTCGATGCGCTCAAGCGCGCATCCGCCGGCCGGATCACCGCAGCCATCCCCTACTTCGGTTATGCCCGTCAAGATCGACGCCCGCGTTCGGCGCGCGTCGCCATCTCGGCGAAGATCGTGGCGAATATGCTGGAAATCGCCGGCGTCGAGCGGATCATTACGATGGATCTGCACGCCGACCAGATTCAAGGCTTCTTCGACATCCCGGTCGACAATATCTACGCTACGCCCGTGCTGCTCGGCGATCTGCGCAAGCAGAACTACGAGAACCTGCTGGTCGTTTCGCCGGACGTCGGCGGCGTGGTGCGCGCCCGTGCATTGGCCAAGCAACTGAATTGCGATCTCGCGATCATCGACAAACGCCGCCCGAAGGCGAACGTTGCCGAAGTGATGAACATCATCGGTGAAGTCGAAGGCCGCACCTGCGTGATCATGGATGACATGGTCGACACGGCAGGCACGCTTTGCAAGGCAGCTCAGGTTTTGAAGGAACGCGGTGCGAAGCAGGTATTCGCTTACGCCACCCACCCGGTTCTGTCGGGCGGTGCAGGCGAGCGCATTGCAGCTTCGGCACTCGATGAACTCGTTGTTACCGATACGATCCCGCTCGGCGAAGAAGCCCGCTCGTGCGCCAAGATCCGTTCGCTGACCAGCGCCGGCCTGCTCGCCGAAACGTTCTCGCGGATTCGCCGCGGCGATTCGGTGATGTCGCTGTTCGCTGAAAGTTAAGTATTTGCGAAGGCGCAGCGCGCATAGCAGTACCGCACGCTGCACTTTTGCACAATTGGCATGAACGAACGAAGGTTCGTGCCATCGCTCTGGGGCCTCAGCCGTAATGGCTTGGAGGCCCCGTTTTTACTGCCTGGTCGCGGGCAGTGCATTGGAGATTCAATATGAAAGTAGTCGCTTTCGAGCGTTCCTTGCAAGGTACGGGTGCGAGCCGCCGCCTGCGTATCTCGGGTAAGACCCCGGGCATCGTATATGGCGCTGGTGCTGAAACGCAATTGGTCGAACTGGACCACAACGCACTCTGGCACGCGCTGAAGAAAGAAGTTTTCCACTCGTCGATCCTCGAACTGGAAGTGGCAGGCAAGTCGCAACAGGTTCTGCTGCGCGACGTGCAATACCACCCGTTCCGTCAGCTCGTGCTGCACGTGGACTTCCAACGTGTCGACGCGAAGAAGAAGCTGCACACCAAGGTGCCGCTGCACTTCATGAACCAGGAAACCAACCCGGCAGTGAAGCTGTCGAGCGCGGTGATCTCGCACGTCCTCAACGAAATTGAAATCGAGTGCCTGCCGTCGGCACTGCCGGAATTCCTCGAAGTTGACCTGGCGACGATCGAAGCTGGTCACTCGCTGCACGCCAAGGACATCGTCCTGCCGGCAGGCGTGGCACTGGTTGCTCACGTTGACGCAGAAAACCCGGTCATCGCATCGGCAACGATCCCGGCTGGCGCAATCGCTGAAGGCGACGCCGCTGCTGCTGCAGGCGAAGGCGAAACGCCGGCTGCCTAAGTGCCTTCCTGGCGCTGAGCAAGCAATCCTCTCGATCCGTTTCAATGAAACGGTCGACGTGACCCGCCGAGGTTCTCCCCGGCGGGTTTTTTTTCGGTTTTTTTCGGCTCGGCCGCGTTCGGTGCCGAGGCCAGATGGACCTATGCAATCATGATCAAGCTGATCGTCGGGCTCGGCAATCCGGGCGCTGAATACACCGCGACGCGCCACAATGCCGGCTTCTGGCTGGTCGATCAACTGGCGCGCGAAGCAGGTACGACACTGCGCGACGAGCGGCGCTTTCACGGTTTCTACGCGAAGGCCCGGCTTCACGGCGAAGAAGTGCATCTGCTGCAACCGCAGACTTATATGAACCGCTCGGGGCAGTCGGTTGTCGCGCTCGCGCAGTTCTTCAAGATTCTTCCGGACGAAATTCTGGTCGCGCACGACGAGCTCGATATGCCACCGGGCAGCGTCAAGCTGAAGCTTGGTGGCGGCAGCGGAGGCCATAACGGGCTGAAGGACATCAGCGCGCATCTGTCATCGCAACAGTATTGGCGGCTGCGGATCGGCATCGGCCATCCGCGTGACCTGATTCCCGAAAGTGCGCGAGCCGGCGCCAAGCCGGACGTCGCCAATTACGTGCTGAAACCGCCGCGGCGGGACGAGCAGGACGTGATCGATGCGTCGATCGAACGCGCGTTGGCGGTCATGCCGCAGATCATCAAAGGCGAGCTCGAGCGGGCGATGATGCAACTGCACCGCAATCCCTGAGCGGGCCCTGCCCTGCCCGCATCCGTATCGCCCGTATCGCCATCGACAGGAGAAATCGCTTGAGCCGCTACTGGAGTGACATCGTTCACCGTCTGACGCCGTATGTGCCGGGCGAGCAGCCCGTGGTTGCGCATCCGGTCAAGCTGAACACCAACGAGAATCCCTATCCGCCGTCGCCGCGCGTGCTTGACGCGATCCGGCAGGAACTGGGCGGCGCGGGCGAGTCGCTGCGGCGCTATCCCGATCCGACAGCGCGCAAGTTACGCGAAACGGTAGCCGCGTACCACGGCATCCGCCCGGAACAAGTGTTCGCGGGCAACGGCTCGGACGAAGTGCTCGCGCTCACCTTTCAGGCCTTGCTGAAGCACGACAAACCGTTGCTGTTTCCGGATATCACTTACAGCTTCTACCCGACCTACGCGCGGCTCTTTGAAGTCGACTATCGGACCATCGCACTCGACGACAGCTTCGCCATCCATGTCGACGACTACACGGCGCCTAACGGCGGCGTCCTGTTCCCGAACCCGAACGCGCCGACCGGACGACCGCTGCCGCTCGCCGATATCGAGCGTCTGGTGGCGAGAAACACCGAATCGGTCGTGGTGATCGACGAGGCCTATGTCGATTTCGGCGCTGAATCGGCCATCAAACTGATCGACCGCTATCCCAACCTGCTGGTGATACAAACGGTATCGAAGTCGCGTTCGCTGGCCGGCATGCGCGTCGGCTTCGCATTCGGCAATCCGGAACTGATCGACGCGCTGAACCGCGTGAAGGATAGCTTCAACTCGTATCCGCTCGACCGCCTGGCGCAAGTCGCGGCCGTCGCTGCATACGAGGACGATGCATGGTTCCGCGACAACTGCGCCAAAGTGATTGCGAGCCGTGAGCGGTTGGCAGCAGGCTTGACGGCACTGGGCTTCGAGGTGGTGCCGTCGGCAGCGAATCTGCTGTTCGCGCGCCACGAAGGCTACGATGCAGCGACGCTCGTGGCACGGCTAAGGGAAAAGGAAATTTTCGTGCGCCACTTCAAGGCGGCGCGAATCGACCAGCATCTGCGAATCTCGGTTGGCACCGACGCCGAATGCGACATTCTGCTGGATGCGCTGCGCGACATTTTCAGCGCTTACGTCGGATGACGGTCGTATAGCGGTCGGACAACGCGCGGGACAACCTCGCGCGCGACACAAAGCGTTGCCGCTAAAGAAAACGGCGAGGCAGACGCCTCGCCGTTCACCATCATGAAACTCTCACGCGCCCTTCGCAGCCTGCAGCGCGTGGTACTTCGCCATCAGACCTTCCGCCGTCTCCAGATGCTCGGGGTCGCGCGGAATGCACTCGACCGGGCACACCTGAATACACTGGGGTTCGTCGAAATGGCCGACACACTCGGTGCATTTCTTCGGGTCGATCACGTAGATTTCCGGGCCCATCGAAATCGCGTCGTTCGGGCACTCGGGCTCGCACACGTCGCAATTGATGCACTCGTCGGTAATCATCAAGGCCATACTTCTCTCACTTCGCGCCGGCCGAAGCCAGCTTTGATCCGTCAATCCGACAGTTTACGCCGGTTACGGTTGCCCCGCCGAGACACCTTCATTCGGATCCAGCGCGGCAACCTTCTCCTTCAGCCATTTTTCGACCGACGGGAACACAAACTTGCTGACGTCGCCGCCCAGTTGCGCGATTTCACGCACGATGGTGCCGGAGATGAACTGGTATTGATCGGACGGCGTCATGAACATGGTTTCGACGTCCGGCAGCAGATAGCGGTTCATGCCGGCCATCTGGAACTCATATTCGAAGTCCGAGACGGCACGCAGGCCACGCACGATCACCCGAGCGTTATTGCTGCGGACAAAGTCTTTCAATAGCCCTTTGAAGCTCATCACCTGAACGTTCGGGTAATGCCCGAGCACTTCATGAGCGATGTCGAGTCGCTCTGTCAGCGTAAAGAACGGCTTCTTGTTGCGGCTGTCAGCAACGCCCACCACCAGCGTGTCGAAAATGCTCGACGCGCGCCGAACGAGGTCTTCGTGACCGCGCGTCAGCGGGTCGAACGTGCCCGGGTACACGGCGACTACCATGAGACTTCTCCTCTCTTCAGACAAATGGGCACGTCAAAGCGTCCACGCGACGCATTTGGCACCGACCGCACGCGTGACGGTACCCGTCCGCTGCTTGTTTTGGAACGCGCATTATTCCTTATTTTCGCGCTGCAGCAAATGAAAGTGGACAGCGCCCGCTTTGCCTTGCCGCACGATTTCCCAACCGGCGAGCGTCTCATTCCCATCCAGCTCGAGCGCATCGCCTGCCTCCACGTACAGAAAACCTTCCGGGCTCAGCAGCGGCACGGCCAGAGCGAGCGCCTTGTCGAGCAGATCGCCGTCGAACGGCGGATCGAGAAACACCACGTCGAACGATCCGGGGGCGAGGCTCGCCGCGAGGCGCAAGCCGTCGGCTTCCGCGATTTCGATCGTACGCGCCGCGAGGCGCTCCTGGTTCGCGCGCAACTGGCTTGCGGCCCGCGCATTGCGCTCGACCATCAACACCCGCGCCGCGCCGCGCGAGGCAGCTTCGAAGCCGAGTGCGCCGCTACCGGCGAACAGATCGAGGCAGCGCTGGCCGTCCAGCCGTTGGCCGAGCCAGTTGAACAGCGTTTCGCGCACGCGGTCGGGCGTGGGGCGCAGGCCGTCGAGGTCGAGCACGGGCAGCGGTGTGCGCTTCCAGTCGCCGCCGATGATACGGATGGCGTGCGGCTTGCCGCCTTTGGACGAAGCGCCGTGGGCGCGTGAAGGAGCAGAACGGGGCATGCAGTTTCGATTACGTTATAAGGGCGCCCGCGACGCCGATGCGTGCGGACTGGAGCGCCAACGTTACCACAGGGGCGCCGGGCGTCCAGCCTGGCCGTTCGGCCAATACGACGGGTGGCGGCGCGCCTGATAAAATGTGCGGCTTCCAGCGCCTTGCATCCCGCATCGCAACGCTGCCTGCCGCTCCCACGGGCCCGTCCCGGCTGCGCGCATCGGCGCGCGCTCTCACCACGCCAGATCATGTTCAGCTTTTTCAAACGATTCAAGGGTTCGAAAGAGTCCGATAACGCGCCAGAAGAATCGCAGACGGCGCCGGAAGCCCTCGCGCCCGAACCCGCCGTAGAGGCGCCGCAAGCGCCCGTCGCGCCGTCGGCGCCGCGGCCGGTTGCTCCGGTTAGCGCCGATACGCAACCGGCTGCTGCCGCGTCCATCAATGAGCCCGAACCCGAAGCACCCGCGCTCGAAACCGTCGAAATCGTCCCGCCACCTATGCAGGACGCGAGCGCGAAGCGCTCGTGGCTCACGCGCCTGAAAACCGGCCTGTCGAAAACGAGTTCGAGCCTGACCGGCATTTTCGTCGGCGCGAAGATCGACGAAGACTTGTACGAAGAACTCGAGACGGCGCTGCTGATGTCGGATGCGGGCGTCGAAGCCACCGAATTCCTGCTCGAATCGTTGCGCGAAAAAGTGCGCACCGAACGCCTCACCGATCCTCAGCAGGTGAAAGCAGCGCTGCGCACGCTGCTGATCGACCTGCTCAAGCCGCTGGAAAAATCGCTGATGCTCGGCCGCGCGCAACCGCTGGTCGTAATGATCGCGGGCGTCAACGGTGCAGGCAAAACCACCAGCATCGGCAAGCTCGCCAAGCATCTGCAGAGCTTCGATCAGTCGGTGCTGCTGGCTGCGGGCGACACCTTCCGCGCAGCCGCGCGCGAGCAACTTGCAATCTGGGGCCAGCGCAACAACGTGACGGTGGTGTCGCAGGAAAGCGGCGACCCGGCAGCGGTGATTTACGATGCGGTCGGCGCCGCGCGTGCGCGCAAGATCGACGTCATGATGGCGGACACGGCCGGCCGTCTGCCGACCCAGTTGCATCTGATGGAAGAACTGCGCAAGGTAAAGCGCGTGATCGGCAAGGCGCAAGACGGCGCGCCGCATGAAGTGCTACTGGTGATCGATGCGAACACCGGCCAGAATGGTCTCGCGCAAGTGAAGGCCTTCGACGACGCGCTCGGCCTCACCGGCCTGATCGTCACCAAACTCGACGGCACGGCGAAGGGCGGCATTCTTGCGGCGATCGCGCGGCAGCGTCCGATTCCGGTGTACTTCATCGGCGTCGGCGAAAAGGTGGAGGACTTGCAGCCGTTCAGCGCGGAAGAGTTTTCGGACGCGTTGCTGGGCGGTTGAACGCAGCAACGTTCGTCGCAGAACAAGCAGAAAGGGCGCCCCTCACCGAGCGCCCTTTTTTCATTCAAATCACCGCATCATTCCGCGTCGGGCTGAACACCGGGCGCTGCACGAGCGAACGCGTCGATCTGCATTGCGTGCTCGTAGATGCGCTGAATCGTCGGAAACTTCGCCGTATCCACCTTGAAGCGCTGGGCGTTGAATACCTGGGGAATCAGACAGGCGTCAGCCAGTGTTGGCGTGTCGCCGAAGCACAGCTTGCCGGTGCGCGAATCGCCCGCCAGATGTGCATCGAGCGTCGCAAAACCCGCTTCGACCCAATGCTTGTACCACGCGTCTTTCGCGTCGTCGTCGAGACACAGCGTGTGTTTCAGGTATTTCAGCACGCGCAGATTGTTCAGCGGATGAATCTCGCACGCCACCTGCAACGCTACCGAGCGCACATACGCGCGCTCGGCCGGCGTGCCGGGCAAGAGCGGCGGTTCGGGATGCGTTTCCTCCAGATACTCGATGATCGCGAGCGACTGCGGCATCACTTCATTGCCGTCGACGAACGTAGGCACGATGCCGTCCGCATTCACCTTGCGATACTCGGGCTTCAGCTGCTCGCCGCCGTCGCGCACGAGGTGCACCGGTACATAGTCGTACGGCAGACTCTTCAGGTTCAACGCGATGCGCACGCGATACGACGCCGAACTTCGGAAATAGCTGTAAAGCTTCATGTTATGTGTCTCCTCCCACCGTGCTTCAGACGACGCGTACGCTGAGCTCGCCGAGCCCGTCCACGCCACCCTTCATGAGGTCGCCCTGCACCACCGCGCCGACACCTTCCGGCGTGCCGGTGAAAATCAGATCGCCCGGCTGCAGTTCGAACAGCGTCGACAGATAGGCAATCGTCTCGGCCACCGACCAGATCAGTTGCGACACGTCCGAATTCTGTTTTTCCTCGCCGTTCACCGATAACCAGATCGCGCCCTTGCCGACATGGCCGACTGTCGTGACCGGATGGATCGGACCAAGGGGCGCCGAGTGATCGAAGCCCTTTGCGGTATCCCACGGACGGCCCAGCTTTTTCGCTTCGGCCTGCAGATCGCGGCGTGTCATGTCGAGACCGAGCGCATAACCGTACACGTGGTCGAGTGCGCTTTCGGCCGGAATGTTCTTGCCGCCTTTGCCGATCGCCGCCACCAGTTCCATCTCGAAGTGGACGTTCTTCGATAGCGAGGGATAGGGAAATTCGCCGGTCGCACCCGGCGCGACATACAGCACGGCATCGGCCGGCTTGGCGAAGAAGAACGGTGGTTCGCGGTCAGGATCGTGCCCCATCTCACGCGCGTGCGCCTCGTAGTTGCGGCCCACGCAGTAGATGCGACGCACCGCGAACTGCTCGCTGGACCCCACGACCGGCACCGCAACGACCGGTGCGGGTGCAAATACGTAACTCATCCCGTTCTCCGTTTCTGGATTGTGCCGCGCCCGCGCGGCGATAAAACATCGAGTGTAACGCGCGGCAAAGCGCCGCGCAGCGGATCGGCACCGGCACGCGCGGACCGGCGATTCCGCCGCATCGTCTCACGGGATCGCCGGCCCGCCGGACCGCCTCGCCGCTATAGATGCGATACTCACACTGGATAGCGTCCTTTGAATTCCCCGGCCGACCGCCCCAAGGCGGCACGCCCCCGTCCCACTGCGCCCGATGACCGACACCGCCGACACCGCCAATCTTTTCCCCTGCGCCCGCTATATCAAGGAAATCGGCCGCGGCCCGAACGGCGCCCGCGCGCTGACCGCTGAAGATACGCGCACGCTTTACACCGCGATGCTCGACGGCCGCGTGGCCGATCTCGAACTCGGCGCCGTGCTGCTCGCGTATCGCGTGAAAGGCGAAACCGCAGACGAACTCGCCGCCATGCTGGCCGGCGCGCAGGCGTCGTTCGAACCGCTTCATCTGCCGCACGCGGCATTCCGGCCCGTGTCGATACCCACCTACAACGGCGCGCGCAAACAGCCCAACCTGGTGCCGCTGCTCGCGCTGCTGCTGGCACGCGAAGGTGTGCCGGTGCTGGTGCATGGCGTCACGGAAGATCCGGGCCGTGTGACCAGCGCTGAAATCTTCACACATCTGCAGATCCCGCATGCGCGATCGCACGCCGACATCGAAGACGGTCTCGCCGAGCGTCGTCTCGCGTTCGCACCGATCGAAGTACTCGCGCCGAAGCTCGCGCATCTTCTTTCGCTGCGCCGGCGGATGGGCGTGCGCAATTCAACGCACACACTCGTAAAAATTCTGCAGCCGTTCGCGCCCGCCGGGCTGCGGCTCGTGAACTACACGCATCCGCCGTATCGCGACAGTCTCACGCAGCTGTTCAACACACACCCGGCCGCCGCGGAGGGCGGCGCCCTGCTCGCGCGCGGCACCGAAGGCGAAGCGGTGGCCGACACGCGGCGCCAGGTGCAAGTGGATTGGCTGCACGACGGCATCTGCGAAACGCGCGTGCCGCATGAGCGCTCGTCGCCCGACGCGCCTGAAGTCGACTTGCCCGAAGCTCGCGACGCAGCGACCACGGCTGCGTGGATCGACGCCGTGTTGCGCGGCGAAGCGCCTGTCCCGAGCGCGATCGAACGGCAAGTGGAGCTGATCGTCGACGTCGCGAAAATACCCGTGTGATGCGCGCGGCGTGAGTGCAACGCAGCGCTTGCGGCATTGCATTCACGCGCCAGGACGGCGGCCCCGGGTTGACATGCCGCTGCGAGCCGTCATACATTAGACCTATGCGTTCCCTTCCGAACACCCTCCGAATTACCTCCGGCCGCCTAGCGCGGCCCCTATCGCTACGTCTAGCGTAAGTCAGACGTAGCGCCGCGCGTTGGCAGCCTGAATCACCCAGATTAGTTGCCCAAAGCGCGGTCCTCAAAGCCGTTCCGCAGTTCCCCGCAGTTACTGTCTCACCCCCGACCGTAGTTCTTCACAACCTGTAGTCGTTTGCGTTCGTCCGTTTACCCTTCGGACGAAGCGCGAGGGTCAATTTCATGTTGCGCAATCCCGCTGAAAAATACCGTCCCTTTCCCGCAGTGCGCCTCACCGGGCGCAAATGGCCGAGCCGCACGATCAACCACGCGCCGATCTGGATGAGCACCGATCTGCGTGACGGTAATCAGGCGCTAATCGAGCCGATGAATGCCGCACAAAAACTCGAATTCTTCGAGATGCTGGTAGCGATCGGCTTCAGGGAGATCGAAGTCGGCTTCCCGTCGGCTTCGCAAACCGACTTCGATTTCGTGCGCAAACTGATCGAAGAAAACCGCATTCCCGACGACGTGACGATCGAAGTGTTCGTACCCTCGCGCGCCGAACTGATTGCGCGCACGTTCGAATCGCTGGAGGGCGCGCCGCGCGCCATCGTGCACCTGTACAACGCAATCTGCCCGTCGTTTCGCAAGATCGTCTTCAACCAGTCGAAGGACGAAATCAAGGCACTGGCTGTGGAAGGCACGCGCCTCATCAAGGAACATGCGCAGGAGCGGCCCGGTACGCACTGGACGTTCCAGTATTCGCCCGAAACCTTCAACACGACCGAACTCCCGTACGCGCGTGAAGTATGCGACGCAGTTGCTCAGACGTGGCGGCCCACGCGCGACCACAAGATGATCGTCAATTTGCCCGCTAGCGTCGAGGCCGCGACACCCAACGTGTTCGCCGACCAGATCGAATGGATGGACCGCAATCTCAGTTATCGCGACAGCATCGTGCTGTCGGTGCATCCGCATAACGATCGCGGCACCGCCGTGGGCGCTACGGAACTGGCGCTGCTGGCGGGCGCGGATCGCGTCGAAGGATGTCTGTTCGGCAACGGCGAGCGCACGGGCAACGTGGACCTCGTTACGCTCGCGATGAACCTTGACGCGCAGGGCGTCGACCCAGGCCTCGACTTTTCGGATATTGGTGCGGTGCGACGCGTGGTCGAGCGCTGCAATCAGATTCCGGTGCATCCGCGGCATCCGTATGCGGGCGATGCTGCAGAGCGGCCGGTGCGGAGCGATCAGGATCTGCAGCGCGTCGCTGCCTGAGTGGCTTGAGGCGGGGCGGAGCCGACCGTCGCGGTTCAGACCGCGTTCGCGGCGGCGCAACTGCATCAAAACCCGCCCGGCCGAACCCACCAGGCGGCAAATTCAGCATGGGTGGTGCGACCCGCCTGCTCGTGCCGTTCGAGCGCTCACAAGGCGCTCACCAACTGCGACCCGCGAAACGAAGTGGGCTCACAAGGCTCACTCGATCGCGCAACGCGTCGCCTGCCAGGCGATCAGGCGCCATTGCCCATCTTCCTGTGTGTGAATCGCCGTGTACGCGATCGGAAACAGCAGCGCGCCGTTGTTCGCTTCCATTTCGATCAGTGCGCGCCCGGTGACGACGCAGGTCTCGCGCCCCACCGGCAGCACTTCTTGCGACTGCACCTCGATCTGCCGATAGCGGCGGCGCCCTGCGGTAATACCGTCGATGAACTGTCGCTTCGTTTCACGCTTGCCGTTCGTATGGACATAGCTCACGTTGTCCGCGAGCAGCGCATCGAGCGACTGCCCGTCGCCGTCGACCATCGCACGGAAGCGTTCTCGCTCGAGCCCGCGAATCGCTTCGATTATCTTTGCCGCCATTGCTCAGCCCCTTGCACCGGTGAGCCGAACGTGGCCACGGTCGTCAGAAGTTATATTGCAAATATAGCTGGTGGAAATTTATACCAGGATTCGGCTCTTTGATACCGCCGTTGGAAATATGCTGGAAGCGATAGCCCGCCTCGTACTGCTGGCGACTGCCGAATTGCAGGCCGACTCCCGCCATGGGGGCGAACTGGAACGCGGTCGAGAGCGTGAGGTCAGTCGCGATTCTCGGACTCGTCAGAAGGCGGATACCGGCGCCCGCTTCGACGTAAGGGCGAATCGCACCCGCTCCGTCGATGAAGCGAATGATAGGCGTCACACCGATCTCGCCGATGTTCTCGTGCACATTCCCTTCGTCGGTATGCCACCAGGCCACGTGCGCTTCGCCGATCAGCGAAAAGTGCCAATCGCCGATCTGCCACCACGTCAGATTCGGATCCCAGACCAGGCCGAGATCGAGCTTTTTAATGTGGTTATCTCCCAGGCCGCCGGCGATCTGCACGCCGAACTGGTCGGCTGCCGCCAGTCCCGAAGCGCCAAACAGGATGGCCGCCGAAGCGCCTTTTAGAACCAGACCACGCAACGCATTTTTTTTGTTCTTCATCGCACACCCGAGCTAGTCGAACGTTGGTCAGTAGATCACTGTCCCGTTTATTCTAAAGACAATGTACATCCCGCGGATCGTATGAAGAAAGCAAAATTTCCGCAATTAGTCACTTCTATTTTAGAAAATATCGGTCATTTATAAGAATGAAGGCGTTTTGTCAGGTAAATCCTGCGACCCGCACACATCTGGCCGTAGAGGTATACCATTACTATCAAAATCTAAATTTCAATAGGAATTTGCGGAACTTGGATGTCCCTACAGCCTCTAAGTATTAGCACTCGGCAAATCAGAGTGCTAACATCCAACGCTGGAGTCGTTTACCTGAATACGCTTTTGTCTGATTCCAAAGGAGTTTCCTACGTGAGCCATGCAATGACCCTTCCGAGTACTTTGAGCCCGTCATCGGCTAAGGCCGCTTCGGCAGGTGCACTGGCGCTCTCGCATTCCTCGCTGCTGCCCGGTCAACTGGGCAATATCGACGCCTACATCCAGGCCGTAAATCGGATTCCGATGCTGACGCCGGCGGAAGAACGCCAGTTCGCCACCGAATTTCGCGAGCAGGACAACCTCGGGTCCGCGCGCCGTCTCGTCCTGTCGCACCTGCGGCTGGTCGTATCGATCGCGCGCAATTACCTTGGTTATGGACTGCCGCATGCCGACCTGATCCAGGAAGGCAATATCGGCCTGATGAAGGCCGTGAAGCGCTTTGACCCCGAGCAGAACGTACGCCTCGTGTCGTACGCCATGCACTGGATCAAGGCTGAGATCCACGAATACATTCTGCGCAATTGGCGGATGGTGAAGGTCGCCACCACCAAAGCGCAGCGCAAGCTGTTCTTCAACCTGCGCAGCCACAAGCAGGGCCTGGGCGCATTCACGCCGGACGAGATCGAAGGTCTTGCCAAAGAGCTGAACGTGAAGCGCGAAGAAGTGGCCGAGATGGAAACGCGCTTGTCCGGCGGCGATATCGCGCTGGAAGGCCAGGTCGAAGACGGCGAAGAGTCGTACGCGCCGATCGCCTACCTCGCCGACTCGCATAGCGAGCCGACTGCGGTGCTGGCTTCGCGTCAGCGCGACAAGCTGCATAGCGACGGTATCGCGAGCGCGCTGGACGCGCTGGACGCCCGCAGCCGCCGCATCATCGAGGCACGTTGGCTGAAGGTGGAAGACGATGGTTCGGGCGGCTCGACGCTGCACGAACTGGCCGACGAATTCGGCGTGTCGGCCGAACGTATTCGCCAGATCGAGGCGAGCGCAATGAAGAAAATGCGCGGCGCGTTGAGTGAATATGCGTAACACTTAAAGCTTGAGTCGTGCCGGCTCGTCTGGCGCGCGCTGTTTAGCTGCAGAGCCCTGCCCTCGCAAGAAGGCAGGGCTTTTTTGTGCCCGCTCGACAATGCCTGCGCTCAATCGAAGACTCACGCGCACTCACTCAAGGACATGCCCACCAAACACGTGTTTCTTGACGTATCACAAACCCCATAGCAATACTGTTCAGACGGCGTGACGTTCGCGACCCAATGCCGCAGTGCCGAACTTACGCGCACTAGGTCATTGCTCCTAGAATCGGGATGAACTTGCCAGGCCCCTGAAACGGCCTGGATCCAGCCGGTTAAACCGGTGTGAAGTTGCCTTCTACCGATCATGACCATAGCCCTGAATCGCAATAACAACCCTCGCTCGAGCCTGCGCAAACGGCTCGCCGCCTGGGTACGCGGTCCGACGCTGGCGCGGGATATCGCCATCGTCCTCGCCATCAAATTCGTACTGCTGATGGCGCTCAAGTACGCTTTTTTCAATCATCCGCAGGCGGAGCATATGTCGCTGCCGCCTGAACAAGTCGCGCAGGCGCTGCTGTCCGTGCCTGCCTCGCATCCGTCCCAAGGTGGTCAACATGCCCGTTAGCGAAGTCGTAGAACTGTCGCGCCTCCAGTTCGCCATCACGGCGCTTTATCACTTTCTGTTCGTGCCGCTCACGCTCGGTCTGTCCTGGCTGCTCGTCATCATGGAATCCGTCTATGTAATGACCGGCAAGCAGATCTACAAGGACATGACCCAGTTCTGGGGCAAGCTGTTCGGCATCAACTTTGCGATGGGCGTCACCACCGGTCTCACGCTGGAATTCCAGTTCGGCACCAACTGGTCGTACTACTCGCACTATGTCGGCGACATTTTCGGCGTGCCGCTGGCCGTTGAAGGGTTGATGGCGTTCTTCCTCGAGTCGACCTTCGTCGGCCTGTTCTTCTTCGGATGGAAGCGGCTCTCGAAAGTGCAGCACGTGGGCGTCACGTTCCTCGTCGCGCTAGGCTCGAACCTGTCGGCGCTGTGGATTCTGGTGGCCAACGGCTGGATGAACAATCCGGTCGGCGCCACCTTCAACTACCAGACCATGCGCATGGAACTCGACAGCATCTTCTCGGTGCTGTTCAATCCGGTCGCGCAGGTGAAGTTCGTGCACACCGTATCGGCCGGTTACGTGACCGCTTCGATGTTCGTGCTCGGTGTGTCGTCGTGGTATCTGCTGAAGCGCCGCGACACCGAGTTCGCCTTGCGCTCGTTCGCTATTGCCGCCGGCTTCGGTCTGGCCTCGACACTGTGCGTGATCGTGCTCGGCGACGAATCCGGCTACCGCACCGGCGAAGTTCAGCAGGTCAAGCTGGCCGCCATCGAATCCGAATGGGAAACGGCGCCCGCACCCGCGCCCTTCACGATCATCGGCATTCCGAATCAGAAGGAAGAACGCACCGACTATGCGATCCGCATTCCGTATGCGCTCGGCCTCATCGCCACGCGCTCGATCGACGAACCGGTGGTCGGCCTAAAGGAATTGATGGCCCAGAACGAAGTGCGCATCAAGAACGGGATGCTCGCCTATGCCGCGCTGCAAAGGCTCAAACAGGGCGACGCCACGGACGAAGTCAAAGCCGCCTTCGACGCGCACAAGGAGGACCTCGGCTACGGCCTGATGCTCAAGCAGTTCACCCCGAACGTCACCGACGCCACGCCGGATCAGATCGTGCAGGCCGCCAAGAAGACGATTCCGCCGGTGGCGCCCGTGTTCTTCTCGTTCCGCCTGATGGTCGGCCTCGGCATCCTGTTCCTTGCGACCTTCGTACTGGCGTTCTGGTTTTGCGCGCAGCGCTCCCTGCTGCTGGAGAAACGCCGCTGGTTCCTGCGCTGGGCAGTATGGGCAATTCCGTTGCCGTGGCTCGCTGCTGAATTCGGTTGGATCGTTGCTGAAGTGGGCCGTCAACCGTGGACCATCGCCGGCATTCTGCCGACCGCGTTGTCCGCATCGAGCCTAACGCCGGGCGATCTGTACCTGAGCATTGCCGGCTTCGTCGTGTTCTACACGGTGCTGTTCATCATCGAAATCATGCTGATGTTCAAGTACGCGCGACTCGGGCCTTCGTCGCTGCACACGGGGCGCTATCACCACGAACAACAACAGCCGCTGAATCAGTCGCTGCCGACCAACACGGCCGCATGATTCGCCGCCACTCTGTTCCAAGGGAAAGATCATCATGGATTACGCAACCCTCAAACTGATCTGGTGGGTGTTGATCGGCGTGCTGCTGATCGGCTTCGCGCTCACCGACGGCTTCGACATGGGCGCGGCGATTCTGCTGCCGTTCATCGCGAAGACCGACGCCGAGCGACGCATTGTCGTCAACACGGTCGGCGCGACGTGGGAAGGCAATCAGGTGTGGCTCATCACAGCGGGCGGCGCGATGTTCGCCGCGTGGCCGCTGGTTTACGCCGCGTCGTTCTCCGGCTTCTACTTCGCGATGCTGCTGGTGCTGTTCTCGCTGTTTTTCCGGCCGGTCGGCTTCGACTACCGCAGCAAACGTGAAGACCCGCGCTGGCGCAGCGCATGGGATTGGGCGTTGTTTGTCGGCGGCTTCGTCCCGGCGCTGGTGTTCGGCGTGGCGTTCGGCAACCTGCTGCAAGGCGTGCCGTTCTCGTTCGACACCGATCTGCGCGTCACGTATCACGGCAGTTTCTTCGCCCTGCTCAACCCGTTTGCTGTGCTGTGCGGGCTCGTTAGCGTGTCGATGCTGGCCGCTCACGGCGCAGCCTTCGTGAAGATGAAGGCAGACGACGTCGTCGCCGAGCGTGCGTCGCTGGCGCTGCGGATCGCTTCGCTCGCCGCCGTGGTGCTGTTCCTGCTTGCCGGCGCGCTGATCGCCACGATGATCGGCGGTTATCAGATCGTCGATGCCGCGCCGCTCGATACGGTGGCCAACCCGCTGCTGAAGAACGTGATCGGCGCACCCGGCCTGTGGCTCACCAACTACGCAAACTATCCGTGGATGGTGATCGCGCCGGTGGCCGGCCTCGTCGGTGGCGTGCTTGCCTTGTTGCTGGCGCGCTCGCGTTTTGAAAAGAGCGCCTTCCTGGCGACCTCGCTGATGATCATCGGCGTGATCCTGACGGCGGGCTTCTCGATGTTCCCATTCATCATGCCCTCCTCGCTCGATGGCCGCAGCAGCCTGACCGTGTGGGATTCGACCTCGAGCCGCATGACGCTGCAGATCATGCTGATCGCCGTGATCATTTTCCTGCCGATCGTCCTGATCTACACGAGCTGGGTGTATCGCGTGATGCGAGGCAAGGTGACCGCCGCGGCGCTCGAAGAAAATCACCATTCAATGTATTGATCAGGAATACAGATAACAGGAGTTTGTGATGTGGTATTTCAGTTGGCTTCTCGGCATTGGCGTGGCGTTGGCGTTCGGCATTATCAACGTGATGTGGCTGGAAACGCGCCGGCCTTTGGAAACGAGTAAGCAGAAAGCACGTTGATGGAACCGCTGCCGGTCGCGCGCCGTTAGGCTCAAGCCGGTAAACGCAAAGCGGCACCTTGATTCAAGGTGCCGCTTTTTTATTGCTGCGTCATCGGAACAGAAGCGCAGTAATGGAGCGGCGCAGGCCGCTCCTCAACGTTGCATTACGCAGGCTGCGGCGCCGTACCGGCACCCGTATCGGGCGACAGGTGTGTCGCCAGTTGTGCGGCATAGCGCTGGGCTGCGTCGCCGACTACGATATGGAACGTGTCGGCCGAAACCCACGCCGTATCGAGCGTAGCAAGACGCTGACGATCAACCGCAGACGGATCGCGAACCACGATCCGCAGACGCGTTGCCGCCACGGCATCCAGCGACACGACGTTGCCCGCGCCGCCGAACACGGCGAGCCAACGCAACGGATCCGGGTCGAGCGGACCGCCCTGAGCACCGCTTGCAGTCGCCACAGGAGCCGCAGCGACAGCAGGCGCAACGGCAGCCACCGGCTTCACCGCATCGCCACCACCTTGTGCGATCACCGTGCGAATTTCATCAGCGATGATGTCCGCTTCCGGTCCAATAATCACCTGCACATTGGTCGAGCCGCGCTTGAGCACACCACGCGCACCAATCGTCTTCAGTTCGCTTTCCGAGACCTTGCTGGCATCGACCACCGACAGACGCAGACGCGTCGTGCAGGCATCCACCACCGACAGGTTCGACGCGCCACCCAGCGCGGCGATATAACGCTGTGCGCGCGGCACGGCGGCACCCGCCACCGGCGACACAAAACCGCCAGCCGCAAACGACTCGATCTGTTCTTCTTCTGCAGCAGGTTCACGACCCGGCGTTGCCATGTTGAACTTGCGGATGAAGAAGCGGAACAGGCCGTAGTACACGACCATGTACACGAGGCCGATCGGAATCGCCCACCAGCCCTTGGTCGACAGGCCGTAGTTCAGCACGTAGTCGATAAAGCCAGCCGAGAAGGTGAAACCGAGATGAATCCCAAGCGCCGAGCAGATCGCCAGCGACAAGCCCGTCAGCACCGCGTGGATCGCATACAGCACCGGCGCGAGGAACATGAAGCTGAATTCGATCGGCTCGGTCACACCCGTCAGGAACGAGGTGAGCGCCATCGACGCCAGCAGGCCGAACACCATTGCGCGGCGCTCTTTCGGTGCCTCGTGATACATCGCGAGACAGGCAGCCGGCAAGCCGAACATCATGACCGGGAAGAAGCCCGTCATGAACGTGCCTGCAGTCGGGTCGCCCGCGAAGAAGCGATGCAGGTCGCCCGTCACCGCCGCGCCACCCGGCGGCGTGAAATTGCCGAACACGAACCACGTCAGCGAATTGAGGATGTGATGCAGCCCCGTGACGAGCAACAAACGGTTCAGCACGCCGAACACGAACGCGCCGAGCGCACCCGCAGTGGTCAGCCAATGGCCGGCCGTATCGATGGCGCCTTGCACCGGCTGCCATACGTAACCGAACACAATGCCTATCGCCAGACAGACCACACCGGTGACAATCGGCACGAAGCGTTTCCCTCCGAAGAATGCGAGGTAGTCGGGCAGCTTGATGTCTTTGTACCTGTTGTACAGCAAGCCCGCGACGATACCCGCCACGATCCCGGACAACACGCCCATATTGAGCTTGTCGTTGATGTCCTTCATCACCGCGATTTCGATCAGATAACCGATCGCGCCCGCGAGACCTGCCACGCCGTTGTTGTCTTTCGCGAAGCCGACCGCCACGCCGATTGCGAACAGCAACGGCAGGTTGTCGAAGATCGCGCCACCGGCGTCGGCGATCATCTTGATGTTGAACACATCGGGTTGGCCCAATCGCAGCAGCAAGCCGGCAACCGGCAGCACTGCAATCGGCAGCATCAGCGCGCGTCCCAGGCGCTGAATCTTCAGAAACGGATTCCCATCCATTGACACCTCCAATCCTTGTCTCGTTGTCGACAGTCGTCGTTGAGTTTTGTAGCGATACGTCCTGACTATGCGAAGCTGGTTGCGGACTGTGTGGGGTTCAGTCCAAAGGCCAGGTTTCGCGGCTTACTGCTCTTACCGCCTGCGCCGATTCGAGCGCCAGTGCATCCTGGGCGCGTTGACGGCACAACTGATAATCGAGGTTGCGCACACGCGCCTTGATGCCCGGCACCGACACCGGATCCACCGAAAGCTCGGTCACGCCGAGGCCGACGAGCAGCGGCATGGCCAGCGGATCGCCCGCCAGTGCGCCGCATACGCCGACCCATTTGCCATGTTTGTTCGCGCCCTGCACGGTCGCTGCGATCAGACGCAGCACCGCCGGATGCAAGCCGTCCGCTTGCGCCGCGAGATCGGCCTGGCAACGGTCCATGGCGAGCGTGTATTGCGTCAGATCGTTGGTGCCGATCGACAGGAAATCCGCGTGTTGCGACAGTTGATCGGCGAGCAACGCGGCCGATGGCACTTCGATCATCACGCCGACTTCGATCGGTTCAGTACGACCCGATTCGCGGGCGAATTCGTCGATGCGTTTGCGGATGCGGATCAATTCACCCACGTCGGTCACCATCGGCAGCAGGATGCGTACGGCGCCGAGCGGTTGCACCGCGAGCAGGCCGCGCAACTGATCGTCGAGCAGATCCGGGCGCACTTGTGCGAGGCGGATGCCGCGCAGGCCGAGTGCCGGATTCGGTTCGGGCGGCAGCGTCAGGTAATCGACTTCCTTGTCCGCGCCGACGTCCAGCGTGCGGATGATCGCGGTGCGGCCGCTCAACGCTTCGACGATGGCCTGATAGCTCTGGCGGTGTTCGTCGATGGTCGGTGCCGAGGCGCGGTGAATGAACAGCAGTTCGGTGCGCAGCAGGCCGACGGAATCGGCGCCGTTGTCGACGGCGGTTTTCGCGTCGTCGAGCGTGGCGATGTTCGCGGCGACTTCGATCGCGCGGCCATCGGAAGTCACGGCCGCCTGTTGCGACGTACGGCGGTTCGCTTCGCGCACGCCGGCGAGGCGGCTGCGCTCAAGACGTGCACGTTCGACGTCAAGCTCGGTCGGCGCGAATTCGAGACGGCCGGTTGTGGCGTTCACCACCACTTGCGTGCCTTCGGGGATCGCGTGCAATGCATCGCCGACTGCCACCAGCGCCGGAATGCCGGCCTGGCGCGCAAGAATCGCCGCATGCGAAGTGGCACCGCCACGCGACATCACCAGCGCGGTGACGCGCGTACGATCCAGCGACGACAGATCCGACGGCGTGAACTCTTCAGCCGCCAGCACAGCTTCTTCCGGCAGCGTGCGCGCCGCCGCATTCGTATAACCGAGCGCGCGCAACACGCGCTTTTCGATGTCACGCAGATCGGCGGCACGTTCCGCGAGCAATGCGTCTTCGATATTCGTCAGGATGGCGATCTGTGCGCGGATCGCTTCGCGCCACGCAAAGCCCGCACTCTTGCCGAGGCTGATCAGATCGCGTGCGGCGTCGACCAGCGTGGGATCTTCGAGCAATACGCGATGCACCGCGAAAATGCCCGCCTCGCCCACCGCACCGCGTTGCGACGCATCGCGCACTGTCGTACCGAGGTCGGCGTCGACGGTGGCAATCGCCTTGTCGAGCAACCGGCTTTCAGCCGCCGACGTGCCGTTCGCCTTTTCCGGCGGATCGATGTCCGCATCGTCCCAGCGCACCAGCTTGCCGACCGCGACGCCCGGCGACGCGCACACACCCGCGAGCGTATTCGGCTCGAGCGTTTCGCCCGCGGCGTGGGCAACTGCTTGCGGCGCCGGCGAACTTTGTCGCGCCGGCTTCTCTTCGACTTCGCCGTGCGCTTCACGCGTCAACTCGTGGGCGATTGCTTCGATCGCGGCTTGGGCTTGTGGCCCAACGCCGAGCAACTCAACAGTCGCACCTTCGCCCGCGCCGAGACCGAGCAAACCGACCACGCTCTCGATCGCCGCCTTGCGCCCTTCATAACGCACTTCGACACGCGCATCGAAACCGCGCGCCGCTTCGCGAGCGCGCGCTGCCGGACGTGCATGCAGACCGCCCGCGTGGACTAGCGTGACTTGCTGACGGGCTTCTTCGGTCACGTTGGTGGCGCTCGCCTGGCGCGATGCGTCCGCCGCTTCGCCGCTGCGAGCACGCAGCACCAGCAACGGCGTTTCGCCTGCCTTCAGCATGCCGTCCTGCGCACGCTCGACAATCTCGAACGCATCCGAATTGGCAATCGCGATCACCGAGACGAGACTCGGCGCATTCAGCGCGACCTGGTCCTGGTCGAACTCGATCAGGATGTCGCCGGTACGCACATGTGCGCCTTGCGCGACCATCGGCGCAAAGCCCTTGCCATTCAGTTCGACCGTATCGATGCCGATGTGCAACAGAATCTCCACGCCATCGGCCGTCGCGAGCGTGACCGCGTGACCAGTGCGTGCGAGATGGGTAATGGTGCCGTCGCACGGCGCGACGAGTCGCCCCTCGAGCGGATCGATGCCGATACCATCGCCGAACATGCCGCCCGAAAACACAGGGTCGGGCACGTTCGCCAGCGGCACGACCGGACCGGTCATCGGCGCGAGCAAAACAATATGGCCTTCAGAATGGCTCATCAAGCGGGACTCCTCGACACGTCGCATCTGATTTCTCGTCAGTGAGTTTCGGTGACTTTGTTGAGATGGCGTGGCGCGTCAGGATTGCGCCCGCGAGCGGCGGCAAGGCCGGCAGCCATCACGTAAAAGGACAGGATTGCGGCGATCGGATCGAGCGCCGCATGAGCGGTGGTGGCGAGCGGCAGGGTCGCTTCCGGCACGTCGGCCGGCGCGGCGAGCAACACGCGGGCGCCGCGCGCCTGCATGTCGCGCGCGAGTTGCAGCAAGCCAGCCTGTTCGGGACCGCGCGGTGCGAAGACCAGCAGCGGATAGTCGCGGTCGATCAGTTCCATCGGACCATGCCGCACTTCCGCGCTCGAAAATGCTTCGGCCTGAATGCCGGAGGTTTCCTTCAATTTCAGCGCGGCTTCCTGCGCGATCGCGAGGCCCAGACCGCGGCCGATCACGATCATGCGTTCGACGCCACGCAGTTCGTCCACTGCCTTCGACCAGTCGAGCTTGCCCGCGGCTTGCAGTGCGTCGGGCAGCGTCTTCAACGCGCCGAGCAGTGCTTCGTCTTTCTGCCAATGCGCGACCAGTTGCGCGGAAATCGACAGCATGGCGATGTAGCTCTTGGTCGCCGCGACGCTCAGTTCCGGACCGGCCACGAGCGGCAGGTGAAATTCGCAAGCGTCAGCCAGCGGCGAGCTTGGCGCATTCACAGCGGCCACCGTCAACGCGCCGGCCTTGCGCAACGCTTCCATCGTGCCGACCAGATCCGGGCTCTTGCCCGATTGCGAGAACGCCAGCGCGAGCTGATTGCGCACTTGCAGCGGCGCTTGCTGGAGCGTCGCGACCGACATCGGCAGCGAGGCGACCGGCACACCGAGGCGGCTCATCGTCAGGCTTGCGAAGTAACTTGCTGCGTGGTCCGAGCTGCCGCGCGCGACCGTCAGCGCAACATGGCGCGGTTGCTGGGCGAGCTTCGCCGCCAATGCTTCCACGCGCGAGGTATCCCTGAGCTGCGCGGCAACCGTTTCAGCGGACGCCAGCGCCTCTTTAAGCATATTCGACAATTGATTCTCCTTCGACGTAAGTCGCGGTCAACGCCAGTTCACGATCGAACACGACCACATCGGCCCACGCACCGCGCGCGATGCGGCCGCGGTCTTCGATGCCGAGGTAGTCGGCGGCGTAGCGCGACAAACGGTTTGAAACATCGGCGATCGGCAAGCCGATCGATACGAGATTGCGCAGCGCCTGATCCATCGTCAGCGTGCTGCCGGCGAGCGTGCCGTCGGCGAGACGCACGCCGCCGAGGCACTTCGTCACATGCTGGCTGCCGAGGCGGTATTCGCCATCGGGCATGCCGGTCGCCGAGGTGCTGTCCGTCACCACATAGAGACGCGGGATCGCGCGCAACGCGGCGCGGATCGCGCCCGGATGGACGTGCAGCAAGTCGGGAATGATTTCGGCGAATTCAGCGTGCGCGAGCGCGGCGCCGACGAGACCGGGATTGCGGTGATGCATCGGCGACATCGCGTTGAACAGATGCGTGAAGCCACACGCGCCGTGCTTGAGTGCGGCGACAGCGTCGTCGTAGGTGCCGAGTGAATGGCCAAGCTGCACGCGCACGCCGCGCGCCGCCATCTCGGAGATGATCTCCATGTGGCCGGCGATTTCCGGCGCCAGCGTGACCACGCGAATCGGCGCGATCGACAGATACTTCAGCACTTCATCCATCACCGCGGACACAGCGGCGTCTGGTTGCGCGCCGAGCTTACCGGGGTTGATGTACGGACCCTCCAGATGGACGCCGAGCACGCGCGCACCGCCTGGCGTGCGAATGCGCGCGTTATTGCCAAGCTCCGCGACGACACTCATCAGCTCGTCGCGCGGCGCGGTCATCGTGGTGGCGAGCAGGCTGGTCGTACCGTAACGCGCATGCGTGCGGGTGATGGTTTCGATCGCGTCGCCGCCTTCCATCACGTCGGAGCCGCCACCGCCGTGCACGTGAAGATCGATGAAGCCGGGCAGGATGTACGGCGCGTCGTTCTTCGACGGATCGGCGCGTTCGCCTGTCAGCGTCGTGATGCGGCCGTTTTCGTATTCGAGCGTGCCGTGAATCCACCCATCGGTGGTGAGTATGTTTCCGGTCAGCATGAGTCTCTCTGGTGAGGCGTAATGCGGGGTGTGACTGAATTGCGTTCGGCTGTGCCGCACGTGACGGCGGCCCACTCGGGTGCGCCAATCAGGTGCGCAATTCAGCGACAAAGTCGTAGTAATCGTCGCGGCAATAGGTGTCGGTCAGTTCGATCGCACGCTGGTCCGCGCTATACCCGATACGGGTAATGACCAGCAGCGCCGAGCGCGGTTCGATATCCATCAACGAGGCGATTTCGCTCGAAGCATTGACCGCGCGAAAGTGCTGCAAGGCGCGCACGACGGCAGCGCCACGTTGTTCGAGATAGCTGTAAAGCGACACACCGATAGCCAGCGGATCGGGCACGATCGCCGCGGGCAGCGCCGAATGTTCGACCGCCATCACGATGCCGTCCGCGCGCCGCAGGCGCCGCAGGCTCGTCACCGCCGCACCGGGCGACAGGCCGAGGTGCACCAGCTCATCACGGTTGGCGGCGCGGATATCGCGCTCGAGCCACACCGAATCCGGCCGGAAACCACGTTGCTGCATCTTCTTCGTGAAGCCGGTAAGCCGCGACAGCGGATCTTCGACGCGTGGCGTGATGAAGCTGCCCGCGCCTCGCGCCCGGCGGATCAAGCCTTGCTCGACCAGCAGCTCGATCGCCTTGCGCGCGGTGATGCGCGACACGCCGATCGCATCCGAGAGCGTGCGTTCCGAAGGCAGCGCCTCACCCGCCGACCACACGCCGCAGTGGATCGCCGTCGCCAGATTGCGCGCGAGCTGGAGATAGAGCGGCGTGACGTTGCGAGCGTCAGGCATCAGTGCGGACCAGCGAGTTTCCATGGGGCTCCGGCGGTCGTCTTGAAGAGTGCGGCCTACGAAAATGAGAGCCCATTATATAACCAACATAATACCAGTCAATCAACTGGTTCCATTCTGGTATGGGTTGACGGAAAGCCTTGCTGGATAGGCGTCAGAGGGTGATTTGAGGGCTTCGGAGAGCGGTTTACAGGGATCGGGATTTACCCGTATTCGAGATGCCGGACGGCATCCGGGTGGTCCATATTGGTTCTCCTCCTGCCCAGAGAGACGCCCCAAAATCCATACCTTTCTGATACCACTTTGGTACGCCCCTTGGCCGCGCGGCTTTTTTAATGGGTTCCGTTCCAATATAGTGGCGTGTAGCAAGCCATAAAAATTCCCCCGGGGAGCAGCATTTGACAGATTCCGAGGCGCTGCGGCGTGCTCAGGCCGTCCGCCATTTCAACCGCTTCTATACCCAGCTCATCGGCGCTCTGCATGAGCATCTGGCAAAGAGCGCCTTCTCGCTGACGGAAGTGCGCGTTCTGCACGAACTGTCCCGCGGACGCGCGCAGACAGCCTCGGTGCTCGGGCGCAACCTCGGCCTCGACAGCGGCTACCTCAGCCGCCTTCTGACGAGTTTTGAACGACGCAACCTGATTACGCGGCGCCCGTCCGACTCGGACGCGCGCCAATCGCTGATCGCCCTCACCGACAACGGCTACGCGGCCTACGCACCGCTCGATACGGCGGCGATCGAAGAAGTATCGGCGTTGCTGAACGGCCTCACCGCGCTTTCCCAGGAACACCTGATCGCCGCGATGAAAGTGATCGAGCGCTTGCTCGACAGCAAGCCGCAGCCCGAACTCGTGATCCTTCGGCAGCCACGCGCCGGCGAGTGCGGCTGGCTCGTGCATCGGCAGGCGCAGTGGTTCGCCGCGCAGTACGGCTGGGATCAATCGTTCGAAGGCTTGCTCGCGCGCGTCGTCGCCGATTATTCGCAGCGCAACGATCCGGTGCGCGAGATGTGCTGGGTCGCCGATCAGGAAGGCATCGTAGTCGGCTCGGTGTGCATCGTCGGGATCTCGACGACCGTGGCAGGCGTGCGGCTCTTATGGGTCGAGCCGGATGTGCAGCGCCTTGGCATCGGCACACAATTGATGAGCGAATGCGTGCGATTCGCGCGGCGCGCGGGGTACACCAAACTCACGCTGACCACAGCCAGCACGCTCAAGGAGCCGCGCCGGCTATGCGAGCGCGCCGGCTTCCAGCTCGTCTGTACGACGGCGGAACGGCGCTTCGGCAAGGATCTGATGATCGAGCGGTGGGAGTTGGAGTTGTAGGGTCGCCAAAGAATGCGCGACGCAAAAAAAAACGCCACGGTTTGTCACTGTGGCGTTTTCGTTTTGCGAAGCAGGTTAAAGGGTGCCGCTTAGAACGACGGCACCACCGCCCCCTTGAACTGCGTCTTGATGAACTGGCGCACGTCTTCCGACTGGTAGGCCGCGACCAGCTTCTTGACCCACGGCTTGTCCTTGTCCTGCGTGCGCACGGCGATCAGGTTCGCGTACGGGCTGTGGATATCTTCGAGCGCGATCGCGTCTTTGGTCGGCTGCAGACCGGCGGCCAGCGCGAAGTTCGTGTTGATCGCGGCAGCGTCGACGTCCGACAGCGAGCGCGGCAGTTGTGCTGCGTCGAGTTCGAGCAGCTTGATCTTCTTCGGATTCTCGGCGACGTCAAGCGCCGTGGCGTTATTGCCGTTCGTGCCCGCGCCGGCCTTCAGCTTGATGACGCCTTGCGCCTGCAACAGCAGCAGCGCGCGGTTCTCGTTCGACGGATCATTCGGTACCGCGATCTTCGCGCCTTGCGCCAGATCCTTCAGCGACTTCAGCTTCTTCGAATAGATGCCGAGCGGCGAAATGTACGTCAGGCCCGCATTGACGATCTTGTAGCCACGTTGCTTGACCTGGCTGTCGAGGTACGGCTGGTGCTGGAAACTGTTGGCATCCAGATCGCCGGCGTCGAGCGCGGCGTTCGGCTGCACGTAGTCGTTGAATTCGACGACCTTCACATTCAGGCCTTCGCGCTTCGCCACTTTCGTGACGACTTCCCAAATTTGCGCATCCGGGCCGCCGATGGTGCCGACCTTGATGACCTTGTCGTCGGCGTGTGCGCCGAAACTGGTGACGATCGCCGCGCTGGCGATTACTGTCGAGAGGGCTTTGAGGATGTTTCTGCGCTGCATGTAATTCTCGCTTGTTCTGATCGATGTCAGATTCGGGTGGAAGCCGGCGGCAGGCATCTTGTGGACGCGCCGCCAACTGGACCGCAAATGGTCTCATACGCCCGGCGAGATGGGAAATATCACGATCGCATATGGTTATGCCCCTGCAACGGCGCGGTTGATGCGCGACACACTCGCCGTATCTTGTAGACGTCCCGTCTGATCTTGCAACGAAGCCGCCAGCGGGTCGGCTGCTGACAGATAATCGAAGGTCGTTGCCCGCAAATCCGTGCGGCCCATTCAATCGCTTACGAGAACGCTCATGTACGTCATCAACCTCATCTACACCGCATCGCTTGACCGCGTCGACGACGCGCTCGAAGCACATCGCGCGTTTCTGACACAACAGTTCGAAGCAGGAGTATTCGTCGCCGCCGGACCGAAGGTGCCGCGCGACGGCGGCATCATTCTGGCGGTACGCATCGAGCGCGATAAGCTGGATGAGATTCTTGCCAGCGACCCGTTCGCCGAGCAGAAGCTCGCACGTTACGAGGTGACGGAGTTCAAGGCGACGCGCCTCGCGCCGGGAATGAATTTGCCGATGCCGGCTTGAGGACAACTGCGAAGGAAATTGAATACGGGCGCGCGGCAGACGCGCGCGCCCATCTGCATCAATGCATCAATCGAGCAGCAGCTTGATATCGTGCACCCACGGCGTAGCGCCCTGGCCGTCACGCGCGAATAGACGCAGCTTGCCGTCCGGGTCGAACACATAGCTCGCCGCGGTGTGGTCCATCGTGTAGCTATCGGCTGTCTTGCCCGGCACTTTCGCGTAGTACACGCGAAAGTCTTTCGTGATCTTGGTGAGCTGCGCCTGGTCAGCCGGACGCAAGCCGACGAACGTCGGATTAAACGCGGGCACGTATTGCGCGAGCAGGGCCGGCGTGTCGCGGTCGGGATCGACGGTGACGAACAGCACCTGCACGCGCTTCGCGCCTTCCGGGCCGAGTTGCTGCAGCGCTTGCGAAAGCTCGGCCATCGTGGTCGGGCAGACGTCCGGGCAATGCGTATAGCCGAAGAACAGCACCACCACCTTGCCCTTGTAATCCGCCATTGTGCGGACCTGGCCGGTCGTGTCGGGCAGCGAGAAATCGCTTCCGAATTGCGTGTTGCCGGTGATGTCGAGGTTCTGGAACGCCGGCGGCTGCTTACCGCAGCCGGCCACCAGCAACGCACCACCAAGTGCGCAAGCCATCACAGTGACACGCGCGGCGGCACGCGCCGTGCGCACAAAGCGTTGTGTAAGCATGGGTGTTACGCGCCGATCACGACGCGCGCATAGTGGTCGATCAACAGCGCGGCGAAGAGCAGCGACAGATAAACGATCGAGTAACGGAAGGTTTTGCGCGCCAGATCGTCGGAATAGTCCCGATAGATCTTCCACGCATACGCGAGGAACACGGCGCCGAGCAACACAGCCGCCGCGAGGTACACAACGCCGCTCATGCCGGAGATGAACGGCATCATCGTGACCGCGAACAGGATCACCGTGTACAGCAGAATATGCAGGCGTGTGTACTTTTCGCCGTGCGTGTTCGGCAGCATCGGCAGACCGGCGTTTTCGTAGTCTTTGCGGCGATACAGTGCGAGCGCCCAGAAATGCGGCGGCGTCCACACGAAAATGATCAGCACGAGAATCCATGCGTCGCCCGGCACGTGACCGGTGACGGCGGCCCAACCGAGCGCCGGCGGCATCGCGCCCGACGCGCCGCCGATCACGATGTTCTGCGGCGTGGCCGGTTTGAGCAGCAGCGTATAGATCACCGCATAGCCGACGAAGGTGGCGAGCGTGAGCCACATGGTCAGCGGATTGGCGAACGTGTAAAGCGTCCACATGCCGAGTCCGCCGAGCACGGCCGAAAACAACAGGATCTGCGGGGTCGTGATTTCGCCACGCGCGGACGGCCGCCACGACGTGCGACGCATCTTCGCGTCGATCTTCTGTTCCATCAGGCAATTGATGGCGAACGCCGCACCGGCCAGCAGCCAGATGCCGACCGTGCCGCCGATCAGGACGGTCCACGGCACCATGCCGGGCGTCGACAGAAACATGCCGATGACTGCGCAAAACACAGCGAGCTGCGTGACACGCGGCTTCGTCAGGGCGATGTACTGGGAGACCCGGCTACCGGGCGTTTGGGAGAGAGTTGTGCTGTCCATGTGGGGTCACGCTGGCGCGGCATCGCGCGCAGGCAACACGGCGCGGCCGGGACGGCTATAAGCGATCCGAAAGTTTAACATAACGAGCAAAAGCAGCAGGATCGCGCCCCCCCCGTTATGCGCGACCGCAATGGGCAACGGCCATTGCAGGACGATGTTCGACAGGCCGGTGATGAACTGGATCAGCACCACCAGCAACACGCCGTTTGCCGGCCGCCGCAGCGACTCGAAACGGCGCAGTTTCAGCGCAAACCACACCAGATAGGCGACCACGACGATCGCGAACGTGCGGTGAGTCCAGTGAATCGCGACCAGCGCATCTTGCGTAATCATGTCGCCGTCACCGGTCATGCCGAGCGCGCGCCACAAGTGAAAACCGTGCGCGAAGTCCATCGGCGGGACCCATTGACCGTTGCAGGTCGGGAAGTCCGTGCAGACGAGCACCGCGTAGTTCGTGCTGACCCAGCCGCCCAACGCGATCTGCACCACCAGCAGCACGAGACAAGCGATCGCAGCCGTCCGCCAGCGCGCGGCTTCGGGCTCATAGGCCGGCAGCGGCGTTTGGCGTGCGGCCAGCCAGCCGAGCGTGCCGAGCAACGCGAGGCCAAGCAGCAAATGGGTCGTCACGATGATCGGCTGCAACTTCATGGTCACGGTCCACGCGCCGAATGCGCCCTGCACAAGAATCAGCAGCAGCAGCGAAGTCGGCCACCACGGCGACACATGCAGTGGACGGCGCTTGATACGAGCCGTCCACGCAATCAACGTCTGCGCGATGATTAGCACGCCGATCGCCATCGCGAAGTAACGGTGAATCATCTCGATCCAGGCCTTCGTCATACTGACCGGTCCGGTCGGCATCAATTGATGCGCGGCGGCAATCGCGGCGTGCGCGATGAACGGCGACGACGTGCCATAGCAACCTGGCCAGTCCGGGCAGCCGAGACCAGAATCGGTGAGACGCGTAAAGCCGCCGAACATCACCAGGTCCAGCGTCAGGAAAGTGGTGAGCCACACCAGCTTGCGGAATTTGTTGTCGTCGGCCTTGACCCATACATAGGACAGCGGCAACAACGCGATACACAAGCCGATCAGGGCCAGTTGCAGAAGTTGCAATGCAGACATCTTTCTTACCCTTGTTGCGGCGTCAGCCGATGCTCGACCACTTGAGCAGCTTGGTCACGTCGCCCTTGATCTTGCTGGGGTTCGGATCTTTCGGGAAACGCATCATCAGATTGCCGTTCGGATCGACCATATAGATGTGGTCGGTGAGTTGGGTGCCGGTGTCGGTCGGCAGCCATGCGGACACCTGCGCCGGATTGGCGATCAGCATATGGGTGTCGGGGTAGGCCTTTTGTATCACGTCGGACACGTTGCCTACATCGGTGCGCAGCCACACTTCGACGACGCGCTCGCGTTCCGGGCCCTGAGCTGCGCGGATTTGTCGCATGAAGTACAGCTTGGTGACGCAGGCTTTGTCGCATGCGCTGTTGTCGACGGAGATCAGCAGCCAGCGGCCGCGCAGCGTCGCGAGCTTGAGCGGCTTGCCGTCTTCACCCGTCACGACGAGCGAATCGGGAATCGGCCGCTGCGGTTCGACCAGCGTGCCGTAGCTCGTGCTGCCGCCGGCCGGCTTGACCACGTAATAAACGAAATACGATACGACGATCGGCGCGGCGCAGATGACCGCCAGCAACAGCAGCATCCAGCGGCCACGCTTCCACGATCCCTCGCCATTGGGTTGACCAGGCATCACTTTCGGAGCGGCGGATTTGCCGGCTTGCGGCGAACGGGGAGATTGCGTCGACACTACAGGACCTCTTTCAATGATTGCGCGGCTTCAAGCCCGTGCTCAGGGCACGAAACCGCAGGCGATGCGTTACACGCTCGGGGCGTGCTCTTTCTTCGCGGCGCGGCGCGCGGCGTACAAGCCGAAGATCAGCGCCGCGGCCGCCATGCCCCACCACTGGAACATGTAGCCGAAGTTGGTTTCGACGCCGGTTGTTGGCGCCGGCCAGTCGCGCACCAGTTTGTCGCCGTCGTCGCTCAATTGCTGGATTACGAACGATTGCAACGGCAACCCGGTTTCCTCAGCGTAGGCCGCCGTATCCAGATTCTGGCGAATCTTCTGATGCGCAGCCGATCCGCCCTGCCCTAACTCGAATGCACGCGAGGCATCGGCACGCGCAATGCCTTCGATTTCGATCTCGCTTTGCGGCGTGCTGTACGGCGCGATGGTCTCGCGATTGTTCATGTTGCGCGGCAGCCAACCGCGATTGACCAGCACGTAACCGCCGTCGGCCAGTTTAAAAGGCATCACGACGTAAAAGCCCGGCTGATCGTTATACGGGCGATTATCCAGATAGACGACTTTGTCCGCGACGAAACTGCCGCGCGCCTTCACGCGATGGAATTCGATGTCTTTGAGTGCAACCGGCGTAGCGCTCACAGGCTGCGCGGGCGCGTCTTCGAACTGCGTGATGTGCGCTGCGAGTGCTTCCTTCTGATGCGCGCGGTCGCGCTGCCAGAAGCCGAGCCGCACCGTCACTGCAATCACTAGGAGAATCAGCAGCGCGGGAATGAGGCGGAACTTCATCGAACACACTCCGGCACCACAGCCCGCGACGGCGTCTGGAACGTACGGCAGACGCTGGCGCGCGGTGCGATAATAAACGTCTTGCCTCTGCGCTTCCCGGTTTCAGTTGGTTCCATGCACATTCTCGTTCCCATCGCCTTCGTCCTGATCATCGCCAGCATGGTGTCCGCGCTTTACTTCATGATGCATGACAAGGGCAAAACCAAGCGGATGGTCTGGTCGCTCGCCACGCGGGTGGGTCTGTCGATCTCGCTGTTCCTGTTCATCCTGTTCGCTCACTGGATGGGCTGGATTCAGTCGACCGGTATTCCTTACGGCCGTTGAGCTCGGCGGAAAAAGCTTCACGTCACCCAACCCACCAAACAAAACGCCGCCCTGACAGGGTCGAGGGCGGCGCTCTATGACTTGCGTACTGCTCGTGCGCCGCGCCCGTGAAAGGCGATGCGCAAACGGCCTGCACACGCTCCGGAAACCGGCCGGTTTTCAGTACGTATGCAGGCCAGACTGCGTTACAGCCAGTACACGACGACGTACAGCCCAAGCCACACGACGTCCACAAAGTGCCAGTACCAGGCGGCGCCTTCGAATGCGAAGTGATGCTCCGCGGTGAAGTGGCCGCGAATCATCCGCACCAGCACCACGGCCAGCATCGTACCGCCGAGGAACACGTGGAAACCGTGGAAGCCCGTCAGCAGGAAGAACGTCGAGCCATACACACCCGAGGACAGCGTCAGGTTCAGTTCGTTGTACGCGTGGAAATACTCGAAGCCTTGCAGGAACAGGAAGCAGACGCCGAGCACCAGCGTAGCCGCCAGCCAGATGATCGCCTTCTTTCGATGATCTTCACGCAGTGCGTGGTGCGAGACCGTCAACGTAGCGCCGGACGACAGCAGCAGCGCCGTGTTGATGGTCGGCACCGGCCACGGCTGCATCGACTTGAAGGTCGAGACCAGCGCTGCCGGACCGTTGTTCGGCCACACCGCCGAGAAATCCGGCCAGATCAGCTTGTAGTCGAGGCTGCCGAGCTGATGCAGCGCGATTTCACGTGCATAGAACAGCGCGCCGAAGAAAGCGCCGAAGAACATCACTTCGGAGAAGATGAACCAGCTCATGCTCCAGCGGTACGACTTGTCGACATTCTTGCCGTACATGCCGCCTTCCGACTCGGCGATCGCGTCGCCGAACCAGTGCCACAAGGTATAGAGCAGCCACAGCAACCCGACGACGACGCCGATCGGCGCCAGTTCATGGTCGTTGATCCAGGCCGCAAGCGATCCGAGCATGACCAGCAACCCAGCGGCGGCGCTGATCGGATGCCGCGACGGATGCGGTACGAAATAGTACGGGCTCTCGTTTTGACCGCTCATTCTTGATTCTCCACTTCAGTCCAGTTGTTCCGGAATCTCCGGCTGTATCTTCGGCGGCGCGTCGATACCGCACCGCTTCTCTCTAATTCGTGGGCTCTGCTTCGCCCGGTACGACTTGTGTGCCTGCCGGCTCAACCCACTACGGCGTGCACGATCAGGATCAGCACCCCGATCAGGATGGCTACGCTGATCAGCGCTGCTGCAAGCACATGCAGCGGGTTCAACTGCGTTGCGTCCGCTTCCAGATCACGACGCTTGCGCACCCCGAAAAACGACCAGAACACGGCTTTCATCGACTGGCCGAAACTGCTCTTGCGTGGGCTGCCGCGGTTATCGCTCATTTACGTCTTCTTCCTTCGCCTGCGGCCAGTGCCGTCAGGTGGGATTGGCGGTGGTTGCCGCCGTGTTGGCCGTGGGTGCTACGCTCCCGGCCGTCGCCGCTGCCGGCGTATTCAACTCAAAGAACGTGTACGACAACGTGATCGTTTTCACATCCTTCGGCAACTTCGGGTCGACGACGAACACCACCGGCAACCGCTTGGTCTGGTTCGCAGTCAGAGTCTGCTGCGTAAAGCAAAAACACTCGATCTTCTTGAAGTACTCGGTTGCCTGCTTCGGCGCGTAGCTCGGAATGGCTTGCGCCTGAATCGTGCGCGCCTGTTCGTTGCTGACCTCGTACATCACTGTCGTCACTTCGCCCGGATGCACGTCGAGACTACGTTGCTCCGGCTTGAAACCCAGCGGGCCGCGCGCGTTCGCATCGAATTCGATCGAAATCGTGCGACTCATGTCGACCTGCGTATTCTTCGCCTCACGCACCGTGGCATCACGCTGCACGAGGTTGTTGATGCCGGTGATCTGGCAGATCGCGCGGTACATCGGCACCAGCGCAAAACCAAAACCGAACATCATCAACGCGACGACGAACAGCTTGATCAGCATCGAACGGTTAAAAGAGCGATCGGCCTGGGCCGGCGGTTGCGTCGACATCTCAATCCTCAACAATCCTGCACACAGACTCTAACTACCGCGTACCGCGTCAGGTGAACCACTTCTGATGAATGATGACGCTCGCAAAAAAAGCCGCGGCGATGACAAACATCACGATACCGATCCGCCGGTTACCCGCGCGAACCTGCTCGGGCGTACGTCTTTCTTGAGGATTGCGCGTCATGCTCGACTTTCTGAATACTTTCGTGCCTACAGGGTGCCACCACTGCTCGCGTGGCTGCCCGGTCCCGTCGGCGACTAACACCGCGCCGACGAAACCGGCAACCTCGCTGACGCCGATTACTCGACGGTCGGCGGATTTTCGAACGTGTGGAACGGAGCCGGGCTCGGCACGGTCCATTCGAGGCCCGTTGCGCCGTCCCACGGCTTGTCGCCGGCCTTTTCGAGTTCACCGCCGCCACGATAGGCCGGCAGCGCAACCGCGAACAGGAAGTAGACCTGTGCCAGACCGAAGCCGAAGGCACCGATCGAGATGACCTGGTTCCAGTCCGTGAACTGTGCCGGGTAGTCAGCGTAACGACGCGGCATACCTGCGAGACCGACGAAGTGCATCGGCAGGAACGCGAGGTTAAAGAAGAACATCGACGCCCAGAAGTGGATCTTGCCGCGCGTTTCGTTGTACATCCAGCCGGTCCACTTCGGCGCCCAGTAGTACCACCCGGAGAACAACGCGAAGAGCGAACCCGCAACCAGCACGTAGTGGAAGTGGGCCACCACGAAATAGGTACCGTGATACTGGATGTCGAGCGGCGCCATGGCGAGCATCAGGCCCGACAGACCGCCGAACGTGAACACCAGCAGGAAGCCGACCGCGAACAGCATAGGCGTTTCGAAGGACAGCGAACCGCGCCACATCGTCGCGACCCAGTTGAACACCTTCACACCCGTCGGCACGGCGATCAACATCGTCGCGTACATGAAGAAAAGCTGGCCCGTCACCGGCATACCGGTTGCGAACATGTGGTGCGCCCAGACCATGAACGACAGAATCGCGATCGACGAGGTTGCGTACACCATCGAGCTATAGCCGAACAGCGGCTTGCGCGAGAACGCCGGGATCACCTGCGACACAATCCCAAACGCCGGCAAGATCATGATGTACACCTCGGGGTGCCCGAAGAACCAGAAGATGTGCTGGTACATGACCGGGTCGCCGCCGCCTGCCGCGTTGAAGAACGACGTGCCGAAGTGACGATCGAACAGCACCATGGTGATCGCGCCTGCCAGAACCGGCATCACGGCGATCAGCAGGTATGCGGTGATCAGCCACGTCCAGACGAACATCGGCATCTTCATCAGCGTGAGGCCAGGTGCGCGCATGTTCAGGATCGTCACGACGATGTTGATCCCGCCCATGATCGACGAAGCACCCATCAAGTGGACCGCGAAAATCGCGAAGTCCATGCCCGGGCCCATCTGCGTCGACAACGGTGCGTACAGCGTCCAGCCCGCGGCGGTCGCGCCGCCCGGTGCGAAGAACGAACCGACCAGCAACACCGCAGCCACCGGCAGCAGCCAGAAGCTGAAGTTGTTCATCCGCGCGAAAGCCATGTCCGATGCGCCGATCTGCAGCGGCACCATCCAGTTCGCGAAGCCGACGAAGGCCGGCATGATCGCGCCGAACACCATGATCAGGCCGTGCATGGTGGTCAACTGGTTGAAGAACTCGGGGCGCATGATCTGCAGGCCCGGCTCGAACAGTTCGGCACGGATCATCAGCGCCATCACGCCCCCGGAGAGGAACATGGTGAACGAGAAGATCAGGTACAACGTACCGATGTCCTTGTGATTGGTTGCGAACAGCCAACGACGCCAGCCATGCGGCGTTTCGTGGGCGTGGTCGCCGTGTACGTGCTCGTGGCCCGCGACTACATCGTGTCCGATGCTAGACATGACAATCTCCTAATGCGAATACTGCGGTGCTGACCATGAACACGTCAGGCAGCCGGGCTGATCTGGACACGCCGGGCTTCTTTCGCGTCGCCGCCGCCCGTGATCGTTTCCGGCTTCTTCAAAATGATGTGGTCTTCGGCAATGCCGGCTGCTTTCAGTGCGTCGCGCACGGCTTCGGCACGGGTCTTCGCGAGCTTCGCGTTGACTTCGGCAGAGCCGGTGGCGTCGGTGAAGCCCGACAGTGTGAACTTGGCGTCCGGGTGTGCTTTCGCGTAGGCCGCGGCCGCGTCGACCGCCGCTTTCGCGTCGGTCGGCAGCGTGCTCTTGCCGGTGTCGAAGTAGACGTTTGCCGGGAGAGCTGCTTGCGATGCTGCCGCGCTGTCCGAACCGGCCGCAGCCGCGTCAGCACCCGAGGCAGCCGCTGCGCCGCTAGCAGCCGCGCCTGCGTCGGCCAGATGATTGCCACCTTCCGGCAGCTTGCCGTTACGGGCCTCCAGAATCTGCTTCGGCTGGAGAATGTCGCCGGTGTGGTTGCCCCACGAATTACGTTCGTACGTGATGACCGAAGCGATTTCGACGTCGTTCAGCGTCGGCGCCCACGAAGGCATCGCGTTCTTGCCCTTCAGCACCAGGCTCACGTGCTCGGCGATCGGGCCGTTGGCGATCTTGCTGCCGTCCAGCGCCGGGAATGCGCCAACGCCCTTGCCGGTCGGCTGGTGGCAGACCGCGCAATTCGCTGCGTACACCTTGCCGCCGCGCTCCATCAGCTCAGCCATGGTGTAGGTCTTGTTCGGATCGTCCTGGCCGGCGGCCATTTTCTGCTTCTGCGTATCGACCCACTTCGCGTAGTCGTCTGCCGACAGCACTTCGACCACCACCGGCATGAATGCGTGCTCCTTGCCGCACAGTTCGGTACAGAAGCCGCGGAAGGTGCCGGTCTTGTCAGCCTTGAACCACGTGTCGCGCACAAAGCCTGGAATCGCATCCTGCTTCACGCCGAAAGCCGGCACGTACCAGGAGTGGACCACGTCGTTCGCGGTGGTGATGATGCGGATTTTCTTGTCGACCGGGACGACGAGCGGATTGTCGACTTCCTGCAGATACGTGGTGGAAATCGGCTCGCGGCCATCGGTTTGCGCACGCGGCGTGGCCAGCGTGGACAGGAAGCTGATGCCCTCACCCGGACCCTTCACGTAGTCGTAGCCCCACTTCCACTGGTAGCCCGTGACCTTGATGGTGACGTCGGCGTTCGTGGTGTCCTTCATCGCGACGACGGTCTTGGTGGCGGGGAGCGCCATCAGCACGACGATGACGAACGGCACGATCGTCCAGATGATTTCGACGGTCGTGCTTTCGTGGAAATGGGAAGCCTTATGGCCTTTCGATTTGCGGTGCGCAAACATCGAATAGAACATCACTGCGAACACGCCGATGAAGATCACCGTGCACAGGATCAGCATGAACGTGTGGAGGCTGTAGAGCTCCTCAGCGATTTTCGTCGCCGGCGGCTGGAGATTGATCTCGTTGACGGCAGGGCCGCCCGGAACATCGCCCACTGCCAGGGCCGCACCGGCGAAAAGCAGTCCGCTCATCGCCAGCACGCCCATGAGGGCTCGCTTGATTGTTTTCATAGCTTCCTTACCCAAAATTTCCATTCAAACCCTCGACCCCGCTGGCAGGCTGTCTCGCGCTCCCCGTGAACGCCGCGCGTCTCAACGCGTCTAACAACGCGTGAGCCACATACGCAATTCGCCTGCGAACTGCGCGCGCCGATACTGCGCGAGATGTTGCCCGATCATGATCGTCTGTCCGCGCGAGACCAGTTTGATCTGGTCACGCGGCGTTGCGCCCGGTTCGATCCGCACCCAGCGCGGATTGAATTCGAACTGCGTGAGCCGCTCGGCGCTGACCTGCTCGATCACGAGCCGGTTCGGAAACAGCCGGACGCACTCGTAATCGACAGCATGACGCGCATATATGGCAAACGCGATGCCCACCGCCAGCAATTCAATACCGGTGAACGGCAACACCAGCCAGGCGCCGACCAGAACCAGCATGAAAGCAATTGCCAACGAGAACAACGCAAGCGACACGTAGAAACATACGAACTGCCGCGGCGATATCGAACAGTTGCGCTTCATCGTCCAGTCTTTGAGAACCGGTTCTGAATCCGCCAGCAGATCTGATGCTTCCATCGCTGCCTCCCGCCGACCGTCACCCATCACCGCCTGCGGCCATTGCTCGCGACCGCAGAATCCAGCCACTTGATTACCGCCGCGCCACTTCATGTTGCAGCCCTATGCCTCGGGCCTGCCGCCCCAAATGTGGGAACTCCGGGCGACAAACTGACGCATTATAGGCGCGATCCATGGCATCCACAAGCAAGCCTCAATCGGCCCACAAGCCCGGTGCGACAAGCCTCCGCGCCGTTTTGACGCAGCTTTCACGCGTCTTTTGAAGCGGTAATTTCAGACATAACAGATGTCCTCTTTACCGCTTCGTTGATTCCTCACCGATTCCTCGACGAGCCTCGTCCGATATCCTCGAGCCGCACGATCCCATGCCCTTCGGCCGTGGTGCGCGGCACGGCTTTCCAGGCGTGGCCGTAGATCACTTCGAAGGTCAGCGCGATCGTGCCGTCGGCGCGCCGGCGGGCCTCGAGCGCTGCCAGCAAAGCCTTGTGCAGCCTACGCGCGACGGCGTTCGCGGTAGCCTCGCGCTCGAACGGATAGGCGCCCCAGCGACGCACATCCGCGAGCAGCGACTCGGGCGACTTATATGTAATGGTGAGTGTTTCCTGGTCCATCACCGGAATCTCGAAGCCGCTTTCGACCAGCATGTCCCCGAGGTCATGCATGTCGACAAAGTCGATCACATGCTTGCGCGAAGCAACGCCATGCGCGGCCTCGACCTCGGCGTAGGCGCCGCGTAATTCCTTCAGCGAATCGGGGCCGAGCGTGCTGAACATCAGCAGGCCGTTCACTTTCAGCACGCGTTGCCACTCGGGAAACACGAGATCGGGCCGCGAGTGCCAGTGGAGAGCGAGATTGGACCAGATGAATTCGAAGGCGCCGGCCGCGAACGGCAGCGCCGAGAAGTCGGCCTGCGCAAAACGCGGACCGCGGGCGCCGAGCGCCTTGCCGAGCGTGGCCGGCAGAAAGCGCCGCCAGCTTGTGTCGCCGGAATCGTGACGCAGCGCGCGACTGAGCATTCCGTGCGACATGTCGGTGCCGAACACCGGCGCCTCGGGGAAGCGTTCGCGCAATGCGGGGATGTCTTCGCCCGCACCGCAACCGGCGTCGAGCACGCTCGACGGCGTAACCTTGATGTAGTCGAGGCGTTCGCGCATGCGCTGCGCGATTTCGCGCGGCAGGAACGCGACCTGGTCGAAGGTCGCCGCACGGCGGTCGAAAATCTGCCGGAGGCGCCGGGAATCATAGGCCGGACGGCCAGATTGAGACGTAGTTGGGGGCATGGGTGTCGTACTGGCGTAGAGCACGAAGTATACTCGTTCGCTTCCGTCCATTCAGCGTGAAAGGCCTTTGCGGGCGGTCCAATCATGCCACTCCGAAAAAATTCCTCGTCTCCCGGCGGCTCGAACGCACTTTTTGCACGCTTCACGCGCGGCTTATATTCGGCGTGGCCGCATGTGATGCACGCTGCGTTGCCGAACCTGTGCGCACTATGCGGCAATTTGTCGCATAAGACGCTGTGTGCCGGTTGTGACGAGGCGTATTGGAACGAAGCCAGGTTGCGCTGCACGGTGTGCGCGGTCCCTTTGTCCGGAGCGCGCTGGGCGAGCCACGCGCGATATCGCTGTGCGGATTGCATCGGCGAGCCGCCGCCGTTCGAGGCAACCTTCGCTCTTGCCGATTACCGCCAGCCGCTCGACGCCTTGGCGCTCGGGCTGAAATTCCGCGCCCGGCTAATGCTGGCGCGCGAGTTTGCGCAACGCCTTGCGCGCCTCGCGGGGGACTCATGGGTGGACGCGGCTGAAAAACCCGATGTGCTCGCGCCCGTGCCGCTGGCCAACAAACGTCTTACTGAGCGCGGCTACAACCAGGCCTGGCAGATTGCGAGGCCCTTGGCCCGCGCGCTGAATGTGCGCAGCGACGCCACCTTGCTGCATCGTGTGATCCACACCGCACCACAATCGCGGCTCGACCTGGACGCGCGCCGGTTGAACGTGGGCCGAGCATTCAAAGTCGTCAAACCGGTGCAAGGTCTGCATGTCGGCATCGTCGACGATGTCATGACGACCGGCGCGACACTCGAAGCGCTGGCGCGCACGCTCAAAGCGGCCGGTGCGCGGCGCGTCACCAACTTCGTCGCGCTGCGTACACCAAAAAACTAGTCTCTACCTGAAGCCATCATGTTCAATGTCGTTCTCGTCGAACCCGAAATCCCGCCGAACACCGGCAATGTCATCCGCCTGTGCGCCAACACCGGCGCGCGACTGCATCTGATCGAGCCGCTCGGCTTTCCACTCGACGACGCCAAGTTGCGCCGCGCCGGTCTCGACTATCACGAGTATGCGCAGATGAACGTACATGCCGATTGGGCAGCGTTCGTCGCCAAGGAAGCACCCGATCCGGCTCGGATGTTCGCCTTCACCACCCGTGGCTCGGGCCGGTTTCACGAGCATGCGTTTCAATCCGGCGACTGGTTCGTGTTCGGCGCCGAAACGCGCGGCCTGCCTGACACCGTGCTCGATCAATTCGCCAATGAACAACGCGTACGTCTGCCGATGCGGCCAGGCAACCGCAGCCTGAATCTGTCGAATACGGTCGCCGTGGTCGTGTTCGAAGCGTGGCGTCAGACCGGCTTCGACGGCGGCGCCTGACGCCGTTCCAATTCGGCTTCGTAGCGCGCAAGCATCGCGCCGTCGAAGCAGGCGAACACCACATGTTCTATGCCCGGCTTGCGCGACAAGCTTTCGAGCACGGTGCCGACAGCAATTTGCACGGCTTCGTTGGCGGGAAAATGGTAGATACCGCAACTAATTGCGGGGAACGCAATACTCCTGCAATGCGCCTGATGCGCCACTTCGAGCGAGCGCTGATAGCACGAGGCAAGCAGGTCCGCCTCGCCGCGCGCACCGCCCTGCCAGACCGGGCCGACCGCATGGATCACATGTTTGGCCGGTAACTGGTAACCACGGGTGATTTTCGCATCGCCGGTCGCGCAGCCGCCGAGCGTTTCGCACTCACGCAGCAATTCCTTGCCGGCCGCGCGGTGAATCGCGCCGTCCACACCGCCCCCGCCTAGCAACGAAGTATTCGCGGCATTGACGATCGCATCCACGGCGAGTGTCGTGATGTCGACCACGCGCGCTTCTAGCGTGCAATTGTTAAAACTGGGCATGAGAACCTCGCTGGTCCGAAGCGTCGATAAAACGTGGACAGCGATGGTGGGCAGCCGTTCAGCGCTTTTCGCGCTAAACGGCTGAAAGACAAGACTTATTCTGCTTTCGAATCGCGCCGCAGCAAGGCGCTGACGGCGTCGCGGGGCGCTACGCCGTCGAACAGCACAGCACAGACCGCCTGCGTGATCGGCATCTCGATCGCATGAGCGCGAGCGATTGCCAACACAGCTTGCGCACAACGCACGCCTTCGGCCACATGGCCGAGGCCGCCGAGGATATCGTCGAGCGTACGGCCCGCGGCGAGTTGCACGCCGACCGTGCGATTGCGCGAAAGATCGCCCGTGGCGGTCAGGATCAGATCGCCCAGCCCTGTCAAACCGGTGAACGTCTCCGCCCGCCCGCCGAGCGTCACGCCGAGGCGCGACATTTCAGCGAGACCACGCGTAATCAACGCCGCGCGCGCATTCAGACCGAGGCCGAGGCCATCGGCAATACCCGTGGCAATCGCCAGCACGTTCTTCACCGCGCCGCCCACTTCCACGCCGACGATATCGTCGCCGGTATAGATGCGCATGGCGCCATGATGGAACGCAGCAACCGTGCGCTCGCGGCATGTCGATGACGTACTCGCGATCGTCAACGCGACCGGCAAGCCCTGCCCGACTTCGCGCGCGAAACTGGGGCCCGACAGCACACCGTTACTGCCATGCCCCGGCAGTTCAGCCGCGACCACCTGATGCGGCAACAACTGCGAGTCGGCTTCGAAACCTTTGCACAGCCACACCACATGCGCCGGCACTTTGCCCGCGTCGTGCATCGCCCGGAACAGACCCCGCAGACCGGCGACGGGCGTCGCCACGACGCATAACGCGTCGTCGGCGAGCGCGTGGTCGAGCGCTGCGTTCAGATCGGCTTCATAGCGAAGGGACGGTGGCAACGCAACGCCCGCCAGATAGCGGGCGTTTTCGTGCGAAGCGGAGAGATCGGCGATGAGCGCGGGTTCACGCGCCCACAGCACCGTGTCGTGCCGTGCGGCCAGATGGCCGGCGAGGGCTGTGCCCCATGCACCGGCGCCGAGGACAGCAACCTTCATAGCCGGCACCGAACGAACGCGTTAATGCGTGACGCCGTTTTGCGCCGCGCCTTCCTGGCCGCCCATTTGCGCGAGACGTTGCTCGTACAGCGCCTGGAAGTTGATCTCGGCGAGGTGGATCGGCGGGAAGCCTGCGCGGGTGATCGCGTCGGCGATGTTCGAGCGCAGGTACGGGAACAGGATCGTCGGGCAGGCAATGCCGACCAGCGGATCGATCTGCTCAGCCGGAATGTTGCGGATGTCGAAAATGCCGGCTTGCTTGGCTTCGATCAGGAACGCAACCTTGTCCGACACCTTGGCCGTGACCGTGCCCGTCACGAGGATTTCGAACACGGTGTCGGCGAGGCGCTCGGCCTTCACGTCGACTTCGACTTCGACCGACGGCATTTCCTGCTCGAGGAAGATGCCCGGCGAATTCGGCTGCTCGAGCGACATGTCCTTCAGGTAGATGCGCTGGATGTTGAAGAACGGCTGGTTATTCTCGTCGGACATGATTGAGTGATTCCCTGATAGGTATGCGTGGCGGCGGCCCATGGCTCCTCGGGCCGCCAGATCGTTGCGGCGCATCGCCGGCCCTCGAAGTTGTCCTTGAAGGGCCAGCACGCACCGACTTGTATTTCACCCGCCTGACTCACGCGCCGGCCGGCGCATGCGTCAGGCAGCTTCGTTCAGGCAGGTTCGAGCAGAGGCATCAAACCGCCCGCGCGATCGAGCGCGGACAGGTCATCGTACCCGCCGACATGCGTCTCGCCGATGAACACCTGCGGCACTGTGCGGCGACCGGTCCGGGTCATCATTTCTTCACGACGGGCCGGGTCCTTGTCGATCAGTACCTTTTCAACGTGCTCGACGCCGCGCGACTTTAAAAGACGTTCGGCCATCTGGCAATACGGGCACACCTGGGTGCTGTACATGATGACTTTGTTCACTTGGCTGCTCCTTGTTTCACAACCGGCATACCGGCTTTCTGCCAGGCGTCGACACCGCCTTCAAGAACATGGACTTCGGCGTATCCCGCATCCTGCACGATACGCGCTGCCTTGTTCGACTGCTGGCCGGTCTGGCACACCAGCAGCACCGGGTTGCTCTTGTTCTTCACGAGTTGCGCGACTTTCGCCTGCAACTCTGCAAATTCAAGGTGCCGTGCCGCGGGCAGATGGCCCTTGGCAAAGTCGGCGGACGGACGCAGATCGATGACCGCCGCATTGCGCCGGTTGATCAGTTGGGTGGCTTCAGCGGCCGACAGGCCGCCGCGGCCACGCCGGCTGATCGTCGGCCACAGCAGCAACCCACCGGAGATGAGGACGATTGCGATCAGTACAAGGTTTGTGTAATCAGTGAAAAACTTCACGGAAAATCCGCCGAAAAAGAGAGAAATCGAAAAGGGCAATCGAGCCATTATAAAATAACCGTCTGACGCGATGGCGGCGCTCCTCCAGAGGACCCTCGCAACGCTTTACCGCTTCCTTACTACCGACCGGCAATCTCATGTACAAACTCGTTCTCATCCGCCACGGCGAATCGACGTGGAACAAGGAAAACCGCTTCACGGGTTGGGTCGACGTCGACCTCACCGAACAGGGCAATCGTGAAGCGCAGCAAGCGGGCGTGCTGCTGAAGGAATCGGGCTATTCGTTCGATATCGCCTACACGTCGGTGCTAAAGCGCGCGATCCGCACCCTGTGGCACGTACAGGACCAGATGGACCTGATGTATCTGCCGGTCGTGCATTCGTGGCGCCTGAACGAGCGCCACTACGGCGCGCTGTCGGGCCTGAACAAGGCGGAAACCGCCGCCAAGTTCGGCGACGAACAGGTGCTGGTCTGGCGCCGCAGCTACGACACGCCGCCGCCGGCGCTCGATCCGTCGGACGAACGCGCGCCCTACAACGATCCGCGCTACGCCAAGGTGCCGCGCGAGCAATTGCCGCTCACGGAGTGCCTGAAAGACACCGTCGCACGCGTTTTGCCGTTGTGGAACGAGTCGATTGCGCCGGCCATCAAGTCAGGCCGCAAGATTGTGATCGCCGCGCACGGCAACTCGATCCGCGCCATGGTGAAGTACCTGGACAACATTTCGGACGACGACATCGTCGGCCTGAATATCCCGAATGGCGTGCCGCTCGTCTATGAACTCGACGAAAACCTGAAACCGATCAAGCACTACTATCTGGGCGACCAGGACGCGATTGCGAAGGCGCAGGCCGCTGTGGCCAAGCAAGGCAAGGCGGGCTAAACCGGGGCCGCCGGCCGCCGCCCCCCGCCTGTAGTGGAAATCTGCAGCGGGGGCCCGGCAAACGGGCCACCCCACCGGCAAGACCTGCCGGCGTACGCGTCCCGCCGGCTGTCAATTGCGCCATCCCACTGCCATCTTGCCGTTACCGCACATTACTTCGGCTTCGCGACCTCCGACTCACGAACCAGGGCCCGCCCGCGCTGTCGAATCACGATTGCCTGCGCTGCGCCCTGACCGGGCGGGTGTGCAGTTATACTTGTCCGTCCCCATCTCTATCGACGCTGCCACGCGCTCCCGACCGCAACAGACTCTATGCGAAAGAACCTGAAAAATATCGGCCTGATTGCCGCGGGCCTTGCTACCGGCGCATTTGCCACCCTGCAACTCTCCGCCTCGGCCCAGCAACCCGCCGGCGCCGCCTCGAGCGCCGTTGCACCGTTGCCGCTGGACCAACTCCGGCTCTTTGCCGAAGTGTTCGGGCAAATCAAGCATGAGTACGTCGAACCGGTGGACGATAAAAAGCTCCTCACCGCCGCGATCAAGGGCATGGTGTCGAGCCTCGACCCGCACTCGTCGTATCTCGACAAGACCGATTACGAAGAACTGCAGGAGCAGACCAAGGGTCGCTTCGCGGGTCTCGGCATCGAAATTTCGTCGGAAGACGGCCTGATCAAGGTGATCTCGCCGATTGAAGACACGCCCGCGTTCCGCGCCGGCATCCGTCCGGGCGACCTGATCACCCGCATCAATGACAAGCCGGTGCGCGGCATGACGCTCGACCAGGCGGTCAAGCAGATGCGCGGCGACCCGGGCACCAAGGTCACGCTGACCATCTTCCGCAAGACCGACGACCGGACGTTCCCGCTCACGGTCACGCGCGCGATCATCAAGGTCCAGTCGGTCAAGATGAAGATTCTGGCGCCGGGCTACGCGTATGTCCGCATTACCAGCTTCCAGGAACGCACCACGCCTGATCTGGCTGCGAAACTGCAAGACATCGCCCGTCAACAGCCGAACCTGAAGGGTCTCGTGCTCGACCTGCGCAATAACGGCGGCGGTCTGCTGCAAAGCGCGGTCGGTGTTGCCGGCGCGTTCCTGCCGTCGAATTCGGTGGTGGTGTCCACCAACGGCCAGATTCCGGATTCGAAGCAGGTCTATCGCGACACGTACGATAACTACCGCCTGCAATCGTTCGACAGCGATCCGCTGAAAGACGAAGCGCCGATCTTCAAGACTGTGCCGATGATCGTGCTGACCAACGCCTATTCGGCGTCGGCTTCGGAGATCGTCGCGGGCGCGCTGCAGGATCAGCATCGTGCGCTGATCGTCGGCAAGACCACCTTCGGCAAGGGTTCGGTGCAAACCGTCCGTCCGATGACAGCTGAAACGGCACTGCGTCTGACCACGGCGTACTACTACACGCCGAGCGGCCGTTCGATCCAGAATAAGGGCATCCGTCCTGACATCGCGGTCGATCAATACGCAGAAGGCGATCCGGACGACGCACTGGTTACTCGCGAAGTCGACTACTCGAACCACCTTGCGAACACGCAGGATCCGAACGAGAAGAAGGAAGCGGATCAGCGCGAACAGGAACGCATGGACCAGTTGCGCCAGCTTGAAGAGCAGAACGACAAGAAGACGCCGGAACAGCGTCAGAAGGATCGTGAGCGCAAGCCGGTCGAGTTCGGTTCGACCGACGACTTCATGCTGACGCAGGCATTGAACAAGCTGGAAGGCAAGCCGGTGCAGGAATCGAAGTCGCTGACCGAGCGGCGTCTCGCGCAGAACAAGCCGGCAGCATCGGCCTCCGCGCCGGTCGCGGTGAAGCCGACGCAACCGGTACCCGGCGCATCGGTCCCGGCCTCGGCGCCTGCTACACAAAGCAACTAAGCAGCAAATCCAACGTGTCTTCGCAGCCGGACGTGCTGCGAAGACACGGAGCAGTACAGCTGTAATACCCGGCACCAGCACGAACACCCGCTCCCCCGCGCGATTAAAATAACGAAACCGCGCATGGCAGGCCACCGGTCCTGCATCTCATTGCGCGACACTCCACGCGCCCCGCCATGAATGACGATCAACTCCTCCGCTATTCCCGCCACATCCTCGTCGACGAAATCGGCATCGAGGCGCAGCAGCGCTTTATCGACGCGCACGCGATCATCGTCGGCGCGGGCGGCCTGGGTTCGCCGGCAGCGATGTATCTGGCGGCGGCAGGCGTCGGCCGTCTGACGCTGGTCGATGCGGATACGGTCGACCTGACCAATCTGCAGCGGCAGATTTTGCATGTGACGGCGTCGGTCGGGCGCAAAAAGGTGGAGTCCGGGCGCGACGCGATCGCCCAGATCAATCCTGAGGTGGTGGTGAACGCGGTGGCCGAACGGGTCGACGATGCATGGCTCGATCGCGAGGTGCCGCACGCCGCTGTCGTGCTCGATTGCACGGATAACTTCGCGACGCGCCACGCGATCAACCGCGCCTGCGTGAAGCATGGTGTGCCGCTGGTCTCAGGCGCGGCCTTGCGTTTCGACGGCCAGATCAGCACCTTCGATTTCCGGGACGCAGCGTCGCCCTGCTATGCGTGCGTGTTCCCGGAGGACCAACCGTTCGAGGAAGTCGCGTGCTCGACCATGGGCGTATTCGCGCCCACGGTCGGCATCATCGGTTCGATGCAAGCGGCTGAAGCACTGAAAGTGATCGGCGAGATCGGCACGCCGCTGGTGGGCCGTCTCACGATGCTCGATTCGCTGCGTATGGAATGGAACACGATGCGCATTGCGCGTCAGCCGGATTGCCCGGTATGTGGGCAACAGCATCAGCCGTGAGCCCACGCAAGCAAGACGCCAAATGAAAAACGCCGCACACATGTGCGGCGTTTTTCATTTGAACCCACCAATCCGGGTTGTCAGTTTCAAGCCAACACCACGCGCTTCAGCGCCGCCTGCACCTCTTCCGGTTCGAACGAAGCCAGCACGTCGGCCACCGGCTTCTCGAGCGTCTTCAGATGCGAGCGCAGGACTTCCTGCTTGACCACCAGCAACTGGCTCGGGTGCATCGAGAACTCGGTGAGGCCCATACCGAGCAACAGACGCGTCAACGCCGGGTCGCCCGCCATCTCGCCGCACACCGACACCGGCACCCCCGCCCGCTTCGCCTCGCGCAGCGTGAAGGCGATCAGATGCAGCACCGCCGGATGCAGAGGATCGTACAGATGCGCGACCGAGTTATCCGCGCGATCGATCGCCAGCGTGTACTGGATCAGATCGTTCGTGCCGATCGACAGGAAATCCAGCCGCTTGAGAAACAGCGGCAACGCAATCGCGGCGGCCGGAATCTCGATCATCGCGCCGACCTGCACGTTCGGATCGTAGGCGATACCGGCATCGTCCAGTTGCCGCTTGGCCTCGCGAATCAGATCGAGCGTCTGATCGATCTCCTGCGCGTGCGCCAGCATCGGAATCAGAATCTTCACCTTGCCGAACGCCGATGCACGGAGAATCGCGCGCAGTTGCGTCAGGAACATCTGCGGTTCCGAGAGGCTCCAGCGAATCGCTCTGAGCCCCAAGGCGGGGTTCGGTGCGGTTTCGTAGCCGTCGCCGCCGCCACTCATCGAATCGAGCGGCTTATCGGCGCCGACGTCGATCGTACGGATCGTCACCGGCAAGCCGTTCATCAACTCGACGGCGCGACGGTAGGCAGCAAACTGCTCTTCCTCTTCCGGCAAGTGGTGCTTGTGATTCATGAACAGGAACTCGGTGCGGAACAGGCCCACCCCGGTTGCACCCGAATCGACCGCGGCGCGCGCGTCCTCCGGCAACTCAATGTTCGCGCACAGTTCGATGCGTGTGCCGCAGAGCGTTTGCGTGGGCGAAAACTTCAGCCGTTGCAGCTTGCGCTGCTCCAACGCTTTTTCGCTCTGACGGTACGAGTATTCTTCCAGCACGATCGGTGCGGGATCGACGATCACGATGCCGTGATCACCGTCGACAATGATCAGGTCGTCTTGCCGGATCAACTGACTCGCATGCTGCACGCCGACCGCGGCCGGAATGCCGAGGCTGCGCGCGACAATCGCCGTATGTGAAGTCCGTCCGCCGAGATCGGTGACGAAACCCTGAAACGTTTGCGTTTTGAACTGCATCATGTCGGCCGGCGCGATGTCGTGCGCGACCACAATCATCTCGTCGCAGGTACCGTGCACGCTGTCTAGCAGCGCCACCGAAGCACCGGCAAGCGCCTTCAGCACGCGCTCCACCACCTGTTCGATGTCGGCTTTGCGCTCGCGCAGGTATTCGTCTTCGATATCGTCGAAATGGCGCGACAGGCGCTCGAGCTGTTCGGTCAGCGCCCACTCCACGTTGTAACGGCGCGTACGGATCAGGTCGATGGTTTCCTGCACGAGCATTGCATCGTTCAGGATCATTGAATGAACGTTGATGAACGCACCCATTTCGCTCGGCGCGTCTGCCGCGAGATCGGCGCGCAACGTGTCGAGTTCGTAATGCACATGTTGCTGGGCCACGCGAAAGCGCTCGATCTCGCCCTCGATCTGGGCGGGTTCGATCAAATAGTGGTCTACGTCAAGTGCAGCCGGGGCGATCAGATAGGCCCGCCCGATGGCGATACCGCGTGACACGGGAATTCCATGCAGCGTGAAGGACACGCGCACCTCCTCTAGTTGTGTGATGCCGCGGCAAACCGCTGCAATGCTCTCAGACTCTGTTGGCCATTATAAATTCCGCGCCCGTTGTCGATACGTTAGGTCTGTGTGCAGCGCAGCACGAAATACCGTAACCGACCACAACACTGCGCCTTCGACGAGCTTGCGCTCCGGCAACGCGAACCCCTGCGCGCCGCGGGCAGGCGCCTCTCAAGCTGCGATTGTCTCGCGCTAAAAAAAATGCCGCGGACAGTCGCGGCATTTTGCTTCAGGCAACGATAACGCGCGAATTCACTGACCTTCGCCGAATTTATCAGCAATCAGTTTCAACAATGCGTCCATGGCTTCTTTTTCGTCGGTGCCTTCCGTTTCGATCAGCACCGTGCTGCCTATACCCGCGGCCAGCATCATCACACCCATGATGCTCTTGGCATTGATACGGCGGCCATTGCGGCTCATCCAGATTTCCGCCTGGTAGTTGCCCGCGAGTTGCGTCAACTTGGCCGACGCGCGCGCGTGCAGCCCCAGCTTGTTCACAATAGTCGTTTCCTGTTGCAGCATGTGATGGTCCGAAGCGCGGGTAAGTGTTGTAGTGAAAGGTGAAACTGCAAACCGGCTGCGATCGGGCGCGACCCAATCGCAATCGTTTAAAGCCGTGAGATCCGCTTACAACCCGGTCGAGCCGGCTTTCTGCGTCAGGTCGGCCTCAGCCGGCAACGCGGGCAAACAGTCAGCGGCAGCGGCCTCTGGCGGCAAAGCGGGCAAACAGTCACTGGACCCCGCAGGCGGCGCAACCGGCGCCGGCGTGGCGGGCCCGATTGCGTGCACGCCCTTGGTGGCACCGGCGAGCGCTTTGTCGACCAGCGTGTCGAGCGGCGTCGCGCGATAACAGACCGCGCGCACCAGCATCGGCAAATTGACGCCACACAGCACACGGACGTTCGGCACCGAAGCGAGCCGCCCGGCGATATTCGCCGGCGTGGCGCCGAACATGTCGGTGAGCACGAGTGCGCCGTTTTCTTCCTTGAGCCGCTCGATTTCCGAATGCGCGAACGCGACCTGCTGTGCGGGATCGCAATCCGGCGATACATCGATCACGCCGATGCGAGCCGGCAAGCCACCGTAGATGTGCGAAATACAATCGCGCAACGCGGTGGCGAACGGAGCGTGCGCAATGATCAGAATGCCTGCCATGTCAGCCTTGCTGCAAAAGAACGGCCCCGAACCGTGGACCGGGACGAAGCCCGGTTCGTAAGCGCCCTCGACTGGCCGTGGGTCGTGAGGGCCGGAACGCATCACCTGACGAGCGGCCCGCCGTGCCTGATATCGCTACGGCGCAGGCGGGAAACAGCTCGTTCACAGTCCGCAGTCCATGCCAGTGGCGCCTGACAGGCGCCTTCCACTCGCTTGGCGCGGAAGAGCGGGCATTGTATCAGGCTCATTTTCACGCCAAAGCCGGTGTTTCGCTTGATGCGGATTTACTACACAGTTTGGGGGCCTTGGCGGCCATTCAAGGGCTGCGCCTCAAGCGGTCGCGCGCTCCAATGCGTCGATGAACATCGCGGCGACGTCGAAGCCGGTCTGATCCATGATCTCGCGGAAACACGTTGGGCTCGTCACATTCACCTCGGTGAGCCAGTCGCCGATCGCATCCAACCCGACCAGCAGCAGACCACGCGCGGCGAGCACCGGCGCGAGCGTGTCGGCGATCTTGCGGTCGTGATCGGTAAGCGGACGCGCCACGCCCAGTCCACCCGCGGCGAGGTTGCCGCGCACTTCATTACCCTGAGGAATCCGCGCGAGCGAAAACGGCACCGCTTCGCCGCCGATCAGGAGAATGCGCTTGTCGCCCTCCTTGATCTCGGGGATGAACTTTTGCGCCATCACCGAGCGCGCGCCGTCGTGGCTCAGCATCTCGATGATCGAGCCGAGATTCATGCCATCGGCCTTCACGCGGAACACACCCATGCCGCCCATGCCGTCGAGCGGCTTGAGGATCACGTCACCGTGTTCTTCATGGAAGGCGCGCAAACGGGCTGCGTCGCGCGTCACCAAAGTCGGCGCGACGAACTGCGCGAACTCGCCGATCGCCAGCTTTTCCGAATGATCGCGAATTGCCTGCGGCTTGTTGAAAATGCGCGCGCCGCCGCGTTCGGCCATTTCCAGCAGCCACGTCGACGTCACGTATTCCATGTCGAACGGCGGGTCTTTGCGCATCACGACCGCGCTGAAACTCTTCAGCGATTTTGGCGTGGCCGCTTCAGCGGCGTACCACGTGTCGCGATGCAGGTCGGTCACGTCGCCGGTAATCGCAAAGCGCTGCACGTTCGCCTCGACGTCGCCGCCGGTCCACGCCAGATGCTTCGGCTCGCATGTGTAGAGCGTGTGACCGCGGCGCGCGGCTTCTGCCATCATCGCGTAGGTGGAATCTTTGTAGATCTTGAACTGCGTGAGCGGATCGGCAATGAAAAGAATGTCCATGAGGATTCCGGTGCGCCCTTAGGGCTTGGCATTGATCGTCAATATAGTCGCTGAAAATGACGATGGCGGCACGCATGCCGCCATCGACCACCTCGCGAGGCTTAAACCTGAATCGCTTCCGGATCGGTCTTTTCCAGTTCGACCGATGCGGCCAGCAACCCGAGCCGCGCCACCACGCCGTACATATAGAAGCGGTTCGGCACCGCCGCGCCGGGCTTGGCGTGGGCATCCGGCAGGGCCGTATGCTCGAAGCCAAGCGGCACGAAGTGCATGCCGGGCGCGTTCAGATTCTGATCGCGCTCGCGGCTGCCGTGCACGCGGTAGAAGCCGCCCACCACGTAACGGTCGATCATGTACACGACCGGCTCGGCGACTTCTTCGCCGATCCGCTCGAAGGTGTACACCCCTTCCTGCACGATCACGTCATGCACTTCGAGGCCGTCTTTGGTGGCAGCCATCCTGGCGCGTTCGCGCTTGGTGAGCGCGGCCACTTCCGAGGCGTCGTGCACGGTCATCACGCCCATGCCATACGTGCCCGCATCCGACTTGATGACGACATACGGTTTCTCGGAAATGCCGTACTCGCGATACTTCCTGGCGATCTTCTTGAGCACGCCGTCGATCGCATCCGTCAGCGCTTCTTCACCGGTGCGTTCCTGGAAATCGACCCCTTCGACATGCGCGAAGTACGGATTGATCATCCACGGATCGATCTCGACCATCTTCGCGAACTTCTTCGCGACGTCGTCATAACAGGAGAAGTGCGTCGATTTACGGCGAACCGCCCAGCCGGCATGCAGCGGCGGCAGCAGGTACTGCTCGTGCAGATTTTCCAGCACGGGCGGAATGCCGCCCGACAGGTCATTGTTCAGCAGAATCGAGCACGGGTCGAAGTTCTTCAAGCCGAGGCGCCGCGGCGTGCGCTCGAGCGGTTCGAGCACGAGCTTCTGGCCGTCGGACAGCGCGATCGTGACCGGCCCGACGATGCTTTCGTCGAGCGTGCCGAAACGCACGTTCAAGCCGGCCTGGCGCATGATCGCGGCCAGACGGGCGACATTCTCCAGATAAAACGCGTTGCGCGTATGGCGCTCGGGGATCACCAGCAGGTTCTTCGCGTCCGGGCAGATCTTTTCGATCGACGCCATCGCGGCCTGCACAGCGAGCGGCAGCACTTCCTGCGGCAGATTGTTGAATGCGCCGGGAAACAGATTGGTGTCGACCGGCGCGAGCTTGAACCCCGCGTTACGCAGGTCGACTGAACAGTAGAACGGCGGCGTGTGCTCCTGCCATTCGAGCCGGAACCAGCGTTCGATGGCGGGGGTAGCGTCGAGGATCTTCCGCTCGAGGTCGAGCAGCGGGCCGTTTAACGCCGTAACTAGGTGCGGAACCATTGATCACTCGCAGACTGGAGAAAAAAGATTGTAGAGCAAATGCTTTGTCCATTTGGGGACGCTTTCTCCATTCGCAAGCCGATGCGGATGCATTCTCGCTATCGCCATGATAGGCGCGGAAAACTACTGCTCACAAGATGCGCGGCCAGAAAAAAGCCCGCCATAAAGGCGGGCCAAAGTCGCTGCGCTTGATTCTGCTCCGTCGAGCCCTGGAGAGAGCTCGACCTTCCTTGGAGAAGTCCTTATTCGACGTGTTCGCCGTGCAGGCTCACGTCCAGACCTTCGCGTTCCTCTTCTTCCGTCACGCGCAGGCCCATCACCATGTCGATCACCTTCAGCAGGATGTAGCTCACCACGCCGCTGTAGATCAGCGTCGTCAGCACGCCCTTGGCTTGCAGGATGACGCTGCCGTCCGCGCCGCCGATGTCCTTGACCGCGAACACACCGGTCAGCAGCGCACCCACGATACCGCCGATGCAGTGCACGCCGAACGCGTCGAGCGAGTCGTCGTAACCGAGCTTGTGCTTGAGCCACGTTGCCGACCAGAAGCAGATCACGCCTGCCGCGATGCCGATCACCAGCGAACCCGCCATACCGACGAAGCCCGAAGCCGGCGTAATCGCCACCAGACCTGCCACGGCACCCGACACGATACCGAGTACCGACGGCTTACCCTTGGTTGCCCATTCGGCGAACATCCATGCGAGTGCTGCTGCTGCGGTTGCCACTTGCGTTGCGAACATCGCGAAACCGGCACGGCCGTCTGCCGCCACTGCCGAACCCGCGTTGAAGCCGAACCAGCCTACCCACAGCATGGCGCCACCGATCAGCGTGAGCGTCAGGTTGTGCGGCGCCATCGCTTCCTTGCCGTAACCGACACGCTTGCCGAGCACCAGCGCGCAGACCAGCGCCGCGATACCGGCGTTGATGTGCACCACCGTGCCGCCCGCGAAGTCGAGGATGCCCGCGGCAGCCAGCCAGCCGCTCGGTTCCCAGACCATGTGCGCGATCGGCGAGTAGACGATGATCGACCACAGCGTCATGAACACCAGCATTGCCGAGAACTTCATACGGTCAGCAAACGCGCCCGTGATCAGTGCCGGCGTAATGATCGCGAACGTCATCTGATAGACGACGTAGACCGTTTCCGGGATCGTCGGCGCGAGGTGGCTGACGGTCAGCGTCGTGGCCTTGTCGCCCTTGATGTAGTTCATACCCGCCATGAAGAAGCGCGAGAAGCCGCCGATGAACGAACCACCCGGCGTGAAGGCAAGGCTATAGCCCACCACGACCCAGATGATCGACACGAGGCAGGTGATCGCGAAGCTTTGCATCAGGATCGCGAGCACGCTCTTCTTGCGGACCATACCGCCGTAGAACAGCGCCAGACCCGGGATCGTCATGAACAGCACGAGCGCGGTGGAGGTCAGCATCCAGGCGGTGTCGCCCGAATTGATCTTCGACGAATCGACCGAGAACGGCGCGGTCGGGGCGGCAGGCGCGGCGTCCGATGCTGCCGGCGCGGCTGCGGCGGCGCTGGCAGCCGGTGCGGCGGACGCATCAGCGGCCGGCGCCGAAGCCGCGGCGGCAGCAGGCGCTGCCGAAGCGTCAGGCGCCGGCGCGCTCGCCGTCGTATCGGAAGCAGGCGCCGAGGCGGCTGCGGGGGCGGAAGCGTCGTCCGCGAGGGCGGCGCCGATACCGCCCGCGAGCAGCGAACCGGCCATCAGCATGGACATCAATAATTTGCGCATCTTCGTTTCCTCTTGTCGCTATCTGTGTCGCTATCTTTTGGTGTTACAGAGCGTCCGCGCCGGTCTCCCCGGTGCGAATCCGAATCACTTGCTCGATCGGCGTGACAAAAATCTTGCCGTCGCCGATCTTGCCGGTGCGTGCCGCGCGTTCGAGCGCCTCGATCGCCTGGTCGACGATGTCGTCCGAGACAGCGGCCTCGATCTTCACCTTCGGCAGGAAATCGACGACGTATTCAGCGCCCCGATACAGTTCCGTATGGCCCTTCTGACGACCGAAGCCTTTGACTTCCGTCACCGTGATGCCTGAGACGCCGATGGCCGACAAGGCTTCGCGCGCCTCATCGAGCTTGAACGGCTTGATGATTGCGGTAATGAGTTTCATGAAATCCCTCGCTAAGTTGCGTAACCCGTTGCGTAACCCTGTTTGCGTACCCTGTAACCCGTTCGCGTGGTCTCGTTCCGCTGCCGGTAAAAAGCACCCGGCAGTGCGCGCGGGGCAGTAACAGCAACTCGCATGCCATGTTGTGTCAGACTTCGTCCGGGGCATGCTGCAGAAGGGGCGCAAGCCGCCCTGGCCGGATGGCCAACGTTGGCGGGGCACGGTGGCGCGGCGTATGAATCGTTGCTAGAGTGTTCGAAGGCATTTAACGTTTGAGCGCGCACCAAACGGGCTCATGCGGCAGCGGCAGGCAACAAGCCATGCACCAAGACGGACCATTCGACGCGACAAAGCACAGGCGCAATGAAACATGCACATTTTTTGTGCATTAAGGGGAACACCATGAAACAACCGAACGATGTCTTTAACGATTTTCAGGCCCGCATGAGCGAGCTGTTCAAGAACTCGCCGGCCAAAGATGTCGAACGCAACGTGAAAGCCATGCTGTCGCAGGGCTTTTCCAAGCTCGACCTGGTCACGCGTGAGGAATTCGATACGCAGACCCAGGTGCTGGTGCGCACCCGCGCGCGCCTCGAGGAGCTGGAGCGCCGCGTCGCCGAGCTCGAACAGAAGCTGCCGGTCACAACGCAAACGCCCTGAAGCTTTGCTCGCAGCGCTTTAGCTGCGTAGTGCTGCACATCACTGGCAAGCGAGCCGTGACGTCATCAGCGTTTTAGGGGACTCGCGCGCGCCATCTGCGCGCGGTCCGACGGGAGAAAACATGTCGCTTGCCGTGGTGCGCAGTCGCGCGCCGGCCTCTGGCCGCGCGCCCGAAGTAACCGTCGAGGTCCACCTCGCCAACGGATTACCCTCTTTTTCGATCGTCGGCCTTCCGGATCTGGAAGTGCGCGAAAGCCGCGAGCGCGTGCGCGCGGCGCTACAGAACTGCAGCTTCGATTTCCCCGTGCGGCGCATCACCGTCAATCTCGCGCCTGCCGATTTGCCGAAGGAGTCCGGCCGCTTCGATCTGCCGATCGCTTTAGGCATCCTGGCGGCGAGCGGGCAAATTCCTGCCGAGTCCCTCCTGCATCGTGAATTCGCCGGCGAACTGTCACTGACCGGCGCGCTGCGGCCGATGCGCGGGGCTTTCGCGATGGCCTGCGGAACGGCCCGCAGCGGTGCTTCTCACGGCGGCTCGGGCGGCATGTCTGATTCTGCGTCTACTCGTATTACTTCAGCCGAACCGGCGACGTCCGAGACGTCCGCTCAATCTACCCCGCAGCTCTATCTGCCCGCGGCAAGCGCGGCCGAGGCAGCGCTCGTGCCGGGTGTCGATGTCTATGGCGCCACCGATCTGCCGTCGCTGTGCGCACATCTGGCCGGCGCGCCCGACGCCAGGCTTTACCCTGTCGCGGCGCCCGACCTCAGCGAGACCGCGCCCGCCGCCGTTCCTGACATGGCCGACGTGATCGGCCAGCGCGGCGCGCGCCGCGCACTTGAAGTTGCCGCGGCCGGCGGACACCACGTCTTGCTGGTCGGGCCGCCCGGCGCGGGCAAATCGATGCTCGCCGCCCGCCTGCCAAGCC
>NZ_VOSW01000005.1 GCF_009690905.1 Paraburkholderia madseniana
CAGCGTCGTGGTCGTGACAGGCGACCCGCCGCCCGACCGTGGACAACCCGCGATTCAACCTTATCGGGAGGTGCCACACCGCATTAGACTCAACTGCAAATCTATCCGTCGAACCGGGTCAACCTCAACCTTGTGCTTCTGCTTACGCGTCCAGATAAGCCACTTCGCCATGCAACTCGGTATCGAGCCCGTGCTGCGCGGCGGCTTCACCGACCTTAACGGGTGTCACGCGGTTGATCAACCACAACATGCCCCACGTGAACACGAACGCCCAGACGCCGGACACGCATACCGCCACGCATTGCTTGACGAAGAAACCGCCGCCACCCAACAGCAGGCCATCCGCTCCATTCGGATTCCACGCCTTCGACGCGAACACGCCGAGCAGAACGGTACCGACGAGGCCTCCCACGCCATGCACGCCCCACACGTCGAGCGCGTCGTCGAGGCCGAGCCGGTTTTTCAGTGCAACGGCGTAATAGCAGATCGCGCCAGCAGAAATTCCGATTATCGCGGCGGTACTCAACGACACATAGCCGGCCGCGGGCGTGATGGTCGCGAGGCCGGCGACCGAGCCGGTCAGCAAGCCGATGAATTTCGGCTGCCGTGCGTTGGCCCATTCGATCAGCAGCCACGTGATGGCAGCGAACGAAGCGGCGACGTCGGTGTTCAGGAAAGACGAAGCCGTGATGGCGTCGACGCGCAACTCGGAGCCGGCGTTAAAGCCGTACCAGCCGAACCAAAGCAGACCCGTGCCGAGCGCGATCAACGGCACGTTGTGCGGCTTGTGCGTGAGGGTCTGACGGCGTCCCACATACAACACCGACGCTAGCGCGGCGAATCCGGCGGTGTTGTGGACCACAATGCCGCCCGCGTAATCGAGCACACCCCACTTCGCGAACAGTCCATCCGGACTCCAGACCATGTGCACGAACGGGAAATACACCAGCACCAGCCAGCCGGTCAGAAACAGGAAGTACGCCTTGAACGTCACGCGGTTGGTGAACGCACCTGTGATCAGCGCCGGCGTGATGATCGCAAACATCATCTGATAGGCGACGTGGACCACCAGCGGAATGCCCGCGTCATTGCCCGTGTACATGGTTTGCAGCGTAATGCCGCGCAGGAACGCATAGTAGGTCGGGTCACCAATGATGCCGTGCCAGCTTGGGCCGAAGCACATCGAGTAGCCGAACGCGAACCACAGCACGGTTGTCCACGCGAGCGAGATGAAGCTCTGCATCATGATCGCCAGCACGTTCTTGCGTTCGACGAGGCCGCCGTAGAAAAACGCTAGACCCGGCGTCATCAGCATGACGAGGCTCGCGCACAGCAGCATGAAAGCGGTATTGCCAACGTTGATCGGCATGGTTGCGGGAAGCACAGCTTGTCTCCTTGATGGTCGTCGTGATGTGTGCCTCCGGCGGCGCGTGGCACAGGCGTCGAAAAGAGCCCTTCAGCGCGGAATTTCTTTCAATTTGTAGGCTTTATCTGTTTTCGCGCGTTTGCGGCAGGCGAAAAGTATTCCCGCGCCGGAGCCGGCGCAATAGGGCTGGAAGATATAGCGGGATTCGCGTGATCCGTATGGCCGTCTCAGGCCCGGCCGGCGACCGCTCGCCATCGTCAGCGTGCCGTAAGCACGGGTAAACCACGTCCACTCGAACGGCCGCTCATAGCCATGCCTGCGCAAAAACGTCGCTTTTTCGCGTCAGTTTCACATCGCTCCGCCCGGGCCGCCCAGAGGCCACACAGGCTAAAAAACACCTATGATTTGAAAGACATATTTCCTTCAAAGGGACATTTAATCACTTCATGAAACAGCTTATTGTAAAAAAGTAGAGACACTTTGGAACCGGTTCCATTTACTATGGCGCCGAAATCCGACGACCGCCCGTGCGCACCACGGCGCGCTCCCATCTCGCGATAAAGAACAATATGGCTCACTCTCCTCTTACCTCCCGCCGCGGCTTCTTACGCACGGCTGTTGCGCTGGTTCCCGCCGGGACCCTCGCCGGCTGTGAAGTCAAGCAATCCGCCACGACTGCTCAGGGCGCGAGCGGCGCCGCCTCCGCGGGCCCGGCCACCGGCGCCGACTACAAGCCGCATTTCTTCGACGCGAAGGAATGGGCGTTCATCCACGCGGCGGTCGATCGCCTGATTCCATCGGACAGCGAAGGCCCGGGCGCGGTCGAAGCCGGCGTGCCCGAGTTCATCGACCGGCAGATGGACACGCCGTATGCGCACGGCGCGCTCTGGTACATGCAGGGCCCATTCACGCAAGGCGCGCCGGAACTCGGCTATCAGTTGAAACTCGTGCCACGCGATCTGTACCGGCTCGGCATCGCGGCGGTCAACGCCTACTGCACGAAGACCTACGCGCATCCGTTCGACGCCCTCGACGCACCCACACGCGACACCGTGCTCACCGCGCTGGAGACAGAAAAGATCGATCTCGCGGACGTCCCGGCCGGCGTCTTCTTCGGCCAGTTGCTGCAAAACACCCGCGAAGGCTATTTCTGCGACCCGATCCACAGCGGCAATCGCGACATGGGCGGCTGGAAGATGATCGGCTTCCCCGGCGCGCGCGCCGATTTCATGGACTTCGTCAACCAGAACGGTCAGGCCTATCCGTATGGCCCCGTGTCGATTGAAGGAAAGCGCACCTGATGACCACACAAACCAAACCGCACGTCGACGCGGTCATCGTCGGCTTCGGTTGGACCGGTGCGATCCTCGCGAAGGAACTCACCGAGGCCGGCCTCAAAGTGGTCGCGCTCGAACGCGGCGAGTATCGCGACACCTATCCGGACGGCGCATATCCGAACACGATCGACGAGCTGACCTACAATGTCCGCAAGAAGCTGTTCCTCGACCTCTCCAAGACCACCGTATCGATCCGTCATAACGTCGGCGATACGGCACTGCCCTACCGGCAGCTTGCCGCGTTTCTGCCGGGCGAAGGCGTCGGCGGCGCCGGGCTGCACTGGTCGGGCGTGCATTTCCGCATCACGCCGGAAGAACTGCGTCTGAAGAGTCACTATGAAGAACGCTACGGCAAGCGCTTCATTCCGGACGGGATGACGATCCAGGACTACGGCGTCAGCTACGACGAACTCGAACCGCATTTCGACTTCGCCGAGAAAGTGTTCGGCACCTCGGGCCAGGCTTATAAGGTCAACGGCAAGGTGGTCGGCGACGGTAACGTGTTCGACGCGCCGCGCAGCGACAACTTCCCGCTCCCCGCGCAGTTGAACACCTACTCGGCCGAACGCTTCGGCAAGGCCGCGCGCGAGATCGGACTGCACCCGTACCGCCTGCCTTCGGCGAATACGTCGGGTCCGTACACGAACCCGTACGGCGTGCAGATGGGACCGTGCAACTTCTGCGGATTCTGCAGCGGCTACGCGTGCTACATGTACTCGAAGGCGTCGCCCAATCTGAACATCCTGCCGGCGCTGAAGCAGTCGCCAAACTTCGAACTGCGCTCGCGTTGCCACGTGCTGCGCGTCGAACTCGACGATACGAAAAAGCGCGCCAAGGGTGTCACGTACGTCGATCCGGCGGGCAACGAAGTGTTTCAGCCTGCGGATCTCGTGATCGTCGCGGCGTTCCAGTATCACAACGTCCACCTGCTTCTGCTGTCAGGTATCGGCAAGCCGTATGACCCGATCTCGGGCGAAGGCGTCGTCGGCCGTAATTTCGCGTATCAGAACCTCTCGACGATCACCGCGTTCTTCGACAAGGACACCTTCACCAATCCGTTCATCGGCGCGGGCGGCAACGGCGTCGCCGTCGACGACTTCAATGCAGATAACTTCGATCACGGTCCGCTCGGCTTTGTCGGCGGCTCGCCGTTGTGGGTGAATCAGGCGGGCACCAAACCGATCAGCGGCATCGCGACACCGGCCGGCACGCCCAACTGGGGCGTGGACTGGAAGAAGTCGGTAAAGGACCACTACGCACACACCATTTCGATGGACGCGCACGGCTCCAACATGTCGTACCGCGACGTGTTCCTCGACCTCGATCCGACCTATCGCGACTCCTACGGCCAGCCGCTGTTGCGTATGACCTTCGACTGGAAGGACAACGACATCAAGATGGCGCAATACGTGACCGGGCAGATGCACAAGATCGCGCAGCAGATGGGGCCGAAGTCCATCGGCGTCTATACGCGCGAATTCGGCGCGCACTTCGATTCGCGCCGCTATCAGACGACTCACCTCGTCGGTGGCGCGATCATGGGCACCGATCCGAAGACGAGCGTGTTGAACCGCTACCTGCAAAGCTGGGATGTGCACAACGTGTTCGTGATGGGCGCGTCGGCGTTTCCGCAAGGCATCGGCTACAACCCGACCGGCCTCGTCGCGGCGCTCGCCTATTGGTCGGCGCGTGCGATTCGCACGCAGTATCTGAAGAACCCCGGGCCGCTGGTGAGCGTATGAAGAAGAAGATCGATACGAAACGCCTGGGTCAAGCATTCAGACGTGTGGGCGCTGCATCATTCTGCGTGGCGGCTACGTTGTCCGTTCCGCTCGCCGCGCAAGCCGCAACGCTCCCACCTCAATCCGACGCGACGTTGAGCGCGCACGGCGAATACCTCGCGCGTGCGGGTGACTGCATTGCTTGTCACACAGCGCAATCGGGCAAACCCTTCGCGGGCGGCCTGAAGTTCGACACGCCGATCGGTGCGATCTACTCGACCAACATCACGCCCGATCGCAACACCGGCATCGGCTCATGGACCTTCGCGCAATTCGATCGCGCGGTCCGTGCAGGCGTGCGGCCGAACGGCGACACGCTGTATCCGGCGATGCCGTACCCCTCGTATGCACGTTTGAGCGATGACGACATGCACGCGCTGTATGCGTACTTCACGCAAGGCGTCGCGCCGGTGCACCAGACGAACCGTGCGGTCGATATCGTCTGGCCGCTGTCGATGCGCTGGCCGCTCGGCATCTGGCGTTACCTGTTCGCGCCTGATCCCGTGGCGTTCAATTCGAAACACTATGCCGATCCGGTGGTTGCACGCGGTGCGTACCTCGTGCAGGGCCTCGGCCACTGCGGCGCCTGTCACACACCGCGTGCAGTGACGATGCAGGAACGCGCGCTGAGCGATCTCGACGGCTCCGAGTTTCTCGCGGGCGGCGCGGCGATCGACGGCTGGGTCCCGTCGAGCCTGCGCGCTAATCCACGCACCGGCATCGGCTCGTGGAACGAGGCCGATATCGTGCAATTCCTGAAGACCGGACGCACGCAGCACAGCGCGGCATTCGGCGGCATGACGGACGTCGTGCAGCACAGCATGCAGCACATGAACGACGCCGATCTCACGGCGATCGCACGCTACCTGAAGACGCTGCCGTCGACCGATCCGAACGAAAAGCCGTACGTGTACAACGATACGGCGGCTCGCGCCCTGCGTACCGGCGACGCCAGCGCATCCGGCGCCGCCGTGTACCGCGACAACTGCACCGCCTGCCACCGCAGTGACGGCCGCGGCTACACGCGCGTGTTCCCGGCACTTGGCGGCAATCCGGTCGTGCAGGGCAAGGACGCGACCTCACTGATTCACGTGCTGCTGGCCGGCAACACGCTCGAAGGCACGAAGACCGCGCCGTCCTCGTTCACGATGCCCGCCTTCGGCTGGCGCCTGAACGATCAGGAAGTCGCCGACGTGACGAACTTCGTGCGCAACAGTTGGGGCAACACCGGTTCGACAGTCAGCGCGGCGGATGTCGCCAAGGTCCGCAAGACCGTCACGGTGCATGCGCCCGAAATGCCACCTGCCGCGGCACTAAGCCACTAACATCGCGCCCTTGCAACTCGCCCGCAATCAGGGCGAGTGACGACAAGGATCGCGCAAGCCGCTTCTCCCCTTCACGCAATCTGCTCCGTTGGTCATGAGGCGAAGCGGCAGTAGCGATTAGCTTGCCTCTGCCGCTCAATACTGTTGCTGGACCGCGTCGATCATCTCAAGATGACGCGCTTCGGTCTCGTCGTCTGCGGGGAACATGCATTCGATACGCAGCTCCTGCGCCGCGACGGCTTGCGGCGTGCCCACGGTTGCGACCATTGAAAAGTAATTCAGCACTTTGCCGCCCTTGACGAAACCGATTGGGATCACCGGCATGGCCGCAGCAGCGGTCCCGGTTTCCACGGTGCGCTGCGAAGCCTTCAAATCAGGCTGCACATCCGGATAGGCACGCAGCGCGGCAAGCAACTCGTGCGTCTGTTCGTCGACCACGCGACCGACCGATTCCCGATAAACACGCTGAATCAGGCTATTCGACACAGCTTGCCAATCGGCAACGAACGGACGCATTCCATCCGGATCGAAAATCAGATGCAGCATGTTGCGCGGCCCCTTGCGCGCAGCCATATCGATGAAGCAATTGAAAAAGCGCGGCGCGGATTCGTTGGTCATCAGCACGTTCCAGTAGCGATCCATGACGAGCGCGGGAAACGGCTCGTGCTGACGCAACATTCGCCCAAGTGCTTTCGTGACGCTCTGCATTTCCTGTGCGTTCCAGGCGCCATCGGCATACATCGGCGCATAGCCCGCTGCCAATAGCAACGTGTTGCGTTCGCGCAGAGGAATGTCGAGCGTCTGTGCGATATCCAACAGCATCTGCCGGCTCGGCACGCTGCGTCCGCTTTCGATAAAGCTGATGTGACGCTGCGAGACACCCGCGTTGAACGACAAGTCCAACTGGCTGATGCCGCGCATGTCTCTCCAGTGACGCAACAATGCGCCGAGTTCATTCGGCGGCGTCTTCCTTTCAGGATTCGCAGGATTCATCGGTCTGTGGTCCACTAGTCGATACAGATCAGGTTCGGTGATCGATGGCGCCGGAGCATCGTGGACGTCCGGCGCCAATCGGTCGTTCGAACCGCGCCGGTCAGCATACTCCCAGTTGCTGACCGGCCCTTCCAGACGCGACCTACGCGGTCCAGACATATTCCTGGAACGGCGCTTCGAGCGGAGGCTTTGTGATGTTGCCGGCGTAGTTCGTGATAGTGGAAGCAGCCAGCACCGTGAGGACCTCGAGCACCTGGTCCTGACGGAAGCCGGCCTCGAGAAACGGGTCTACGTCCTTATCGTCCAGGTGTCCGCGCTTTTCGATCGCTGTTTTCGTCAAGGTCGACAGCGCGGCGTGCTTGCGATCGGCAGGTGTGCGGCCATCGCGAATCGCTTCGACGTCGGCGGGTGAGAGGCCCTCTTTCAGCGCGAGCGCCGTGTGAAACGCAACCGCCCACGTACACGCGTTGGTCACTGCGTTAGTCAGCAACAGGGTCTGTATCTGCGCCTCCGTGAAAGTACCCGCATGAACTTTCTGGAAGATACCGATGAAGCCGCCGATCAGCACCGGCGATTCAGCCATGGCGCCCGCGATGTTGGGGATAAGGCCGAAGTTTTGCTCAAGCTGCCGAAGCACCGGCCTGGATTGTTCGGGCGCGGATTCAATCGTGTGAATGTGAAACGTCGACATGGTATGTCCTCGATCGTAAGCGCCGCTCGGGATGAGTTGCGCGATGACCGAAGATTAGGCGTGAGTGTGCGGCCCGCCAATTACCTCGGATGTAATAGGTTTCGGTAACTGGCGCGCGGCCATGCAAGCGTTCACGAAAAGCAAAAGGCCGGGTCTGAACTGCCCCCGGCCTTTCTCACCGCAAAAACTACCAATCAGAACCGGTGAATAATGCCCACACCCACCGCCAACTGACTGCCTGAGGAAGACGGCGTACTGTTATACCCATCGCCGAGTGTCGCCGTGGCGTCGATGATCTGCCCGGCGCCGTTGGTGCCCAGCGTCTTGCCCTTCGCCTTCTGATAGGCCTCCAACGCATAGAAACCCGTGCGCTTGGACAATGCGTAGTACTCGGAGAGATTGAACTGGTGGTATTGCGCATTGTCCTGAATGCCGTTCGCGCGTGTAGCACGGGTATAGCTGTACCCCGCGCCAAAATCCCACGCAACGGCCGGTTTCCAGTGCAAAACCGTACCAGCCGTATTGAAGATCGCCGTATCGTGGAACTTCGAGCCACTGCCCGGAATGTACTGGACGTTCGAATAGGTCGCCGTGATATCCCACGCGCCATTGAACTTATAGCCGCCACCCACCGCGAAACGCTGTTGCGCCTGCGCAGTCTGATAGCCGTTCGTCAACGCGGATACGCCGATCTGCGAGCCGCCGTTCGTGGTGGTCGAATCCGCGCCCCATGAGCCGCCGCCCGCGGTCGAATTGTTGATTCGCGAGAAGCCGACTGCGAGGCCGACCGGCCCCATCGCATACTGCACCGCGGTCGCCCAGGTCGAGCCCTGGTTCGTGCTGCCCGCCACGCCGCCCAGCGAATACGAGCCGCTCACCGTCAGGCCATAGAGCTTCGGCGACGTGTACTCCAGCGTGTTGTTTGCGCGGTAGATCGTGTCGAGGCCGTCGATATCGCCAGGATGCGCGCCGTAGTAGCCGGTGATCCACGTGGTCGGGCTATACGGTGAGAGCAACTGGTAGTACGAAGCGTATTGGCGGCCCGCCGTGAAGGTACCGTATGCCGGGTTGGTCAGGCCGACCCACGCCTGGCGGCCGAACATCGCGTTGGTGTATTGCTGGGCACCGCTTGCCGAATTGAAGCCGGATTCGAGCTGGAAGATCGCTTTTGTGTTGCCACCCAGGTCTTCCGCGCCCTTGAGGCCGAAGCGGCTGCCCGCAAATACACCCTGCGTCATCTTGACGGCCGATTTTCCTCCGCTAGTGGAGCCGAGCGACGTCAGATTGTTCGTATAAGAAAAGCCGTTGTCGACGATACCGTATAACGTGACGCTGTTTTGCGCGAAAGCCGGCACGCAAGCCGCAATCGCTGCTCCAAACAGCACAACGTCTACTCGTCTGATACTTTTACTCATTCTCCAGATCTCCAAATCATACGTGTTGTTGAAATTGTTTTAATCGGCATTGACGCTCGAGCTTCGCCAAACGCTTTGTTCTATTGCCCTTGCGGTTGCAGCAGTCGCTTTACCGTCAAGGCTAAGGGGACCGTGAAGAAGATATGGGACATGAAGCCGCCGATGATCACAGCCGGGTCGTAGTAGTTCGGATGGCTATCGGAGGCGATCATGATCGCCACATGCATCGCGATCCACGCAAAAACCGCGTAAAACAGCGCCACGAAAGTGGCTTCGTATCCGCGCCGGCGAAAGTAAGGCCAGATTGCCGCGAAGAGAACGCCCCACGCCGATGCGAACACGAAGTGAATGCCCGTGCCGACGATATAAGCCCACACACCGAGCGACTCCTGCACCTGTTTGCCGAACACCAGCCCCGTCGCGTTGCGTGGAATGCCCGCCAACGGCATCAAGTGCTGCGCCCCTACCCAGATAAGCGCTTCGTAAATCCAGATGATCACGGCGCCGATCAATCCGCCGATCACGCCCGCGCGAACCATCGCCATGCGGTTTGGCCATTCCGTCACATTCGCCCTCTCACCCTTGTTGAGCCCACTTCCACTTCCGCTCACGCTCAAATCGCCACTCATGTCTGCTCTCCTTCAATAACTTCTGGTAAGGGATGCCGTGCGCACAGCAATCAACACGCTGTTGTGTGAAACCGCTGCAGACGCGTTCAGGCGTCGGCCACGGGACTGGTCATGAAGCGCAGCGCGAGACGGTTCATGACGATCGCCGCAGCAGCGATCAGCGCAGGCACAGCGAGCACCGCGAATACGGTTTCGAAACTGAATCCCAGCGACAGCAACGCGCCACCCACGAGCGAGCCCAGAATGCCGCCGAGCCGGCCGAACCCAAGCATCCAGCTCACGCCGGTTGCGCGGGCGCGAGTCGGATAACAGCTCGGGGCAAGTGCATTGAGACCGGTCTGTGCGCCGCTCATGAAAAAGCCGGCACAGGTAACGAGAACCGGCAGCAGGTTCGATTTGAGCGTGCCCATGCCCAGCGCGAAGATGAACACGCCGCCGAGCAGATACGCAGCACCGATCACCGCGTTGCGATCCATGCGGTCCATCGCGAAGCCGACCGCAACGGCGCCCACGGTGCCGCCCAACTGGAACATGCCGGTGATCGCGGCGGCACGCTCGACCGGCAAGCCGGCGTCCTTGATCAACGTGGGCAGCCAGCCAGTGAGCAGGTAGATGATCAGCAGGCCCATGAAGTACGTGAGCCACAGCATCAGCGTGCTGAACGCGTAGCCGTCCGCGAACAGCATCCGCACCGGCGCCTTCGCAGCGACCACCGGCTCGGGTGCGGTGAAGCGCACGTCTTGACCAAAGACATGTCCGCAGACGCGGCCGAGCGTTGCCGCGATCCGTTCGGTCGACATTTTGCGCACCAGCATCAAACGCGCGGACTCAGGCAGCAGCCACAACAGCAAGGGAACACTGAGGATCGGCAAGATACCGCCGAACATGAACACCGCGCGCCAGCCGAAGTGCGGAATCAGCGAAGCCGCCACGAATCCGCCGGCCCCCGAACCGAAGTTGAAGCCAGTGAACATGATCGTGAGCAGCAGCGAGCGACTGCGCGACGGTACGTATTCGGAAAGCAACGTGGTCGAGTTCGGCATCGCGGCGCCGAGACCCAGGCCCGTCAGAAAGCGCAGCGCGACGAGTTCCACGGGTGAGTCGGCGAAGGCGCAGGTCAGGCTGAAGAAGCCGAAGCAGAGCACGGAGGCAATCAACACTTTCTTGCGCCCGATGCGATCGGCAATCGGCCCTGCCGCCAGCGCGCCGATCGCAAGGCCTACCATCGCGGCGCTCATCACGGGACCGAAGGCAGCCCGGCTGACATTCCAGTCATGCATGATGACGGGCGCGACAAAGCCCATCACGGCCGTATCCAGCCCGTCCATCATGACGATCAGAAAACATAGAACGAGGACCAGCCATTGGTACGCCGACATCTTGCGTGCGTCGATAAACGCCTTGATGTCGACTGAGTCTGCAGATTTCATGCGTGTCTCCGGAGAAAACAGTTTCCCGCCCCGGCGTTCTGTCGAAGCCGAGGTCTTCTTGGTATTGAAATGAAAAGCCGCTAAAAAAAGATGCGGCGCAGGGTCGAGTCGCCTTAGACGGCTTCCGGCACCCTGCGCGTTTTCAGAAACGCCTCGAGTGTTTCGCCTCGCATGCTGGCGTACATGCCGAGATTCGTGATCTTCACAACGCGCGCAAATTTCTCGAGGACGAAGAAACACACGCCATATTGAATCAGCCCGATCCAGTCCGTGTTGTCGACGAGCGCGCGCTCCTCCGCCGTCAGGCTGGCCACGTCGTATGCAGCGGTCCGGTTCTCCAGCCAGAGCGTGCGAGCCGGCGCTTCGCGCATCTGCCAGAAGAAGCGGTTCAGGCGCATCGCTTTCATACTCTGGCGGATATCGAACGGATACGTTCCCGTCAATTCCTCGATACCGATCAGTTGCGGGTTCATTGCATCACCTCTTCTTCGTAGAGGGTCACGGCCATCGCGGTGCTCGTCGCAAGGTAATAGCTGCGATGCAGTTCACGGACCTTCGGCCCGAGCGCGCCGCGCATCGCGAGCCACATGATCGTCTCGACGCTCTCCGCGCCTCCAAGGCGCACATAGTCGACATGCTTCATCGCGGCGAGACGCTGCGGCTCATGCACGATCAGATCGAGGAACTCGATGTCCCAATCAGTATTGTTGAAGCCGCTTCGCTCGCCGTGGACCTGGTGCGACAACCCGCCGGTGCCGACCACCACGACATCCAGATCCTGCTCGAACGACTCGATCGCGCGGCGCAGCGCCTGACCGAGACGGTAGCAGCGGTTCGCGGTGGGCAGCGGATATTGGAGCACGTTGACTTCCATCGGCACGAGCGACATCGGCCAGCCGCCGTCGTGCGGCAACATCAGCGAAAGCGGGGAATTGCATCCGTGATCGAGTGCACGATCCTGGAAAATCGTGAGATCGAACTCGTCGTTGACGAGCTGCTCCGCAATGTGGATCGCCAGATCGGGATGACCGGTTATGTCCGGCAGTGGGCGCTTGCCTGCGCCCTCGTCCGCGAACTCGTGATTGGCCGATACACCTAGCGCGAAGGTCGGATAGCAATCGAAGAAGAAGCTGTTCGCGTGGTCGTTGTAGAACATCACCATCACGTCCGGCTTGCGCTCGGCGAGCCAATCGGCCACCGGTTCGTAGCCTTTGAAGAGCGGCGCCCACGCGGGATCGTTCTGCTTGCCCTTGTCGTACGCCATGCCGATAGTGGGCACATGCGACGTGCCGATTCCACCAATGATCCTTGCCATATCCCGTTGTCTTCCGTTGCTTCGTGCCGCGCGCCAACCAGCGCCAATCGGATGGGTCGCCGCTACCGGGGTGGCAGCCATTGCAACCATCTTGAGGTGCAACCATAAGGATCATGCAGGCTTGCCGAAAGTGCGGGTAAACCACATTCGCACTGGTTAAATTGCTCGCAAGCGCCCTGAATGCCAGTGACCGGCGCACGGATAAGCGCTGAAAGCCCCACCGGATAGGGGGTTTGGGGCATCGCTGACGAGCGTGCCGAGCCCCGGCCCAGCCTCCTGACTATCCACATGCGATAAACAAAACAGATGCCCAGGAAACGAAGTCGCAAGCCGTCTGGCAAGCGTGGTACGAGACTTGATGCGTCGCTATACTTGATGGCCTCGAATGAGTAGACACCCATGAACGAGATCACCCAGCACACGATCGCGGACACGTTGAACATCCGCCAGCCAGAACGCCACCATCCGTGAGCAGCAAAGAACTCCTCAACCTCGCGCAATTGCGAGCATTTCGACTCGTTGCCGAGATGGGTAGCGCCACGCGTGCGGCAGCGGCGCTATTTCGCGCCCAGTCGGCTGTGACGCGTTCTGTGCAGGAACTGGAGTCGGCACTCGGCGAGGCCCTCTTCGATCGCGGCCCCTCCGGCATGCTGCCGACGCCCGTTGGCCGCGCCGTGCTGCAGCGTTGCGAGCGGATCTTCGCCGAACTGGAAGAACTCGCGCAGTGGTGCTCGGCGAGGCAGGCACGCCGGCGGCCAACAGCAGAAGGCGCGCTGCCGGCCTATCTGCTCAACACCCGGCGGCTTCAGCTATTCATCGCATTGGCGCGTCATCGGCACATGCCGAGCGCGGCGAAGACCTTCGGCATCAGTCAGCCGGCCGTGAGCACAGCGATCCGGGTGCTGGAAAGCGGCGCCGGTTTGAGTCTGTTCCATCGCAGCCCGCGCGGCATCCTGCTCACCACGGAGGGCGAAACGTTTCTGCTTCACGTGCGCCGCGCATTGAACGAATTGCGGCATGTGCCCGACGATATCGCCGCCCTGCACGGCAAGATTCAAGGCGCAGTGACAGTGGGCGCATTACCGCTCGGGCGCACGTTGCTCCTGCCCAAGGCGATTGCGCGGATGACCGCGCAGCATCCGGGCGTGAGAGTCGTCACTGACGAAAGCGCCTATGAGGCGCTGGTCGCCGGCCTGCGCGCGGGCGATATCGACTTCATTCTCGGCGCGCTGCGCGATAACGACGCCAGCAGCGGTCTGAAGAACGAGCGCCTGATGTCGGAAGATATGGTCGTTCTGGTGCGCCGCGATCACGCGCTCACTCGCGCGCGCGATCTGAGCATCATGGATTTGCGCGACGCGCAGTGGATCGTGCCACGCAGCAATGCGCCGGCTCGCGCACTGTTCGAAGCGCAATTCAAGCGAATGAAAGTGAAGCCGCCGATGCCCACGGTCGAGACAGCAGACCTTGCTGTGATTCGTGGGCTGCTGCTCGGCACGGACATGGTCGCGGCGTTATCGGGCCAGCAACTGCACTACGAAGTTCAGTCTGGTCAACTGGCGATGCTCGACGTGCAGTTGTACAACACCCGGCGCGACATAGGACTGACCATGCGGGCAGCCGGCACGCCTTCACCTGCGGCGCGTGCGTTGATCGACGCGATCCGGCTTTCGGTTGTCGATGTCACGCGCACGATCAGCATCGCCGCGAATTAGTCGCTGCGTACAGCGGCTTTCACAACAAGCCTTAACGCGCCATAGTCACTGGAAACTGGAATTCAGAATTACAAAGATAGCCAGAATATGCTGCTGCCGCCTTGGTCGAATAGTGACGATCAAGACAACGGAAGCAATATGAAAAGCCAACCTTTTTTGTTAGCACTATTCGCGGTCGCCGCGTTCTGGACTGCCGATAGCCAGGCCGCGCAGCCGGATTACGCCTATTCGACGACGGTGCGTCTTTCCGACGGCAAAACGCTGAGCTGTGCTGTGAACGAGCCCTTGAGCGCCGTGCGCGACACCGGTACCACGCTCACCCGACGCGAAACGACGGAAGCCGACGTATTGGCGACTCAGCGACTGCGCCTGCTCAGCGGCCCCACGTCTGAGTATCCGTCACCGTACACTGCGCCGAACGTCACGTGCGGGGCCGTCGGTTGACGTCGAACGGCATGACGGCGTTCGTGCAGCTCATTCGGTACGATGCGGAACATCGTTCGGGAAAGGATAGGGGGCGTGAGGTCCTGGCCATTCCGCCGCCGGTGGACCGCGTAGCGCATCGCATCCGGCGAGACCTGCGAGAAAGCTGCACGTGAGTAAAGCGGCGCAAATGCACCGGACTACTGCTCGACCGTTCATCGCACACCTCCTCGCATCTACCGCATACGCTACTTCTTGGACCTCCGGTCGGGGTGGCAGGTTGCACACAGGCCGGTTCGACCATCATAGAGCCGGCCTGCGGCGAGGGGTGTCATGCGAAAACCGTGCTATCTGATTCCAGTTCTGTCCGCTGGGTTCGTGGGGCGGACAGCTTGTCTGTTTCGCGCAGCCTGAACACGGCCACCGCATCGACGAGCGCACGAGCCTGATCTTCCAGCGATGCCGCAGCAGCGGCGGCTTGCTCGACTAGCGCGGCGTTCTGTTGCGTCGCGTTGTCCATCTGCGTCATCGCGGTATTGATCTGATCAATACCGTGCGATTGCCCTTCGGAGGCAGCACTGATCTCGCTGACGATACCCGTCACGTTCCGGGCCGCCGTGACGATTTCGGCCATGGTTTCGCCGGCGCGCGTTGCCAGTTCGGCGCCGTTCCTCACCTTCGCAACTGAATCGCCGATCAGTTCCCTGATCTCCTTCGCGGCGGCGGCCGAACGTTGCGCGAGCGCGCGCACCTCTCCCGCGACCACCGCGAATCCGCGTCCCTCCTCGCCGGCACGTGCAGCTTCGACGGCCGCATTCAAAGCGAGTATGTTGGTCTGGAACGCGATCCCCTCGATCGCGCCGATGATATCGACGATCCGCTTTGAACTCGACGACATATCCGCGATCAGGTCGACAACCTGGCCAACAACCTGGCCGCCGCGGGCCGCTATCTCCGACGCATTTTCCGCGAGCGCACTGGCCTGCCGCGCGTTATCGGCATTTTGCCGGACCGTCGCCGTCAACTCTTCCATGCTCGATGCGGTCTTCTCCAGCGTCGCCGCCTGCTGCTCCGTACGCGTCGACAGGTCCGCATTGCCACTCGCGATCTCGCCCACGCCGTGCGTAATCGCCGCCGTTCCCTGCCGCACCTGGCTCACGGCCGCAACGAGCCCCGCCTGCATCCGGCCGAGTGCGGTCATCAATCGTCCCATTTCGTTGACGCGCAGCGTTGCGATCTCACTGGCCAGATCACCAGCAGCAATCCGCTCGAAATGGCGAATAGCGGCATCGATAGGCCGCACAATCGAATTCGTCAACGCGGATCGCGCGACGAGACCGAGGATCATTGCAGCGGACCCGATTGCGCCGAACAGCCAGAGCAGCATATGAAAACGCTGCTGTGCCGATGCAAAGCGCGCTCTTTGCTGCTCTGCCTGAAAATCCTCCAGCGCGCGCGCGGCGTTCCGGTAGTCGCTAAACAGTGTGTCAGGCGCCTGCCGTTGCGTCGTCCGGAACGACATGAAATCGTTCTGGTCGAGCGCCGCGATTTCGGGGCCAAGCGCCTGTTTCATCAATAGCTCGCGCTTCGCACGCAGCGCGTCGGTCAGCTTCCTCTCCACCTCATTCGACGGCGGTTGCGCAGCATAGGCCGCCAGCTCGCGATCACTACTCGTCTGCTCGGCATGCACTCGCGCGAGCACCGCATCGGTTGGCTTTCCCTGCGCGACGAGCGTCTCGTACGCACCGAGATCGACTCGCACCTGCAGAAGCGCTTCGCTGCTGGCGCCAAGGTGTCGCAGCGCAGCCGTCTCTTCGCTGTACATCCTGTCGAGCGCCGTGTTGGCCGTTTCCAGGCCCGCAATCGACGTTGCGATCACAAGCATCAACGCGGCCGTGTAGCCGGCAATCGTGATGGTCAGAGCGGTCCGGATACTGGTATTTCTGAACATGGCTGTCTTCCTCGACCCGGTGAGCCAAAAAAAAGCGGCGGGTGGATAAGTCCGCCGCCGCTAGTAGGAGCACATCGATGAATGAATCAGCGCGAATCTGATTCCCGGATCAGAAGCGAGTGCGCACGCCCGTGGTCAGTTCGAGCTGGTTGGTCGCGCCGAAGGTGGATCCGACGGTGTAGCCGCCATGCAGCTTCATGTAGTCGCCGGCCAGATACACTTCAGTACGCTTGGACAGGTGATAGAACGCCGACCAGTACAGCGTTTCCTTGAAACCGTTGTGGAGGCCTGACGTCGGATCGAAAGCGCCGATGTTCGCGTTCGGAATATCGCCGTCGACGTTGTAAGCGGCGTTGTGCACGCGCATTTGCTGATAACCGAGTTCGTAGTCGAACGGACCCTTGGGCGACAGCTTGAGCGACGCCGTCCACGCATTGTCCTGACGCTGACCGAGCGCGCCCTGATTGCCCAGGTAACGGAAGTAACCCGCATTGGCGCGCAGAATACCGAACGTGTAGTTGCCGCCCACCGAGAACGTCTGGTTTGTAAAGCCAACGCGATTGACATGGCTATAGAAGCCAGACACGTCGAACACACCACCGTTGTACCCGAGCGCTGCCTGGTAGTTGGAGTTGGAGCCGAAACTCGTGGAGTTGCCGAATGCGTAGCCTGCGCTGGCGAAAATGCCATTGCTGAACAGTTTCTTCCATGCCACGCCATTGTTATAACGTGTGCCGGTCGCGCTGGCCGCGTAGAAAATCATCTGCTTGAAGTTATTCGAATTGGTCCAGCCGCCCTCTTCCGTCGTCAGGCGCGCCGAGCCGTACGGGTCGCCATAGATCGTCGATGCGTCGCGCGCGATCGTGTTCTGGAAACCTGCCGTGATCTTGCCGAACGTGTCGTTCTCGATACCCACCCATGCGTCACGGTCGAAGATCTGGCCCGGATCTTCCATCTGGCCGTTGGCGACAACGAATTCGCTCTCAAGGCGGAAAATGACCTTCGTTCCACCTCCGATGTCTTCCGCGCCCTTCAGGCCCCAGCGGCTGCCGCTGAACCACGGTTCGCCGTCGTTGCCCATACCAATGACATGATTGCCGTTCGCATCCGCGTGCGTCCGATAGGTGGGAAAGCTCAGGTCCATCAGGCCGTAAAGCTGGACGCTCGACTGTGCGTGCGCACCGGTTGCGGCGAAAGCGCCTGCCGTAACGGCCAAAGCCAGATACTTTTTCTTCACGATCGTCTCCTCTGATTACAACGTTGAAATTTTCGTTCTCGTCGACTGCGGTGACTGCCGCCCGAATATCCGGACAACGGCCCCGACTGCCGATGAGCGCAATCCTAGTTTTCTCAATCCTTCACGCAGCTTTCCCGTATCACCTGCACAACTAAGTGAATTCACTGATATACGTCGCTAATTCGGCGTTCGCTACGCGGTATCGATGCTGCACGGGATGGTGCCGACCCGCTTCAGCGTGGCAGGCCGTTCGGAGAAATAAAGCGGCACGCCACCGGCGTCGAACTCGATCACCGGCGCGTCTTTTGAAACAACGTGATTCATCGGGTAAAGCCGTGCAAGTCGCCGGCACCGCGAAGGCGGCGCCGGCGGCGCAACGAAATTGCGCTGCAACAAACAGGCAGCAGCGACCGGCAAGCGCCGGCTTATTTCGAACCGGTGAACTCGTTGGTGTAGGTTTTCGCCAGCTCGATATGCTTGCCTTTGACCGACGGGTTGAACGCCGACAGCACCTTCAGCACGGTCTCGGGACCGTCGGCCGGCATCTTGCCGTCCTTCGTAAACATGGGCAGCGACGCTTTCAACGCGCTCACGTAAAGCTGTTTGTCTTTCTGATAGTCGTCAGGCATTTTGGCTGCAATTTCTTCCGCGCTATGCGTGCTGATGAATTGCATCGTGCGAACGAACGCGTGCGCAAGCTTTGCTGCTTCCGCCTTGTGGGAATCGACCCATGCCGCCTGGACATAGAGGCTCGACGCCGGGTAGGTGCCGCCCAACGCCGCCTTCGTGCCTTCGACCGAACGCATGTCGACAAGCACCTTCGCGTCGCCGGATTTCTGCAAGGCCGAGACGGTCGGCTCGGTCGTCATGCCGGCGTCGATGCGACCTTGTTTGATCGCCGCGATGAAGCTGGCGTCAGCGCCCACCGGCAGCATCGTGTATTCCGTGGACTGGATGCCGTGCTGTCCGGCGAGGTATTGCGTAAGGAAGCTTGTTGAAGAACCCAGGCCAGTCACACCCAGCGTCTTGCCCTTCACGTCCGCCATCGATTTGACCGTTTCGGCCGCTTTGGTCGATACCATTTCGACCTCGCCCGGCACTTGCCCGAACACGACGATCGCCTTGACGTCCTTGCCCTTGGTTTGCAGATCGATCGTATGGTCATAGAAACCGACGACGGCCTGAACGGCGCCGGCCAGCAGTTCGTTTTCAGCGTCAACGCCGGCTGGCTGCGACAGAAGCTCGACATCGAGCCCTTCATCTTTGAAATAGCCGAGCTGTTCGGTCAGGCGCGCCGGCAAATAGATCAACTTCGTGATACCGCCGACCATGATCGTGATCTTCTCGCCGCCGGCGGCTATCGCTTGCTGCGACGCAAGACTGAACAGCAGGCCGGAAGCAACGGCGATATGGCGCAGCGTGCGAAAGCTAGGGGTCATCGATAGTCTCCGTTATTGTCCGGTGCGGCGGAATGCCGCCCGTCTGCATCGATGAGGCGATTCTAGGGGGCCGAATCCTTCTCGCTGCTTACACGGAGACCGAGGATCCGTACGGGATTTCCATGAGAGACGAGCACCAAAAAAAAAGCCAAGGCGGTGGAGCCTTGGCTTGGAGAATTCCGCGGATCGAGCGATCCGGCAGAATCCAGAGGTGCCTGCTGCGCCTTGGAACGCAGCAGCCCCCAGGTACGGCAACAACAGCCGGGCGAGCGCGAAAGCTCAATGCCGGGCTTTGCTCCAGTGCGGCCAGTAGTGGCGGTGATCCAGATGTCTAAGCCGCTTGCGACGCATCTGCTCCCGGTAATAATGAGCGGCGACGAACACAGGTGCCATCGCCAGCACGAACGAACCCATAACGATTCCCACTGCTTCACTCATCGCGACCTCCATTGCAGAACTAGCGAACAGGTGACCACACCACTTTCAGTCCACGAATTGGACACTGGAATTCGTGATCCCAGCATCCATAAGCAATCCTTCATATGGGCCAGAGACCTCAACACGGGCATTGCTGCCCGCGTCAGTTCTATCGCTTCGCGCCCGCGACTACGGGAGCCTGCTCTGAGTTGCTGCGCACGGCCTTCGATGCCGTGGCTGTGACTGCATCAAAATTACTCTCGACGGCATGCACGGCCTGCTGCCCCGTTTTCTGCAGCGTTTCATACAGGGTCGTGGTGGCGGCAATCGCGGATTTCCACGCGGCGATCGCTGCTTCGGAGCCGGTGGGAGCATGCTTCGCCGCTTCTTCTACGAGTGCCTGCACGCGATCGTTGTACCGCTCGTAGTGCGTCTGTGCGAGTTGCGTAACTTCAGCCTGAGTGGTCGATGCGATCTCGAACACTTGCTTGCCGTATGACAGCGATTTTTCCGCGAAGGGTCCGGTGAAACCGGCTTGCAGCGAGAACCATTGCGGCGGCTCCGTCGTGCCGGACGCCTTCGCCATGTTTTCCTGCGTCTCGGCCAGCGTGGCCCTGACGGCCTGCAGGTTCAGCGCGACCAGTTTTTCGACGCCTTCAAAGATCTTTCCGGCCACCCCGAAGAACGCGTCGACATTGGCCTTCTGTGCAGCAACCTGCTCGGGACTCAATAGAGCCATGATTGAATTCCTCAAAGTTCGGTCCGGCGCGCGAAGCCCCGATCAGACGGGTGTGATGCGGCGGATCGCGATGGTGAATAAATCGAAACGGGTGTCGCAGATGCCTAGCGCATCCGGGCAACCGCCTTGAGAATGGAATCGCCTTCGCTTGTGATCCGGGGACGCGAACGTCCTGACGCGAGGTTTTCCAGTGATATGAGTTGCCGCTCGAGTAGGGCGTCGAGCTCGGCGCGGTCCAGTTCGATCTGATCCGGCGCGTTCTTGATGAGCATTAAGGTAGCGAATTCATGGGGACTCAGCATATCGTCTCCTCGATTTAGTCTATCTGCACGGGAAGCATTAATTACCCCTCCAGCGTGAATGCCCGGCAAATATTCCTGCCGTCTCCGCAAAGCGATCGTTCGAGAAATCGCATCGGGGAGACGCCATCATAACCGCTCAATTTTCAAATGCAATATGCGGGATGCGTTTTATCAAAGCGGCTGTTTTGTCTGCTGAATACTTCCGCATCGCGTGGTCGCGCCTTGCTCCCGACAACACCGCCCCACCCCCGTGGATACCGGCCTGGCATGGCCGATAGGTTGATCCCGTCAACCCGCCGATGTTTGAATCGAAGGTTTAATTAACATTATCGATTCACCGTGATTTCATGGAGCCTGTTTATATTTGAATATTGTATTTATAGACCGGCACTTTATCGCGGCGACCATCCATACCGCGACATTGCGAAATATTTATTACAGCGCGCATCAATTTTAAAAATAGCCGGAATTTCAATCAGCGCGAAGGCCTCTGACTTATTTATCGGGTTGAACTCCACAACCCGCAATACCGCTAACCGCGCAGAAACCAACGGAGGCGATTCGCCTGAAGTCCGCTCAGGTCCGTGCCGGCCAGACTGCCGAAGGAATGCCGACTGCTCCGTCGAATAGCCACCTCGCTGTGCGCAACAGCGCCGCGCTCAGCACTTCAGGCTGGCCGGGGCTTCCGCCGAGAACGAGTTCCACCGTAAACTCGCCTGTCGGGTGCTCCACCGACACGCGTTTTCGCATGCCGTCAGCGTCCACATCGGCTAGGCCCTCGCAGACCGTACCCGGCAGCACCGCGGCCGTGGCCACGCTCACCGCACCGAGTACACCGATCGACGCGTGGCAGCGATGCGGAATAAAGCTGCGCGTACTGATCGTGCCGCCCTGGCGAGGCGCCGCCACCAGACACATCTTCGGGACCGTGCGCGCGCCCACATCGCCGAGATTCATCATCGGTCCCACCGCAAGCCGGATCTTTTCGATGCGCGCTTTCAGTTCTTCATCCGCGTCGAGTTGCTCGCGCGTTTCGTAGCCGGTTCGCCCGAGATCGCGCGCTCGCATGAGCACGAGGGGCATGCCGTTGTCGATGCACGTCACGTCGATACCGTCGACCGTATCCTTGAGATGCCCCGTAGGCAGCAGCGTGCCGCAGGTGGAACCAGCCGTGTCCCGGAACTCGAGCGGAATGGGCGCTGCGAGGCCTGGCACGCCGTCAATGCGGGCATCGCCTTCGTAGGTGACCTGGCGTCCCGGCGTGCTGACCGTCGCTACCGCGATCTGCCCGGTGTTGACCATGTGAATCGCGACCCGTGTGCTGCCATCGCGCGCATCCACGAGACCGCGTTCGATCGCAAACGGGCCGACGCCCGCGAGAATGTTGCCGCAGTTCTGTCCGAGATCGACCCGCGCCTCGTTCACGACGACTTGTGCAAACAGATAGTCGACGTCGGCATCGTCGCGTGTGGAGGACGAGATGATCGCCACCTTGCTCGTCAACGGATCGGCGCCGCCAATACCGTCGATCTGACGCGGATCAGGCGAACCCATCACGGCAAGCAGAACACGGTCTCGCTCAGCGGGATCGGCCGGCAAATCCGACGCCATGAAATAGGCGCCTTTCGACGTGCCGCCGCGCATCATCATGCACGGAATACGCGTTTGTGCGCGACTGGGCATGACCTCGCCTCTCCGTCAAAGATCTTCGGCCGAGGCGACGTAGCGCAGGCCTTTTTGCGCGAGCTTCTCGCGCATCGCGTAGTAGTCGAGACCGAGCGCGCCGCCGGCCAGCGCAGCACGTGTCTTTTCCTCCTTCGCCATGCGCGCTTGCGACGCTTGCGCGACACTCGCCACGGTATCGAGCGGTACGACGACCACGCCGTCATCATCCGCAACGATGACATCGCCGGGATTCACGATCTGCTGCGCGCATACCACCGGAATATTCACCGAACCGAGCTTTTCCTTGACCGTGCCTTGCGCGGACACGGCCTTCGACCAGACTGGGAATTTCATTTCCCTGAGCGAGGCGACATCGCGACATCCCGCGTCGATGATCAGTCCGCGCACGCCGCGCGCCGCGAGCGAGGTCGCCAGCAGGTCGCCGAAGTAGCCGTCCTCGCAGGGAGAAGTCGGCGCCACGACGAGAACGTCACCCTCCCGGCATTGCTCGACGGCAACATGCAGCATCCAGTTGTCCGACGGCGGCACCAGCACCGTCACCGCCGACCCCGCGATAGCCGGCCCCGAGTAGATCGGCCGCATGTAGGACGCAAGCAGGCCGAGACGGCTCTGCGCCTCGTGAACGGTGGCGGCGCCCGCATGCTGCAGCACGGCCACGTCGCGCGGATCGGCGCGGCGGATAGTCGTCACCACGACGCCCCGCTTCATGCCAGATCTCCCGTCACGGCCGGCGTGATGCGCTGATAGCCTTCCGCGTACTGAATATTGCGCGTGGCCGTGATGCCGATATTGCGCTTGGCCTGCACGCCGCGTTGCAAGGCGACCCGCGTGTAGTACTCCCACAGGTGCTCCTGGCCGGCCATGCACTCGATCGCGCGGCGTTTGGTGTCCCAGACCTCGGTGATATCGAGGAACGTATTGGGCATCCATTCGCATTGTTCCGTCTGATGCGGTTCGAACGCGTAGACGGGCGGCGCACCGACCACCTTCTGCCCGGGATTGTGACCTTCGGCCTGGGCGATGATCCGCGCTTCCTGCGCCACGTGCATGGCGAGCGGATGATCGAAGTTGTATGGGTCTTTCTGCGAATGACTCAACACGAACGCCGGCTGCAGCTCGCGATACACATCGACGAGGCGCATCAGGGCCTCGTCCGACACGCGCAATGGGTAATCGCCGAGGTCGAAAAAATCGACTTCCGCACCGAGGATGTCCGCGGCCCGCTCGGCCTCCTCCCTGCGCGCCGCCTTGACCTTCCCGATCGTCATTTCGCCCTTGCGCCAGAGTTTGGCCGACTCTCCGCGCTCGCCGAAAGAAAGACACACGACCTTCGTACGGTATCCGTTTTTTTTGTGGAGAGCGATTGCGCCACCTGCTCGCCACACGAAATCGGCGCTATGCGCGCTCACCACCAACATCGCCTTGTCTGCCATTTTCAACCCGCCAGTGTTCACTATGTGATGGGCACTATTGTAGGATTCGAAGGTGGCGAGGAAGCACCTAAAGGAGCGTGCAATGCTATCTAATCTGTTTATCGGAATGTATCGGAACCGCGCTGGCCCGGCATTTTTCCGTCAGAATGGGGCAGGAAGATTTCTTGACCCACATCCACCCGGACGCACACCGTTTCTATGAAAAACTCGGCTTCGTTGCAAGCCACGAGGGTTACAAGATCATTTTCTGGTGCTGCAGAGTTCGCCAGCCTTCTCAGCGGAAAACCGCTCCGCACACGCCCGCCGCACCCTCTCGACCGTCACGGACCAGCCTTCGCCCGCTGCCCGGCGGAACAGCCGCAGCGTGTGCGGATACCACGGCGAATCGTTGCGCTCGTGCATCCAGCGCCAGTCGATGTCTTTCTCCGGCAGCATCACCCAGCACGGTTTGCCCAGCGACGCAGCCAGATGCGCCGTGGACGTGTCCACGCAGATCACCAGATCGAGTTGCTCGATGATCGCGGCGCTGTCCGCGAAATCGTTCACCGCCGAGCCGAGTTCGAGCAGCGGTTGACCGGCCGGCGGGTTTTGCGCCTCATCCTCGCCCTGGCCTTTTTGCAGGCTGACGAAGCTCAGACCCGGCACGCTCCAGAGCGGCGCGAGCGTGGCCAACGTTGGAATCGACCGGTTTGCATCGTTATGGTGTTTCGCATTGCCTTTCCAGACCAGCCCAACCTTGCGGCCGGGCGGCAGGGTCTCGAGTATCGGCCGCCACTTTTCGACCAGCGACGGCTCAGCCGCAAGACGAACCGCGCGCGGAATCATGTCCACCGTCGTACGCAAGTGGAGCGGCGCGCTCAACAGGCTCGTCCAGCAGTCGTATGTCGATGCGGCTACGCCGGCCAACGCCGTATCGTGATCGAGCACGGCATCGACGCCGTCCACCGTAGCCATCAGCCGGTGCAAGGCAGGCGCACACGCAAAGGCGATATGCCCGGCCCCTTGCGCCTTGAGCAAAGCGAAATAGCGGCTGAATTGAACCATGTCGCCGAGTCCGTCTTCCTGCCAGACCAGCAAGGACTTGCCGGCGAGCGTGTCGCCTTGCCACTGCGGACAGCTCAACATGGCGCGCGTCTTGTGATGCACGAAACCCGGCTGTTCATAGCGGCACTCATATAACCGCCAACCCTCTTCAAAGCGGCCCATGCCGAGCACCAGCACAGCCAGACCGAACCGGGCGTCGCCGTAATCGGGGCGTAGAGCGAGCGCCCGCAGGTAAGCGGCTTCGGCTTCCGGCAGCCGCTTGAGTTGCGCCAGCGCGGTCCCGACGTTGTAGTGAGCCTCGGCCAGATCGGGACGGAGCGCGAGCGCTTGTGCGAAGGCCTCGACCGCCTCCGGCAAACGGTCGAGCTGACGAAGCACGCAGCCCAGGTTGTTGTGCGCGTGAACGATGTCGGGCCGGCAGCGAATCGCCTCGCGATAAGCCATTTCGGCCTCGGGCAGACGCTCCAGGCTGGATAGCGCGAGGCCGAGGTTGTAGTGCGCCTCGGCATAGTCCGGGCGATGCGCGATTGCCTCCCGGTACGCCGCTTCAGCCTCCGGCAGACGCTTGAGATCCGCCAGCACCGCACCGAGGTTGAGGTGCGCCTCCGCGTAATCCGGGCGAATCGCCAGCGCGAGCCGGCAAGCCAGCTCGGCCTCGGGTAGGCGGTACGTCGCCTTCAGCACACCACCGAGGTTATTGAGCGCTTCGGGATACTGGGGCTTGATGGTCAGCGCCTGCCGGTACGCGGCGTCCGCCTCGGCAACGCGGTCGAGTTCCATCAGCACGTTGCCCAGGTTGTTGTGCGCCTCGGCGTGTTCCGGCAGCCCGACCAGCGCCTCGCGATAGGCCACTTCCGCCTCATGCAGGCGGCGCAGTTCGTGCAATACGATAGCCCGGTTGTAGTGCGCCTCCGCGTAGTCGGGGCGGATCGCGACCGCCTGACGATACGACGCCTCCGCCTCGTCCCTGTAGCCCATCCCGTAGAGCACGGTGCCGAGATTGTTGTGCGCGTCGGCCTGGCCGGGACGCAACGCGACCAGTTGCCGATAGACCGCCTTGGCTGCCGACAGGCGGCCGTGCGATTTGAGCAGCATGCCGAGACTGCTGTACACCTCGGCATAGTCGGGTTTTGCGCGCAGACACTGGCGCCAGTAGGTTTCCGCGTCGGACAGGTTGCCCATGCCGTACCAGCAGGCGCCGGCAATATTCAACGCGTCGGCCCGCGCGTCTTCCGCCACCTCGTCGTGCGGTTCGAGGATCGGCTTCACCAACGACCAGGCATCGGCGAATTGCCCGTTTTTGCAGAGCAATGCCGCCTGCTGATTGATGTCGGCTATCGAGGAGGCGCGCGTCTGCGTGGCGGTCATGAGTCGTGGTTACTGGTTGCGGTGGCGGTCGGGCCGGGTCAATCGTGTTTTGTGCACCCTGTCCGGCGTTTCGCGTTTCTGCGCGTCCACGCAGGGGGGCGAAGCGCTGACAGGGAGAGCGGAACATTTACCACGCAGCTTAAGGGAAACGGTCAGGCTGTAACGCCCCGAAATGAGCGGGATTCGCCCTTCTAATCCAATGCTATAAACGGAATCACACGAGAAAAGACCGTGTGGCAGTGCTAGAATCGCCCGCGTCGTTACGTTCACCACCATGACTCCACGCTCCCATAACCGCATGACCGCATGGCTTGGCCTGATCGCCATGTGGCTTGTCGTGTTCGCGCCGGTCGTGAGTCAGATGCTGGTATCGAACCGCGCGAACGAGCCCTTCGCGGCGCTCTGTTCGGCGCTACAGCCGGCCAATCAGAGCCTGGTGAGCCAATCTACGCAGGCCAACCCGGCGCCTGTCCATCTCAGCCATGACGACGCCTTCGGCGCATGCGGCTACTGCCACCTGCTCCAGCATCACGTCGCCATGCCGAGCGTCGCAGCCGTCGAACCGCCGCCCGCGCTCGCGCTTGCCGGCACTGTGCCGCCCGCCCTCTCCACCCGCTTCACGCCGCTCGGCGCGTTTCCGTCCGGACGCCCAAGAGGCCCGCCCGCCGTTTCCTGATCGCTGTTGTTCCTGATCGCGCATCTTGTCGCACCCGTTGAGGGGGCGCGCGATCGCCTGTTCAATGCATCAAGGAAACGTTCATGCTCAACTTCGCTCTGCGAAGGCTGCCCTTTTGCGCCCGCCGCGGCGCCCGGCGCATTCCATCCGGCCGGCGGCCGCTGTCGTATTTTCCGGCGTATTTTTCTGCGTTAGTTCCGGCGTTCGCGCCGGCATTTATCGCCTCCCCGGCTCACGCGGATAGCGCGCCCGCCGACGCCACGCTGCCTGCTGTTAGCGTCACCGCCAATGCCGTCGCCGCCCCGCGCGCCGTGGACCCTAACCTGCCGGCTTCGGTCGAGACCGTGACGCGCGAACAGTTCGACAACTGGAACGTCGTCAACACCGAAGACGTGTTGAAGTACATGCCGAACCTTGCCGTGCGCAAGCGCTTTATCGGCGATCTGAACTCGATCATCGCCGTACGCGGCACCAGCAATACGCAGAGCGCACGCGGCCTCGTCTACGCGGACGGCCTGCTGCTCAGCAATCTGCTCGGCAACAGTTATTCGTTTCCGCCGCGCTGGTCGATGGTGTTTCCCGACGAGATCCAGCAGGTCGACGTGATCTACGGGCCGTTTTCCGCGCTCTATCCGGGCAATTCGCTAGGCGCCACGGTACTCATCAGCACCCGCATGCCGAAGAAGTTCGAAGCCGACGCGGACGTCAAAGTCTTCACCCAGCACTTCAGCCTGTTCGGTGTGAATCAGAATTTCAACGGCAGCGAGGCGAGCGCGTCGATCGGCGACCGGATCGGGAAGTTCTCGTATCGGTTGGGCGTGAATCACCTTGAGAACACGAGCCAGCCGCTGCAATTCGCCACGCTGGCGAAGTCGAGTACGCCCGCGAAGGCCGGCGACACGCCGGTGACCGGCGCTTACTTCTACAACAACCAGACCAACACGCCGACCGCGGTGCTCGGCGTGAACGGCGAAGGAATCGAACACACGGTGCAGGACCAGTTCAAGCTGAAGATGCAGTACGACTTCACGCCGACACTGCAGGCCGCCTTCACGCTCGGCTACTGGCACCAGACCTATAACAGCACGACGTCGAGTTTCCTGCGCGACGCGAACGGCAACCCGGTATACAGCGGCAGGGTCGCGATCGGCGGCTACGAGTACACGATTCCGGCTGCCGCTCTCGCCCCGAGTCTCGGCCACAGCGAGAACTGGCTATACGGGCTCACGCTGAAAACCCGCAACGCCACCGGCTGGAACGGCGAAGCGATCGCTTCGTACTACGACGTCGGCAATAGCGTGGCGCGCACCGCGAATTCGGGTGCATCGGGCAACGGCCCCGGCACGGTGATCTTTGGCGACGGTACCGGCTGGAAAACGCTCGATCTGCGCACCACCTACACACCCGTCACGCCGCAAGCAGGCTTGACGAGTCACGCGCTGAGCTTCGGCTATCACTACGACAACTACTTCCTCGACAACGAGAGCTACAACACGCTGAACTGGCGCGACGGCGCGGCGACGTCGTTTGCCAATGCATTCAAGGGCAAGACGCAGACCCAAGCACTGTACGCACAGGATGCATGGCACTTTCTGCCGCGCTGGAAGCTGGTCTACGGCGTACGGTACGAAGACTGGCAAGCCTATGGCGGCTCGCAGGCGCTGCCCGGCAAAGCCTTTCCGTACAGCGACGCGAACCAGCATCATTTTTCGCCGAAAGCCTCGTTGTCGTTCGATGTCACCGACGATCTGAGCTTGCGCGCATCGATTGGCCGCGCCCATCGGTTTCCGACGGTGGGCGAGATGTTCCAGGGGCAAATCAACGGCTCGTCGGTCATCAACAACAATCCGAATCTGAAGCCCGAAGACGATCTCTCGAAGGAGTTGACCGCTGAATGGGCTCACTGGAATGGCGTGTTCCGTTTCTCGCTGTTTCAGGACGACGTGAAGAACACGATCTTCAGTCAGACCGATACGACGGTGATTCCGAACGTGACGAATTTCCAGAACATCGGCAAGGTGCGCTCGCGTGGCGTCGAAACCAGCTACTCAGGACAGGATGTATTCGTGCGCGGTCTCGATCTGCTGGCGAGCGTGGCGTACACGCAGTCGAAGATCATCGCGAATGCGCAGAACCCGGCGACCGTCGGCAAGTACTTCTATCGGATTCCGCTGTGGCGCGCGAATCTCGCCGCGACGTATCACATCGACGAACGTGCGGCGCTCACGCTCGCCGCGCGCTACTCCGGCCGCGAATACAACACGCTCACCAATACCGACACGAATCCCGATGTATTCGGCGGCACCAGTTCGTACACGGTGGCGGACGCGAAGTTCACGTTCAAGCCGACCAAATTGAGTGAAGTCGGCATCGGCGTCGACAACCTGTTTGACGCGCGCTATTTCGTCTATCACCCGTATCCGGGCCGCACGTTCTACGTCGAAGCGAAGTTGCGTATGTGAACACGCGATTGGCATGCGCGGTTTGCGCTCGCCCGGTACTCGACGTGCTCGTCTTGTACTCGACGCGCTCGCGAGTTGCAAACCAGCGCATGCATCGCTGCGCAAACCGATCGACCCATTTTTTGCTTCAGGAGGATTGAATGTCCACCACCACCGCTCAACGCGCGACCTCGGCAACTGGCGCCGCGAACGCCGGCTACCGGACGCTCTGGCGCTGGCACTTTTACGCGGGTCTCTTTGTGATGCCGTTTCTGGTGGTGCTTGCGATCACCGGCACGCTATATTGCTTCCAGCCACAAATCGAGCCGCTGCTTTACCCGCACCGCCTGATCGTCGAACCGCAATCCACACCCAGGCTGACTGAAGACGCATTGCTTGCCAAAGCCCGCGCGGCGATGCCGGCCGATGCGCGCGCGGTGACGGCGCCTATCGCGAGCGCGTCGGACCGCAGCACGGAGTTCATCTTTCGCCTAGCCGATGGCGAAAAACAGAGCGTCTATCTGAACCCATACAGCGGCGAAGTATTGGGCACGCTGAGCGTCGAGCGTCGCTTCATGCAGGTGGACCGCATGCTTCACCGTAAGCTGCTGCTCGGCAAACCAGGCGAGTTGCTGATGGAGTTGGCCGCGTGCTGGACGCTGGTGATGATCGGCACCGGCATCGCACTCTGGTGGCCACGCGAGAAGACTACTGCGCGCGCGGCGCTGGTGCCGCGTTTCTCGCTGCAAGGACGCGCGCTTTGGAAGAATCTTCATGCCGTGATGGGTATCTGGCTCGCGCTCGGTGCGCTCATCTTCGTGCTGAGCGGTCTGCCGTGGACAGGCTCGTGGGGTAAGCAGTTCAAGGCGCTCGCGAGCGCCGCCAATCTTGGCGCGCCGCCGGGTTCGTGGGGCGGCTTGCCGTTGCGCTCCGCGATGCCGGGGATGAGCGCCGGTGAGCATGCGGGTGTTGCCGATACACGCGCTGAAACGCACACGGCTCACGGAGCGAACGGAGCCCACGCATCAAGCAATGAACACGGCGCGCACGAAGCGAACATGGACTCGATGCCGGGCATGGTGATGGACGATCTGCCGTTGCCGCTCACGCCATGGGCCGTCGGCAACACGCCGGTGCCGCAATCCGCCGATGCACACGCGGCGCAAGCGCTGCCGCTCGGACGCATCGTTGCTCTCGTCGCATCGCTCGGCGTCCCGGGCGGTTACGACATCGTGCTGCCTGCATCCGCTACAGGCGTCTACACCGTCTCGTACTTTCCCTCCGATCCGAAAGACGAGCGCACGCTGTACATCGACCAATACAGCGGCACGGTGCTGAAAGACATCCGTTACGGCGATTACGGCGCGGTGTCGAAGGCCGTCTCGTACGGCACATCGTTGCATATGGGCCGCTATTTCGGCGTCGCCAATCAGATTCTCTGTGCCGCGATTTCGCTTGGGCTCGCGGGAATGGCCGTGACCGGTTGCGTGATGTGGTGGAAACGTCGGCCGCAGCGCTCACTCGGCGCACCGTCGCGCGAACGCGCCGCGCCACCGATGCGTAGCTGGAAAACCGGCCTCGTTCTGCTCGGCATCGTCTTCCCATTGATGGGCGCCACGCTGCTCGCGGTGTGGCTCGCCGATCGCACGATTTTTGGCCGCGCCATGCGGCAATCTGCTTAACGCTTCATTTCCGCCGTTAAAAACAAGGAACACATCATGAAGACATCACGCAAACTTTTACTCGCCGCGTTGCTGTGCGGATCATCCATTCAGGCCTTTGCCGGCACAGTTGCAACCGCAAGCGTATCGGACTGCTGGATCCGAGCGCTGCCGGGTGACCTGCCATCGGGTGGCTATTTCAAGGCCAGTAATACGGGTGATCAACTGGTCAATCTCGTCGGTATCAGCACTGAAGCTTTCGGCATGGCCATGCTGCATCAGACGCAAAGTCAGGGCAGCACGTCTTCGATGGCGATGGTCGAACAGGTAGCGGTGCCCGCGCACGGCTCGCTCGCCTTTGCACCGGGCAACTATCACGTGATGCTGGAGCATCCGAAACAGCCGCTCAAGATCGGCACGACGATCCCGCTGACGTTCTCGTTCAGCGACGGCGAGAAAGTCACCGCCGCCTGTGCCGTAAAAAGCGCGAGTACGATGAGCCCGTAACATGCCGGATAATCAGTGCGGCAAGCTTAAAATCGCCTTACACATGGCCCCGGCGCTGCAAATCAGGCGCACCGCATCGCCCCCGAAACAGCCCATGCCGGAGCGACGGTTGAAATGGTGCGGCGTGCGATCCACCGCCGCTTACTCAGGAGAAGCAAATTGAACTCGAAACTTAGCCGGCCGGCATTGATCGCCGCGGCCCTCGCAGGACTCGCGGCCACCGGCATCGGCGCAGCGCATGCGGACGAGAAGGTTCAGTGCTTTGGCATCGCCAAGGCCGGTCAGAATGACTGCGCGAGCAAGACCGGTGTGCACGGCTGCGCCGGTGAGGCCAAGGTCGACAACGACAAAGGCGACTTCAAGACCGTGCCGAAAGGAACCTGCAAGAAGATGGGCGGCAAGATCGACGAACAGCATTCCTGATGCCAATGTGTCGATCCTGTGCCAGTCAATGCCTATGATGCATCCCCTCGTCCCTTCTGCCTGCGCGCCGCCCGGCATCGGTATCGGGTTGCGCCATGCCCATTACCGCGACTTCCTCAGTGCTACGCCGGCGGTCGACTGGGTCGAGGTACACAGTGAAAACTATTTCGGCGACGGCGGCTTCGACCTGCACGTGCTCGACACCGTGCGACGCGACCTGCCCGTCAGTTTGCACGGGGTCGGTCTCGGCCTTGGCTCGGCGAAGCCACTCGACGCAGTACACGTTGCGAAGCTCAAACATCTGATCGAGCGGATCGAGCCGACAGTTGTCTCCGAACATCTTTGCTGGGGCGCGACATCGGCCGGCCATCTAAACGATCTTCTGCCGATGCCCTTGACTGAGGCGGCGCTCGCGCTGCTCGCTTCGCGTGTCAGCGAATTGCAGGACGCGCTCGGCCGGCCGGTTCTACTGGAAAACGTCTCCACCTACGTTCGATTCCGCGACGATCAGTACAGCGAGACGTCATTCCTTGCCGAACTCGCGTCACGCACAGGTTGCGGCGTATTGCTCGACGTGAACAACCTGTATGTGAACCAATGCAATCATGGAGAGGACGCCGTCGCGGCCATGAACGCGCTGGCGATCGGCACGATTGGCGAGATTCATCTTGCAGGTCATCGCGTGACGGACATCGCCGTCGTCGACGATCACGGCTCGCCTGTCACCAACGAAGTCTGGGCACTCTATGAATACGCACTACAGCGATTCGGCACGATACCGGCGCTGATCGAGCGGGATACCGATGTACCGGCGTTAAGCGCCTTGCTCGACGAAGCTGGCCGCGCCTGTGATATTCAGAACACCGTTCACGCCAGGCGATCGGCCCTCACCCCTTCGACTCAACACGACGCCGGCGATGCGCACGCCGCTTGAATCACTGCAGCGCATGTTTGCCGAATCGCTGGAGGGCGAACAGCGACCTGTGCTTTCGCAACTGCAATACACGGGACGCGGAGTCGATCACGCGCAAGGTCGCGCCGACAGCCCTGCATGCGTCGCTGAACAAACACCACGCTGCAACGGCAACGGCAATGGCGCCGAACTCGCGGACAATCTGCGCCAGCGCGTCGACCTCTATCGGAGCAGCATTCGCGCTAATCGGCGGACTGCACTCGCGAGCGCCTATCCCGTCTTGTTGGCGCTAGTCGGCGAAGACTACTTCGATGCACTGTCAGTGGCCTACGCGCAAGCACATCCGTCACAGAGCGGCGACCTCAATCGCTTCGGCGCAGCGCTACCGGCTTTCATCGAAACCTACGAACAGGCCCCCCGTTTCCGTTATTTCGCCAACCTCGCGCGTCTCGAATGGTCGCTGCATCTGGCCTACTTTGCCGCGGACGCCAACGTGCTTACGCAAGCGGAATGGGCCGCCATCCGTCCCAAAGATTTGCTCGAAGCGAAACTGGCCGTGCATCCCGCCTGCGCGCTCATCTCGTCGCGCTATGCGATCGCCGAGATCTGGACTGCGCACCAGCCGGGTGGCTCCTTTCCGGCAGATCTCGAGTCACCGACCTACGCACTGGTTGTGCGACCGCAATGGCGGCCGCAGATACTCGTTCAAAGCGCCGCCGCACATGCGGCCTTCGATGCGTTGCAACGCGGAGCGACGCTCAATGAAGCGCTCGACTCGGCATTTGCAATCGATGCCGAATTCAATTTCACGTCGCAATGGCGCGCGTGGATCGAGGCCTCGGCGATTACAGGCCTCCAGCCCGGTACGCAGACCGCCCAGCCAGCGCCTTAACGACCTGCCGAACCGTCCATTCAGAAGAATTTCGATTGCACCGTTGCTCGCTCTGCTCGTTTACGTTAAATTATGCTCGATTATGATCGTTTGGCAATCGAGCAAGGTGAAGTCATGCAACGAACGCGACAGGACGCAATGGACGGGCTTCTGCCCGAGGAACGGGAGCGGCTGATTCTGGAACGGCTGCGGGCGCAGGGCCGCGTATTGGCATCCGAACTCGCTGCCGAACTCCAAACATCCGAACATACGGTCCGCCGTCACTTGCGCGAGCTGGCCGATCAGGGTCATTGCAAGCGCGTGTACGGCGGCGCCCTGCTGATCTCGCCTGCCGGCGTAGACGCCTCGGTCCGTATGCACGAAGCCTTGGATCGCAAGGCCTGTCTCGCCGTCGCCGCTGCGTCCATCGTCCGGCCCAAACAAATCATTTTGCTGGACACCGGATCGACCAACGTCGCGATTGCCGCAGCGCTTCCGGACAACGCGGATCTAACCGTCGTGACGAACTCGCCTGAGGCTTGCGCGCGCCTCCTGAACCGGCCGGGCTTCGACATCATTCTCATCGGCGGGCGCATCGCTCAGCATGCAGCCGGCGCGACCGGCGCCACCGCCTTGCTGCAGATCCAGCAGATCAAGGCCGACCTTTGCTTTCTGGGTGCGTGCGCGTTCGATCCAGACGAAGGAGTCGCCGCATTCGACTCTGAAGAGGCCGAACTCAAACGGGCGATGGTGCAGGCAAGCAGCCAGGTCGCCATCGCCATGACGTCGGAAAAGCTGATGACCGCTGCGCCGTTTTCCGTTGCGCAGGCGCGCGCCGTGGACTACCTGTTCGTCGAAGCGGATGTGACGGCCGAGCGGCGCACCCAACTCGCCGCGGTGTGCGACAACGTGATGGTGGCGCGCTCATGAAAGTACTCGCTAATCCGGTCAGCACACCGCTCATGAAACCGCTCAAGGAGCGGGTGGCCACCCTCGGCGTGTTTCTCGCCAACGGATTCGGGATCGGCGCCTGGGCAGTCGAAGTGCCGCGCATCAAGGAAAGCCTGTCACTCAGCGACACTTCATTGGGGATCGCGTTATTCGCCTTTGCGCTGGGGGCCATCATCGCGATGCCGCTGGCCGGACAGTTGGCGCCGTGCTTCGGCAGCGGCCGGGCCACCGCGCTGCTCGGCGCGGCGTTTGTCGTGGCGCTGCCGCTCCCCGCCTTCGCGCCGAACCTGGCGACGCTGTGCATCGTGCTCCTCGCGCTCGGTGCGGCGAACGGCGCGCTCGACGTCTCGATGAACGGCCACGCCAGCACGATCGAAACGCAATGGAAGTCGCCCATCATGTCCTCGTTTCATGCGGCGTGGAGTGCGGGCGGCCTGCTCGGCGCGGCGACGGGCGCCATGCTCCAGAAAGGCGGCGTCGGCGTGATCGGCGGTCTCGTGCTGCCGGACGTGTTCATCGCCGTCCTCATGGCCGCCGCCGCGGTGCTCGCGTTGCGCGATCTCGGTCCGCGCGTGGCCGCGTCCTCCAGCGGCTTCGCGTTGCCCAACGCCAAAGTGATGAAACTTGCCCTGCTCGCGTTCCTTTGCATGATGGTGGAAGGCGCGGTGGCCGACTGGAGCGCGGTGTATTTGCGCGCTACCTTGAGCGAAGCGGCCAGCGTCGCGGCGGTCGGCTACTCCGCATTTGCGTTCTCGATGGCGGCTTGCCGCATCGTCGGCGACGTGTCCGTGCGGCGCTTCGGTTCGAGCAAGGTGATCGGCTTCGGCGGTCTGCTTGCGGCGGCCGGACTCGCGCTGGTGCTGAGCCTGCCGACCGTGCTCACGGCTTGCGTGGGCTTTGCCATGGTCGGCGTCGGCCTCGCGAATATCGTCCCGGTGATTTTCAGCGCGGCGGGCCGCTCGACTGTTACGCCGGCTGTCGGTGTTTCGATGGCGGCCACGGCGGGTTATGCCGGCTTCCTGGTCGGTCCGCCGTTGATCGGACTCGGTGCGGGTTTGCTCGGCTTGCGCGTGGCGCTATGCGTGCTCGTCGTGGCCACCATGATCGTCTGTTTGACGGGTGGCAAAGCGGTGCGTGGCGCGAGCGTTGGTTAGAACACGCCCGGCTTGCGAGCGCAGCGGCCAGCTCAGCGCACCCAGCAGCGAACGCGGTTGCACGCCGTCGTGCAGACCGGTGGCCGGCCATTCGTGCTTCGAGGGCACCCAGAGCGTGCCGAACAGGTGGTCCCACAGCGGCAGCAGTTGCGTGAAGTTGTGGTCGAAATGCTCGGTGCGGTTCGAGTGATGCAGGCGGTGGTATTGCGGATTGTTGACCCACGTCGTGAAGCGGCCCAGGTCGACGCGCAGGTTCATGTGCGCGAAGTAATTGCCGAACATGAAAATGACCGTCGTGACGCCAACGATCCACGGCTCGACCTTGAACAGCACGCCGACCACCGGATAGAGCAGGCAGCCCTTGAGGAGCACCTCGAACCAGTGATGCCGGAACGTCACCGTGATATTGAACTCGGCAGCACTGTGGTGCAGCGAGTGCAGCTTCCACAGCACGGGCCATGCATGCTGCAAGCGGTGAAACGCATATTCCAGCAGATCGAACGTCGACAGCACGACCACGATGGAAGCCAACGCGCCCCACCCCCGCGAAGCCAGCACGACCCAGCCGCCACCGAGCGCATTGACGAGCGCGACGCTGACCATCGCCATGAGCGGCCGCATGGCTTCCGCGAATGCCATATACAGCGCCGCGTAGACGACGTTAAAGCGCATCCCGGCGCGCGACTGCAGCAACTCGGCCGGCCAGCGCCGCTCCAGCGCCGCGCCCACGCCCATCATCACCAGGGCGAGCGCGAAGCCGCCCAGCCAGTGCCGCCCGTGGTTCAGCAGTTCAGGAAACGGGCCCGACGCAAACATGGAATTCCCCGGTAAATGCCGTTCGCCCGATCGCTTAACCACCCGACATGGCGGTCATGGTCGGGAGCAATGGCCGCGCGACCTGGATCGCTGACGGGCCGACCGGCACGGCCAGAAGCGTCGGGAAAATGAAAAGCATCAGCGAAAAGAGCCGCTTTAATGCGATCTTCGCAGCCTGCTCTTCGGCGTGCAAGCGCCGTTTGCCACTCAATATTCCACGAGGATGGTGACGCGCCGATTCGCTGCGCGCGCTGCGGCATCGTCGCCGATGATCAGGGGGAAGTTGTCCGCCCTGCCGATGGCGGCCATTCTGTGAGGTTCGATGCCCTTGTCGGCGAAGAATCGAACCACGGCGCCGGCCCGTGCCGACGACAGCTCCCAGTTGGATTCATATTTCGCTGTCGATATCGGCACATTGTCCGTGTGCCCCTCGACGAGGATGTTGTTCTTCGAGCGATCGCGCAGCACCCCCGCGATCTGATCCAGAACATCGAACGACTCCGGCAACAAGCGCGCGTCGCCCGAGTTGAAGAGAATTTTCGCGTTGATGGCGATTTCCACGCCTTGGGAGGCATTCGAAATCGTGATCTGCCGATTGTCCTGAAGCGGCGCCAGCAACGAAAGAAGCTGCCGTCTCGCGGCTTCCGGCGCGCCGGGCACGTCGACCTGCCCGTGGGTACTGCCGGTGGCCGCCTCCGTTTTCACCTCGCGGTGCTCGAGCATCCTGACTTCGAGCTCCCGGTTTTTCGCCAACTGCAGCGCGTAAAGCGCGAGGAACAGCACCATCAGCGTGGTGATGAGGTCCGCGTAGGAAATCAACCAGCGCCCGGACTGCGCCTCGCCATCGCCGTCGTCATCGTCGCGGTGGTAGCCCGTCTTGTCCGCCGCAAGGCGCTTGTTACCCGAGGAGATCGTCATGCTCGAAACGTCTGCTTCCGAATTGCGTTTGAATGAGCGCCTCGCGCGCTATCGCCAACCGGTCGAGGCCGGCTATCCCGAGCGAGTTATCCCGAGTTATCCCAGGGCAACCCCAGGTTATCCCAGCAACTCAGCCGATCGTTCGCGGACGTCGCCCGCGAGCCGGGTTTCGATCGTATGGGGCGACTCCTTGCGCGAAATCGCGAGCAAGCCATCGAGGTACAAACGTCTGAACCGCAATTCGCTATCCACCTGTGCCCTGATCTTTCCGTACAGGGGCAGAAAAACCAGATTCGCCAACGCGAGACCGTACAGCGTCGCAACAAATGCGACCGCAATACCTTGCCCGAGTTGTGCCGGCTCGAGCATATGGCCCGTGACCTGAATCAAACCGAGCACCGCCCCCAGAATGCCGAACGTCGGCGCATAACCGCCAGCCTGCTGCCATATCCGGGCGGCCGCCATGTGGTTGCGCTCATAGGCATCCAGTTCCCGTTGCAAGGCGTCTTCGAGCACCGCCGTCGACACCCCGTTGGCCAGAAGCTCCAGGCCTCGTTTGGCAAACGGGTTAATCCCGGCCGCCTCGATCGACTCGAACACGAGCATGCCGTTCAGCTTCGCCTGATCGCCCCACTCGAGCAGGACCGACAAGCTTTGCCGGTCGACCTGCCGCGCTTTCACGAACGCGAGCCGCAGTTGCTTCATGCCGTCATAAAACCTCGCCCACGTGTTCTGGATCATCACCGCGCCGAAGGTGCCGCCCAATACGATGACGAACGCCTCCAACTGAAACAGCGAGGTGAAGTGACCACCCTCGAGCGAAAATCCGGCCACGATAGCCGTCACGCCGAACAGGGCGCCAAATAGCGTCAAAAGATCCATACATCCTCTCGAACGGCTGCTCCAATGATCGGACCGGACCTGAAAGCGTCCGTGGTCCGACCATCAGGCGTCAGGCATCCACGTTGGAAAGCGGCGCGGCAGCCGGCGATTTGATCGCGCGCACGGTCTCGATGAAGCGTTCCTCGATTTCCGCGATCTCGAGCGGATCGATCTTGATCTCACGACGCATGACCCACGACACCTCCTTCTTGCGCGCCTCGGTCATCACCGAGAACAGGCGATCGGAAATCGGCTCGCCGGTCACGGCGGAAAGCAGTTTCGCGAGGTCATAGGTGTCGAAAGCGCTGATGGCTTCGAACAAGGTTCGCTGGTCGACAAACTCCAGATCGGCCAGCGACTTCAACTCGCTTGCACCACGGGGAGCACGCTTGGAAAAATACGTGATGCCCTTTTCCTCGACGTAATTCAACACCTTGGTCTTGCGGAACGCGAAGATGTCTTCGGCGATTTCCGCATGCGAGAGCTTGTTGAGAATCAGATTCTTGTCGACGCCGATCAGGGCTTCAAGGTCGGCCAGTTCGATCAGTTCCAATTCGCTGTTGATCGACACGTCGAGATCGTGGTCCGCCACCTGCTGGGCCCGTTCCGTGATCCGTACAGGATCGAAGGTCACGAGCTGCCGGCCGGCTGCGCCGTCCTGCGCCGAATAGCGCGCCGACAGGGTGCTCACGCGATCGGAGCGGCCTGGTTCGAGCGTGACGAGGTTGAGTTTTTCCATGCGCCTGAGCATGGCCATCACATGCGGACGGGAATGACCGGCAATCGCATGACACTTCTTGATGACTTCGGGCAGCGGCACCGAACACTCCTCCCCCTGACCGCGACGCGCGCGTCCATCCACCCGGTCTGCGCTCTCAATACCCGCCATCAGCGACAGAACATGCGCGTACGAAAGAACCCCTGGCAGAAAATCGGCATGCGTGTTGGTGGCGAGGACATCGTCCTTCTTCTTCACGCGTCGAATCATGGTGCGCACGATATGGCGCAGCAGCGGCGATACGCGCTCGAGTTCCTCTTCCACTACGTTTGCCGCGATGACCGTCAATTGACAGAAGCTGATGGCTTTCGCAGTGTGCGCGCGTGGTTCGGCCGGCAACAACGAGGCCTCGCCAAAAAACTCGCCCTTGCCGAGCGTGGCGAGAATGACCTTCTTTTCGTCGCACTGAGTGGAGATTTCGACTTTGCCGTCTGCGATCACGTAGATGACGGCGTCGCCTGCGAAGCCTTCGGAATAGATGACTTCGCCCGGAGCCGCTGCGCGCGACCATGGCGATCGTTGCTGATTCAAAATTCAATCCCCCGTAGAGCTATTGCCTCGCACATCCCGCGTCTTCATGAGGCACGGGTAGGTGCGATGGTCCTGACTTATTTGACTGGATAACGACATGCAAAACGCAAATCTTTAACCCTCTCAATCGTCAGACATAATCGTGCAAATAGCGCAAACGTTTGGCAGGTCGTGAGACTACGTAAGGGATAGGTCTTCGTGGCGGGGTTCGTCCCCGGTGCGATGCACGCGGCCCGGCCCCGCGCCTTACAGTGTCGTCAGCGCTTCTGTAATAGAAAGAAAGCGTTCGACGTCGCTGGGTGCATGACAGTGCAGCGGCGAAATTCGCACCGCGCCCGCCAGATTGAACGACTTCAGCATACGGCCAGAGTACAGACTCGAGGCGATCCGCTCGTAGACGATCACGCCGCGCTTCTCGTACTCGCGCACTGCATCGGTCGGGTTCAGATTCGCGAAGCCGATACCCAGGATCAGGTCGCGCTTCGTGAGATCGGCATGATCCCAGAACACCTCCACGCCATCGAGTCGTCGCAAACCGCGCCGCCTACCCTGGCCGTCGAGCAGCGCCGCCAGTAGCGCGCGCTCATGCAACTCGATGCGCTTCATCCCCTCCACGAAAAGCTCGCGGCGCGTATCGGCATCGCTGAACTGGCCACCGATCCACGTCACGTACTCGACGATCTCGGTCACGACCGCGAACTGCGCGGGCGCCGGACTGCCGAGTTCCCAAACGCCTTCCTGCTTTGCATCGAGGCGATGATGCGGCAGAGCGGCCGCACGCGGCGACAGCCACGAAATGCCGGAGCCGCGGCAACCAAAAAACTTGTAGGGCGCGAAATTGATGCCGTCGACCGGCGTCTTCTGCAGGTCGATGACACCGTGCGGCGCGTGCTGGACCGCATCCACGACGATGAAGAGTCCGGGCTTCTTTTCGCGCGCCCGCTCGACGAGTGCCGCAATGTCGAACTTGGCGCCGGAAATATTCGACGCGTACATCACGCTGAGCAGCGCCGTGTCCGCGTCGATCAACGACAGAATCGCATCCACGTCTACCCCGCCCGTCTCCGGATTGCTGGGCGCGACACGCAACGACTTGCCCGTGCGTTGCGCGTAGTACGTCATCGCATCGAAAGAAGAAGGATGTTCGAGGATCGTCGTGACGGCGTTGGTGCCCGGCACGTTCTCCATGATCGCGCGCACCATGTCGAACATCGCACCCGACGCGGTCAACGATGGGTAGATGCTGCCGTCCTTCGCGTTGAGGATCGTGCGGATGTCCGCCTCGCCGCGCGCCTGAACGTCCTGAAGATGGCGGGCGCGCGCGTGAATGCGCTCCGGGCAATCGGGCAGCGCATCGATTCGCGCGAACGCGTCGACGGCCGACTTGAGGCGGAACGAGCCACCCGCGTTGTCGAAGAAGAGTCGCTCGCTCCCGTCGATGTCGTGGTCGACATGGTGGAAACGCGCCTTGATCTCCTGCATCAACGACTCGGAAAAGAACTCGCCTTGATTACTGCTCATCTGGATGCTCCTGATCTTTCTGCTCAATGATTTTCGTGCTACGAACCGTGCGCGCTCATGCGTCAAGCGACGCGAGATACGCTTTGCCCTTCTCCGCGTCGTACTGGCGCTCCCATTTGGCGATGACGAGCGGCGCAAGCGCGTTGCCCACCACGTTCAGCGCGGTACGTCCCATATCCATCACGCGGTCCACGCCGGCGATGAACGCGAGTCCTTCGAGCGGCAGCCCCGCGCTCGCAAGCGTCGCGAGAAGAATCACGAACATGAAGCCCGGCACGCCGGCTGCGCCCTTGGACGTCACGACCATCGTCAACACTAGAACCATCTGTTCCTGCCAGCCCAGATGAATGCCATACAACTGCGCGACGAACAGCGTGCCGATGCCGAGATAGATCGATGCACCGTCCAGATTGAACGTGTAGCCGGTCGGCACGACGAAGGTCGTGATGCTCTTCGGCACACCGTAGTCCTCCATCTTCTTCATCAACTGCGGCAGCACGGTTGCCGAGCTGCAGGTCGAGAACGCGATGATCAGTTCGTCCTTGATAACCCGCAGCAACGTGAAGATACGAAAGCCGAACAGCCGGGCGGTGATGCCGAGCACGACAAGCACAAACAGCACGATCGCGAGATACGTGACGGCCACCAGCTTGAGCAACGGCAACAATGAACCGAAGCCGAAACTCGCCACGGTCACCGCGATCAGCGCGCACACGCCGATCGGCGCGTAATGCATCACCATGTTCGTCACCTTGAACATGGCTTCCGCGACGCCCTTGAGCATGGCGATTACCGGCTTACGGAATTCTTCCGGGACCGATTGCAGACCGAGGCCGAATAATACCGAGAAGAAGATCACCGGCAGCAGGTCGCCTTTGGCCATCGAAGCGAGGATATTGTCCGGAATTACGCCAAGCACGAGCGTCATCAGGCCATGATGACCCTGCACCTGCTGCGTTGCCTGCTGATAACGGGAAATGTCGGCATGGCCGAGCTGCGACATGTCGGTGCCGACGCCCGGCTGCAGCACGTTGCCGAGAATGAGCCCGAGCAGGATCGCGATCGTCGTGATCACCTCGAAATACACAAGTGTCTTCAGGCCGATGCGCCCGAACGATTTGCCATCGCCGACACCGGCGATCCCGACCACCATGCTCGTGAAGACGATCGGCACCACGATCATCTTGATCAGCTTGATGAAGATGTCGCCGGCGGGCTGCAACAGCCCCGAAATGGTCGCGTCCCGCATTTCCGGAAAGTGGTTCAACACGAGTCCCGTGGCGACACCGATGACGAGACCGATCAGGATCTGCCATGCGAGTCCGACACGCGGTTTGCGCTCGATATGATTGACAGGCGGGCTTTCGACGACGGTATCCATGCTCTCTCCAGATTGGGGACGGGGCGATGGAGGAACCTTAAGCAGCCGAAATAAGTAAAAAAAGCGATTTTTTTGTATGAGAAACTATCGCTTTATTTCATGTAAAGGGCGGCGCGATGCTGACGTTCAAGCAGATGGAAGCGCTCTACTGGATCGTGCAACTGGGTTCGTTCGAGGCCGCTTCGAGCCGCCTCAACACCACGCAGTCGGCCGTTTCGAAGCGGATTCAGGAACTCGAACGCGCCTTCGAACTGACGGTATTCGACCGCGCGCACCGCAGCGCGCGGCTGACCGAGAAAGGCGCCGAGTTCTTCGCCTACGCGAAAGAACTGCTCGAACGGCGCGACCAGATCGTCGAGCGGATCAGCTCAAAGGAGGCGCTGGTTCGGCAGGTCCGCATCGGCGTGACGGAGTTGACCGCCCTGACGTGGCTGCCCCGGCTGATCGGCGCGATCCAGGCGACGTATCCGAAGGTCGTGGTTGAAGCCGAGGTGGATTTGAACGCGACGCTGCGCGACCGGCTCGCCGACGACACGATCGATATCATCGTCGTGCCGCAAATCCACAGCACCGAATCCTTCGTGATGACGCAGGTTGGCGAAGTGGAGAACACGTGGATGTGTGCGCCGGCACTGGCGCCGAAGCAGGCCGCCATTCCGCTAACCGAGATTGCGCAGTACCCGCTGATCCTGCAGGGCGGTCTGTCGGGAACAGGCTTTATCTATAGCCGCTTCCTGCAGGAGCACGGAGTCAGCATGCAACGTATTCTCGCGAGCAACAGTCTGATCGCGCAGATCGGACTGACGCTCTCGGGCCTCGGCATCAGCTATCTGCCGAAGGCGTGCCTGAACCACATGGTCACACGCGGCGCGCTCGGCATGATCCAGACGCGACCGGCGCTGCCGCCTGTCTCGTACGTCGCGATGCATCGCGCGGAGCAACCGCACTCGCTGAATGCCGAAATCGCACGGCTCGCCGCGCAGTGCTGCGATTTCAGCTCGAACCTGCTCGATCCGGGCCGGGTCTGAGCGGGACCTTGGCCCTGCGTTGCGAATAATCCGCCGCGCATGGCCTTCCTCGTCAAGGCAAGGTAATCGGCACAGGACGCGTGAGCAAATCGACGTAGAGGCTGAAGAAACGATTGTTGTCGAACTGCGTGACGTACGTGATCTTGTTCGGTGACGCGCCCGCTGCGGGTTGATCGGAGTAGACCGTCACATGTCCCTGATCCTCGCCGCTAGTCGTGTCGATATCGAGGTAGGCGCTCTTCGTCTGCGTGGCGTAGGTCGGGTCCGTGAAATAAGCGATCGTCAGCGTGTCGAACAGATGGGTGTTGTCGCCGAACGAACCGGCGTTGACGATCCCATACGCCTTGGTCACCGCGGTCTGCTTGTTCGGGTTGTTGACGATCTGATCGAAGATGCTCTGCGTGAGCGGCACCGTATTCGTAACGTCGAGCGGAATGACGGCCTGAGGGATCGTCGTTTGAAGAACCGTACGCACGGCAAGCGGATCAAACCACCAGTTGAGTTCCCCCACCGCGTTCGCATTGCCCGGTACCGCCATCGCGCCGCCCATGTAGACGATCTGCTTGATCAGCGGCACGATCTCCGGCGCCTTCTTGATGGCCGTGGCGAGATTGGTGGGCGGCCCGACCTCGAGAATGGTGACCTGATTCGGATAGCGCTTGATGGTCTGGATCATGAAGTCCGCAGCGCTTTGCGTCTGCAGTTTCGTCGACGCCGCGAAGCCGTCCGGCGGCGCCACAAGCTGGGACTGCTGGGTCGGTTCCGGCCGCATCCATGCGCCGAAATAGCCTTTCGGATTGGCGGCCTGCTGCGCACGAATGCTCGCCACATCGTATTGCAATGGATAGTCGGCGCCGCCGTAGACACCCACCACATTCTGCACACCCATGCGCTCCACCGCCTTCAGCGCATCCGCTTCTTCCTGGAGCAACCAGTCGTTGCCGGTCACAACGGTCAGCCCGAGCAGGTTGACCTTGCCTTGCCCCATCAACTGCGTGGTCATGGCGAACAGCTGGCCGTCGTCGCCCATCGTGTTGAAGTCCGAATCGATGATGACCTTCGGCGCGTTGGCGAGCGGGTCGGTGGTCGTCACGCTGCCTCCGCATGCGGCGAGCAGCAGCGTCATCATCAGGATGCCTACATATTGTGATTTCATGTTTCGTCCATTTATTCCAGTAGAGATCGCGATCAAACCAGGGGAACACCATCCGGAGATGGTGCCGGTCATTCAACGTAAAGCTACCCAGAGTTGCAGGTCGGACTGCCTCATGTCACAACAGGCATCCGTTTCAGGCTGCGCTTTCGACTTCCGCGCGAGTCGGGATCGACGGCTGTGCACCAGCGCGCGTGACCGAAATCGAAGCCGCGCGTTGCGCGAGGCTGATTGCGCCTTCCAGCGGCTGCCGGGCAGCGAGTTGCGCGGCAAAGACGCCGATAAAGGTGTCGCCGGCCGCGGTCGTATCGACAGCCCTCACTTGCGGCGCGGGAAAATGCATGCCTTCGCCGCCTTCCGGCAACAGGTAAGCACCTTGTGCGCCGAGCGTGACGATCACGTTGCGGGCGCCGCCGCGTTGCAACTCCAGCGCCGCCCTTCTCGCGCCGCTTTGCGATTCGACCGGCAAGCCGGCGAGTATCGCGGCCTCGACCTCGTTCGGCACGAGGTAGTCGACGAGCGGCAGCCATTCCGTGGGCAGCGGGCCAGTTGCCGGCGCCGGATTCAGTACGGTGATCTTGCCGAGGCGCCGGGCGAGCGCGAGTGTCGCGTGGACGGAATCCCAGGGCGTTTCCAGTTGACAGACCACGACGTCGCTGGCCTTGATCGCCGCTTCGTGGCGCGCGACGCCTTCAGGCGTGACTTCACCGTTACTGCCCGCAACCACCACGATCGTGTTCTGGCCGTCGTCCGACACCGTCACCATGGCGACGCCGGTGGGCTGCACGGCGTCGACCTCGACACCCGCGCAATCGATCCCTTCAGCTTCCAGATCCTTGACCCGCTGTGCGCCGTTCGCATCCTTCCCCACGCGGCCAACCATCGCGACGCGTGCGCCGATGCGGGCGGCCGCCACGGCCTGGTTGCCGCCCTTGCCGCCGGCAACCTGCGAGAACTCCTGTCCGCTGATCGTCTCGCCGGGCCGCGGCAAATGCGGTGCACGGGCGACGAGGTCGGTATTGATGCTGCCCACCACGAGCACGCGGCCCGGCTTCACTTCTTTCGACACGTTCACTCTCCTGCTGACCATCCACGAAGGGTCGCTGACGGTCACAAATGGTCAATATTTATGCGGCGCGACGTCGGCTTCTATACGTATCCAGCACGACGGCCACGACAATCACGGCCCCCGTGATGATGCGTTTGGTCGGCTCGGTCGCGCCGATCTGGGCAAGACCGGCGGCCAGCACCGAGATGATCAACACGCCAAAGAAGGTGCTGATCACCGAGCCACGTCCGCCCATCAGGCTCGTTCCGCCGATCACGACGGCCGCGATCACCTGCAATTCGATGCCCGCGCCGGCATTCGGGTCGGCGGCCTCGAGCCGCGAAATCTGAAACAGGGACGCGAGGCCGGCCAGCAAGCCCATCATCGCGAATACGGCAATCTTGTACGGCCGTGGGTTGACGCCCGCGAGGCGCACCGCTTCCTCGTTCGTGCCGATGCCGACCAGATAACGCCCGAAGACCGTGCGGGTCAGCACCAACTGCGCGACGACCATCACGACGATGGCAATCAGGAACGCGGGAGAAATGCCGAACGCAATCGGGTTGGACAGGAAATCGAACGCATCGCCGATGTAGGCCGTGCGGGAGTTGGTCAACTGGTACGCGAGACCGCGGGCCGCCTCGAGCACGCCGAGCGACACGATGAACGACGGAATCCGCCAGGCCACGGTAATCGCGCCGGTCACGCAGCCCGTCAAGGCCGCCCCCGCCATGCCGAGCAAAGCGGCAGGCAGCGCCGGCCAGTGCCACTGCAAGGCCGCCACGCTCGTGAGCGCCGCGCCGAGTGCCAGCACGGAGCCGACCGACAGGTCGATCCCGGCGATGATGAGCACAAAGGTCATGCCGACCGACATCACGACCAGATCGGGAATCTGGTTCGCAATCGTGCTGAACGTGTCGTAGCTCAGGAAGTGCGAGCTCAGCAGCGAGAACAGGACGATCATCCCGAGCAGCGCGCCGAGCAGGCCAAGGTAGTTCGAGAATCCAAGGCGCGTGCCGATCGGCTTCGCGTCCTTGGGCGGTTCGTTCTGCACGGTAGGCAGGCTGGTTGGTGCAGTCATGCTTCAATACTCCACAGATTTTTGATCGGGCGCCGCTGGGTCGGGCGCTTTTGCGTCGGGTTCGATCGGATCGTGCAACAGCTCGTCGCGTTTCGTGTAGCCCGCGAACGCCGCTGCGAGCAGCGCGTCCTGGGTCCAGCTTCCGCGCTCGAACATGCCCGTCATCCGTCCCGCCGACATCACCCCGATCCGGTCGCAAATCGACATCAACTCGCGCAGATCGCTCGACACCACCACCAACGCGCGGCCTTCCCGCGCGAGCGCCCCCATCAGGGCGTAGATATCGAACTTCGCTCCGACGTCGATGCCCCGTGTGGGCTCATCGAACAGCAACACCGTGCAATCGCGCGCGAGCCAGCGGCCGATCACCACCTTCTGCTGGTTGCCGCCGGAGAGTTCCGACACCGGCTGCGACGGCCCTGAGCTGCGGATGCTCATCGCGTCGATCTGTTTGCGCGCAAGCGCCGCTTCGCGACGGGCGTCCACCACGCCGTTCTTCGACACCGCGCGCAGATGGCCGAGCGAGATATTGGAGGCAATGGGCTGCGTCAGCAGGAGGCCCTCGCCTTTGCGATCCTCCGTAATCAACGCGATGCCGTTCTTCACGGCGTCTGACGGCGAAGATACCGTCACGGGCTGCAGCGGGCCACCGCCATACGCGATCGACACCGTACCGGCATCCGCGCGATCGGCCCCGTAGACGAGCCGCATCAATTCCGTGCGGCCCGCGCCGATCAGACCGCTGATGCCGAAAATCTCACCTGCTTTGACTTCAAACGACACGTCGCGCACAACCGGCTCGCGGGTCATGCCCGTGACCTTGAGCGCCACGTCGCCAATGCGCCGCTCGCCGAGGTCGATCCGCTCGCCGATGTCGCGGCCAACCATCAGCGTGACCAGACGGTCGGCCGTGAGGTTCGCCATCTCGTCGACATGCACGAGCCGCCCGTCGCGCAGCACGGCAGCGCGCCGCGCGATACGCTTCAATTCTTCCAGTCTGTGCGAGATGTACACCAGCGCAACGCCGCGCGCCTTGAGCCGTTCGACCTGCTCGAACAGCAGGTCCACCTCGCGGGCGGTCAGCATCGCCGTGGGTTCGTCGAGGATCAGCACGCGGCAATCGCCGATCAGATTGCGCGCGATCTCGACCATTTGCTGATGCCCGATGCCCAGCGTACCCACCAGCGTGTCAGGGTGGATCGCGTCGAGCCCGACTTGCGCCATGGCATGCCGCGCGTCCTCGCGCAATTTGGCGCGATCGATCCAGCCGAACATGCCGCGCTGCGGCAAACGATTCAGGAACAGGTTCTCCGCCACCGAGAGGGTCGGCAGCAGGTTCAACTCCTGCATGACCATGCGCACGCCGAGCGCCTCGGCGTCCTTGCGGCTGCCCGGCGTGTAAGCTGCGCCGCCAAGCGTCATCGAACCGGTGGTCGGCGTAACGAGACCGCCGACGATCTTGGACAAGGTGCTCTTGCCCGCGCCGTTTTCGCCGGTCAGCGCCAGCACCTCGCCCGCGTACAGATCCAGCGAGATATCAGCGAGCACCGGCCCGGCGTAGGTCTTGCCGATGCCGTGAACAGTCAGCACGGGCGGGGCAACGGCCAAAGATAGGTTGGGAGTGGACATCAGATTGATAAAGCCAGACAAAGATCAGGCGGGGTGGCCCGCAAACGACGCGGGCCACGTGTTACGCCAATCTTACTTGGTGACCAGATCGACAGGCGTTTCGACGACGCCCGACAATTCCGACTGCTTCTTGTGTTCAGCGATTGCCTTCAGAGCCGTATCGATACCGAACACGGCCTGCCTGGCGGCGTACTGATTGGCAGTGGCAAGAACACGGCCGTCGGCGAGCATCGGCTTGATCGCGTTGATGTCGTCGTAGCCCACCACCTGCACCTTGCCGGCTTTGCCTGCCGCGCGCACGGCCGATACCGCGCCGATCGCCATGTTGTCGTTACCGCACAGCAGCGCCTTGACGTCCGGGTTCGCATTGAGAATCTGGCTCGCGACGGCGTTGCCCTTGTCGATTTCCCACTCACCCGATTGCAGCGAGACGACCTTCATGCCGCCCGTCGCCATGGCCTGCTTGAAGCCGGCCGTGCGTTGCTGCGCGTTGGTGGTGGTCGAGACGCCTTCGATAATGGCGACGTTGTCGCCCGACTTCAGGCGCTTGGCCAGGTAGTCGCCCACCTTCTGTGCGCCCTTGGCGTTATCCGGGCCGACGAACGGGATGTTCAGGTCTTTCGACTTGAGCACGTCCGGGTCCAGCTTATTGTCGATATTGACCACGATGATGCCGGCATCGACCGCTTTCTTCAGAACCGGCACCAGCGCCTTGGAATCGGCCGGTGCGATCACGAGTGCGTCGACCTTCGACACGATCATCTGTTCGACGATACGAATCTGGTTACCCGTATCCGTTTCGTCCTTGATGCCGTTCGTGACGAGATCGAATTTCGTGGGGTTCTGCTTCTGATAGTCTTTCGCGCCCGTTTCCATGGTCAGGAAAAACTCGTTCGCCAACGACTTCATCACCAGCGCGACTTTCGGCTTGTGGGCGGCCTGAGCAAACGCTGCGCCCGGCAGAATCGACACTGCGAGGAAGGCTGCGCTGGCTACGATGGCGCGACGCCGCGCCGGTTGGAAATGACGAATCATTGATGTCTCCGTATCGCTCGTTCGGTCTACGTAGTGACTGATAGCCGTTGAGTCGTGTGATGGGCAGGTTCGCCACACTTGCCGCCAAAGCCAATGAAGCCCTCGGGTTTCTTTGCCAGATGCTGGGACGAGTATGGCCAGGTCCAATGCTATCCTCGCGATCCACGTTATGCTATGCCCAATTTCAAAATCGAGCGTTTCAAAAATGGAACACGTAGACTGGGACGACCTGCGGATTCTGGTGGCGATCGCGCGCGGCGGCACGATGCGAGCCGCCGCGACGGCATGCGATCTGAGTCCGCCCACCCTGTCGCGCCGTCTGACCGAGCTTGAACGGCGGCTGGGCGAGCCGCTTATCGACCGGGTTCCGTCGGGCTGTACGGTGACGGCATTCGGCGCGCGCGTGCTGGCCTGGGCCGAGCAGATGGAGGACCTGGCCCACCAGATCGAGCGTGCCGCGGACGTGACCGGCGGCGCAGCGGCTCACGGCACGGTGCGGATCAACGCCGTCGAATGGCCGTCTTACATTTTGCTTAAACTGCTCGGTTCGTTCCAGGACCGGCTGCCCGGCCTCGCCATCGAGGTGCTGACCTCACGGCGGCCGTATAGCCTTGCCCGCCGCGAAGCGGATATCGCGCTGTGGTCCGAATGCCCTGATGAGGGCGATCTGTATGTCCGGCGCATCGGCCGGATCCGCTTCGGGCTGTTCGGTTCGCGCGACTATTATCTGCGTCACAAGGCAGCAATTACGAGGAAGGAGTGGGACAAGCTGTCGTTCGTCGGCTATGACGACCGGCAGCCCGATCACCCGGCAACGCAATGGCTGAAAACCCTGCCCGGCGCGCCTGCGCCTTCGCTTCGGAGCAGCTACGGCATGGGCGTATTCGACGGCGTGCTGGGCGGCTCCGGCCTCGGCGTGCTCGCCCAGCTCGCCGGCGACACCACGAGCGATCTCGTCTGCATCGAGAAACATATCAAGGCGCTCGACCAGGATGTGTGGATGGTGCTGCATCCCGCCCTACGCGATAGCGAGCGCATCCGCACGGTGGCCAACCTCATTGCCGAGATTTTTCGTTAGGCCGGGCGCTGGGGTTCGCGTTGTGTTCAGGTGGCGTCACCGGGCACATACAGAGCGGGTAGCTGGGCAGCGTGGTACGACACCGTACCGACTGCATTGGCGAATCGGCGCACCCTCGACTCGACACGCCGCATATCAGCAAAAGCAGCGCGCTGGCTGCCCGTGTCACTCCGGCCGCGATGCGCATGAAGGCGTGTTAGCGACCGAACCGGCGGCCCCGCAACCATCCGACAGACGGAGGCGGCCGCGCCCGCCACCAGGAGCTCCCGGCCATGGACACGCTAACCCGCGATCCGGTCAAGCAGCCGACTCGCCCGAAACTGCTTCAGGTGATGGGGCCCGGCCTTATCACCGGCGCCTCCGACGACGACCCGAGCGGCATCGCCACCTATTCGCAGGTCGGCGCGCAATTCGGCTATGGCCTCGCGTGGACCCTGCTGTTCAGCTACCCGCTGATGGCCGCGATCCAGGAAATCAGCGCGCGCATCGGACGCGTTACCGGCTGCGGCATCGCCGGCAATTTGCGGCGGCACTATCCGCGCTGGCTTTCCACCAGCGTCGTCAGTCTGCTGCTGATTGCGAACATCATCAATCTGGGCGCAGACCTCGGCGCAATGGGCGCGGCGCTCAAGCTGTTGATCTCGGGTCCCGCGCTGCTCTATGTCTGCGGTTTCGGCCTGCTCTCGGTAGCGCTCGAAGTTTTTACACGTTACTCGCGCTATGTGTCGATACTCAAATGGCTGTGCCTGTCGCTCTTCAGCTACGTGATCTGCGCATTCGTCGTCAACGTGCCGTGGACCCAGGTGGGCTTGGCGGTGATCTGGCCGCCGCTCTCGGCCAAGCCGGATTACATCGTCGCCATTGTTGCGGTCATGGGTACGACGATCAGCCCTTATCTGTTTTTCTGGCAGGCCGAACAGGAAGTCGAAGACGAACTGGAACGGCCCGGCGCCCATCCGCTCACTCACGCACCGTGGGAAGCCCCCGCCGAGTTCACGCGGATTCGTATCGACACCTATCTCGGCATGGCGCTGTCGAATACCATCGCGTTCTTCATCGTCGTGACCACAGCGGCGACGTTGCATGCTCACGGGCTCAACGATATCCAGACTTCCGCCCAGGCGGCGGAAGCGCTGCGAGCGGTGGCGGGACCGTTCACGTTCGTCATTTTCGCGGCCGGCATTATCGGCACCGGTTTGTTGACGTTGCCGGTACTGGCCGGCTCGGGTGCGTACGCGGTGGGCGAACTGTTCGCATGGCGGGTCGGCCTGGCCCGCCTGCCGCTGCAGGCGAAGGCGTTCTATGGCGTGATCGCCGCGGCGACAGCCATCGGCGTCGGTTTGAATTTCACCTCGATCGACCCGGTCAAGGCGCTCTTCTGGAGTGCCGTGCTCAATGGGGTGGTCGCCGTGCCGGTCATGATCGTCATGATGCATCTGTCGATGCGTACCGGCATCATGTCGCGCTTCACGTTACCGCTGACGCTGCGCGTCCTTGGCTGGATTGCGACCGGTGTGATGGCGGCTACGGTCATCGCGATGGCTTTCAGCTGGGTTGCATGAGCCATGCGTTCAAGGCGTGAACGCCACCGTACAGACGCGCATCACGAAGCGTGCCAGAATGGTTGCTGGCCCTGTATGCACCAGCGATTTCCAAACCGCTTTCCAGTCGATTTCGCAACCGCCCCGCCAGGAGGGCCTGAAAACTTTTCAGATCAGTTCTGCGAATACGAAGTCGTTTTTCGGCAGGACACTGTGGGGTGGTTCATGTTGACCACACATCAACCGAAAGATAACCATCTGCTTTCTGTGCTGCCGAAAGCCGAGTGGGAACGGATCGCACCGCATCTCATCGCGCTCGATATGCCGCTCGGGGAGGTCGTCTACGAGTCGGGTGACCGGCTCGACCATGTCTACTTCCCCACTATCGCGATCGTCTCTCTGCTCTATGTGATGGAAGACGGCTCCTCGGCCGAGATCGCGATTGTCGGTAATGAGGGATTGATCGGCATCACGCTCTTCATGGGCGGCGAAACGACGCCCAGCCGCGCGGTCGTGCAAAGCGCCGGAAAGGCATACCGGCTCGACGCGCGCATTCTGAAAGAAGAATTTCATCGTGCCGGCCCAGTGCAACGCTTGCTGCTGCGTTACACGCAGGCACTCATCACGCAGATGGCGCAAACGGCCGTGTGCAACCGGCATCATACGATCGATCAGCAACTGTGCCGCTGGCTGCTGTTGAGTATCGACCGCTTGCCGTCAAATGAACTCACGATGACCCAGGAGTTGATTGCCAATATGCTCGGTGTACGCCGATCGGGTGTCACCGAAGCGGCCATGAAGCTGCAGGACGCGGGCTTGATCCGCTACAGCTATGGTCATATCGAGGTGATCGACCGGTCGGGCCTGGAGGAGCGCGTGTGCGAATGCTACGGCGTGGTGAGGCGGGAATTCGACCGTCTGCTGCCCGATCTGAGAGCCGTTTAAGTGACGCGGCAACTCTTTGAACAAACTCTTCGAGGCTGATATGTATAAACGCATTCTGGTTGCGATAGACGGCAGCGACACATCCGAGCACGCATTCGACACCGCTTTGCAACTCGCAAGCGAGAGCGGCGCGCAATTGCAGCCGCTCTATGTCGTCGACAATCCGCTGATGGCGTACGACGCCTCCGGCTACGATCCGACGATTCTGCGTGACGCGTTCGTGGAAGAAGGCCAGCGACTGTTAGCGGACGCACTCGCCCGAATGAAACACGAGAACGTGGCCGGCACACCACGGATGGTCGACGTCGCGCCGATCGGCGAGGATATTTCGGAGCGCATCCGCATCACGGCCAACGAATTCAATGCGGACCTGCTGGTGCTCGGCACGCACGGCCGTCGCGGCTTCAAGCGTCTGTTTCTCGGCAGCGTCGCCGAACGCGTGGTGCGCAGTGCGTGCTGTCCGGTATTGCTGGTGCCGAGCCGCCAGGCGCAAACCACGCACGTGGAGTCGGCCAAACCGGGGCATGCTGACGTGGCCGCTGTGATGTATGAGATGCCGTCGCTCTAGAGCCGGGGCGCTCGACGTCGCGTCGATGGTGGGAAATGTGGTGCGGTCAGGCAGCGCAAATCGTATTCGAGGTAGTGAGGTCCACCCACGACATGCCTTGCTTCAGGCCATCCAGCACGGCCTCCTGCTGCGTGCTGAAGGTTCTGTCGTGCGTGAATTCACGCACGACCACACCATCCGGCGCGGCAACGCTCGTGCCGATCAGACAGCCAAATTCAGTGCCGCTTTCGCGTGCACAAGCCGTGACCGTCCAGCCGTCGCCGTCCACTTTTCCCGACAGGTTCATAACGTTTTGCCTTGTGCCTGCTTAACGCAACGTGGTGAGTGTTCGACGCTCGCGGTTTGCGCGCGCCGCCCAACTGGTCTATCAGAGCGCCACAGCATGCCGGCTAAGCACCCGGGGATCGCCGACCGGCAAAACCACCCGCCCGTGCACCTCGTTGATCACGTCCGCTGCGGACAGATAGAACGCCAGCGCCGCGGTGATGAGCCCCATATAGCCGCCCGCCATCCGCACCAGGCCTGAACCCGTCCACTCTCCTCCAGCCAGCAGGCCGAAGGTGATCCAGAGCGCCAGAAAGATGAACTGCAGCGCGCGAGGCGAGCGAAAGGTGGCCAGCCACATATAAAACGTGAAGACGCCCCAAAGAAACAGATACCAGCCGACGAACGCGGGCGGCACCTTGTCGTGTAAAAAGAGCACGAACAGTGCAAACGACCACCAGAACGCGCCATAACTTAGAAAGGCCGTCGCGCCGAAGGTATTGCCGCGCGGCAACTCCATCATCCCGGCAATGGCCTGCGCGGTCCCGCCGTAAGCGAGCGCGCAGGCGAGCACGAGACCCATCGACTCGCCCGAAAACCAGCCGGCGTTGATCATGCTGAGCAGCCACGTTGTCAATGCAAAACCGGCGAGACCCAGTGGCGCGGGGTTCGCAAGTGTGGTTCGAATCGGTACGCTGGCCATGGCCTGCTCCTGAAGATAAAAAGCGTTCCGGCAATCTCGCGGCCTTCGCGAACCATCACCCGAGCTGATCGAGAATCGCCGGATTTTCCAGCGTGGATACGTCCTGAGTAATTTCTTCGCCGGCCGCCAGCGAGCGCAGCAAGCGGCGCATGATCTTGCCCGAGCGCGTTTTCGGTAGATTCTCGCCGAAGCGGATTTCCTTGGGCTTCGCGATCGGCCCGATCTCCTTGCCGACCCAGTTGCGCAATTCGGTCGCGATTCTGATCGCCTGGTCGCCGGTTGGCCGCTCGCCCTTCAACACCACGAACGCGACGACGACTTCGCCAGTCGTCTCGTCGGCACGGCCGACGACCGCGGCTTCCGCCACCAGCGGGTTCGCGACGAGCGCCGACTCGATCTCCATCGTGCCGAGCCGGTGGCCCGACACGTTGAGCACATCGTCGATACGGCCGGTAATCGTGAAGTAGCCGGTGTCCTCGTCACGCACCGCGCCGTCGCCGGCGAGGTACAGCTTGCCGCCGAGATCTTCGGGGAAGTAACTCGTCTTATAGCGCTCCGGATCGCCCCAGACGCCGCGCAGCATCGACGGCCATGGCCGTTTGACGACGAGAATGCCGCCCTGCCCGTTCGGCACGTCCTGCCCGGTTTCGTCGACGACCGCGGCCATGATGCCAGGCAGCGGAAGCGTGCACGAACCCGGCACCAGTGGCGTGGCGCCCGGCATCGGCGCAATCATGTGGCCACCCGTTTCCGTTTGCCACCAGGTGTCGATGACAGGGCAATGGCTATGGCCGACGTGTTCGTAGAACCACGTCCACGCGGCCGGGTTGATCGGTTCGCCGACTGTGCCGAGCAGGCGCAAAGTCGACAGGTCGTAACGGTCCGGATGAACTTTGGGATCGGATTCGGCAAGCTTGATGAGCGAACGGATCGCGGTCGGCGCGGTGTAGAACACCGTCACGCGGTGTTTCGCGATCATCTCCCAGAAGCGGCCGGCGTTCGGATAGGTGGGCACGCCTTCGAACACGACCTGGGTCGCGCCGATCGCAGTCGGGCCGTACGCGATATAGCTGTGGCCAGTGATCCAGCCGATGTCGGCGGTACACCAGAATACGTCGCTGCGCTTCGCGTCGAAGGTCCACTTCATGGTCTGCGCGGCCCACATCAGGAAGCCTCCCGTGCTGTGCTGCACACCCTTGGGCACCCCCGTCGAACCGGACGTATACAGAATGAAGAGCGGATGTTCGGCGCCAACCCATTCGGGCTCGCACGTGTCTGCTGCGGCTTCTGTGAGCTCGTGCATCCACAGGTCGCGCCCTTCGTGCCACGCAACCTTGCCGCCCGTGCGCCGATAGACGATAACGCTTTTCACCGCTTCGCAGCCGCCCATCGCAAGGGCCTCGTCCGCGATGCTCTTTAACGGCAGCGCTTTGCCGCCGCGCATCTGTTCATCACAGGTGACCAGCGCGATCGCACCCACGTTGACGATCCTCTCATTGAGCGACTTCGACGAAAAACCGCCAAACACGACGGAATGCGTCGCGCCGATGCGCGCGCACGCCTGCATCGCCACGATGCCTTCGATCGACATCGGCATGTAGATCACCACGCGATCGCCTTTCGTCACGCCGCGCGTTCGCAAAGCGTTGGCAAAGCGACTCACCCGTTCGAGCAACTGCCGGTAGGTGACGTGCGTGACGGTGCCGTCGTCTGCTTCGAAGATCACCGCAACATGCTCACCGTTACCGGCTTCGACGTGGCGGTCGAGGCAGTTGTAGGACGCATTGAGGGTGCCGTCGTTGAACCATTCATAGAACGGCGCGCGCGATTCATCGAGAACCGTAGAAAACGGCTTTTTCCACTCGAGCGTCTCGCGCGCGAGACGCGCCCAGAACCCTGCGTAATCGCGCTCAGCTTCAGCGACCAACGCGCGGTAGGCATCCATGCCGGAGATCGCGGCGTAAGCCGTCACGCTGGCGTGAGGAAGGAAGGCTTGCGGCTCCTCCAGAATCGAATCGCTGGTTGACATTTTGTGTCCCTTGCACGCTTTCGTGCGTGCTTGATAGATGTGTTGCGCTCGTGGCGGCGCCCCTGCTGCGCCGGGCGTGACATGGCATTCCGCATGATCGGCTCGATCACGCGGTTGGCCGCTCCGGGCGAAATGGGGATGGAGCACAAATCGGTCAGGGAAGCCTTGTCACGCGAAACTGTTTCGATCGGCGGTGACGGAGAAATGCAGGGGGCTTGCGATGACGGTGCACGCGTAGGAGGGGGAAGTCGGTACGGTGGCGTACAAGGTTTTGTCGGAGCCTTCAGGAAAATGTAAGTTTTGTACCATTCCCCCGGGGCTGCAGAAAAAATTTGGAATAAGCAGCCAAGCGGTGTGTTTGCCCTTACGTGGACGGCAGCAAACAGACGGTCTACGAGCGAAAGCAGAAACGCTTCCGCGCAGCTTCGGCAGCACGTGGACCACATAGGTGGACAAGTAAAGACGTAGTTCTCAATCACATAGATCGTTAGATTCAATCAACCTCAATTAGGCATCCAAAATTAAACTCAATCTTGCAATGACCCTTTCGATGATCCTCCTTGCATCGGCCGGCGCAGTCACTCAGGCATCGGCGCAGGAAAAGACCCGCGCGGAAGTGCGCCAGGAACTGGTTCAGGCAGAAGCTAACGGCTCGCGCCTCGTGACCGACACGTCATACCCCGAGATCAACCCGATCTTCGCGCAGCAGGCCGCGCGCCTGAAGATGAACACGAGTGGCGAGGGTCCGGCGATGTCGGGTTCGACGGCGGCTGGCCAACGCTCGTCCAACACGCCCGCTCGTTCAGCAGGCGCGGCGATGCCGGCGTGTGTCGGCCCCGTAAGCTTCTGCACGCCGTACTTCGGCAGCTGACCGTTGACCGTGCACTTTTGGAAGTGGTTCGGGCTTCAACGAATGGCTGGCTGGCTGTCGAATGCCTATGCCGGGGGCGAGCGGACGGTGGCGTTATAAGGCGTCCGTCCGCTCTAACAACTCGGTCACAGGTCGCATTATTTTTTGATTCCCCCTTTGACGATACAGCCCAATTAATTCCAATCGAACAGACATGCCTTTTAATTGCAAATTCTTCAAATCCTGGCACATCACTATCGAATTAGCATAAAGAAATGATTTTGTAATTAATGACGAAGCGATGGCGTCATTAAATCAATTAGAGTCCCGCCTCCATTGCAACGCGCCATGCACTTAGGTGTTGTCGAACAATCAACGACTACATAACTTACTGATAAAAATAATATTTTCAAGTAAACACCCTCGTTCATTCGTGACTTCTTCTCCCTCTCAACCATCTATTCTGATAGGTACCGATAATCTGTAATGAACGGTAATTTGGCGGCGCTCATCGATTTAACTGAGTGCCCCTATTAACCATTCAGAACAGCGCTTCCAGACGAAATTCCTATTTATTTGACTCGACCGGAAACAGCCACCGGAAGATTCGGCGTCTCGTTGCACTGTTATCTCAGGAGGTCACATGAAGTCGTCAACCGCAAAACAGACGGTCCTATGTCTAAACCGTTGCGCGGTCGTTGCTTTGCCTCTCGCTATTGCTTCGTTCGCCGCATTCGGCGCATCACCTGCGTCCACGCTGTGGGCGCCCACCGACACGAAGGCGTTTGTCACGCCCTCCCAGGTCGAGGCGCGCAGTGCCACGCCTTTGCTCGAACTCGCCGCCGGCGAGACCGCACATATCGTGGTCAGTCTCAAGCTTCGCGATGAGGCGCAACTGAAGCAACTCGCGCAGGCAGTCAACCAGCCGGGCAACGCGCAGTTCGGCAAATTCCTCAAGCATCAGCAATTTCTCTCTCAGTACGCGCCGACCGAAGCGCAAGTGCAGGCCGTCGTCACGCATTTGCGAAAGAACGGCTTCGTCAATATTCACGTCGCGCCGAACCGCCTGCTGATTTCCGCCGATGGCAGCGCCGGCGCCGTCAAAGCGGCCTTCAACACCCCGCTGGTTCGCTACCAACTGAACGGCAAGGCCGGCTACGCGAACACGGCGCCGGCACAAGTGCCGCAGGATCTCGGCGAAATAGTCGGTTCGGTGCTCGGCTTGCAGAACGTCGCGCGTGCCCATTCGATGCTGAAGGTCGGCGAGCGTTCCGCCGCGAAGACGCTGGCCACCGGTACGGCCAAGGGCCACAATCCGACCGAGTTCTCAACGATCTACGACGCCAGCAGCGCACCCACCGCGGCGAACACGACAGTCGGCATCATCACGATCGGCGGCGTCTCGCAGACGCTCCAGGATCTCCAGCAGTTCACCAGCGCGAATGGCCTGGCGGCCGTCAACACGCAGATGATCCAGACCGGGTCGTCGAATGGCGACTACAGAGACGATCAGGAAGGCCAGGGTGAATGGGACCTCGACAGCCAGTCGATTGTCGGTTCCGCAGGCGGCGCGGTGCAGCAACTGCTGTTCTATATGGCCGATCAAAGCGCGTCCGGCAACACCGGCCTCACGCAAGCGTTCAATCAGGCAGTGTCCGATAACGTCGCGAAGGTGATCAACGTATCGCTCGGCTGGTGCGAAGTCGATGCCAACGCGGACGGCACGCTGCAGGCCGAAGACCGCATCTTCGCGACAGCGGCGGCACAGGGGCAGACCTTCTCGGTCTCGTCCGGGGATGAGGGCGTGTACGAGTGCAACAACCGCGGCTACCCTGACGGCAGCACCTATTCGGTATCGTGGCCGGCCTCGTCGCCTAACGTGATCGCCGTCGGCGGCACGACGCTTTACACGACTTCGGCAGGCGCCTACTCGAGCGAAACTGTCTGGAACGAAGGGCTCGACAGCAACGGCAAGCTCTGGGCGACCGGCGGCGGCTACAGCGTGTACGAGGCGAAGCCGTCGTGGCAGTCGGTGGTGAGCGGCACGCCGGGCCGGCGTCTGCTGCCCGACATCTCCTTCGACGCTGCGCAGAGCACGGGCGCACTGATTTACAACTACGGTCAGTTGCAGCAGATCGGCGGGACGAGCCTCGCTTCGCCGATCTTCGTCGGGCTGTGGGCGCGCTTGCAGACCGCGAATTCGAATAGCCTGGGCTTCCCCGCAGCCAGCTTTTACAGCGCCATTAGCTCGACGCCTTCGCTGGTGCACGACGTGAGATCGGGTAACAACGGCTACGGCGGCTATGGTTACAAGGCGGCCACCGGTTGGGACTATCCGACCGGCTGGGGAAGCCTCGATATCGCCAAACTGTCTGCTTATATCAAGAGCAACGGCTTTGGGCACTGAGTCTGCAGGCCAATTGATGTGAACGCCTGAACGCTCGCCGATGACTTCGTGACACGCGGGTCATCGGCGGCGACGGGCAAACCATTTGTCGAAATCGCCGCGCGCGAGCATCCCTCCCCTCGCGCCGAACGATTGCGGCGGTCCGAATCCGGGCCGCCGCTCACGCGTAAAACGCCCCTCCTCGATTTCCCCAATCGCTCGCCGTGCCCTCCCTCGGGTTGTCATTTTTGTTTTGCAATGTAATGATATAACATTCCTCACCACGGATGACGGCAAGGTGCCCGCTTGATCGGAACCAGTCAGCGCACGCCTCGTCATCCGTATCGCACGCAGGAAGAACGTCAACAAGACAGAAAACACATCCACCCAGCGCCCACCCTGAATAAATCAAGATGAAAAACCGCACGCGTGTCTCCCATGCAGCCCTGCTGCTGTTCGCTATCGCCGCTCATGCCCACGCCGCGTCCGACGAAGGTTCGGTGACGGGCGCCGTCACCGACGCAGCGGGCAAGCCCGTCCGGAACGCCACCGTGAGCGTTCAGAACGCAAGCGGCGCCGCAGTCAATGAGGCAAAGACGGATGCAGACGGCCGTTTCGCGATCGGCCATGTGACACCGGGGACCTATGCGATCGTCGTTACGGCACCGGGATTTGCGAGCGGCAGCAGCATGGCGACCACGGCTGCGGGTACAGAAAGCGCAGTAAGCGTCAAACTCGCTCAAAGCGACACACTCGACGTTCAGGTAAATGCAAAGCGTCTCGATCGGGCCCGCAACGGATTGTTGCCAGAAACCGGCAGCAGCGTGTACCGCTTCAGCCAGGCCGATATCAATGCGCTGCCCGCAGGGCAAGACACGCCGCTGAACCAGGTGTTGCTACAAGCGCCTGGCGTGGCGAGCGACTCGTACGGGCAACTGCACGTGCGCGGTGATCATGCGAACCTGCAATACCGCATCAACGGCATCATCATTCCCGAGCCGATCAGCGGTTTCGGCCAGGCACTCGACACCCGCATCATCGACCAGGTGAACCTGCTCACCGGCGCGTTACCGGCCCAATACGGCTACCGCACGGCAGGCGTGGTGGACATCCGCACGAAGACGGGCGATGCCGGCAACGGTGGCTCCATCGACGTGTTCGGCGGCAGCCATCAGACGATCAAGACCAGCGCGGATGTATTCGGCAATCAGGGGCCGTTCAGCTACTATTTCAGCGGCTCGCTCGGCATGAACAACCTCGGGATCGAGAATCCCACTGCCAGTGCCAACGCGATTCACGATCACACCCGTCAGGGCGATGCGTTCGGCTACATGTCGTACATCATCAACCCGCTCACCCGCGTGAGCGTGATGTTCGGCACGACAAGCAACCAGTTCGAGATTCCCAACACCCCCGGCTTGCCGACCAACTTCACACTCAACGGCAGCAACACGTTCGATTCGAGCCAACTGAACGAAACGCAATCGGAGTTGAACAACTTCGCCATGGTGGCCCTCCAGGGCACCAATGGAGGCGCACTCGACTATCAGGTTGCCTTGTTTACCCGCTACACGCGGACGCAATTCAATCCCGATCCGGTCGGCGATCTGCTCTTTAACGGCGTGGCGTCGCAAGATTTTCACAGCAACTCGGCCAATGGCGCACAGGTGGACACGACCTGGCGGCTGAACGACAGGCATACGGTCCGGGCGGGCCTCTTCTTTCAGCAAGAACACGCCGTGTTCAACGACAGCGTCAACGTATTCGCGACGGACAGCAACGGCAACCAGCTTTCCGATCAGCCCTTCAATATTCAGGACTCCAGCAGCAAGACCGGTTATCTGTACAGCGCCTACGTACAGGACGAGTGGAAAATCACGGACAAGCTCACGCTGAACTATGGTCTGCGCTACGACAAGATGGACGAATATGTCAGCGCAAGCCAGCTTAGCCCCCGCATCGGACTTGTCTATACGCTGACGCCGGCCACGACCCTCCATGCCGGTTACGCGCGCTATTTCACGCCGCCTGCGTTCGAGCTGGTGTCCGGCTCGACCATCAGCCGTTTCAATGGCACGACCAACCAGAGTCCATCGAACCAGAACGATCAGGTGCAACCGGAACGCAGCCATTATTTCGATCTCGGTGTGACCCAGCGTCTTGGATCGAACGTGACGGTCGGGCTCGACGCTTACTACAAGAAGTCGGCGAACCTGCTCGATGAAGGACAGTTCGGCTCCGCGCTCATCTTCACGCCGTTCAACTACAGGGAGGGGCGCGTGTATGGGGTCGAGTTCACGGCCAACTACAAACAGGACAACGTATCCGCGTACATGAATCTCGCGTGGAGCCGCGCGCAAGGCACGCAGATCGATTCAGCGCAGTTCAATTTCGACCCGGCAGAACTCGCCTATATCAACAATCACTGGGTCTATCTGGATCACGACCAACGCATCACTGCATCGTTCGGTGGGACCTACGATCTCGGCAGAACGACTTTCACATTCGACGGACTCGTAGGAAGCGGTTTGCGCAGCGGCTTTGCGAACACGGATCGGCTGCCGCTCTATGCGCAAGTCAATCTTGGGGTGATACAGCACTTCAATCAGCCTCTCATCGGCAAATTCGATGCACGCCTCGTCGTGATCAACGCGTTCAACCGCGTCTATGAGTTGCGCGACGGGTCGGGTATCGGCGTCGGCGCACCGCAGTACGGTCCGCATTTCGCCGTCTATGCCGGCGTCACCAAGCATTTCTGATTCTGTCCAGCTACGAAGAGGTAAAGCATGCAAGATTGGACAAGCGTTCTAGCGGCAGTGCGCATAGGCGGATGGGTCATCTATCCGCTGACGATACTCGCCATTCTGGCAGCCGCCATTGCCCTCGACCGGGCCTATGTGTTTCTGCGTTTCGGCCGGTTGTCGGGCACGCTGCGTGGCACACACGACATTGCGGCGGACGGCTCGGCCCTCGATTGGCCCGGCAGATTGAAGGATGTCTCCAGTCAGAACGCATTCAGACGCATGAGCGCGCCGTGGGCGCCCGATCCTTCCGTACCGCTGTGGCTACGCGAGGCCAAGGCGCAATCGGTTGCCGCGCAAATCGAACGCGACATGAGCAAAGGTTTCTGGGTGTTGGAGACCATCGTGACGGCGGCGCCTTTGCTGGGTCTGTTGGGCACCATCGTCGGCATGATGCATTCGTTCCAGTTGTTCGGCGGCGATGGTCTCGTCGATCCGGGTGGCGTGACCGGTGGCGTGGCCCAGTCTCTGGTGGCAACCGCGATTGGCCTCGTCGTCGCCTTGTTCGCGCTCTTTGCGTTCAACTATTTTTCCCGTCGGCTCGAACGACTCATGGATGAACTCGAGTCGTTCGCGAATGCGCGACTCAGCGAAATCCGTCTTGCCGTTGCAGCCACGTCCGCGGGAGCGCAGCCGTGAAATTCAAGCGCTCGCGTGCGGCCAAGCGCGGTCGCATCGAAATCATTCCGATGATCGATGTGATGTTCTTTCTTCTGGCGACCTTCATGCTCGCATCGCTCGCGATGCAGCGGCTCGACGCGCTCAAGGTCAACCTCCCTGCCGGCAGCGCGCAAAAGATGGCGGCCCATGAACCCCTGACTATTTCAGTGGACAGCAGCAATGAGGTATTCGTGAATCATCAGTCCGTCCATCTCGATCAGGTCGAGCCGGCGGTAAAACGCCTGCTGCAAGCGGACGGCAATGTTGTGATCGCCGCTGACGACGCGGCAGGCCACGGCGTGGTCGTTCAGGCGATGCTGGCCGCGCGCCGCGCGGGTGCTGAGCGGTTTTTGATCGCCGTGCGTCGTGAGTAGCAGGATGCGCCTTGCGGACACTGTGGACGATTCTCCGCGGATACGGATTGCGCTAGCGGTGCTGGTCGCGCTGGTCGTATGGATCGGGTTCCTGTTTCAGTTGGGGCAATGGTTGGGTACAACCCCGTCTGTGCATGCGCCTGATAAGCCACTCGAGATGCGGGTGGTGGAACTCGATCCTCCGAATGTTCCGGTTGCGAATCCTTCTGCGGCTCCGGCTACTCATGCTATGCCCGCTCCGATCGCACCGGCGAAGCCAAGACAAGCTGCAGATCCGCACTCTCACGTGTCAGCACAAGCACGCACGACGACGCCTGCGCCATCGAAGCCGGACGTGCGCTCGGTGCACAGCGTTGCGCCGGCTCAGTCGACGCCCGCGGCGGAAGAGCCGAAAGTGGCGAACGAACCGCCAGCGCGTGCTGCGGGCCCTTCTGCCGAGGAAAAAGCAAACGCCACGCCATCGGCCACATCGTCCGCCGAAGCAACCGCGCACGCCATTGCTCAACCGTTGCCGGAACTCCCCGACGATTTACGTGACCAGGCATATCAAACCGTCGCCACGGCTCGCTTCGCCATTCACGTTGACGGCTCAGTCGATGTCGAACTCGTCAAGCCGACCGCCAACCCGCGCCTCAATCAGATCCTGCTCGAAACGCTCCGTAGATGGCGGTTCTTTCCGGCGATGCAGGCTGGACATCCAGTCGAAAGCCGGCAGGATATCCGTGTGCATTTCAACGTAAATTAGGGCGCTGAAAGTTGTTCGCCAAGGCTGGTAATGATCGCATCACGAGTGCAGTTCCTTGATGCTCAAACGAGCAGGGTCAACGTCTCAAACAACACAAGGTCTTCTTTCTTCGCCGACCGTGCGTGCTTGCGGATCACTTGCAGGAGACAGTCGATAAAGCAACGAGCCGCGCCGCCGAGCGTGCTATTGCGGCGCGTGACAATGCTCAGTTGTCGCGTATCGAATTGTTCTTTCAGCGCTAGAGCCATCAGTTGGCCTTGAAACAATGGCGTTGTCTGAAGAACGGTTGGACACCACGTGCACATATCGGCACGTTCAACCAGCATCTGAAGTGTTCCTAACGAATGAGCCCGCACAATGCGGTTCGCTTCGATCTGCGCACCGTGGCGCGTGAACAGGTAGTCGATTAGCGCGTCCTGGCCGTCAGGCGCGAAATTCAGTGCCCAGTCCTGATCGAGTAAATCGTGAATCGAACGGCAGTGCTGACGCGGATGTCCTCGGCGAACCATCACGGCCGTCTCGTAATTCAACACCGGTTCGCAGGAAAACTCCTGGCTGGCAGTAGACGGATGCAACTGCCCGATTACGAAGTCCATATCGCCGGCGCGCAGAAGCGGTTGCGCAACAGCCATCAGGCTTTCGAACAGTTCCAGCTGAATATCGGGCATTCGCTTGCGAAACAGCAATACCGTCTCGGCCAGAAACGTCAACGTGATCCACGGCGTCACGCCAACACTCAGCCGTCCCTCCGCCCGGCCGCGCAATCTTGCCAGGTCGTTCTGCGCGTGCTCCAACTGATTAAGGACCAGTCGCGCGTGCGTCAGCAGCGCCTTGCCATATTCGGTAAAGCTGATTCCTTCAGGCGCGCGTATCAGCAGCGGCAATTGCTCAGTGGCTTCGAGTTCGCGCAGCGAACGCGTGACAGCGGCCTGAGAAATCCCCAACGACCGCGCCGCCGCCCTGATGCTGCCCGCTTCGGCACTGGCGACTAACGCCTGCAATTGATGAATCTTCACGAAACCACCCCGACAACAAATGGTTGTCAGCATAACAAAACTGCGGCTTCACCCCCGAAATTTAGCTAAATAGCATTCCGACCAGTGCAGACAGTTGCAACGCCCGAAGCCCGAACAGCTAGGCTGTGACAGCCGGGGCTGCCCGCTCTTCAAAGGACTTCATCGATGGTTCAAGACTTCGTTTTGCCCGGCATCGCAGCCATTCAAGAGGAAATGATCGGCTTGCGTCACCGTATTCATGCCAATCCGGAACTCGGTCTGCAGGAGGTCGCAACCAGCGAGCTGGTCGCCGAATGCCTAAGCAAGTGGGGCTATCAGGTCACGCGTGCCGTAGGTAAAACCGGCGTAGTGGGCACGTTAAAGATCGGACACGGGCCGTCCCTCGGACTGCGCGCCGATATGGACGCACTTCCGATCAGCGAGACGACGGGCTTGCCCTATGCCAGCCGGAACGACGGCGTCATGCACGCATGTGGCCACGATGGGCATACAGCCACGTTGTTGGCTGCAGCAAAGTACCTCGCCGAAACACGCGCCTTCTCAGGCACGCTCAACCTGATTTTCCAGCCTGCAGAAGAAGGTCTCGGCGGCGCGCAAAAAATGATGGAAGACGGCCTCTTCGAACGCTTTCCGTGCGACGCCGTATTCGCGCTCCACAACGTCCCCGGCTATGCGGCAGGGCATCTGGGCTTCTTCAGCGGCGCATTCATGGCTTCTGCCGACACCGTCACCGTGCGCGTGGTGGGTCGTGGAGGACACGGCGCCGTGCCCGACAAGGCTATCGATCCGATCGTCGTATGCGCTTCGATCGTGACGGCGCTGCAAAGTATCGTGTCCCGTAACGTAAGCCCGCGCGATCTGGCCATCATCAGCGTCGGTTCGATTCATGCGGGCGTCGCGTCGAATGTGATCCCGTCATCGGCGCAGATGCTGCTGACCGTCCGGGCGCTTGCGCCGGACGTGCGCGACCTGCTCGAACGCCGGATTCACGAACTCGTGCACGGGCAGGCGGCAAGCTTCGGCGCGCATGCGGAAATCGACTACTTCCGTTGTCATCCAGTGCTGATCAATCACGCCAGGGAAACGGACTTCGCGCGCCAGGTGGCGGCGGACTGGTTCGGCACCCAGTCCATCATCGACGACCTCGAACCCTTCACAGCCAGCGAAGACTTCGCATGCATGCTTGAAAAATGCCCCGGCAGCTACCTCGTGATCGGCAATGGAGACGGCGAACGCAGTTGCGCGCTACATCACTCCGGCTATGACTTCAACGACGGCTGCCTGGCAGTGGGCGCCACCTATTGGGTCAAGCTGACCGAACGCTTTCTGGCAAAACCTGTTCGCATGGAACATAAGCAGTACAACAACGACGTTGAGGAGAAACACACGTGAAGAAGACACTTGCAGCGATCTCATTTGCTTTGATGGCGCTGTCAGGCAGCGCCAGTGCCGCCGATTGGTCCGGCAAGGAAATCAGGCTGGCGGTGGACCCAACCTACCCGCCACTGGAGTTCAAGACGCCGGACGGAAAGCTGACCGGCTTTGGCGTGGATATCGCAAATGCGCTCTGTGCCGAACTTCACGCCCGCTGCGTATGGGTCGAAACCAGCTTCGACGGAATGATCCCCGGATTGCTGGCGAGAAAGTTCGATGCGATCTCCTCTTCGATGACCATCACACCCAAGCGCATGCAGCAGATCGCGTTCACGAACAAGATCTCCAACGCGCCGGCACGGCTGGTCGTCAAGCGCACCTCCGATCTACTGCCGACCGCCGCCTCGCTAAAGGGGAAGCGTGTCGGCGTCGAACAGGGTTCGAGCCAGGAGGATTACGCCAAAGCGGAGTGGCAACCGGCTGGCGTGCAGATCGTCGCCTACCAGAACCAGGATCAGGTTTACACGGACCTGATCTCGGGACGGCTCGATGCGGCATTTCAGGCATCGATCGAAGCGAACGACGGTTTTCTCAAGAAACCGGAGGGCAAGGACTATAAGTTTGCCGGCCCGGCGTTGGACGATCCAAAGTATTTCGGTCTAGGCGACGGTCTTGGCCTTCGCAAGGAGGACGTCGCGCTGCGTGACGCATTCAATCAGGCACTAGCTGCCGTGCTGGCAAACGGGACCTACGCACGAATCAACCGGAAGTACTTCGACTTCGATATCTACGGCGCAAAGTGAGCCGGTCTGAGCCAGCCACTACAGGAGACAAAATGATACTCGGAGGCTTCGGGCCGGCTCTCGTGGCCGGCACCTGCGAAACGATCAAGCTTGCGCTGCTGTCGCTACTTGTTTCGTTCGCGCTGGGACTCTGCGGTGCGGCGGCCAGGCTGTCCAGCCGCCGTTACGTCGTGCGGCTCGGTGTCGCATACACGACCTTGATCAGGGCGGTGCCGGATCTCGTGCTGATGCTGCTGCTTTTCTATAGCATCCAGATCGTGTTGAACCACATCACGGACGCGTTTGGTTTCAACCAGAGGGATATCGATCCGTTCTCGGCCGGTGTCGTCACAATCGGGTTCATCTACGGTGCGTATTTCACCGAGACATTCCGCGGCGCATTCATGGGCGTGCCGAGGGGACAACTGGAAGCGGGCATGGCGTTCGGCATGTCCAACTGGCAGGTGTTCACTCGGATCATGTTTCCGCAAATGATGCGACTTGCGTTGCCGGGTATCGGCAACAACTGGCAGGTTATCGTCAAGGCGACCGCACTGGTGTCGATCATCGGACTGTCAGATGTCGTCAAGGCCTCGCAGGATGCCGGCAAGTCGACACAGAACTTCTTTCTGTTCACGATCGTGGCCGGTGCGATCTATCTGGCAATAACAACGCTATCCAATGTGGTGTTGTGGCGGCTCGAAGTACGGTATTCCGCGGGTGTGAGGCGCGTGGCGACATGATCGATATTGTCCGGCAGTACTGGCAAAACTACCTGTACACCGATGGCTTTCAGTTCACCGGGCTCGCGGTCACGTTGTGGCTTCTGGTGGCATCGCTCGGACTGGGATTTATGTCGGCGTTGCCGCTCGCGGTGGCCCGCGCATCGCGCAACCGGTTCCTGTCGACACCGGTCTGGCTGTTCACCTACGTGTTTCGGGGAACACCACTCTACGTCCAGTTGCTGATCTGCTATACGGGACTGTACAGCTTGCATGTCGTGCATTCGCATGCGCTGCTCGACGCATTCTTTCGTGATGCGATGAACTGCACACTGCTGGCATTCGCGCTGAACGAGTGCGCCTACGCAACGGAAATCTTTGCGGGATCGATCAAGGCGACGGCCTATGGAGAAATCGAAGCAGCGATCGCAGTCGGCATGTCCAGATTTACCGTCTACCGGCGAATCATTCTGCCTTCGGCGCTGCGGCGCGCGTTACCCATGTACGGCAACGAAGCGATTCTGATGCTGCATTCCACCACACTCGCGTTCACCGCGACGATTCCAGACATTCTGAAAGTGACTCGTGATGTCAATTCGGCAACGTACGCGTCGTTCGAGGCATTTGGAATTGCAGCACTTTTGTACGCAATGATCGCTTTCGCCCTGGTCTGGATGTTTCGTCAACTGGAGCGACGCCTTTTGGCGTATCTGAAACCAAGAAGTGGTTGACGGCGCTTTGCCGCTCTATTTGCCATTCCGGCAAATCGTTGATTTGGCCAACGACAATCGAGCAGAAAAAAAATATACGTTAAGGATGACGAATTGAACAAAACAATTATTTGTATTGCGATAACGTCCGCATTTGCAACGTCGGCATTTGCGCAGAGTAGTGTAACGCTGTATGGCGTCATCGATGAGGGGCTCGACTTCACGAATAACGTTGGCGCAAGCCACGTGTACGAAATGGCAAGCGGCTACGCACAAGGTAGTCGCTGGGGACTGAAAGGTGCCGAAGATCTGGGTGGCGGGTTCAAAACGCTTTTTCAGATCGAAAGCGGCTTCAACGTCAACAACGGCAAGCTCGCGCAAGGTGGCCTGGGGTTTGGACGCCAGGCATATGTCGGTATCGAGAGCGAACGGTACGGGGCAGTTACCCTTGGCCGCCAATACGATTCGGTGGTCGACTATCTTGCGCTGACGACAGCCAACGGCAATTGGGGAGGCTATCTGCTATCCCACCCGTTCGACAACGACAACACAGATAACACGTTCCGCGTGAACAACACGGTCAAGTATGCGAGCCCGGATGTTGCCGGCCTCCAGTTTGGCGGCACGTATAGTTTCAGCAGCGGTACTGGCTTCGCCAACAACCGGCAATTGAGTGTTGGCGCGCAGTACACCTACGGCGGGCTGTTGATCGCCGCCGCTTATTTGAATGCAGACAATCCTGGATCGACATCCGGTGGCGCGATTGCCGGTTCGAGTTCGACCGTCGCCGCAGACGCGAACTTTCAATCGGAGCGTTTGCGCGTCTTTGGCGCAGGGATCAACTACACATTGGGCCCGGCGACGCTTGGTTTCGTCTATACCAACACGAACATCAGCAATCCAGCCACGAATGTCGCCTACCTCAGCACACAGGAAAGCATCGAACCGACTAGCGGGGCACTGGCAGGCGGCACGTTGACCAGCTTGAAGTATCAGAATTTCGAACTGAACGGAAAATATCAGTTCACGCCGGCGTTCTTCGTGGGAGCACAATACGTCTACACGCTGGAGAACTACGATGCAACGAAAGGTAGTGTGCGACCGAAGATTCATACAGTCGGCTTGATGGCGGACTACAACCTGTCAAAGCGCACCGATATCTACCTCCAGGGCGCGTTTCAGAAGATCACCGGCGACGCGACCGGATCGGCGCTGGATCAGGCATACGTGCCCGGTGCACAGGACCTGTCGTCGTCATCGAGTCAGATTGTTGTCCGCGCGGCGATCCGGCATACGTTCTAACCCGGATCCTGATGGGCGCGTTTTTTCTAACGCGCCCTCACCCCTTCGTCGCCCCAAACGTCAATCCCGCCACAAAATGCTTCTGCATCGCAAAGAACATCGCGACCGAAGGCAACGCGGCAAGAATCGACCCCGCCGAAACCAGATTCCACGCCGTCGTCCACTGCCCTTTCAACGCCGCAACGCCTACGGTAATCGGCGCCGCGTCGTCACCTTGCGTCAGACACAGCGCCCAGAAGTAGTCATTCCACACGAACGTGAACACAAGAATCGCCAGCGCCGCCAGCGCGGGGCGGATCAACGGCAATACGATTTTGAAGAACACGGTCCACTCATTGGCGCCTTCGATCCGCGCCGCCTCGACCAGCTCAAACGGCAACTGCTTGATGAAATTCCGCAGAAACAGCGCGCAAAATCCGGTCTGAAACGACACATGGAACAGAATCAGCGCGCTCACGGTATTGAACAAACCAAGTTGCAACGACAGATCCCGCACCGGGATCATCAACACCTGCACCGGCACGAAATTGCCCGCGACAAACGTCGCAAACAACGTCGAATTTCCGCGAAACCGATAAATAGCCAGCGCGAATCCCGCCATCGCCGCAAGTGCAATCGAACCCACCACAGCGGGCACCGTAATCAGCACGCTGTTCCAGAAGTAATGCAGCATCGGCGAGGTCGTCAACGCCTCGCGATAGTTATCGAACATCGCGAAGTGCTTCGGCCAGCCCCAATAGTTGCCCTCGCTCAGTTCTTCCGTCGAACGCACCGAGGTCACGAGCACCGCCATCATCGGCAGCAGCCAGATCAGCAGCGCGAGCGGCAACGTCAGTTTGTACGCGCGGCGCGTCACCGGCTTCCATTTGTCGATTGGGATCGGAAACATGATCGGCTCCTTATTGCTCGGTGCGCAGCATGCGGCGCAGGTGATAAACGATGTACACCAGCATGATGGCGAACAGCACGACCGCCACCGCCGCGGAATAGCCGATGCGGTAGTACTTGATTGCCTGGTCGTACATGTAGTACGCGAGCACGGTCGAACTTTCGAACGGTCCGCCGCTCGTCATCACCGAAATCAGATCGAAGCTGCGCAACGCGCCGATCACCGTGACGACGATCGCCATGAACGTGGTCGGCCGCAATTGCGGCAGGATCACGTGCCACAGCATCGACCAGCCGCGCGCGCCCTCCATGCGCGCCGCCTCGATCTGCTCGGCGTTCAGCGACGTCAGACCGGTTAGATAAAGAATCATGCAATACGCGGTTTGCGGCCATAGCGCGGCGAACACGATCCCGAGGGTCGCGTAACGCGGGTCGCCGAGTACCGGCACGCCGTGCCCGAGAATCACCGCGAGCAAGCCGAAGGTCGGGTCGTAGAACCACGAAAAGATCAAGCCGACCACCACGCCCGACAACACGAACGGCGCAAAGAACAGCGATTTGACAATGCGGATGCCGGCCACGGCCTGGTTCAGATAGAGCGCGACGGCGAGCCCCATCGGCGGCGCAAGCAGGAACAGCAGCAGCCAGATGAGATTATTCTTCAGCGCCGTGTAGAACGTCGGCGTATGGAACAACTCGATATAGTTTGCGAGGCCGACGAAAGATGGGTCGGTCATCCCATCCCAGTTGAAAAAACTCAGGCGCACGGTCGAGATGATCGGCCACACGACGTAGATCGCCACCATCACGCAGGCCGGCGCGAGAAACAGGAAAGCGGCTCGCCGCTGGCGGCGCGCGGTCGGCGAAGGACGGCGCCGGCGCGCCGCGCCAGGCGGCCCGCCGCGCAATGCACCGCCCGATGCCGGTACGCCCGAACCGGGCAAGCCAGAACCGCCCGGTTCGGCAGGACCGCCGACAGTGTGACGGGTGACGGAATGCGACACGATCATTCTCCTGTCGACCAGAGTTCGCGCTTTAGCGCGTTACTCTGGTCCCATGCAAAGCTGTCGACCAGAATTGGTGCAAAGCACGTACCCTGGTCTCATGCAACATAGTTGCCAATCTGATGCAACGAGTAGCGGCCCAGACCAAAACCCAAGCCCGGGCCACCACCGCTCACTTCTTATAGATCCGCTTACGCGTCTGCTCGAGTTGCGCGAGCACGTCGTCGAGCTTCGACGGATCGGAGATGAATTGCTGCATCCCCTTCATCCCTTCATCGGCCATTTCCTTCGTCATGTCGCGATCGTAGAACTGCGCAATGCCGCCCTTCGTATTCGCGAGAATCTGGAAGCCAATCTTCGAAATCGGATCCTCAGGTTCCGGCGATTTGCTGTTCGCCGACAAGGAGCCGAGACCGGTCGCCAGCTTCGCGCCATTTTCCGGCGTCTGGACGAACGCCAGGAAGGCATGCGCATCCGCCTTGTTCTTCGCCTTCGACGGAATATGCAGCGATTCGACTGGACCATCTTCGGCGGTCGGCACGCTCGCGTCGATGATCGGGAACTGGAAGTAGCCCATTTCCGGCTTGACGTTCGGCGGGAAACCACCGGTGATGAAGGTGCCCATCAGCATCATCGCGGCCTTGCCCTGGAACAGGAACGGCTGCACCGCATCCAGATCGTAGGAAAGCGAATTGTCGATGAAATAGCCGGCGTCGATCAGTTGCTTCCACGTCGTGTAGACCTTCTTCACCCGCGGATCGGTATACGCGATGTCGCCCGCCATCAGTTTCTGATGGAACGCGTTGCCGTTCAGGCGCAGGTCGAGATAATCGAACCAGCCGGCGAGCGTCCATGAATCACGGCCAGCCACGGCAATCGGCGTAATGCCCGCCGCTTTCAGCTTCTTGCAGTCGTCGAGAAACTGGTCCCACGTTTTCGGTTCACCGGCAATGCCGACCTTCTGGAACAGGTCCTTGCGATAGAACATACCCCACGAGTAATACACAGTTGGGGCGGCGTACTGCTTGCCCTTATACGACGACGCTTCCTTCGTCGACGCATACATGTCGTTCCAGCCGTTCTTCGCCCAGTCGCCGCTCAGATCTTCGAAGAGGCCGCGCTGCGCGTAATACGCCATGCGCTCGCCGTCATGCCAGTTGACGATATCGGGCGCGACGGTGGAGAGCCAACCGGGCAACTGAACTTTGTACGCTTCTTCATCGACGAACGACACTTTCACGTCGGTACCGGGATGCGTTTTCTTGAAGTCGTCGATGATCGACTGCCAGACTGCCCGTTGACTCGCGCCCTTGAACGCGATGTTGACCGCGAGCGTGCCGGCCTGCGCCGTGCTGACGACGGACACGCCTGCGGCGGCCGCAGCCAGCGCGAGTGCCAGCAGAATCTTGCGAGGTTTCAGTGCCATGTTGCTGTCTCCTTTATGCCTTGATTTTGCGTCGTTGTTGTTACTGCATGGAATCCTTCGTTCAGCGCTATCGATCAGTTGCCCGATCGATAGACGGCCACACCCTGCGGTTCGATGGCGCGTGAGCCGATCACGAAAGCGTCGTCGGCGACATCGGCAAGCGTGTGCGTCTGATCGCCGTAGTTCAACACGTAGGTCAGCGCGCCACGGCGGCTGAAACGGACGGTGTCGCCGAGCGATATCGTTTCGACGCCCGCTTCTTCGGCGATCTGCTTCAGAAGGCGAACGGTAAGCGCATCGTCGAACAGGCTCGCGAGGTAATGAAACGCGCCGCTTTTCACGTAAGCAGGATGGCCGTCAGCGAAACGGGCACGCACGTCGAGCGAATCCACTGTATCGCTGTCGCTGTCGATGAAATCGCGCCAGTGGCGCGCAACGCCGTCCTCTGCGGTCGCTTCCTGGTTATCCACGAGCAGCACAGCTTCGGTCACATTCGGCCGCATCGATTCGACTCGCCACACACGCAGCGGCAATACAGAAGCGAGCGCGCCCGGCGGCAGATTCGCCGGAATCTGCACGTCTGCCGTCTTCGAACCGGTGCGGGGACCCAGCACGACTTGCGCGCCCGAGCTCGCCAGCCGGGCGGCAAAATCCGCAGGCACAACCGGCAGCGGCGGCACGACGATCAAACGATAGCCGTCGAGGGCTGCATCGACCGGCACGATATCGACGTCCAATCCGAGCGAGCGCAGCGCCGAGTAATACTCGAACGCGAAGCGCGGATAGTGAAAGTCCGCGCCCTGCGGATGAATCTCGAAGAGCCACTTCGCTTCGTAGTCGTAGACGAGCGCAACCTTCGAGCGGATCGCAGCGTTGGCGTCGGCGTTCGCGGCGAGCACCGCGCGAATCTCGTCGGCAACCTGCGCCGCTTCGTTGCCGCCCACATCGAGCCGGTTATCAGGTGTATTCAAACCAGCGTGCATCTGCTCCTGTGCAAACGGCGCCTGGCGCCAACGGAAATACGACACGCAACCCGCGCCGTGCGCGAACGCCTCCCAACTCCATAGCCGCACCATGCCGGGCAGCGGCGCCGGATTCCACTGTGCCCAGTTCACAGGACCGGGCTGCTGCTCCATCACCCAGAACGGCAGCTTCGACATACCGCGGTACACGTCATGATTGAACGAGGCGAAGTCGGGATGCCCGCTGCGCAACCAGCGCGCTTTCACGTCCGGCGCAAACCACTGCTCTTCGAGCGCGCCGAGCGGATAGCTGTCCCACGCGGCGACATCGAGATCGGCCGCCACCTTGTAGTGATCGAACTCGGTAAAGAGCTGCATGAAGTTGTGCGCAACCGGCCGCCCCGGCGAATGCGCGCGGATGATCTCGACCTGCATGCGGTTAAAGCGCGCCACTTCGTCGGAGGCGAAGCGCCGGTAATCGAGCCGATGCGACGGATGCGCTTCGGTGACGGTCGCCACCGGCGCGTCGATCTCGTCGAAGCTGCGGTACTCCATGCTCCAGAACACCGTTCCCCACGCACGGTTCAGCGCATCGATCGTTTGATAGCGCGCCTTGAGCCACTCGCGAAAGCGCCCCACTGCAGCCGGCGAATAGCTGACCACCGTGTGATGACAGCCGAATTCGTTATCGGTCTGCCAGTATGCAACGGCCGGATGCTTGCCGTAGCGCTCGGCGACCGCCGTGCAGATTCGCTGCGATGCCGTGAAATACGAAGGTGAAGAAAAATCGTAATGTCGGCGTGAGCCGAAGGCGCGCGGACGGCCATCCGCGCCGATCGGCAAAATGTCCGGATGACGGTCGATCAGCCACTTGGGCGGCGTCGCGGTGGGCGTGCACATGACGACCTGCAGACCGGCCGCACCAAGTACATCGACCGCGCGATCGAGCCAGCCCCAGTCGTACTCGCCAGGCGTTGGCTCCATCCGGCTCCACGCAAATTCGGCGATTCGCACCTGCTCGATGCCAAGCGCTTTCATCCGGCGAGCGTCGTCTTCCCACATCGACTCCGGCCAGTGTTCCGGGTAATAACAGACTCCAAGGCGCATCCGAATGTCCTCTATGCGTAGTGTTCGACGGATTCGAGCAAAGCGGCGGCAAAGCCGTCTTCGGTAAACAAATGGCAGGCGCGGTTGGGCACACGCAAGCTCGCGCGGTCGCCCGGCGCGAGGCGTGTGTCGCCGGGCGCCTTGGCGATCAACGTGGCGCCGCCCGGCTGATCGAGGTGGACGTAGCTGTGCTCGCCGAGTTGTTCGACGAGAGACACGGTGCGGATCAGAACGGCGTCCTGCGGATTTTCAGAAGCTGCCGCGTCGATGAATTCGAGGTGTTCAGGGCGCACGCCGAGCGTGACGGGTTGCGCCGCCTGGAGTCCATCACCGCTGACTGGCACGCGCACGTTCTCGGACGTATCGTCGAGCGTGACGATCACGCCCTGCGGATCAACCGACGCCACCCGCCCCGGCAAAAAGTTCATGCGCGGCGAACCGATGAAACCGGCAACGAAGCGGCTCTTCGGACGGTGGTACAACTCGAGCGGCGCGCCGATCTGCGCGATGCTGCCGTAGCGCTCAGTGTCCTTACCCGCATGCAGCAGCACGATCTTGTCGGCGAGCGTCATCGCTTCGATCTGGTCGTGCGTGACGTACACCACGCTGGCTTTGGCGAACTGCTTATGCAGCCGCGCGATTTCGATGCGGGTCTGGCCGCGCAGCGTCGCGTCGAGATTGGAGAGCGGCTCGTCGAACAGAAACACGCCCGGTTCGCGCACGATGGCCCGGCCAATCGCCACACGTTGACGCTGTCCGCCGGACAGTGCTTTTGGCCGGCGCTCGAGCAGCGCCTCAAGTTGCAGGATGCGTGCGGCTTCCCTTACCTTGCGGTCGATTTCGTCCTTGGGGGTTTTGGCCAGCTTGAGGCCGAAGGCCATGTTCTCAAACACGGTCATATGCGGAAACAGCGCGTAGCTCTGGAACACCATCGCCACACCACGCTGCGCCGAAGGGACGTCGTTGACGAGGCGGCCGGCAATCGACAGGTCACCGTCGGTCACGTCTTCGAGGCCGGCAATCATCCGCAGCAAGGTGGATTTGCCGCAGCCGGACGGACCGAGAAACACGCAGAACTCGTTCTCGCCGATCTCCAGATCGACATCGCGGATCACTAGCGCGCCGTCGCCATACGCCTTCTGCACGCCTCTCAACGAAATGCTCGCCATCGCATCGACTCCGTGATTTAATCGGCTCGACGTCGGAGATTAAGCGCTTAATCAGCAGGGCCGAAAAAAATCGATCGCTTCCGATCGCTGGGGCCGTACCTGTCTCCGATATCGTTTTGTCTGTGCGGCAAATGGTGCCGCGCCTTGGGCTGCGATGCAAATGTCGGACACCCATCCCAAATATTGAAAATGCTATGACAACCCTTAGCGAAGTCGCGCGTCACGCCGGCGTCACCCCTGCCACGGTGTCGAACGTGCTGCGCAATCGCGGCCGGGTCGGCGCGAGCACCCGGCAGCGGGTGCTGGACGCCGTCGACGCGCTCGGCTACCGTCCGCATCTGGCCGCCCGCGCGCTCGCCGAGGGCCGCGCACCGACGCTGGCGTTGATGGTGTCGAGCATTGCCAATCCGTTCTATCCGGAGTTCGCGCTCGCGGTCGAACACGCGGCGCGCAGCAGCGGCCACTTCGTGATCATCTGCAATACGAACGAAGATCCGCTGACCGGGCGGGCCTATCTCGACCAGATCGCGGGGACGCTTTCCGAAGGCGTGCTCGTCACCAATGCGAACCTGGACCTTGCAGACCTTCATACGACCGAATCGCGCGGCACGCCCGTGGTGCTGTGCATGTGGGAACGGCCGAATGAACCGCCGGGGCTGCCATGTGTAGCGGTCGATTTTCGTCTGGCAGGCGAACTGGCCGGCGCGCATCTGCTGGCGCTCGGCCATCGGCGGATCGGCGCGATTGTCGGCAGCAAGGCCTCGGGCATTCACGCAGCGCGTTACGAAGGTTTTGTCGATGCGCTGCATGCGGCCGGCGCGCCGAAGGGACGGGTCAAGCATGCGCCCGATACGATACAAGGCGGCTACGCCGCAGCGCGTGCGCTGCTGGAAGCCGATCCGAAACTCACCGCGATCTTCGCGACCAACGATCTGCCGGCGCTCGGCGCGATGCACGCCGCCGCCGATCTTGGCCTGAACGTGCCGGGTGATCTGTCCGTGATCGGTATTACCGATATTCAACTGGCGCGCGAATCGCGGCCCGCGTTGACGACAGTCGCCGTGCCGACTGTCGAAGTCGCCGACCTGGCGGTGTCGCTGCTGCGCGAGTTGATTGAATCGTCGTATGGGCAAGCAGGTCGTCAACCAGCGGCAAGCGTGCCGATGCGAATTTCCTCGGCGCCGAAACTGGTTGTGCGTGCGTCGACGGGGGTGCCGCGCCCGAGGTAACGTGGCCGTAACAACATCGAGGACGTTACGTAGCGAACCCTGACTACGGCCGCCCTCACCTCTCAGGCCACCGTCCGCAAACGCCCGTATCAAGCGGTTCCACGGCAAAAATACCGTTTCGATCAGTCCATCCATGCAGTTGGCACGGTCCCTGCAATAAAGCAGGAAAAGGCCGAGCGCCGGCATGACTCACATGCCGCCTGCGCTCCCCCAACCGGCCACGCCAGGGCCATAACAAGCATGGATACTCAAATGAATGCCGATCTTCTGCTGGACGCCGATCTCGCCGAACAGACCACCGACGCAGACTCGACCTTCGCGCAGCGCCATCCCTTGCAAATCGCGGTCTGCCTGCGCAAGCTGATGGCCGGACAGGACTTCGTGACGGTGGAATTCAACGGCCGCCAGATCGTTACGCAGGTACTCGATGTCGATTCGCGCAATGCCCGCTTTATCTTCGATGCCGGCAGTACGCAGTTGGACAATTCCGCGCTTCCGTCTGCGCGCCAGTTGATCTTTCGCAGTTTGCCAGGTGGCATTCGCACAGAGTTCATAACGCTTAACGCAAACCCCATCATGTTCGAAGGGCTCCCGGCTTTCGAGGCCGCCTTCCCTACGCTCCTGCACTACGTTCAACGTCGTGAATTCTTCCGTGTGCAAACGCCCGTGCTGGATCCGTACATCGCTAGCGGACCGTATGTGGACGGCGGCTCGTTCAGGCTCGAACTCCAGGATCTTTCATTGGGCGGCGTGGCGTTGAAAACCGCCGATGCGCGTTTCGGCGCGCTGGAAAGCGGCACCGTATTGCGCAACGTCACGCTGCAACTCGGCAGCTTCGGCACGCTGCGGCTTGATCTGGAAATCGTCGCACCACGGCAATTGACTACGCCGAAGGGCGACCTGCGCTTCGTGATCGGCTGCAAGTTCGTACAGACGCCGGGACTGGCCGAGCGAACCTTGCAGCGTATCGTTACGCAACTCGAAACGAAGCGTCAAAGGCTCACGCCGCGCGGGTGAGTTCCTTCCGGTAAGTCCCTTCAGGCACGAACCGCGCTGGAATCGCGCCGGGTTCCAAACCAGATTGCTGAGCCTCGGCACCTTCACTGAAGCGTCGACGCCTATATGAGGCCCGGCGCGCCGACAAGCTGGTACGGCGGAATCTGCCGAATCGCGCTTTCACCCGCAGGAGCGCCCGTGAGCAGATGGACGGCAAGGTCGAACGTCGTCGAGCGGCGCGTAAGCATTAGGCAGGTCACTTCGTTCTGCAATGCACGCGTGGCGTGCCAGCAGCGCGGCCGCATGCAGATCCCCTCCCCGACGGGCACCTTGAAAGCTGCCAATGAATCAAGGTTAGGGTGCCCGTCCGGCGTACTCGTCGCGACAATCTGAACGAGAGGTCCGGTTAGCGGCACCACGGCCTGCTCAGTCAGCCAATGCGCCTCGAGCTTCATCACCTCAGCTTCGCAATCGCGGTATCTGACCCACAGAATCTCAGGATCTCCGGAAAGTCCGGCATCGAACAGATGCTCACGCCAGAAATCGGAAGACGGGCTTGCGAACGAAGGCGCAGCGCTATCCTCCGGAAACGGCTTGCCTAACATCCATCCATAGGGTTCGAAAGCGCCCGCAGTAAGCGGTTGAATGGTCAGAGGCGTAGCAGTCGGCATCTCGGTACGGGCCTTTGAAAGTCGAAGAAAACATCACGGGGTGCCACTCAATGAGGCGGCAGCGCTTCGTCGGTGTCTGGGAAGAGCGCGATATCTGGTCCGTTCTCCAGGCTGAACTCTCGCATGACCTTTTGCGCCAGATGCGTGATCGACTCGCATAGCAAACTGTCCGGACTGCGCCGGAAGGATGCGAAAAGCGGGAGTTCCGGGACTCGATGCGTCACTTTCAGCAGTTGCAGATGACCGGACTCCAGCTCGCGGGTCACGAAAGCTGTCGGCAGAACCGCAATACCGAAACCGTCGAGTACGAGCCTGATAATCGCCGCGACCGAAGACACGCAGTTGATTTGCACGCGAGGCTCGCCGGCCGCTGCAAACAGGCCGGCTACAAAAACATGCGGCGACGAATGACGGGCAAAGCTCACAATCGGAAAGCTCGCCAGTTCAGCTTCCGATAGTGCTTCAGCCGACAGATTCAGCGACGGACTCGCCACCCATCGCATCGGCAATGCGCCGAGCGAAACATTTTCCGCGTCGGCACCTGCGACCGCCGTGCTCAAAAAAGCGATATCCACGTTGCCATTGACCAGTTGCACGGACAGATTCGTCGAGGTGTCGCAGGTCAGCTCAATCGTCAGGTTCGGATATTCGTCCCGCACGCGCCGCAGTAACTCGGGAAGCCACGTATGCACGACGGACTCCATCACGCCGACCCGCAACAACCCGCTCACATGCGAGCGGTCGCTTACGCTTGCGAGCATGTCGTTCGTGAGTTTCAGAATCTGCTCAGCGAAGGCCAGCGCTTTGGTCCCTTCCTGGGTCAGCTTGACGTCGCGCGGTCCCCGATCGAATAGACGCACGCCGAATTCCTGCTCGAGCGCAGATATCCGACTGGAAATTGCGGCCTGTGTCGCATGCAAGCGCTCCGCTGTCAGCCGGAAATTGCGCAGCTTTGCAAGCCATACAAACGTTTCTAGAAAACGGACATTCATCAGACACCTTGATCAGTCGACGGACGCACAACCACGCTCCACGTATTGCGTCCGCGCTAACGGACAGCTTCAGTGCATTGGCAGAGTTTAGCGCCGCAAAATCAGGCCCGTGACAACAAAAACTGGCCACCTGAACCAACTTTTTGTTGTGACCGCGACGGCGCAACGCGCAAGGGCCGGCCTATCGGGAAAGCCCTAGGGCAATCAGATTTATCTATTGCCGGTCAATAAAATAAGTCGTTGGACGGAAGAATTTGGCGTTCGAATACTCATTGAACCGAAAACCAAGGAGCCGCCCATGTCACCCTCGTACAGTAAATTGAACCGGACGCTGCAAACGAGCGCCGCTGCGCTGCTGCTGAGCGCAGGCAGCGCGAGCTTCGCCGCGGAGCCGGCCGTGATCCTGATTGGTCATGCCGCGCCCTTGACAGGGCAGCTCGCGCATATGGGCAAGGACAGCGAAAATGCGGCGCGGCTAGCAATCGACGAGATCAACAGCCAGCATCCGGTGATCGACGGCAAGGCGGTCCGTCTGCAACTCGACGATCAGGACGACGCTGCCGACCCACGCACAGGGACTCAAGTCGCCCAGAAGCTCGTTGACGATGGTGTGGTAGCCGTAGTCGGCGATATCAACTCTGGGGTTTCGATCCCGGCATCGAAGATCTACAGCGAAGCCAGTCTGGTGCAGATCTCGCAAGGTTCGACCAATCCCACCTATACGCTGCAGGGCTTCAAAACGACCTTCCGCGTCGTCGCGACCGACGCACTGCAAGGTCCGGCCCTGGCTCGCTACGCAATCGACTCAATGCACGCGAAGCGAATTGCAATCGTGGACGACTCAACCGCATACGGCCAGGGTCTCGCGCAAGAATTTGAAAAAGCGGCAACAGCACGAGGCGCCGTTATCGTGACCCACGAAGCGACAACCGATAAAGCCGTCGACTTCCGAGCGATTCTGACGAAAATCAAAGGTCTGAAACCCGACGCAATCATGTATGGCGGCTCGGACGCAACGGCCGGCCCGCTGGCAAAACAGGCGGCTAACCTAGGCATCACCGCCAAGGTGCTGGGGGGTGACGGTGCCTGCACGGATAACATGACGCAACTTGCCGGCAGCGCAATTGGCAACGTGACGTGTTCAGAAGCCGGACTTGCCTTGTCAAAAATGCCAAAGGGTCAAGACTTCGACAAGCGATACGTGGCGCGCTTCAGAACCCCCATCGACGCCTACGCTCCGTTCACGTATGACGCCGTCTACGTTATCTATGACGCCATGAAGCGGGCGAATTCGACCGACCGATCGAAAATTCTCGCAGCGATGCCTGCCACCAGCTATGACGGCGTGATCGGACACATTGCGTTTGACCCGCACGGCGACCTGCGGGACGCTGCGATCACGATCTACCAATTCAAGGACAACAAGAAGACCGTGATGGATGTCATCAGAATGTGATCCGGCTGAAAGGGACGGACATTGCGTACATGGCGTTACGCTCAGCCACCACTGATTACCCTTCGCGACGGCAGCCCATCCCGTCGCGAAAGGTCACTTAAGACTTCAATTCGCTTACAAGCGAGCCAGGACTTTCCCGAAGTTCCGGTGCTCGACCTTGCATCGCACCATCCCCGCGAAGCCCCGTCACGTAAGGCCCACCACCCTGTCGGCCGCTTCAGCGCGTCGACGTCCTCTCCGATCGTTTCCTTGACTAGCGTCCCCGCGCCTGCTCTACTAAATCAACCAAAGTGATTTAAGTGGTCGATTTCGAACAACCTCGGAATCGCATCAGGTTCGAAACCAGATCGCAAACAGGCAGCAAGCGCGCAGCGTTCGCGTGTGCAATCGCCCGCAGTTCACAACGTCGTTGCCAATAACCGGAGGAGCGTCCCATGAATCTGAATTCCCGCAGGCATCCTGTCGCCAGGAAAATCGTGTCGATGTGCGTCGCGGCATCGGCCGTGTGGTGTGTGAGCGCGAGCCAGGCGGCTGATCAGCCTGTCGTTGGCCTCATCACCAAGACCGACACCAACCCGTTCTTCGTGAAGATGAAACAGGGCGCCGAAGCAGCGGCATCGAAAGACGGTGCCAAGCTGCTCACCGCCGCCGGCAAGTTCGACGGCGATAACGCAAGCCAGGTCACCGCCATCGAAAACATGATGACGGCCGGCGCGAAAGCGATTCTGATCACGCCGAGCGACACCAAGGCAATCGTGCCGAGCATCAAGAAAGCGCGCGCTGCGGGCGTGATGGTGGTCGCGCTCGACACGCCGACCGATCCGCAAGATGCCACGGACGCCCTCTTCGCCACCGACAACTTCAAAGCCGGCGTGCTGATCGGCAAGTACGCGAAAGCCGCCATGAACGGCAAGCCCGCGAAGATCGCCACGCTCGACCTCGCTCCCGGCGTCTCGGTCGGCGTGCTGCGTCATAACGGCTTCCTGGAAGGCTTCGGCGTGAAGGAAGGTGATCCGTCGATCGTTTGCAGTCAGGACACCCGCGGCGATCAGTCGAAGGGCCAGACGGCGATGGAAAACTGCCTGCAGAAATCGCCGGATATCAACGTGGTCTACACGATCAACGAACCGGCGGCAGCGGGTGCGTATCGCGCGCTCAAGGCAGCGGGCAAGGACAAGAGCGTGATGATCGTTTCCATCGACGGCGGCTGCGAAGGCGTACGCAATGTGAAGGCCGGTGCGATTGCCGCGACCTCGCAACAGTATCCGCTGAAGATGGCCTCGCTCGGCGTGACGGCGGGTGTCGAGTACGCGAAGACCGGCAAGAAAGTCTCCGGCTATCAGGACACGGGCGTGACGCTGATCACCGATAAGCCGATGACCGGCGTAGACGGCAAAGATACGACGTACGGTCTCGACAACTGCTGGGGCAACAAGTAATACGCACTGAACGGCGGCCCACTTCGCTGGGCCGCTCACGGACTGCCAGCCACTGAGCCGCCGGCCGCGGGATACCCTGCGGATCGCCGGCCCGCCAGATGGCCGGTCTCCGGATCGCCGGCCGCCGTATTTACCCCGTGGCCTGCCCGCCACGTTTATGCATCGAGGACACCTATCATGTCGACACCTTCCGCGCCCGCCGGCCACCCGCGCACCTTCACCGACCGTTTGCCGTCGCTCGCTGAAATCGGACCGCTGATCGCCCTGCTGCTGGCCTGCGGCTTCTTCATTTCGCAGAGCAACCGGTTCCTGTCGTTCCAGAACCTCTCGCTGATCCTGCAGCAGACGATGGTGGTCGCCGTCATCGCCATCGGCCAGACGTTGATCGTGCTGACAGGCGGGATCGATCTGTCGTGCGGGATGGTGATGGCGTTCGGCTCGATCATCATGACCAAATTCGCGGTCACGCTCGGCGTGCCGCCCGTTCTCGCGATTCTGTGCGGCATCGTCGCGAGCGCGTTGTTCGGTGCGCTCAATGGCGTGCTGATCACGCGGATCAAACTGCCTGCCTTCATCGTCACGCTCGGTACGCTGAACATCGCATTCGCGCTCACGCAGATCTATTCGAACGCGGAAAGCGTCTCGAACCTGCCGGACGCGATCATGTTCCTCGGCAACACGTTCAAACTCGGCCCCGCCGATGTCACCTACGGCACAGTGCTGACGTTGCTGATGTATGGGGCGACGTGGTTCGTCTTGCGCGACACCGTGCCCGGCCGGCATCTGTACGCGCTCGGCAATAACCCCGAAGCCGCGCGCCTGATGGGCCTCTCGTCGCAGAAGATCTTGCTCACGGTGTATTCGCTGGCCGGTGCGATCTACGGTATTGCCGCGCTGTTGTCGGTATCGCGCACCGGCGTCGGCGATCCGCAGGCGGGGCAAACCGAGAACCTCGACAGTATTACGGCGGTGGTGCTGGGTGGCACGAGTCTGTTCGGCGGACGTGGCTCGATTAGCGGAACGCTGCTCGGCGCGCTGATCGTCGGCGTATTTCGTAATGGCCTGACGCTAATCGGTGTCTCTTCGGTCTACCAGGTGTTGATCACCGGCATGCTGGTGATTCTCGCGGTCGCCGCGGACAAACTTTCCCATCGTCGCGGTTGAACGCCCAAAGGAACCTGTCATGTCGACACCTACTTCCGCTTCTGCCGTGATGCCCGTTCTGCAGGCGCGCGGACTTGTCAAACGCTACGGCAACGTCACCGCGCTCGACGGCTGCGATTTCGAAGTGCTGCCCGGCGAGATTCTCGCTGTGATCGGCGACAACGGCGCGGGCAAATCGTCGTTGATCAAGGCGCTTTCCGGCGCCACCATCCCCGATGAAGGAGAAATCCTGCTCGACGGCAAGCCGGTCAAATTCCGCAGCCCTCTGGATGCGCGCGCTCAAGGCATCGAAACCGTGTACCAGGAACTCGCGGTGGCGCCCGCCATGAGCATCGCCGAAAACCTGTTTCTCGCCCGCGAGCTCGTCAAGCCGGGCTGGCGCGGTTCGATCTTCAAGATGATCGACAAGCGCCGCATGCTCGACGAAGCCACCGCGCACATGAAGGATTTGCAGATCGGCATCCGCTCGATGCGCCAGGCGGTCGAAACCTTATCCGGCGGCCAGCGTCAAGGCGTGGCTGTCGCGCGCAGCGCGGCGTTCGCACGGCATGTGGTGATTCTCGACGAGCCCACCGCCGCACTTGGCGTCAAGGAGGGCAACATGGTGCTCGAATTGATCCGGCGCGTGCGCGATCGCGGCCTGCCGGTGATCCTGATCAGCCACAACATGCCGCACGTGTTCGAAGTCGCGGATCGTATTCATATCCAGCGGCTCGGCAGGCGTGCCGCGGTGGTCAACACCAAAGACATCCACATGTCGGAGGCCGTGGCGATCATGACGGGCGCGAAGCAAGCGGACGTCAAGGCGATTGCATGATGCATGCATCCCGCTGAGGGGCACACGACGATGGAAACCACAGGTACACGTTCGCCTCTCAAACGCACGGTCGGCTCGAACCAGGTCGGCATGCGGCAGTTCAACGAACGGATCGTTCTACAGGCGATCCGTTTGCATGGGCCACTGCCGAAAGCCGACGTGGGCCGTCTCACGCGTCTGTCGATGCAGACCGTTTCGATGATCGTCGACCGTCTGATCGACGACGGCCTGCTCGAAAAGCAGGCGCGCGTGCGCGGTCGCATCGGTCAGCCTTCGGTGCCGATCGCACTGCGTGCGGACGGCGCGTACACCATCGGCATCAAGGTGGGCAGACGCAGTCTCGACGTGCTGGCGATGGATTTCGCGGGCCACGTGGTGTGCCGCGATGTATTCGACTATGCCTATCCCGATCCGCGCACGCTGTTCCCCGCGCTCGAAAGCAAACTGGCGCGCGTGAATCAGACGCTCGGCGCGAAGGCGAACAAAGTGGTTGGCGTGGGCGTGGCGGCGCCGTTGTGGCTCGGCGGCTGGCGCGACTTTCTCGGCGCGCCGCAGGACGCACTGGAAGCGTGGCACGAGATCGACTTGCGCAGTCGCATCGCGACGATGACGGGCTTGCCTGTCGAGTTCGCCAAAGACACCACCGCGGCCTGCGCGGCCGAACTCGTGATGGGCCAGGGCCGCGGGATTCACAATTTTCTGTACCTGTTCGTCGGCACGTTTATCGGTGGCGGCCTGGTGATCGACGGCCGTTTGCATGCCGGACCACACGACAATGCGGGCGCAGTCGGCTCGATACCGCTGAGGGACGGCAGCGCGCGCAAACCCGCGCGGCAACTGCTGCACGCAGCATCGGGTTTCGTTCTGGAAAGGCTATTGAGCGATGCAGGCGTGCCGCCCGCCGCCGCGCACGACCATCGCGCGTTGTCGCCTGAACTGTGGCGGCAAACCGAACAATGGCTCGACACCGCGTGTCCTGCGATCGCCAACGCATTGACCAGTGCGGCTGCCTTGCTCGACCTGGAAGCGGTGGTGATCGACGGCGAACTCGACCGGCAACTGGTCCGCGAAATCATCCGCCGAACCGAGCGCGTACTCGATCGCTTCGAATGGGAAGGCATGGTGCGTCCGCAACTACTGGAAGGCACCATCGGCGCCGATGCGCGGGCGATGGGCGGCGCAATTCTGCCGCTATACGCGCATTTCGCGCCCGTGCACGAGCTTTTCCTTAAGCCGGCGACGGACGCCGGCTATTAGGCGCCGTTGCTCATTGCGCGGCGACTTTCGCTATCGCAGCCGTTTTAGCAGGCGGATTTTGCAGCAACGGCTGCAGCACCGGCGCCAACGACTTCAGCAACTGCACCGAGAGCGCACTCGTGAACTCGTAATGGGCCGCATACGGCTCATGCACGTACGCGGTCAGCGTGCCGTAGAAGCGGTCTCCCATCACAAACACGAAGGTTGCGCTGCGGTTCACCTTGCGCGACTCGATCAGGCGCGCGCCTTTGGCCCACACATTGAAGCGCTGATCGCCGGTGCCGGTCTTGCCGTAAATTTCGAGCGTCTGACCATCGGGGAACGTCATGCCCTGCGCGAGACGCTTGGCCGTACCGCCCAATACGACATCACGCAACAGTCCCCTGACCACCCCGGCGATCTCCGGCGACAACTGCTGCTGCGGTGCAACCGCCGCGCGCTGGAAATGCGTTTCGTACGGCGTGTTTTTAGCGAAGTCGAGTTGCGTGAGGCTTTCGGTCGGCACCTTGTTGCCGTTGTTGGCAATCACGCCTATCAGTTGCGCGAGCGCAGCCGGCCGGTCGCCGGACGCACCGATCGCTGCCGCAAACGACGGCGTGAGCGTCGCGAACGGGTAGCCGAGCGCCTGCCACGATTTACCGATCGCATCGTAGGCGCGCAGTTCGACCATCCGCTTGATGCGGCGATCCTGGGTGGCGTGATAGCGGGTCTTGAAGAGCCACGAATAAGTCGACAGGCGCACGTCGCGGCTCGCGTTCTGTATCTGGTCGAGCGTTGCCTCGGGATGAGCGCGCAGATAGTTGAGGGTCCACAGTTCCAGCGGATGCACGCTCGAAATGTAGCCACGATCGTTCAGATTGAAGCGGTCGATCCCATATTTGTCATACAGGTTCGCGAGATCCTCATCGTCCAGGATGGAGGCAGCCGGCGTGTTCTTCAGCGCCGCACGCATCTTCGCGTTGAACCACCCATTCGATTCGTCCGGCGCGACGCTGCGCAACACCGTCGCCACTTTAGGCGGCGATTTGCGCACGCCGAGCAGCAGCAAGGCCAATTGCTGCTCAGGCGCCTTGCCGTGGTACTTCGTGTAGAAACGGTTCATATACACGCGGCTTTCCTGATCGGCGAAACGCGTGAGATACATCTTGCGAATCGCCGGATCACCCAGCCATTGCGACGACGGCCCGGTGGTCTGCACCATCTCGTAGTGGACGATATCGCGCATCAGCCGCACGAACACCAGATTGACCGAATGCTGGAATGCGCGGTGCACGGTGAGAATGCGGCTGTTGTCGTCGGATTCGAAGTTGTTGAAGGTCTGCGCGCCGCCGCCCGTGTAAAACGTTTCGCCCGGACTTGCCGAGTATTTGCGTTCCACGGCCGCGTCGAGCATGGCTTGCAGCGAACGGTCCGAGGTATGCGTCAGATAGTCCAGCGCCCAGCGTGTGAGCTGATCGTTCGGATCGTGCTTCACCGCTTTCAGCTCCGTTGTGCTCAGCGGAGCATAACGCGCATGCAGATCGGAGACGATCTGCAAATACGTCACCAAGGTACGCATTTTCGCGGTCGAACCGAGATTCAGTCGCGCGCCGGAATTGATGTCGAATGGCTGGTTCACGCTATCGGTTTGCACCCGCACCAGGTTCGCGCCGTCACGCCGTTCGAACAGCGTGAAGCTATAGGCGATTCTCGACGGGTCGTCGGAGGCGCGCAGCATTTCATAGCCGACGAGCCCCGCGGCCTTTGCACCGTCGCGCGTCGCGGCAGCGGCAAGACGTTCACTCACGGCCTGCTGCACGGCGTTGTTGAGCGTGCCCGTTGCCTGAAGATCCAGCCGGTCGAGTTCATAGAAACTCGGAATGCCGAGCGCCGTCAACAGGTGCGAACGCATCGACGTCACGGCCTTGCGTGACACGAACGAATCGGCGTTCTGCGTTTTTTCCGCTGCGCGGCGCAGATCCACTTGCGCGGACAGCGCGGCATCGCGCAGCGGGATCGAAATGACACCACCGGTCGCCAGCAAGCGCAGATAACTATCCGTCAGACGGTCAAGTTCGGCATAGCCGTGGTGCAGGAAATACGACGGCGCACGCTGCGCGATCATTAGCGAGAGCACCTGGCGAAACGCCACGCCCTGCTCCGCGAGATTCTCTTCTGTCGACGGCGCTTTGAGAATGCGGTTGACGTCGTTGAAATCGCGCCCGTACCAGGCGGCCAGACCGTCGCCGATGCCATTGATCTCACCAATACCCGGTTGCGCGGCAAGCGGCACCGAGTTGAGATAATGGACGACGATCTGCTGGCGCGCGGGCATGGTCTGCGGACCATTCAGATAGGCTCGTACCGAGGCGGAAGCGATTTGCCGCAATTTCTCCGGCGGCGTTGCCGTGCGCCCACCCGTCGAGTGGCGGAACTTCTCGATCTGCGTAGCGAGCGTGCTGCCGCCAGGCGTCGACTGATGCCGGTTGAACACGCGCGCGCCCTGGTCGACGAGCGCGTGGCTAAAGCGTCCCCAGTCGATCGCCGGATTACGGTTCGGCTGATCCGGATCGAGCAGATAGCGGTCTTCGATAAACAGCAGCGAATTGACGATCAGCGGCGGGATCGAATCGAAGCTGTCATAAATGCGGCCCGGATACTGTGCACCAAAGAGCGGCGTGCCAGTACCGTCGAAGAGTTGCAGCCCCGCCTGATCTTTTTCGGCGTAGGGAATAAATAGACCGCTATCGAACAGCGACAGCATTCGCTCGGAATCGCGCGACTGTGCGCTGATTTCAAACCCGCGTTCGAGCAAGCGCTGCTGGAACGACGGCAGCAACGCGTAGCCGAGGCGGCTGTCGTAAGGGCCCTTGTCTGCTTGAGGGAACCGGATGGAATGACTTTGACCGTTCTCGACGGAAAAACCCACGTCGCGCGTGAGTTCGGAGAGATAGCGTGCCTGCAGTCGAGACGTTTCGATCTCGATCTGGACAAAGCGGGCCGCCAAAGCCAGCGCGAGCAGGAATGCCGCTGCCAGCCCCCATTTGAGCCACTTCCTGACAGGCGCCATGCCTGTCGCGCGAAGCGGTAACCGAATCAGTGGCCGATTCATGGCTGCTCTCCCCGAGCGTGCACCATTCTCTTGATTCTGGCGCACCTTCAATCAAGTGTAGCGCGGAACGCGAGTATGCAATCGGTTCGGATTTACCCCACAGTGTCGCCGCCGCAACACCTTCTCGCCGGGCATGGCAAAGCACTAACCGCCATGAGATATTGAAGGTCTTTCGCGCGTCAAAAGAAAGCCGATTCAGACTTTTTTTGTGCCGACGCCGCTTGCCCTTCCATCTGGCCCGTCCGTCCACGCAGTAACTCGATGAATTGCTCAGCCGGCGGCGACAGCACGCCGCCTTTGCGCGTCACAATACCGAAGGTTTGTGAAGGCGACTTCAGTTTGACCGGCACGAAGCGCAACATTTTCTGCCGCACGAACAACTCCGCGATCGCGGTCGGTAACAACGAAACCAGATCGACACTGCTTTGCAGTAATGCGACTGTCACGAAAGTGGAGGCAGTCGAGATCGGGTTGTCTGGCATCTCAAGCCCCGCCAGATCCATCTCCCGTTCGAGCAACGCATGCAAAGGCATATGCGACGGATACATCACCCAGCGGTGGCCGGCCAGGTCACGCAGTTTCACTTCTTTCCTCGGCAACGGCGGATGGCCATAACCCACCACGACGGATAACGGCTCGTCCCCGAGCGGACGGTAGTGATATTTCGACGGATCGGCGGCAACCGCCGCACGGCCGATCACCAGATCGAGCCGGCCTTCGTCGAGTTGCAGGAGCATGCGCGCGCTGGTGTCTTCCATCACTTCGATCGACAGCCCCGGCTGCCCGGCATGCAGATCGTTCAGCGCCGGCACGACGCACTCGGGAATCGCACCCATGATCGCGCCAATCGCGAGCCGCCCGCCGCGCCCCGAGCGTATCTCGGCGACGTCCTGGCAGAGCGCGGTAAGGTCCGTCGCCACGAGCCGTGCGTAGCGGATCACGCAGTGGCCGAGCTGGTTCGGAATCATGCCGCTCTTCGAGCGCTCGAAAAGCGGCGCCTCAAGCATCGACTCCAGCTCCTGCAACGCCTTGCTGGCAGCCGATTGCGTCATCGACATCGCGCCGGCGGCTTTGTGCAGCGACTTATGGTCGTCGAGCGCGATCAGCAATTGCAACTGCTTCATGCGCAGTCTCGACAGCAGGACGTTCAAGGTGTCTTTCATGAATTGCCGGGCAGTCGCGGGGTGAGTCGCAAAAGCGATCACAAGATGGAAACAATTCAATATACCCGCCACGCACCTCGCCGTATAGTCAGCGACGGAGACATTCAAAGACCCACGCCTCATCACGTCGTCACCTCACCTCGGCACAACGCACATCACCATGACCCACACCCACAACCCTGCTCCCATGCGCGGCGTGTTCCCCGTCGCGCCGACCATCTTCGACGAGGCCGGCGGTCTCGACCTGGAAGGCCAGAAACGCTGCATCGATTTCATGATCGACGCAGGCTCCAACGGCCTGTGCATTCTGGCGAACTTCTCCGAACAGTTCGCGCTGTCCGACGACGAGCGCAACACGCTGATGCACGTGGTGCTCGAACACGTCGCCGGCCGCGTGCCGGTGATCGTCACGACCACGCATTTCAGCTCGTACCAGTGCGCTGAACGCAGCCGCAGTGCGCAGGCTGCGGGCGCCGCGATGGTGATGATCATGCCGCCGTATCACGGCGCGACGATCCGCATCGGCGAGCGCGGCATCTATGAGTTCTATCGCACGGTGTCCGATGCAATCGGGATTCCGATCATGATCCAGGACGCGCCGGTCAGCGGTACGGCGTTATCCGCGCCGTTTCTTGCCCGCATGGCGCGTGAACTGCAGAACGTGTCGTACTTCAAGATCGAAGTGCCACAGGCTGCGAACAAGCTGCGCGAGTTGATCGAACTGGGCGGCGACGCCGTGGTAGGTCCATGGGACGGCGAAGAAGCGATCACGCTGATGGCCGATCTCGATGCGGGCGCAACCGGTTCGATGACCGGCGGCGGCTACGCGGACGGCATCCGCCTGATCGTCGACGCCTATGCAGCGGGCGACACCGAAGCGGCCGCCGCCCACTATCAGGAATGGCTGCCGCTCATCAACTATGAAAACCGCCAGGGTGGCCTCGCATCGTGCAAGGCCTTGATGAAAGAAGGCGGTGTGATTCGATCGGACGCAGTGCGCCATCCGCTGCCGCCGATGCATCCGGCCACACGCGCAGGCTTGCTGAAAGTCGCACGGCGGCTCGATCCGCTGGTATTGCGCTGGGGTGTCTAAGGTCGATCCAAAGCTGTCCAAAGCAAAACAATAAGCGCCCAAGCGCAACCCTCGGACGCAATCCCCGGGTCCTGCATCCACATACGCGGCCATACGCCCGGCGGATGCAGCACACGGGGAAAAAACCACATATAAGGTCGGAAGGAAATTGAGTAACATAGGCCCGCAAGCTCACCACACCACTTTCCATGACCGCCGACCCTCGAGAACTGACGCCGGAAACCCTCGCCGAGTTGCTCGAACGCATTGCCAAAGAGGATGCTTCGGCACTACGCGAGCTATATGATCTCGCCGCTCCGAAACTGTTCGGTCTCGCGCTCCGTATATTGAGCAGGCACGAGTGGGCCGAAGAAGTATTGCAGGACAGCTTCGTCAACATCTGGCGCTTTGCGGGCGATTATCGGCGGGCCCTTTCCGCCCCCATGACGTGGATGTCGGCAATCGTCCGGAACCGTGCACTCGATCACCTGCGGCGGGTCAACAAGCAGGAAACCGAATGGAGCGATGCGTTGGACGATCTTGTGGCAACCGGCGATCCGGATCCCGAAGCACTGACCGCGGTCAGCCTTCAGGCACGTCTGCTGGCCGGCTGTATGCAGCAGTTGGAACCGGCGCAGCGTCAGGCGGTTGCTCTCGCCTACCTGCGTGATCAGAGCCATAGCGAGATCGCTGAAGCGCTGACGGTGCCGCTCGGCACCATCAAATCCTGGATCCGGCGCGGCCTTGCCAAGCTGAAGACCTGCCTGGGAGGTGAGTGATGAATCTCCATCGCTATCCTCAACTGGTCGATATGCTGGCCGCCGAGTACGCGCTCGGCACGCTGCGTGGCGGCGCCCGGCGACGCTTCCAACGCTACGCGGATCACGATGCGGTGATTCGTCAGGCCATCGAAGAATGGCAGCGGCGGATCTCGCCGTTGGCCGAACTCGCGGAGCCGCGTATGCCGCCGGCCGCCGTCTGGGATGCCATCGAGCGGCGGCTCGGTCTGGCGTCGGCTCGTGAGGCTGCGCGTGAGGCGGCACGACCGCGCACCGTGGTCGAAAAACCCGCTCGTCCGTCCGGCAGCATCTTCGAGAACCTCGCGTTCTGGCGCGGCTGGGCGATCGGCGTAACAGGGTTCGCCGTAATCGCCGCGGTGGTTGCCATGCGCTCGCTGTTGCCGTCCGGCGTGACGCCATCCACGGCGCCGACCGTCGCGCAACAGCCGGAAGCGGCCGTCTCGCATGTCGCGGTGCTGAACGACAAGGACGCGCATCCGGTTATGCTGGTCGCGTGGGATGAAGCCCGCTCCACCATGACGCTGCATCCGCTCGGCAAAGTCGACCTGCCGGCCGGCCGGGCGATGGAGTTGTGGGGCATTCCGGCCAATGGCCATCCGGTGTCGCTCGGCATGCTGCCGGACAGCGCCAACGGCAAGGTTACGGCCGGTCAGCAGAAGCCGGAGAGCTACGCGGCGCTGGCGGTCTCCATAGAAGCGCCGGGCGGCTCGCCCGACCACAATGCACCGACGGGTCCGGTGGTGTTCAGCGGCAAGCTGCTGCCGCTGTCCTGATCTACTCTTAGCCCTATGCAAAGCTTTTACGAAGCCACCATCACCCGCGCTGCCGGGCACTCATCCGCTTACGCGCCGCTAACCGGCCGACGGAGCGTCAACGTCTGCATCATGGGCGGCGGCCTCGCGGGCTTGTCCACGGCATTGGGACTCGCCGAGCGGGGCATCACCGACGTCGCCGTGCTCGAAGCCGAGCAGGTGGGTTTCGGCGCCTCCGGCCGCAACGGCGGCTTCGTGTTCGGCGGCTACAGCCTCGATTGCGCGGATCTGCTCAAAACCCTCGGGCCGGCCCGTGCCCGCGAACTCTATGCACTGACAACCGACGCCGTCGATCTGATGAGGCAACGTATCCAGCGCTACCGCATCGATTGCGACGTGACCGATGCCGGCGTGATCCTCGCCAACTGGTTCGACGAACCTGCAAGGCTCGACACGCAGCGGCGTCTGATGCGCGATTCGTTCGGTGTCGAGTGGGAACCCGTGGCGCCCGCGGAGCTCGCTTCACAATTGAAAACGAGCCGTTATCACGGCGGCCTGTTCGAGCGCAATGCGTTCCACTTCCATCCGCTGAAATATGTGCTCGGTGTCGCGGGCGCCGCGGCCAACGCGGGCGTGCAGATTCACGAGAAATCGCCCGTTGTGCGCTTGCAGCGCAGCGGCGCCCGGCGCGACGGCGCCGGCTTCGTGGTGCATACGCCGCAGGGCGCGCTCGAAGCACGCCACGTGGTGATGGCCGGTGGCGGCTATGCGCGCAACGTCTATGCGCAGGTCGAACGCGCGGTGCTGCCAATCGCTACCTACGTGATGGCCACCGAACCGCTCGGCGCCCGCCTGAAAGACGCGATGGACACCCGCGCCGCCGTCTACGACACCCGCTTCGCCTTCGACTATTACCGTCCGCTGCCCGACACACGCATCCTGTGGGGTGGCCGCATCTCGGTACGCGACCGCGCTCCCGACGTCATCGCGCGGCTCTTGCGGCGTGATCTGTTGAAGGTCTATCCGCAGTTGCACGACGTGCGTATCGAGCACGCCTGGGGCGGCCTGATGAGCTACGCGCGGCACAAGATGCCGCAAATCGGCCGCAGCACGGACGGCGTCTGGTACGCGGTCGGTTTCGGCGGCCACGGCATGGCGCCCACCACCGTCTCGGGCGAATTGCTGGCGGCGGCCATCTCCGGCGAACGGCCGGTGCCCGACGCGTTCGCGGCTTTCGGCCTGACCCGCACCTACGGCGCGCTCGGTCTCGCGGCCGCGCAACTCACCTACACCGCCATGCAGACGCGCGACGCACTCGCCGCCCGGCGCGCCTCGACCCGGCCGACGCCGTGACGCTATTCAGTACGCGACCCGACACCCGGCTCAATACGCCGCCGCTTATGCCCGAGACCCGCTCCGGAGGCTGGTTTCAGCATGCTAGAATGCGCCGTCATCGCCGCTCGAATACACAATGAAAAAGGGAAGCAAGGCCGCCGAGCCTGATACCAACGGCATCGCGTCCGACACCCGACGCAAGTACGATCCCGAACAGACGAAGCGCAACATTCTCGACGTCGCGACGCAGGAGTTCTCCGCGATGGGATTGACCGGCGCACGCGTCGACGCGATCGCGGAGCGTACGAACACCACGAAGCGCATGCTGTACTACTACTTCGGCAGCAAGGAAGGGTTGTACCAGGCCGTGCTGGAAAAAGTGTACGGCGACATTCGCGCGCTCGAACAGGATCTGCACGTCAGCGAACTCGATCCGATCGAGGGCATGCGCGCGCTGGTCGAGTTTACATTTGACTATCACGACCGCCAGCGCGATTTTGTCCGCCTCGTGACGATCGAGAACATTCATGGTGCGAAGTACGTCGAGCAGGTGAAGAGCTTCAAAGGCCGCAACGTCACCGTCATTCATACCATCGAAGATCTGCTCTCGCGCGGCATCGCGGCTGGACTGTTTCGCAACGACGTCGATGCGATCGACCTGCACCTGATGATCAGCTCGCTGTGCTTTCACCGCGTCGGCAATCGCCATACCTTCGGTACGGCGTTCGGCCGCGATCCGTCGCACCCGCGCCTGCGCGCGCGTCATCGCGCGATGATTGTCGACGCCGTGCTGCGCTTCGTGCGCAAGGAAGACTGAGGCAAGCCTGAAACGAAAAAGCGGGACCTGGCGCTAGCCAGGTCCCGCTTTTTTTGCTCAATGAAAGCCATTCGAACGATACGTACCGCTCAGTCCACCAGCACGATCCGCTTAATATCGCCGACAATAAAGATGTACGACAGCGCGCCGATCAATGCGATCGCGCCGATGAACACCAGCGCCCCGACAAACGAGCCGGTTGCCGCGACGATGAAACCCACCACCAGCGGCGTGACGATGCCGGCCAGATTGGCGGCAAAGTTGAAGATGCCGCCGGTCACGCCAAGCAGGCCATCCGGCGCAATGTCCGACACCAGCGTCCAGCCCAGCGCCGCCATCCCCTGCGCGAAAAACGCCACCGACAGAATCGCGATCACCGCCACGTTGCTCTCGACATAGTTGGCGAGAATGATCGTCGACGCGAGCAGCAAACCGGCGATGATCGGCAGCTTGCGCGCCACGTTCGGCGACTTGCCGCGGCGCAGCAGCCAATCGGAGAAGATGCCGCCGAACATCACGCCGATCGACGCGGCAATGAACGGCATGATCGCGAAGAAGCCGATCTTCAGCCATGCCATATGGCGTTCGGTGGCGAGATACGTCGGGAACCAGGTGAGGAAGAACACGAGCGTCGAGTTACCGGCGAACTGGCCAAGGCAGATGCCGGCCAATTGACGATGCTTGAGCAGGCGTCCGATGGTGCGCCATTCGAAGCCGCTCTTCTCCGATGCAGCCGGTGCGCCGGAAACATCGGCGTCCTTCTTGCTGTGCGTCAGACCGCCGCCTGCTTCGATATAGTCGAGCTCTGCCTGATTGACGGACGGATGATCGTGCGGCTCGCGATAGAACAACCACCAGATCACACCGAACACGAGACCCACGCCGCCCACCACGTAGAACAGCGAACGCCAGCCGAACGCGCCCATCAACATGAACAGAAACGGGCTGAAAAACGCGAGGCCGATATATTCGCCGACCGTGTAGGTGCCGGTCGCCATCGCGCGTTCGCTCTGCGGAAACCATGTGGCCACCACGCGGCTATTGGTCGGAAAGCATGGCGCTTCCGAGACGCCGAGACCGAGCCGGAACACGAACAACGCGCCGATACCATGCACGAGCCCTTGCGCGAGGGTGCACAGCGACCAGAACGTCATCGACAGGAAATACGTGAGCTTGCTGCCGAAACGGTCGAGAAACAGGCCGCCCGGAATCTGCGAAGCCACGTAGCTCCACGAGAACACGGAGAACAGCAAGCCCATGAGCGCGGCGTTGATGCCGAGTTCCTTGGTCAGCTGCGGTGCCGCGATACCGAGCACCGTGCGGTCCAGATAGTTGATCATTGTGCCGACCGCTAGCAGCGAGAGAATCTGATAGCGGGCTTTCGAGCGGCGCGCGGTGCTTACCGTGGCAGCCGTTTGGCGGGTTACCTCGGCGGGCGTGGAATGAATGGGTTGTGGCATGGCGTCTCTGTCTCCTCGGTCGGGTTACGTACCGGATATGTATGGCTTATGTACTACTGGCCTGGCGTTGCAACAAGGACTGGAAATGCGTGTACACGCGCTCGGCGTCAGGTTCCAGACCCGTGAAGATGCGCATCGCGTCGACCGCCTGATATACCGCCATCCCGCCGCCGCTCAGCGTGCGGCAGCCGAGTTCTTCGGCGGCCTGCAGCAGCGCGGTGCGGATCGGGAAATAGACGATGTCCGCCACCCACAAATCGCGGTGCAGCAATTCGACCGGCAATGGCAAGCCCGGCAATTTCGCCATGCCGGTGGGCGTCGCGTGAATCAGGCCGTTAGCGGCGGCGAGCGATTCTGCGAGCGAGCTGCCGGCGCTGACGGTAGAGGCGGGGAAACGCTTCTGCAATTCCGCAGCGAGCGATGCGGCGCGCTCGGCGTCCACGTCGAATAGCGTGAGCGTTTGCGCACCCATGGTCAACGCGGCATGCGCGACCGCTGCGCCCGCGCCGCCCGCGCCCAGTTGCACGACGCGCGCGAGCGATACGTCCGGCAAGCCGCGTTGAAACGCACGCGCGAAACCGGACCAATCAGTGTTGTGGCCGATACGTTTGCCGTTCTTGAATAGAACCGTATTGACCGCGCCGAGTGCGCGCGCGTCGTCGGAGAGTTCGTCAAGCAGAGGAATGACGGCCTGCTTGCAGGGATAGGTAATGTTCAGTCCGTTGTAGCCCATGCGTTCGGCGGCGGCGAGCAAATCGGCGAGCGCCGTGATGTCCAGCTTCAGCGCCTCCAGATCGATGCGCCGATACACATAGTGCAGACCCAGTTTGCTGCCCTCTTCCTCATGCATCGCGGGGCTAAGCGATCCGCCGATGCCCGAACCGATCAGACCGACGAGAAACGATTGCGGGCTCGCCTGAGCGTTTGCCTGTGTGTTCGCTTGTGCGTTCATTTGGCCGCCCTATTCTTAAGGATGACCGCCATCCGCTCCAGAGCGAGCACATAGCCCTGCGTGCCGCAACCAACGATGATCGCCTCGGCCACCGCCGACACGTACGAGTGATGCCGGAACGCTTCGCGGCGATGCACGTTCGAAATATGCACCTCGATGACGGGCTTTTCGATCGCAGAGAGCGCGTCGGCAATCGCCACCGAGGTATGCGTGTAAGCCGCCGGATTGATCACGATGCCATCAACCTTGCTGCGCGCCGCATGCAGCCAGTCGATGAGTTGGTGTTCCGCATTCGATTGGCAGAAATCGACCGACAGATCCAGCCGCTCGCCCGCGTCGCGGCAGAGCTGCGCGACGTCGTCGAGCGTTTCCGAACCATAGATGGCCGGCTCACGCGTGCCGAGCAGGTTGAGATTCGGTCCGTTGAGGACCAGCACTGAGGCAAAACTCATGACGACTACTCCTGCAAAAGTAAGGCATAAAGCGGGCCACAGCACGCGCCGCGGCTCTACAACGTAAGCGCAGTGTGCGCGCATTGCCCGTAATCGTCATTCGGGGTTTATACGAATTTGTACCATCTAGTTAGTTTGTATAGACTGTCGGGAAATTCCGCTAATATGGGCACTTCTGGCCTGCGCCCTGCTGGTTGACGGTAACTAGCTAGACCATTTTTCGCATTGCAGCATAGCGAACCGCAAGGCATGCGGACGCCGTACAGTGGCCGCTTGGCGCTGCCCCAATAGCCGTTTCATTGTTTTTGCAGGAGCCGTTCATGCAACGTTCGATTGCCACCGTGTCGATCAGCGGGACCCTCGTCGAAAAGCTGACCGCAATCCAGGCGGCGGGCTTCGAAGGCGTCGAAATCTTCGAGAACGACCTGCTGTATTTCGACGGCTCACCCGCCGACGTGCGGCGTATCGCCGAGGATCTCGGGCTGAAGATCATGCTGTTCCAGCCGTTCCGCGATTTCGACGGCGTAAGCCCGGAGCGCCTCGAACGCAATCTGGATCGGGCGAAGCGGAAGTTCGACGTGATGCACGAACTGGGTACGGACCGGATTCTGGTGTGCAGCAACGTCTCGCCCGACACCATCGGCGACGATTCGCTGATGACCGACCAGCTCGGTGCGCTGGCCCGCGCGGCCGAAGCGGCCGGCGTGATTGCCGGCTATGAGGCGCTCGCGTGGGGCAAGCACGTCAAGACCTACCGCCACGCGTGGAAACTCGTCAACGCGGTCAATCATCCGAATCTGGGGCTTGTGCTCGACAGCTTTCATACGCTGTCGCTGAACGATACGGTGGACGCGATCGCCGATATTCCGGGCGATCGCATCGCCTTCGTGCAGATTGCCGATGCGCCGAAGCTCGCCATGGACGTGCTCGAATGGAGTCGCCACTACCGCTGCTTCCCGGGTCAGGGCGATTTCGATCTGGCAGGCTTCACCGCGCAGGTCGTGAAAACCGGCTACACAGGACCGCTTTCGCTCGAAATTTTCAACGACGGTTTTCGCGCCGCGCCGACCGCCATCACCGCGGCGGACGGCCATCGCTCATTGCTGTTCCTCGAGGAACAGACGCGGGCACTGCTTGAATCCACCCGGCAGCCGGTCGGCGAACTCTATCGATCGCCCGCTGCGCCCGCGCACGTCGGCTATCAGTTTCTCGAGTTCGCGGTCGACCACACTACCCGCGCGCATCTCGTCGACTGGCTCGGCAAGCTGCGCTTCCGTCAGGCCGGCCAGCATCGTTCGAAAGATGTGACGCTGTTTCAGCACGGCGCGGCGTCGATCGTGCTGAATGCCGAACCGGATTCATTCGCCAATGCTTTCTTCCAGCAGCATGGTTTATCGCTGTGCGCGTCGGCGTTTCGCGTGGATGACGCCAATCAGGCGTTCGAGCGCGCCGCTGGGTTCGGCTACGCCCCGTTCTCGGGTCAGATCGGCCCGAACGAACGCGTCCTGCCGGCCGTGCAGGCGCCCGACGGGAGCCTGAACTATTTCGTCGACGAGACACCCGACCAGCCCACTCTGTTCGAAGCCGATTTCGTGCTCACCGACGTCAACGGTCCGACCGAAGTGGGGCCACTCACGCGCATCGACCATGTCTGCCTGTCTGTGCCGGCGCCTTCGCTGGATACGTGGGTTCTGTTTCTGCGGACCGCGCTCGGCTTTCAGGCCGAGCCTGGCGTGCTGGTGCCCGACCCGTACGGGCTGGTGCGCAGCCGTGCGCTGCGCAGTCATGACGGTTCGGTGCGAATCGTACTGAACGCCTCGGTGGATCACCACACGGCAGTAGCCGAGGCCTTGCACACCTATCACGGCTCCGGCCTGAATCACGTCGCGTTCAGCACCGGCGATATTTTCAGCGCGGTTCCCGAATTCGTCGCCGACGGTCTGCCGGTGTTGCGCATTCCGCGCAATTACTACGACGACCTCGCCGCCCGCTATGCGCTGCCGGACGAGACGCTCGAGGCGCTGCGCGCGCACAACATCCTGTACGACCGCGACGAACGCGGAGGCGAGTTCTTCCACGCTTACACCGAACAACTGGATCAGCGCTTTTTCCTGGAGATTGTCGAACGGCGCGGCGGCTACGACGGTTATGGCGCGGCCAATGCGGCCGTGCGGCTCGCGGCGCAGGCTCAGCGCCGCAAGTAGGAGTTTGCGGCCGGTAATGCCGGTGGGCGATGGTTTGCAGTTTGCGGCCGGCTAATTCAGACAGATCGGGCACGGCCCATGCTGCATCGGCTCAAGCGGGCGCGCCGCACCGATATAATGGCGGTTGATCCGCGCCCCGCGCCGCGCGCACTCTACCCAGTGCTGGTGTGCCGCGTACCCTCAGCCGAATGAAACGCCAGGAGCGATATGAAGAAGTTTGCCGTAGTCCTGTCAGTTCCCCTGCTTCTCAGCGCTTGCGCGTACTTCCAGAAGAATCCGGATGCCGGCGAGCCCGTTACGGACACCACCACGCAGCGCTCGGTCAACGACGTAGTCGCCTGCCTGACGCAAGTGGCGACCAGTCACAACGCCGCGTTCAAATCGACCGAGATCCCTCAGGGCCAGATGCTCGATTTCGGCGATTCGAATATCGTCAAGGTGCGCAGCGACAACGGCGCGACGACTTATCGCTTCTACGCGGGCAAACGCCACGTGAACAATCTGTGGATTGAATCGGCGAGCAAAACCTGCGCGCCGTAAGGTAAGCACGGGTAACAATCGGCCAGGTGTAACGGTCGGTAACTTGTGCCGGCGCAATCATAGTGTCACGGTGTTACATCACAATGGTGTCTTAAGAATCGTTTAAGACTTCATCCGCATGATCCGTCCGACACTATCCCGCACAAGGTGCGCTTCATGAACCAGCCCGATCACAACACGAACGACACGCCCGCACCGGCGAAGCGGCCCACGATTCTGCGTCGCTTGCTGAGCCACCACGAACTGGCAACGCTGCTGCTGTTGCTGCACGCGCCGATCGACGCGTCCGCGAAACCCGAGATTCCGCAGCTTCACGAAGCCGGCCTGATCGAAACGGTCTCCGGCGACGCAGGCGACTCGCATATCCGTCTGACGCCCGAAGGCAATGCAGTGTTGCGCGGACTTGGCGTGAAATAAGGCGCGCTTTACATTTTACTTACGCCTGCCATACGCCGTACCCCGCCTCGCGTAGTCCAATCGCCAATTCCACTTCCATATCCTGTGCGCCGCGGTAAGGCATCGGATTGTAAACTTCATACAATTCGGGCATGAGGCGCAGGCCGTAATCGCGCACATAGCGATTTGCCTGAATGCCGGCCTTGTGCCGGTCGAATCTCAGATCCGGGTCCAATCCCGTCATTCCCACGTACACGCACGGCTTGTCGAACCGGTAATCCGGATTCGCGCGGCGAAAGCGTGCCTCGTTCCAGACGGTGTCGTCCAACGCGACGACGTAGACGTAGTAATGATGCTTGCGACGAACCATGTGTGCGGCGGCTCAGCTTCGCGAGGTTCCGTGCAGCAGCATCCGGTACTCGGTCGGCGTGACGCCGACGGTCGCCTTGAATTGACGCGTAAAGGCGCTGTGATCGGTGTAGCCGCAGAGTGCGGCGACGTCGGTGACCTTGTCGTGTGAAACCAGCAATGCGGTGGCGGCGTCCAGCCGCGTTTTCAGCAGCACCTGGCGCGGCGTCAAATGAAACACTTTGTGAAAGTAGCGCTCCAGTTGCGCCACCGACATATCCGCCATTGCAGCAAGCTGCTTCAGATTCAGCGGCTGCACATAGTTTTCCTGAATGGACTGCACCACTTCAGCCAGCCGGCTGTACGCGGGATGACTGCTTTCGTCCGCTTTCAGGTCGCGGGAGATGCCGGCGAGGCCGACTACCTTACCCGCCGCATCGCGCAACGGCTGCTTGCAGGTCAGGCACCAACCCGGCTGACGGCCGGGATACAGATGCAACTCCAACTGATCGATCATCTGGCTGCCGACGTTGATGATCGCTTTGTCCTGGGCGGTGTAGATACGACCGAAACGGTGCGGGAAGACGTCCTCGGCGGTCTTGCCGAGCAGCGCGGACTTTTCCTTGAAGCCACAGCGCGAAGCCAGCGTGCGATTGACCAGCGCATAGCGGGCATGCGCGTCCTTGACGAAAAACACGACGTCCGGCATCGCATCGAACACGGGCTCGAGCAGCGTGAAATGCGACAGCATGCCGGACAGCGTTGCGTCGTCCGGTTCGAGCGGATGAGCCAGCGTGTTCATCGTGCGGGTTCCGTGGTCGGTGCGGTTGTACGTTGGGTGCGTTCACCCGCGCAACTACACGGGTTTGCACTTGCTGTCGATTATAGGGCCACGCGCTACTGAAAATATCCAGGGGACGAATGGATGGCGGGGTCATTCAGCGGGCGACTGCTCCTCGCCGATTGCCATCAACGTGCCGATTTGCGCCGGACTGAACGGCGGTCGCGGCGCTGCAGCTTGCCAGCCGAGATACAGCGAAGCCGCGGCGCCGCAGATCCGGCCCTGGCATGCGCCCATCCCGCAGCGGGTATGCAGCTTGGCCTCGCGCCAATCCGGATAGGCGCGCACCTCGCCGAGGCTGACGTCTTCGCAACGGCAGAGCAGCGTGGCGTCGTCGGGTGGCGTGCGCGCGGCGGCCTGCAAGGCGAAGGCCATTTCGACGCGCCTCGCGAAACACCGCCATCGGGCTCGTTGCGCTTGCAGCGTGGTGGCGTTTGCCGAGACGCCGCTTGCTGAGCCGCCGCTCGCGGCTAGCCCTGCAATCTCGCCTTCGACACTCGCCAGTTCCGCGCCGCCTACGCCCGTGCATTCGCCTGCCGCCAGCACGCCGTCAACCGAAGTCCGCTGTTCACCGTCGACGACGATCTCGCCCGCTTCGTTGATCGCACAGCCGAGCGCTTGCGCAAGCGTGATGTTCGGCACGAGTCCATAGCCGCAGGCGATGCGGTCGCAGTCGAGCGCCGACTCCTGCTGGCCGCGCCGGATCGTCACGCGCTCGACACGGCCATCGCCATGCGCTTGTCGGACGATGCTGCCGGTCCAGTAACGCACGCCCGCGAAGCCGCGCGTCATAGCAACGGCTTGCCGCAACTTCGCCGGCTCGCTAAACAATGAGACTCCGAATCGGGCGACCTGGAGCGCCGATGCCTGCTCCACGACCGCCAGCACCCGCGCCCCCGCTGCACGTGCGGTGGCAAGCGCCGCGATCAGCAAGGGACCGCTGCCTGCAATCACGATCCGTTCGCCGCGTACCGGCATGCCGCCTTTGATGAGTGCCTGCAGTGCGCCTGCACCGGTCACACCGGGCAAGGTCCAGCCGGCGAATGGCAGTAGCCGCTCGCGCGCGCCGGTCGCGAGAATCAATCGATCGTAGCTGATCGACACACCACCATGCTCAGCCGACTCGAGCAGCAAACCTCGCGGACGCAAAGGCGCGATCACGCGGGCCGACGGCAAAAGGGTGACATTGGTTTGCGTCTTCAAGGCGCCGAGCAGGCCTTGTAGCGGCACTTGCGGCGGATGGCCGGGACCTTGCCGCCAGATTTGACCGCCGGCGCGCGGATTGTCGTCGAGCACCGCGACTGAGGCGCCCTCGCGTGCCGCTGCCTGCGCGGCGTTCAACCCGGCTGGACCGGCGCCTACCACGACGATATTGAAGTGCTGCTTCATCGTTTGTCCGTGGTGGTGGGGGCGTTGGTCCCGCTGGTCGCGGTGGCCGCGCTAGTCGCGTTGGTCGCGTTGGTCGCGTTGGTCGCGCTAGTCGCGTTGACAGCATTGGCCGCAGCCGCGGCAGTGCAAACCACCTGCCCATCGCGGCAAAGCGTCTGGCATGCCAACGCATGCGCCCGGCCGTCGATCGTGACACGGCATTCCTGGCACACGCCCATCCCGCACAGCGCGGCGCGCGGCTCGCCGCTGACCGACGTCCGCGTGCCGCCCGCGCCCGCCATGACAAGCGCCGCGGCCACGATCGTGCCCGCGTCGACCTCGACGCTTCTACCGTCGATCGTCAAGTGAAGGCGTGTTGCATCGGCGTCAGTCATGGACCACCTTCTGCGCAAAACGGACCGGCAAGTACGGCTCGGTGGGAATCGGCGCGGTGTTCCCGGTGATCAGCGCGGCAAGCAACTTTGCAGTGCCCAGCGAAGTCGTCACGCCCAGTCCCTCGTGTCCGACCGCAAGCCACACGCCGGGTACAAAATCACCCGCCGGACCGATCAACGGCAGACCATCCGGCGACGCCGCACGAAAGCCGGTCCACGCGCGGATCCCATTGAGCGTCGGCAGGACCGGCAGATAGTGCGCCGCGCGCTGCAGCATCTGGGCGAGCACCGGCATGTCGACGGCGGGATCGGTTGTATCGAACTGGCGCGACGAGCCGATCAGCAACTGGCCTGTAGGCCGCGGCTGCGCATTGAATGCCACCGAGGTGCCGGCCGCGTGATGCGCGCTCTTGATGTAGCCCAGTTCGAGCAGTTGATGGCGAATGAGTCCGGGATAACGGTCGGTGATCAGCAAATGACCTTTCTTCGGTTGCAACGGCAGCGACGGTAGCAGTTGCTGAGCACCCAGACCATTGGCCGCGATCACATGCGCGGCGCTGATGCGCTCTCCGTTGGCCAGCGTCACGCCACGCGCGCTGATCTCGGCGACCTGCGTTCCGAGCCGCACACGGATATTCTCGACTCCTGAAGATTGCGTCAGCAGCCACTCGGCAACCGTGGGCGCATACACGATGCTGTCGTGCTCGATCCGCAACCCGCCCGCCATCGATGCCGCCAGCACCGGCTCGCACGCCCGCAACGCAGCCGCGTCGAGCAGTTGAGCGGAGACGCCCTGCGCTTCGAAGGCTGCATGCATGATTCGGGCGGCTTGCCATTCCTCATCGTCGGCGGCAATCCATAAAGTACCGCAGCGCGCGAACGCATCGCGCGTGCGCAGTTGCGGCGCGAGCGCCAGCCACAAGTCGCGCGAATAGCGGCTCAGCGCGAACTCCGCGGGCGAGTCGTTCATCACGACGATGTGGCCCATGCCCGCCGCCGTCGCGCCGCCGCCGATGCCCTGCGCGTCGATTACCTCGACCCGCATGCCAAGCGCGGCCAGCTCCGCCGCGCAAGCCGCGCCGACAATACCGGCCCCGACGATCAACGCATCCGCTGTCATGCCGTGCGGATGCCCCATGCGAACGGGTCGCGCTCGTCGAAACACAAACGCCCTTCGGCCATGATGTGCGCGTGGCCGGTGATGGTCGGAATCACCGAGACGCCATCGCCGGCGTGACGATAGCTCGCCTCGAATACGCTGCCGATGATGCTCTCCTGCCGCCACACCGCGCCTTCGGCAAGCTTGCCGTCGGCGGCAAGGCAGGCGATCTTCGCGCTCGTGCCGGTACCGCACGGCGAGCGGTCATACGCGTTGCCGGGACAGAGAACGAAGCTGCGGCTGTCGATGCCGTCTCGCGAGCCGGGTCCGAAGAGTTCGATGTGGTCGATCAAGGCGCCGTCCGCACCGGTGATGCGCTGCGCGATCAGCGCATCGCGGATAGCGGTGCTGAACGCGCTCAGCTCGGCGATACGCGCCGCCTCCAGCGAGTGCCCATGGTCGGCGACGAGAAAGAACCAGTTGCCGCCCCAGCCGATGTCGCCAGTCAACATGCCGTAGCCCGGCACGTCCACCTGCACGCCTTGCCGGTAGCGATAAGCCGGCACGTTGCGCACGGCCACACTGCCGTCCTCGTTGAGCGTCGCTTCGACGACGCCGACCGGCGTCTCGATCCGATGAAGCCCCGGCCCGATCCGCCCCATGTGCGCGAGCGAGACAACGAGACCGATCGTGCCGTGCCCGCACATGCCAAGATAGCCCACGTTGTTGAAAAAGATCACGCCGGCCGCGCACGCGGGGTCGTCCGGCTCGCACAGCAGCGCGCCGACCACCACGTCCGAGCCGCGTGGTTCGGTGACGATGCCAGCGCGCCAGTCGTCGAATTGCGTGCGAAACACGTCGAGACGCTGCGCCAGCGTGCCGCCGCCGAGTGCCGGGCCACCCGACACCACCAGGCGGGTCGGTTCACCGCCGGTGTGCGAGTCGATGATGTCTAGGGTTTTCATGATGCACATGGTAGGAATGCCGGGCGCCGGAGTCTTGGTGCGCATAATCGTGGATTGTGACGATTTCAGCATAGCCTATCTGTCCATCCGCGCACGCGTCGGCTATTGAAATCAGGTGGGCGCCGCGTCTGCACAACCTCTATCGAGCGAGGTCAAGAACGCATGTGAGGCCCAGTCAACATGCTTTCGACGTATTTTGCGTCCTATGCTGAAATAGCTGATCCGCTTGGCCTTGCCGGGCATACAAGCACAGCCACTATGCTGAAATCGTCATCCGCCACGCGTGAATCGCGCAAGACGGCAGCATTTTACCTGCTTACACTGCGCTTCGACTCAACACACTCAGGAGAGCAGTCGTGGCGCATATCTGGGAAGGCGTATTGCCCGCAGTTACCACCAAGTTTCACGCGGATTTCAGCATAGACCGCGAATGGACCGGCAAGAATATCGAGGCGCAGATCGACGCGGGTGTGGACGGCATCATCGTGTGCGGATCACTCGGCGAAGCATCGACGCTCTCGCTGGACGAGAAGCTGCAAGTGCTCGACATCGCCGTCGAGGCCTCGCGCGGCCGTGTGCCCGTTTTGCTGACGATCGCCGAGAACAGCACGCTCGACGCATGCCGCCAGGCCGAAGCCGGCAGCCGGCATGGCGCGGCCGGATTCATGGTGCTGCCCGGGCTGCGCTATCTGTCCGACCGGCGCGAAACGCTGCACCATTTTCGCAGCGTCGCCGATGCGAGCGCGCTGCCGCTGATGATCTATAACAATCCGCTGGCCTATGGCGTCGACATGACGCCCGACATGTTCGCGGAAATCGCCGACGAAAAGAAGATCGTCGCAATCAAGGAATCATGCGGTGACGTGCGGCGCGTGACCGATCTGATCAACGTGGTCGGCGACCGCTTCGCGATTCTGTGCGGGGTCGACAACCTCGCGATGGAAGCGATATTGATGGGTGCGCATGGCTGGGTGGCCGGTCTCGTGTGCGCGTTTCCGCGCGAGACGGTGGTGATTTACAAGTTGCTGAAGGCGGGCCGTCTTGAAGAAGCGCGCGCGATCTATCGCTGGTTCGCGCCGCTGCTCGCGCTCGACGTCTCGTCGAAGCTGGTGCAGAACATCAAGCTTGCCGAGACGATCGTCGGGCTCGGTACGGAGCCGGTGCGGCCGCCGCGTCTGCCGTTGGCCGGAGACGAACGCAAGGCAGTCGAAGCGTTGATCCGCCGGGCGATTGAAAACCGGCCGACGCTGCCGCAGGTTTGAGTTGCGGCAAATTGATCCGTAGCCGCTTCCGGCCGCGGCGCGGCCGATGATGTGCCGGTTTGTCAGGCCGCCTGCTTTTCCGCGGCCGCTTCACCTTGCCGCAGATGCAGCAGCCGATAGCCGCTCTTGTAAACGGGTTGCAGCCGGAAGTCGTTTTGCGGCTCGATCTCGAGCAGCAGGCGCAGACGCGACACGTGGCTGTCGATCGTGCGGGTGAACTCGCGGAACTCACGGCCCCACACCATCGCGAAGATATGGTCGCGCGACATTACGCGGCCAATATTGGAAAAGAACAGCGACGCCAACCGGTATTGCGTGCCCGATAGCGGCACCGGCTGACCGCGCAACATGACGAGCTGGCGATGCGTGTCGAAATGGTACATCCCCGGCGAATCAAAAAATCCACACGTATTCAATGACATAGCCCAGTTTTTTGCACCTGTTTTCAGGTGCAAAAACGTCCTATAGCGTCCCAATAAAATCAAAGAGTTACGAAGGGTTTTGAACAGGCAAAACGGCGTATCTGCGGCTCAGCCGGGCCGCGCATACCTCGTGGATGCCGCAAACCACCGGCGACGCGTAGTCGAGCATCCAGCCGTCGATAAAGAGCGGCACCAGCGATCGCTCCATCACGAGGCCAAACGTCTCCATGACCTGTGGTGCGAGCCCGGGCGCCATCTGTCCGAGCGGGATGCGTTCCTGCCAATCAAGGTGCGCTCCGTTTGCCTTGCACCAGATGCGTCCTGATTCCACCAGATGGTCCGTGCGCAGCCATTCGCCGGTGCGCGCCCGAGCGACCAGCTCGGCAACGACGAGATAGCAGAGCAGTTCGGCGCGGGCTTCTTCGCCCACGCCTCCGGCTGGTGGGACACCTGAACCTTGCGATGCCGTCATTTGCGGGCCTTGCTCAGGAGGTGCGACAGCCCCAGGTCCGTTGCGATCTTCCAGACGTGACTGCGCGAGTAGCGTACGCCGAGCTTCCTCTCGATGATCGTTCCGTGACGTTGGTTGGTCCAGAGATCGGAGTCGAAATCGTGCAGTCTGGGCGAGTGTCGAAGTGCCGCAGCGATCCATGAAAGCGCCTGATCATCGAGTATGCCCGGAGCCCGCCGGATGGGCGTTTTGCACGATCGCATCCGGTCGTGCACGCCTAGATTGATTGTCAGCTGTCTGACATAGACGATGGAAAACCGCTGGCCGAACTGGCGTTCGATAACTGCCTGCAGTACCGGATTTGACCACCGATCAACCTCGAAGCCATGACGGCGCGGAGACCCACGAACGGCGTCGACGATCCACGCACGTGCCTCCTCGTCCAAAGCGGACTTTCCCCCACCCACGCTCATTTTGTCGAGAGCCGCAACGCCTCTCGTGTCGAGAACGGCCTTATATCGTTTGACCGACTCGACGCATAGACCTACTGTCAGCGCGACGCTCTCCAGCTTGTCGCTTCCGTGGCGCGCAGCAGCACCAAAAACCAACCACTGTCAGATTTAGTCTAGGCTATTGCATGTCACGGTTGGAGATTGTATTCCGATGATGTTTTCAGGTAGCAAGCGGAATCGCTGCTAGCCCCGAATTCATTGAGGTTCTAGGAAAATTCACAATCCGGAACCATCTGACCTGCCCCGTCAAATCCGCGGAGCTCGACAGCAAACCTGCGGACCTGCGAACCAAAAGACAAACCCGCCGGTGCCCCATAGGGTGCACACGGCGGGCGTGGGTTACGGGCATTAGACGCCGTTGAACAGAACGTCGATTGCAGCAACTATTTCGTGAGCTCGATCTGAAAGATTGCAGACGGCTTGGTTGAGCAGTTTGACGGGCATGGCGCCCATCGACTGTGTTAGCAATACGTACTGCTTCCCCAAGATTTCGAACTGTGGATTGAGCCTGGACGCGGGAAGCCGATATTCGGACGCTTGTAGCAACGGGATCACCACTTTGGAACCGAGGTGTCCCATCGAGTCGGCCTGAATGTTCAGCAGGTATCCACGATTATCCGGATGTGGATAGACAGTGAATCGTTCCATCAAAACATCCTGTAGGCTTCGAGGGGCAGCCCGTTCTTTTCGATGTAGTCGTTGTAGTACGCGATTGCTTCCGCGTTCTCCTCCTGCCAACGAGCAGCCCGTGCCTCGGATACGGCCTTAGCCAGGCCGGCTTCGGCGGCTTGCGAAATGTTGATTCCAAGCTCCTTGGCTTCGGTCAAAAGACCTTCTGCCAGGGAGACATTGGTGGCTTTCTTCGGGACGCTGGCGTACGTGGCGACCATGGGGCTTCTCCGATCGGAATCATCCCCGCCATCATGCCACCGATGCGCATTCCGCACAACATCGCGAATGCGCATACCAGCTGATCGAATCAGCTGCGCTCCTTCCATAGCTTCTCCTTGAAAATTCGCGAGAAGCGTTGCCCCAGGCGGGGGCGCGTCCCCGCGAGGGTTGAAAAGTTGCCCGCCGACCTCCCGGATGGAGGCGCAGTGGGCATTGCGACCACCTGAGCCGCCCCCCCGGCGCAGGTACCACTGCGCCGCCTCTTGTAATCAACGCCGAGGCCCTTCCGACGCGTTGCGACGGTACCGGAACGCTGGACGACGCGGGCTTGCTGTCAGGCACGCGTATCCTTGAAAAGGACAACGTGAGGTTTTGTCGCAGTAAGACCCGCAGAACGAACGAGATCGATATTCGCATCCCGCGTTCTGGCATCAGGCCTCACGCCGGAGGATCATGTTGTGGGTTGGACCGACACGCGGAGCGATCGTGGCTCGTCGGGCTAGGGGGCGACAATGATTTCGTCCGGTCAAGATGTTTGTCGGTAAACCGGACTTCCTGCTTGACGCTATCCACTCGGGGCTACCACCGCCGGCCAGCAGTTGGGCCGCCTGAATTCTCTTCGCGGCAGTCGGCGTTAGTTTGGAGGTGGAGCTCATGAGAAAAAGGCGTGATCTGATAACCCATTCTTGCACAGGTTCGCAATTTGCGAAGACGCGACCGTCGGTTCTGCATCCTGCGGCTTGCCGTACCTCGATGAGCACGAGTTGTGCGACTACATCGCGTCCCGAATTCGACGCGAAAGACTTGCGCGAAAGATCTCCCAAGCGGAATTTGCAAGACAGGCCGGCATTCCGCTACGGACATACAAGCGGTTTGAGGCCCATGGCAATGCGTCGCTGGAGACGTTCCTGCGAGCATTGAAGGCGTTGGGGCAAACCCGCTATTTGTATTTGCTCTTTCCGCAGGTACTTCCTTCGAAGCCAACCCTGCAGGATCGTATCGAAGCAATAGCTTCTCGTCCCAAGAAGCGGGAGAGCGCCTAGTCGCGAAAGTGGCGTGGTGGCGTCGGCAAAACCGATGCATCCCCTCCAAAATGCGGTCACACCCGAAAGCCCCTTAGGCCGCCTCGGACGCTGGGCCGCTACCCAAGACCAGCCACCCCGCACCGAGCCCGCAGCGTTGTTTAAACCCCCCGTTAAAAACGATTTCTGTTCGAGAGGGACCGGGCGCCATTGCCCAACCTCATCCAAATGCTTAATTCCGGGCGTCGGACCGCGTCGCCGACATATACGGATATGCGAGTGCGACGAATGCCGGATGCGCGGGCGCATCCGGCCGTCCGCTGTCGTTGATCATCGCATCGCGCATCGCGGCGACATGGCGCTCTTCTGGAATCAAAGTAATTGGGTCGCGATGGCTAAGACGTGCCATGACAGCAACACCGCGCGGGTTGATGATGGTTTCGGCAACCGGCGCGCGGGTTAGTTGGGACATCAGTGCAAAACGGCCTAGGACGGCCCGTCATGCGCGGATTATTCAACGGGACGTCAGGCCCGCGGGCGCCTTGCCACGGGTCGATTCAGGGCCGCGCCGGGCCGAATTTCGCGCCGGAGGGGCCTGGAATCCCTGCTGGTTTGCCCCGGCGACCGCGCGCAGGGCACAATTTTTATCGCCGCGAAATTCGCGTTTTGATGGGATGGTGCCGGACTTAGGGAGGACAACATGCGTGGCAGAAAGCCCGTTCCAACCGCGCTTAAACTGGTGCGTGGCAATCCTGGAAAGCGCCCTATTCCCGAAATGGAGGCACATCCGTCGCCCGACGTCCAGATGCCGGACTGGCTGTCACCGAAGGCGAAGCTGCACTGGCCGGCAATCGCAGAGCCGTGACGCGCTGCCGGACTCCTGACCGCGCTCGACGTCGCTGCTCTTGGTTGTACTGCGAGGCATTCGTGCTCTGGAAAGATGCGAACGACAAGATCGTGAAGTTCGGCCCGGTCGTCAAGGGTGCTGCGGGCTATCCGGTTAGATCGCCGTTCCTCACGCGTCCACGCAGACCACCGCGCGCTACGCGAAGACCGATCCGTCGCGACCCTGCCCATTTTCGTCGACGAGATGTTTTCCGCGTTATGCCAGAGTTGACCCTGCTTTGCGTCGTTAGCCGCGCAGCCAAATGCCGGTGCGTCCGTCAGTAACGAGAATGATATTGACGGGCGAATACCGGCGCGGCAGCGGCTATTCCCGTCTCGCCGTCGAATGTACGATCGCCAAATGCACACCTCATCGAGCCATGGCTGCAGCGCGGACGCCCGCGCCAGGATGGCACATCGACATATGTGCGAGCCGAAGCGCAGGTGACCGCGTGAGCCTCCGGTCTTGCGGAAAATGACGATTCAACGTCTCCCCTAGACTAGGCGCTCTCGATCCGACGAACCACTGCATCGGCGAACTCGTTCGTTGACGCAGTCCCTTTCAGGTCGCGCGTGCGGATCTGGTCCGTGTTCAGTGTTTCAGTGATTGCAGCTCGCAATCGTTGGGCGAGATCACCTTTGCCGACATGGTCAAGCATCAAGCCTGACGCAAGGAGCAAGGAGATGGGATTGGCTACGCCCTTACCGGCAATGTCCGGCGCCGATCCATGCACGGCTTCAAATATCGCAGCGTCATTGCCGTAGTTCGCACCGGGAGCCATGCCAAGTCCGCCGACAAGACCTGCTAACTGGTCCGAGAGAATATCCCCGAACAGATTGGTACACAGCAGCATATCGAACTGCCACGGGTTCATCACCAGTTGCATGGCACACGCGTCGACGATCATGTCATTCATTTCCACACGGCCTGCGTACTCCCGAGCCACGTCTCTCGCGGCCTCCAGGAACAAACCGGTGAGTGCCTTCAGGATGTTGGCTTTATGGACAACGGTGATCTTCCTTCGTCCATGCTTCAAGGCGTATTCAAAAGCGAATCTGGTGATTCGCGTGCAGGCATCGCGTGTGTTAACGCCTGTCGCGACCGCAACCGCTTTCGGGTCGTTGCCGACAGGCACATAGTACTCGTGTGCAACATAGAACCCGCCCAGGTTCTCGCGTACGAGCACGAGGTCGATCTTGTCGTAGCGACCGGGCACGATGGTACGTACGGGCCTGACGTTGGCAAAAAGCTGAAATTCTTCCCGAAGCCGAACGTTGGAAGAACGGAACCCCTCGCCGATCGGGGTCGTCAATGGGCCTTTGAGGGCAAGCCTGTTCCTCCGAACACTATCGAGTGTCGCGACCGGTAGCGGGTCGCCACTCTGGGTGACCCCGGCGACCCCGGCATGCTGCACGTCCCAAACGAATGGTGCCCCTAAGGCGTCAAGAATGTGAACCGTGGCGTCAACCACTTCCGGCCCGATTCCGTCGCCGGGGATCAGCGTTGCGGGAATTTGTTGCCTCGTCGAACTTTCCATGACTTTTCTTCCAGATCTAGATGGTGGCGGGCCGCCAGGATTGGCGATGATGGTGGTCACAACTGATGCGACGGAGTTAGTCCCGGGCATAGACCAGAATCAGTATTTCACTATCGTAGTACGCATGAATCAGGCGAGGTCAATCCGGATGTCTGACCGTGCACATAAGAGTGGCTTGTGCTGCAACCGCGTCCTCCACTTCGGCGCGCGCCGTGAACTTCCAGATGCCACGCATGTGGCGCTGGAACGAGACCGTCAGGATGAGTTGGTCACCCGGCTCGACCACCCGCTTGAAGCGCGCATCGTCGATACCGACGAAAAGATACTGCGTGCTGGCCGGATCGTGCGACTCTTCCGAGAAGGTTAGCAACGCCGCTGCCTGCGCCAGCGCTTCGAGGACCAGCACGCCCGGCATCACAGGGCGTTTCGGGAAGTGACCCGTGAAGTACGGCTCGTTGATGGACACGTTCTTCAGCGCCTTGATGCGCTTGTGCGGTTCGAGTTCGAGGACCCGATCGACAAGCAGGAACGGATAACGATGTGGCAGCAGCGTCAGAATCCTGTGAATGTCGAGATTGATCTTGTCGGTGCTCATGGTATTTCGTCGCAAGTCGTTCACTGCGTGGTGATGCCTATCGATGCCGGTTTCCGTGGATGGGCAGGCCCAATGCCCTCCATCGGCGTGCCCTGGTTGCCTTGCAGCTGCGACGCAGTGATGCTTCGTCGCCAGCCGTCGATCGCCACTCGTAGTCCCCATGAGGCTCCGCCTGCATACAAAGCACACTGTAGGGACGCCTGTCGCCCCTGGTTTCTACTCCTCGTCCATGAACGACTTCAATCGCCCGGACCGGGCCGGGTGCCGCAGCTTGCGCAGCGCCTTGGCTTCAATCTGGCGGATTCGCTCACGCGTCACATCAAACTGTTGTCCGAGTTCCTCCAGTGTGTGATCCCTGCCGCTCTCAATGCCGAAACGCAGACGCAGAATCTTCGCTTCACGCGGCGTCAACGTTGTGAGCGCCTCGCTGACGGCATCGCGCATGCTGGCGTGGAGCGCGGCATCGTCGGGCAAAATGGCTGCCGGATCCTCGATCAGGCCACTAACGGACGTGTCGTCGTTTTCCCCAACGGACGCATCCAGGGAAACCGGCTCCCTGACGATCCGCAGCATGGCCCGAACCTTGTTTTCCTGCATCGCCATCCGCTCCGCCAGCACGGCGGCGTCGGGTTCCCGGCCGGTCTCCTGCAGGATCTGGCGCGAGATCCGTTTCAGTTTGTTGATCGACTCGATCATGTGAACCGGGACCCGGATGGTGCGCGCCTGATCCGCGACCGACCGGCTGATGCCCTGCCGGATCCACCAGGTCGCATAGGTAGAGAACTTGTAGCCACGACGGTATTCAAACTTGTCAACAGCCCGCATCAGGCCGATATTGCCTTCCTGTATCAGATCGAGAAACAGCAGGCCGCGGTTCACGTACCGCTTCGCGATCGAAATCACCAGTCGAAGGTTCGCTTCGATCATTTCGCCTTTCGCGCGCAGCGTTTTCGCTTCACTTGCAGTCATTGCCCGACAGACCTCCCTGAAGTCATCGAGCGGCAGCACAACCCGCTTTTGCAAAGCAAGTAGCTTTTCCTGTTCCAGCTGGATCGCAGGAAGGTTTCGCTCCAGCACGCCGCTGAACGGGTGCCCTGCTGTGAGGAGTTGTTGCTGCCACGCCGGGTTGGTCTCGTTGCCCCGGAAATGCGCGACAAACATCTCACGAGGCACACCACACCGGTCAACCGCGATCCGCGCGATTTCGCGCTCGATGGTCCGGACCCCGTCAACGGATACCCGCAACGCGCTGGTCAGACGCTCAATCGTGCGCGCCGTAAAGCGGATCGTCATCAGTTCGGTCTCGATCGCTGCCTGTGCGGCGCGATAACGCCCCGATCCGTAACCCTCCGTTTCGTATGCATCCCGCAATTGCTCGAACCAGTCAGCCACCGTCGTCAGCTTCGCCAGCGCATCACGCTTCAGAGTTTCGCTCTGCAGATTGGTCGACGCGGCTTCTGCACCGTCATCATCTTCGGCTCCCTGGTTCTCGTCGAAGACCGGATCGCCATCGACGCTTTCCTCCGCGACGGCAACAATGTCATCCATTTCCACTGCAGCGGGGTCGATCATCCCATCGACGAACTCTTCAATAGCCGTTTCACCGCTGGCAACAGCGTCAGCGATCGCCAGTATCTCCGCAATCGTTGTCGGACACGAAGCGATGGCCCGGATCATGTCGTTGCGGCCCTCTTCGATGCGCTGCGCAAGTGCTATCTCCCCCTGGCGGGTGAGGAGTTCAGTGGCACCCATCTCGCGCATGTACATGCGCACGGGATCGGTGGTGCGGCCAAACTCGGCGTCCACGCTCGAGATGGCCGCCACGGCCTCTTCCTCGACCTGCTCATCAGACGAACCCGCGACCGCATGATCGTGCATCACCATGGACTCGACGTCCGGTGCCTGCTCGAATACGGCGATGCCCATGTCGCTGAAGGCTCTGATCACGTTTTCGATCGCATCAGGTTGCGCCAGGCGCTCAGGCAGGCAATCGCTGATTTCCCTACGAATGACGAAACCGCGTTCATTTCCGAGCTTGATCAGCGCGCGCAGGCCCGAGCGGCCGTCGTTTTCTCCAGCGGACTCATCCGGAAGCGCGGCACCGGTATCGTACACAAGTGCGTTTGTTTTCATCCGGCGTAAACCGGTCCGCGGTGGAACGGTTCCGGCCGCATCGGCCGTGCGCGGACGCCCCGTGGCTGCAATACTGGCAGGTCCATTATTCACGTTGATGTTGTCCGGCACCACGTCCAGTGTCTGCTTCTTCACTGCATTCTTCGTCACGCGGTCGCTCCTTTGAATATGACGCCCGGGTTAGCTCGCGGCACGTGCGGTAGCCTTCGCGAGGTGATGAACCATCTCAGAGGCGCGCACCATGCGCCCCGATCAGCTGGACAAGTTCAGATACCGAAATCTCATACCGGACCTCCTGTTCGGGACCCGTCGCATGATGATCGCTGTACCGCTCCTCGATCTCGACGAGCACGGCGGTTCTGCCATCGGGTGATGCCTTCAGCATGACGTCGCGATGCGCCTGGTGACCATCAGGACTGACCGGACCGTGATGCAGGCGCAGACGCCCAAGGCCGTAGTTGCGTGGAGCTGAATTCATCTGAGCCTTCCCTTGATCCAGTCGGTGGTTCTGCCTTGCCGGGCCGCGACAGGCACGCGCGTGGTGCCGCCAAATCTGGCCCGGCCGCCACGTGCGCCTTCGACATGTCGCAAAGGCCTTTTCCGCCGACTGCTGCACTATAGGACGCGGGCTTCCGGATTTATTCCCGTATCCGTCCCGGCATCGTCTTCCCGCATGCGCGTGTCTGACTGCGAACGCGCCAGGCAACTTCATGCAGGCATTGATGTGGATGAGTCTCAAAAGTCGCCTTGTTCGCTGGATCGATCAACACCGTGACCTCGACGCGCCTGGACGTCAGGCATACGAGGAGCGTATGCCATGATAATATCATTATCATCATCCACCGCCTGCCTGTGCACACGTTTATGCCGGAAGGGAGCTAGTCGTCCCGTCGCAGGTTAATGGCCCCGGGGGGGCAGGACGTTCATTTCTGCACGGACTGGAACCAGAGGGAAAATACGGGCCGCCAGTCAACCCGAAGATGCAGCGGTCATCGCACGCGGTGGGCGAACCGAAGAACCGAACAGTAACCTCGTGTAGACCGCGCCATGGATCACTCTTACGCGTCGTTCGACGCCTATATGAAGTTTCTTGCCGGGCCATCCGCAGACGGTGCGCCGGTGGTGCTGGAAACCGAGCACGCGCTTTCGCTGCATTTCGATCTGCTGGCCACGCAGAGTTTCATGTCCCGGAGTGACCCTGACAGGCTGGCGCTCGGCTACACCCGGACCATGATGGGATTCCTGCTGCTGCAGCCAGCGCCCACCAGAATTTCCATGATCGGTTTAGGCGGTGGATCGCTGGCCAAGTACTGCTACCGGCATCTTCCGGATACAAGGATAGTGGCCATCGAGATCGATCCCGCGGTGATCGCGTTGCGCGACACATTTCACATTCCGCCCGATGATGAGCGACTCGAAGTAATCTGCGCGGACGGGGCGGAATACGTCAGGAGCAACGATGCGCGCCCGGACGTGATTCTGGTGGATGGTTTTCTGGCTCACGGCATGCCCGCACAACTGGGCAACGCTGCCTTTTACTCGGCTTGCGACGCGCGGCTTGCCGACGGTGGTGTGCTGGTCGCAAATTTCGTCGTCGATGATCCGCATATTCCATACTACCTGGAAGAGGCGCGTTCAGTGTTCGGTGAGTCGCCTTCCATTTTCATGGCCGAGGACAGTTGCAACTACACGCTGTTCGCCTGGAAAGGCGCGCCGGGCCTTCCCTCCCGGGATAAGCTCCTCGCGCGTGCAGGCGCCCTGGCCGCGACACATCCGCTGAACCTGCGCGGGGCCGCGCGCCGTTTGAAGCAAGGCGTGGGGCTCGCTTCGGACTGGGCATTCAGACAGAAGCTGACCGGCTGACAGACGCCTGATCCGTGCGACCGCAACGGAAGCGCCGCTTGACACATCCACTAAAATGCAGCCACGCGCGATGGTCGATACAGGCACCGCATGCAAAGGCCCCTGGGAGATATGACATTCAAGGTGCCGGGAACCGGGATGGGCAAGGCAACATCGGTGTGTTGAATGCCAGGGCTATGCCGCACCGCCGCTAGTGCCCCTGCTCAGGGTCGCCACGCATCGGGCGTAGACGACGATCACCCGCGGTGATGCGAAGTTGATCTGCATGTCGCGGGTGAAGTACCAGGATACGTCCAGTTGGCCGCGCACGATGTCGCCGGCCTTCACAAGTTGTTGCGCGAGATCCGTGGCCATTCGACTCAATTCAACCCGCAGGCGCCAGCCGGCATGATGATCGTGGCGACGCAGCCAGATCCTCGTGCTCTCAACAAGGTGATCGGGCTGCAGCCACGCTCCGGTAGTACGGAAGGCAAATATCTCGGATAGCGTGAGAAAGCACAGCAACTCGGCGTTCGTCTCAAGCCGGTGCATCCTGCGACCTGTCATATTGTTGCGTCCGCGGCGGTCGGACATCGCCACGTTACGTGCATCGTGCTATCTTGCCGATGCGTGGTGAAGTAGCCTGCCCAGGAGACCTGTGGTGCTGTGGAACCAGGGGCCAGCGCGATGCCTGCTCGGGAACACATCGCTGATCTGGCGCAGGCGTACCTCAGGCGGTTTTCCGGCGCGGACGCGCGCCAATTGCGCTTTTGGTCCGGTAGCTGACGCCATGCTGATCGAGGTAGTCGCGGATCAATTGCCGCACGACCTGGGAGGGCGTCAGGTCCTGCGCCGCGCACAGCTTTTCGAACGCTTCCTTCTTCACAGGATCGATCAGAATCGTGAGTCGAGCGCTTTTCGTTTCCATGACGGGGCGAAGTCCAATTATGTTAATTAAATTATAATACATCGCATGGCCCGAGTCATCTTCGTGGCGCCAGAACCACACGGTGGACGGCGATTCCCACATGCGCCGCCGATGCCCAACCATTCAACGGCTGGAAAGCCAACGGCGTGCAATGCGCGGCGACGGTGCGCTAAATCTCCGCCCTGGCACGCAGAAAATCCTGTCCAGCCCGGGTAATCGACACACCGCCTCGCCCATTCGCGGGGACGGATACCAACCCGGCGTTACGCAGTTCCTGAGCGACCGACCAGTTTAATGTGGGCGCATCGCGGCCGTATCGCTGCTGGGCCAGACGCTCAAGCGCCCAGATGGCCGCATGGGTCAAAGTATTGCTGTCGTTGTCGCTTCCCGCTGTCATCTTCTATCCTCGAGAATGCGCCTGTTCAAACAGGTCGCGAACGTGCAGAGGTACTATGCATCCGCGACAGACGCATCCGCTCGGCACGTTTGTTCATATCGATGCCAGTTAAATTTCTTGCCGTACTCGATGCGCGTGGCCGTCGCATGGAGATTCACCGCATGTGTGGGTCCGAGTGCGCGCGCCCGGTCGAGCATCGCGGCGAAGGACGGAAGCTCATCCGCTCCTTTCCACGCGAAAACAGTGACGTTGTGTTCACTGCCTTCGGACGGCGCCAGCGTCACCGCGTTCGCGAAGACTTCCTTGAGCGAGCGCAGGTAGCGATGGAAGTCCGGTTCGTCGGTCACCAGATTGGCCACCAGGACGCCGTCATCGCTCAACCGGCGGCGACAGGCTTCATAAAACGTCCTGCTACCCAGTTCTGCGGGCAGACCATCGGCGTTGAAACCATCGACCAGCAGCACGTCGGGCCGGTGATCCGGAACCGTGACGTACTGCGCCCCATCGGCACAAACCACCCTGAAGCGTTCACCGTCACGCGGCACATGGAACCGGTCGCGCAGTGCGATCACCTGGGGGTCGATTTCGACGACGGCAATCACGGTGTCGGGCAAGTGGCGATAGCAATATTTCGCCAGCGAACCGCCACCCAGACCGATCATCGAAATGCGGCGCGGGAATGGCTGGAACAGCAGGAAGCCCATCATGGTGCGCGTATAGCCCAGCGCAAGGGCGTACGGATCGCGTCGCAACATGGTGCTCTGCACCCCGCGCGCATCAAATTACAGCGAAACGACCTGGTCATTCTCTATGACCACCGGCCTGTTCGCCTTCCTCTTTCTTTTCATGTGCGTGATCGAAAGGTTCCGGTGCAGGGGCAATCGGCCGGAGTGAGCCACACTTCCCTTGCAGCGGTCCATCAAAAGGATTCCTGCGTATGCAGCATGGTCGAGAGCGATTCCAGCGCTGCGGTCTCGTCAGGACCAGTTGCCAGGATGTGCAACTGCGTGCCTGGCTTTGCCCGCAGGGACATCACCGACATGACATCCTTGGCATTGACGGACCGGCCGTTCGCCACGCAGATGATGTCGCTCGCGAACCGGGATGCGTGAACGGCAAGCCTCGCTGACCCGTGTCCGTTCAAACCCCACGGGTCGCCTACCTGAACCAATGCCTCGACCAATCCTCTCCCCTATGCATAAACCGTAACCCGGGCCCGCACCCACCGGGCGCGCTCAGTGCATCAAACCTGCCATGACCCGGGCAAAGAAAGCCCGCAGCAGCGGGTCCCACTTTTCATTCCCCAAAGCGATTTCGGCCGTGTCGAGCCGCCTCATTTCCCGATCGAGGTAGGCGGTGCGAAGCGACCTTGGATGTGGCGGCCCGACAAAAAACTGGCCATCGTCGTCCAGAAGCAGAAATGGCTTCTGCCTGTAGCGCGCCCCGAGCAGCGAGGTCGCATCCAGGACATGGCGGGCGGATTCCTTCTGATAGACGAAAATGACGTTGACCCCGCATTCTTCCAGTCGGTCACAGATATCCGAAAAACGGTAAAGCATCTGGAATCCGCGTTCGCCCGCCCGGCCCACGCCGACGACGATCAGTCCGCGACGACCCATCACGTCCCGCAGATACAGGTGCGTGTAGTCGTGGGACAGCAGCGGAACACTTGCATCAATCACGTCAACCTCCCTGCCGCGCGCAGGCATACACCTCGTTTCGCGCAAGCCCGGCCTGCAACGTGACCAACAAGATTCTTGCCCAAGCCTGCTATATTATTAGCATTTCAGGATAAGTCAATGATAATAATATTATCATGATTTGAGGGCGTCCATTCCGAGAAACGGACCAGGCTGTTCGCCGGTTCTTCATGCGCACGCACGTGTGCTTCGAGAGCGTTTCCGCATCGAGGGTCGACGTGACTCCTGAACGGGCGGGTGCACCCTGCACTGCCGGGATCGGGGAGCGGCAGCCACCGCAAAGGCGCCGATAACGTAACCGGCGCTGACCCGGAACCCGTCTCGCGACCTATGCCCGGCGCCTAGCGGTCGAGTCGATAGACCCGCGCGCGCAGGTCGTCAACGAGGGGCACGATGGCCAGCACAATCAGCACGGCCGCGAGCGGTACCGTCGAGGCGTAGCCGATGTGCTTGAATCCCATCGCACCGGTAAAGCCACCGACGACGAACATGGCCAGCATCGTCCCGTGCACTTTCAGCCTCGCCCGATTCGCCAGTACGAAGGGTGCGCCGGAATCGGTCCTCGCGGAATTCCAGTAAAAGAGCTTGCCCAGTTCGATGCCGATGTCCGTCACGATTCCGGTCATGTGGGTGGTACGGATTTCTGCACCGGACAGTTTGGTGATCATGGCGTTCTGCAGACCCATGATGAAGCACAGGAGCATAACCGTCGCTGGTACGAACAGCGTATCCCACAGCGCCAGATGGCTACCGAGCAGCCCGAAACAGAGAAGCAGGACAGCTTCGATCAGCAACGGCGACGCGTACTGGCTGTGGAGGCGCCGGCGTCGCCCCCAGTTGACGAGCACGGCGGAACAGGCGGCGCCCAGCAGGAACGAGATCAGCGATCCGGCGCCGGCCAGAACCAGTGAGAGGTCGCCCAGCGCCGCCTGGTCGGCAATCGAGGACACTACGCCGCTCATATGGAACGTGTACTGCTTCACCGCCAGGAAGCCGCCGGCGTTAGTAGCGCCAGCCACGAACGCAAGCGAGAAACCAAGCTGCCTGTTGGCCTCGGTGCTGCGATCCCTTCCCGTCAGGGTCCGGAAATAGTGTGCTGGCATCAGGTATTGACTCGTGTGTTCGCGCGTCCCAACCGCGCTTCGGCGCAGACAAGGACTGGTGCAGCAAGCTGGCTGCCTGAAATTCCACGCGCAGGATGAACGCCCGCATTCCCGATGCCCCGAACGAACACAACACGTACTCCACGCCTGTCGACGGGTCATCACGTGTGGAACCGGATCAATAAAGCTGCTAGGATGATAACGTAATTATCATCAGCTGGTAACTTGATGTCGCTGACGAAAACTCCCCTCCCAGGGGAGCAACGCGCAGTGAAGCTGCAGTTGCATACACGTCGGCAGCGACGCAGGGATGACGCGGTTCGTGGTAGCGGGGGGACAAAGCCAGGCAACCTGCAGAATGGCGGCCGCCTGGCGCGCCGCATTAAGGAGAAGTGCCATGCCGTTTGACAACACGCTTGAAGAGCATCGGTTAACTGGCGTCGCGTTGCGTAACGGGATGCTCGGGGGGATGCACGAGCGCGTGGGACTCGTCACATCCGCGTTCGCCAACGAACGTTGCTGCGCGCTCGGACGCTGGATTCATGAAGATGGCGTGCGGTGGGAGGACGCTCCCGAGCTTCAGCAACTGAAGCTGGCGCACGCGAGCTTCCATACCATCGCGCTGGTGATCGCCATATCCATCACGCAAGGGCGTCTCGCTGAAGCAGCCGTCATGCTCGAACCGGACGCCCTGTTCGAAAACGCGGCGCGTATGCTCGCTCATGCAGTGTCGCGTTTCGAAAATCGCCTGATAACCGGGGCGGCATCGCACGGGCGGACACATTAAGGCTACCGTGACTCACCGGTCGCTGCATGGCTCAGGCTAGCGGTAACTGATCTGCAACTTCAGGAAACCATGGAATTGTCAGCCGATCACAACAATCAGTTCAGGCATGCTCTCGCGGAGCATTGGGGAAAGACCTTTGGCAAACCCGTAGTACGCGAGGGCCTGCGCACGCGGTCGCTGTGTTTCGACGCTTTCGGCATACAAAGCTCGATGCGCAGGAGTGCTCCGCTCGAGCTTGACCTGTCGTACACGCGGGCCATGATGTCGTTCCAGCTCTTTCACCTCGATCCCAAGGACATTCTGATCGTAGGCCTAGGCGGTGGATCGCTGTCCAAATACTGCTTTCACAAGTTTCCGTCGGCACGGGTGACCACGGTGGAAATCGACGAAAGAGTGATCGCGTTACGCGAGTGTTTTTTCATCCCGCCTGAATCGGAGCGATTCCGGATCGTGCACGCCGACGCAGCCGAATACCTCCCGGACAAGGCTGGTGTCGCGGATGTGATCCTGCTCGACGGATTCGACGCATTCGGCTTACCCGCCAGCCTGTCAAGCCAGTTCTTTTACGACTGCTGCCATGCCGCGCTGCGCAGCGAAGGTGTGCTGGTGGCCAACCTGCTGAACAGCGATCCGCGACTCGCCACCTACCTGGACCGGATACGTCGCGCGTGTGACGGAAAACTGTTCCACACCATGGCACGACGTGAAGGCAACACAATTGCCATCGGGGTCAAACAGGGCACCGTCCCTGGATGGCTTGACCTCTATGCCCGCGCGGAAGCCATCACGAAATCGATGGGGCTCGACCTGTACCGGTATGTCAAAAAAATGGAACGTCATCACCGGGCAGAGGCCGTTCCGGGATACCCTTCGTCCAACACACTGACCGTCGAACAGGACGTCTGACGGCACCGGAGACAACGCCGATGGAACATCTGCTGGTCATCCATTACGTGCTGCTGGTGGTCGCCGGCTGGTTGGCCGTCGGGGTTCTGGGACTCGCGAACCTGCACCGCACACGCGTGGTGGCGCATGGCCTGTTTCCACTGGGCGCCGTATTCGGTCTGCTTCTGTGCGCACTCGGCCTGACGGGTGTTTTCTCAAGTCCCCAGGAAGCCGTCCTGCCGCTCGGGTTGCCGGACCTGCCGTTTCATCTGAGGCTCGACGGCCTGTCGACGTATTTCCTCACGGTACTTGGTGTGGTAAGCACGGGTGTAAGCGCGTTCTCCGCCGGTTATTTCCGCAAGGGCGAGGGCACGCCACCCGGATTGCTGTGCTTCGAATATCACGTGTGCCTCGCGAGCATGGCGGTGCTGCTGCTGGCGGACGATGCGTACTGCTTCATGGTCGCGTGGGAGACGATGACACTGTCGGCCACCTTCCTGGTGATGACCAATCACCGCATTGCCGAGATTCGCCGGGCCGCCTGGCTCTACTTCCTGATCTCCCACGTCGGCGCGCTGGCGCTCCTGCTGTGCTTCGGCTTGTTGCAGGCCAATACCGGCGACTATACGTTCGCCAACATGCGCGAGCAGCATCTGGACGTGTTCTGGGCGTCCGTCGCCTTTCTGCTGGCGCTGTTCGGCTTCGGCACGAAGGCAGGCATTTTCCCACTGCATGTCTGGCTTCCCGAGGCACATCCGGCAGCGCCGTCACCGGTGTCAGCCCTCATGAGCGGTTTTGTCCTGAAAGCGGGCCTGTACGGCGTGCTGCGCACGGTGTTCGACCTGCTGCACGTGCAAATCGCATGGTGGGGCGTGCTCATGCTGATGCTCGGGCTCTTCACCGCCCTGTTCGGGGTCGTGTTCAGCGCCATCCAGACGGACATGAAGCGGCTGCTTGCGTACTCGTCGATCGACAACGTCGGGCTGATGTTCGTGAGCATGGGGCTGGCCATCCTGTTTCGCGCGTACGGGATGAATGCGCTGGCCGCCTTGTCGTTGACGGCCCTGCTCTACCAGATCGCCAGCCACGCTACCTTCAAGAGCCTGCTGTTTCTCGGGACGGGTTCCGTACTCCACGCCACCGGCGAACGCAATCTCGGCCGTCTGGGCGGCCTGATCCGTTTCATGCCGTGGACTGCGTGGGCCGCTCTCGTGGGCGCGTTTGCCGGTGCGGGCCTGCCGCCGTTGAGCGGCTTCGTTTCCGAATGGCTGTTACTGCAGAGCTTTCTGTTCACACCCGGCCTGCCTGACCCGTTCCTGAACATGGTAGTGCCGCTCGTCGCCGCGCTGATTGCTCTCGTGGCTGCGCTCGCCGGCTACACGATGGTCAAGTTCTTCGGCATCATCTTTCTCGGTCAGCCTCGCGAGGCGAAGTTACGCGAGGCACGGGATGCAAGTCCGTGGGAGCGCGTCGGCTTCGTGTGGCTCGCAGCGATATGCGTACTGCTCGGGCTGTTGCCGGTGCAGTTCGTGGTCGTTCTGGATCGCGTCACGCAGATGCTGGTTGGCGCGGGCATCGGACCCACCGTCTCGCGGAACGGGTGGCTGCTGCTCGCACCGACCAGTGTAGGCCGTGCCAGCTACATGCCGCTGGTTTTCCTGGTGTTCTTCGTTGCCTGCTGCGGGCTCGCGTGGGTGCTGGTACGCCGTCTTTACCATGGGCGCCTGCGGCGGGCGACACCCTGGGCCTGTGGCTTTCCGTTCGTGAATGCGCGCATGCAGGACACGGCAGAAGGGTTCGGGCAGCCGATCCGCGAAATCTTCGCGCCGCTGTTCAGGATCGAACGGAAACTGCCCTCTCCATTTGACAGCCGCCCCGTGTACAGCGTCACCGTGACGGATCGCGCGTGGACCCTGATTTATGAGCCGATCGAGCGGCTGGTCAGGCGCGTCGCGGCACTGGCCGGCTTGCTCCAGACAGGTCGCATCGCCGTCTATCTGATGCACAGCTTTCTTGTGCTGATCGTGCTGCTGATGCTGGTGAGGCGATGATCACGCTCTCCGGATTACTCTCCCAGGGTCTGGAGATCCTGCTCGCACTGGCGGCGGCTCCCCTGCTGACCGGGTGGGTCAACATGTGCCGCGCACGGTTGCAGAACCGCCGGGCACCGAGCATCTGGCAGCCTTACCGGATGCTTCACAAGCTGTTCAACAAGGAGTCGGTCGTCGCCGACCACGCGAGCCCCATATTTCGCGGCGCGCCGTATATTGTCTGGGCCTGTATGACGCTCGCCTGCGCGATCGTGCCAACCCTTTCAACCGACCTGCCCCTGTCGCCCGCCGCTGACGCTATCGCACTGGTGGGTCTCTTCGCGCTGGCCCGCGTCATGATCTCACTGGCCGCGATGGACATCGGCACCGCGTTCGGCACGCTCGGCGCGCGTCGCGAGATGCTGGTGGGCTTCCTCGCAGAGCCTGCCTTGCTGATGGTGCTGTTTTCGGCGTCGCTGATTACGCGGTCCACCCTGCTGACCAGTATCGTCGCAACGCTCAGCCATCGCGAGCTGGCAATCTATCCGAGCCTCGCGTTCGCAGGGATCGCATTCACGATGGTGTCGCTCGCCGAGAATGCACGCCTGCCGGTCGACAACCCGACGACGCACCTCGAACTGACGATGATCCACGAGGCGCTGATCCTCGAATATTCAGGCCGGCATCTCGCCCTGCTGGAGTGGGCCGCGAGCCTCAAACTGTTCGCGTACTCCTGCATCGGTCTCGCCTTGTTCATTCCGTGGGGGATCGCAGAGGCCGGCAATCCGATGGCGCTGCTGCTCGCCATACCGTTGCTCTTCGCCAAGTTGCTGGTGGGTGGCGCCGCGCTGGCGGTAGTTGAAACGACCAACGCGAAAATGCGCATTTTCCGCGTGCCCGAGTTTCTCGCGACAGCCTTCCTGCTGGCCGTCATCGGGATGCTCGTCCACTTTCTGCTGGGGGCCTGAATGCACGGGTTCGCCACGCAGATCGTCAACTTTCTGGCCGCCATCCTGCTGCTGCTGTCGTTTGCGATGCTCAGCCAGCGCCGGATCCTGTCGTTGATTCACCTCTATACGCTGCAGGGCCTGACGCTCGTGTCAGCCAATGTCATCCTGGGATACGTCACCGCCGACGTACACCTCTATATCTCCGCCGCATTGACGCTGGTGCTCAAGGTCGGCCTGATTCCCTGGATTCTTTACAGACTGGTCCGGCGGCTCAACGTCAAAGCGGATGTGGAGTCGCTCCTCAATATTCCCGCCACCCTGCTGATCGGCATCGTGCTCGTGATCGTCGCGTTCAATGTCGCGTCGCCGATCAGTCAGCTCGCCTCGTCGGTTGCGCGCGGCACGCTCGGCATCGCACTCGCCTGCGTGCTGCTGTCATTCATGATGATGATTACCCGCGCCAAGGCGATATCGCAGGTGATCGGCTTCCTTTCGATGGAAAACGGCCTGTTTTTTGCCGCTGCCGCGGCAACGAACGGCATGCCTATGATCGTCGAACTCGGCATCGGACTCGATGTGCTGGTGGGTATCCTGATCCTCGGCGTGTTCATGTTCCAGATCCGCGAGCAGTTCGATAGTCTGGATATTCATCACCTGGAAAAACTCAAGGATGACTGAAGCCTGGGTACTGCTGCTGGTTTTTGCGATCCCGCTCTTCGCAGGCGCAAGTCTGGCGCTCGTGGGACAACACCATGTCGCGGCGGAACTCAACGTCGGCTTCAGTTTCCTGACATTTGTCGCCGCCACGCTGCTTGCCGTGCAAACCGTGGCGCACGGGCCTGCATTGGCGCTGGGCAAGCTCTTCTTCGTCGATCCGCTCAACGTGTTCCTGGTCACACTGACGGCCTTCGTCGGCTGGACCACGTCGATCTTTTCAAGGCCGTACATGCGCATCGAGCGCGACCGCGGCAAGATGACCGGCCCTCGCATGCGCCTTTACCACAGCATGTACCAGCTGTTCATCTTTGCGATGCTGCTCGCGCTGCTGACCAACAACATGGGCATCCTCTGGGTCGCCATGGAAACCGCCACGCTCGCGACGGTCCTGCTCGTCAGCGTCTATCGCACCGCAGCCAGCCTCGAAGCCGCGTGGAAGTACTTCATCCTGTGCGGCGTCGGCATCGCGCAGGCGCTGTTCGGCACGATCCTGCTCTATCTCGCCGCAAGCCGGCAGCTCGGCGGCGGCGATGCGCTGCTCTGGACCAGTCTGAACGCGGTCAAGGGCAGTCTCGACCCGACCATCATTTCGCTAGCGTTCGTGTTCCTGCTGATCGGCTATGGCACGAAAGTCGGCCTAGTGCCGATGCACAACTGGCTGCCCGATGCGCACGCTGAAGGCCCTACGCCGATTTCGGCCGTGCTGTCCGGCCTGCTGCTCAACGTCGCGCTCTATGCGGTCCTGCGCTGCAAGGTGCTGGCCGATGGTGCACTCCATAACGGCCTGCCGGGACATCTGCTGGTCGGATTCGGGCTGGTCTCGGTGCTGGTCGCAACTTTTTCGCTGTTCCGGCAGAAAGACGTCAAGCGGCTCTTTTCGTATTCGTCGATCGAGCACATGGGTCTGATGACGTTCGCCTTCGGGCTTGGCGGCCCCATCGCGACCTTCGCGGGCCTGCTGCACATGACGGTCCATTCGCTCGTCAAGTCGGCCATCTTCTTCACGGTCGGGCACGCGGCTCAAAAGGCCGGCACCCAGGCGATCGACGACATCCGCGGCTTGTTACGCGTGAGCCCAACCGTTGGGTGGGGCATGATGCTCGGCGCGCTCGCGATTCTGGGCATGCCGCCATTCGGTGTCTTCGCGAGCGAATTCCTGATTCTGACGACCGCGATGAGCAAACTGCCGTGGGCCACGCCCTTCCTGTTGCTCGCGCTTGCAGTGGCGTTCGCGGCCATCTTCGTGCGCGTGCAGGGCATGGTGTTCGGCGACACGACGGCCAAAGTTCTCGAACACCCGCCGGCGTTGCTGCCCGTGTTCGTCCATCTTGGCATCGGCTTGATGCTCGGGCTCTACATTCCGCCCTATCTTGCGACGTGGTATCGGCAGGCGGCGGCCATGATCGCGGGGTGACACATGCGCATCGAGGCATTCGGGCTTCCCAACCTGGTTCGCCTGTCCGTTTTTGCGGGCAGGTCGTCGGCTTTTCTCGCACGAGTCGATTCCGACACGTGGACCCGCACCGCCGGTATGGTGCGCGAGGCAGGTGGCCGTCTGATCTCCCTGTGGGGTGCCGAAGAAGCCCCGGGCACATTCGTGATCTCCGCCGCTTACGCGCTGGAAGACGGCATCCTGTGGCTTCAGTTGCCGGTAGGCGACGGGCATGGAGACAGCGACGGATACCCGGATATATCGACGGTTTTTCCGTGCGCGACACGCATGCAACGGGCCGTCTACGATCTGGTCGGGCTGCGTGCGATCGGCGCCGAAGATACACGGCCGTGGCTGAATCATGGCAACTGGCCTGCCGATTACTTTCCGTTGCAGAAATTGTCCTCCGGGACCGAGCGGTTTCAATCCCAAGAAGCGGACTATCCGTTCGTCCGCGTCGATGGTGACGGTGTCCACGAGATTGCCGTCGGTCCGATCCACGCAGGCGTGATCGAGCCCGGGCACTTCCGCTTCTCGGTCGTCGGCGAAAAGGTGTTGCGTCTCGAGGAGCGGCTGGGCTATGCGCACCGGGGAATCGAGCGGCTGTTCGAGCGCGTGCCCGCGCTCGACGGGCACCGTCTCGCAGGACGCATCGCCGGAGACACCACGGTCGCCTTTACTTGGGCCTATTGCATGGCGGTCGAGCGCGCGTTGAATGGGCGGATTCCGCCACGCGCGCAGTGGCTGCGCGCGCTGTTGCTCGAGCGCGAGCGCATTGCCAACCATCTGGGTGATCTTGGAGCGCTCGGCAACGACGCGGGGTTCGCGTATGGCCTCGCACAGTTTTCCCGTCTGAAGGAAGACTGGCTGCGCCTGAACGACCGGGTCTTCGGACATCGCTATCTGATGGATCGGATCGTTCCCGGGGGCATGGCATCGGACATCGATGCGCGCTTCGTCGCCGCGATACTGACACAGTGCGACCAGATTGATGCGCAGGTTCGTGTGATGCAGCGCATCTACGAGGATCAATCGGGACTGCAGGATCGCTTTGCTGGTGCGGGCACCCTCTCCGCAAGTGTGGCGGAGCACTTCGGAGTGTGCGGGCTGGTCGGACGAGCAAGCGGCCGAAAAATCGATGTGCGTATTGATCATCCTTACGCGCCATACCACGAGGTTCAGCCGCAGATGGTCAGCGATGACCGGGGCGATGTGGCAGCACGGGTCGCGGTCCGGTTCAACGAGATCTACGAATCGGTCCGGTTGATCCGGACTCTCCTCGCCGACCTGCCAGACGGCAACATCGTCACCCCGATTGAACACGGCGGTTCGCCATCCTGCGGGGTCGGCTGGATCGAAGGTTGGCGCGGCGATGTGCTCATCGCACTCGAGACCGGAGCCGACGGCGCCATTTCGCGCTGCCACTGCCATGACCCGTCGTGGCACAACTGGCCGGCCCTGGAGCACGCGATCATCGGCAATATCGTTCCCGATTTTCCACTGATCAACAAGTCGTTCAATCTGAACTACGCGGGACACGACCTGTAATGTGGCAACTTCTCAAACAGATCGCGACAACTGGCACGCCGACTCTGCGCGTGCCCGAGGGCGATGACGCATGGCGGGCCGAAGGCCACCGGATCCAGCAGGAAATACTCGATGTGCTCGGCCGGGCGCTGTGCATTCGCGAGGTCGATGCGGGATCCTGCAACGGCTGCGAACTGGAAATCCATGCACTCAACAATCCGTACTACAACATCGAAGGTCTCGGTATCCGCTTCGTCGCGAGTCCCCGCCATGCCGACATGCTGCTCGTCACCGGCCCTCTCACACTGAACATGAAAGAAGCGGTACACCGGGCATATGAAGCGACGCCCCACCCAAAGCTCGTCGTCGCGGTCGGCGAGTGCGCCTGCACAGGCGGTATGTTCAGGGGAAGCTACGCCGTGTGTGGGCCACTGTCGAACTTCTTGCCTGTCGACGTCACGATACCGGGTTGTCCGCCGCCTCCCATCGATATCCTGAGGGGCATTCTTGCAGCGCTTCGTACGAAACACGCAACCTCCCCGCCATGATCACGGTCCGGGACACTCACCAATCACGGTGTTCATGGGTAAGGGTTCCGCACGGAGCACACGTGTGATGACCGCCCCAGTGTGCCACGCTGATATTTTTACGGACGACGCGCGATGAGTGAGCAATTGAGCCGACTGAAAGCAATCGGCAGAGCATGGCCACAGGTGCTGACGATAATCGTCTTCATGGTGGCAATCAGCCTGCGCTTTCCACTATGGTTTGTGATGCTCTCGGCCATCGTCAACGGCACCGCCCTGACATGCCTCACGCGGCACTTCGCGTCCCGGCGGTCCCACACGGGTGGTGACCCGTTCCTCGGCGTCATCGTGATCGGCAGTGGACTGGCGTCGATTGCCCTGACTCTGAAGTGGTGGGCCGTGGAACGGCGGTTGAAGTTCGCGCCCGGCGTGCTCCTGCATATGGCCGGCCATACAGAGGCAACTTCAAATCCAGCATTGGCATGGTCAAGCGTCCTGACCCAGTGGGGCTCCTGCTCGATCTTTCTGGTGATTGTCGCGGTGTGGGCACTGGGCAGCGGACGTGCCGACTGAATACCGAACCGGCTCAGTACACCAGCCGACGTTTTCCGCAAACGCGCAAAAAACCTGAAGTCCACGGTCACCGTTGCCAGCCTCGCGCCGTACCGGCGATGGGGGAGAGACACGCGCCGGGATGACCGCGAGCGAAGCGCGGACGACGATGTACATCCGGGGCGGAGACGGCTTTGATTCAGTTGCCTGCGTGCTGGATTCCACAACACGACCCGCACCGGTCTATGTCGGCTCCCGGACGACAAGAACCGGGATCTGGCAGTGCGTCAGCACCTTCTGGGTCTCACTGCCGAGCAACAAGGCACGCATGCCGCCTCGGCCGTGGGACGCCATGACAATGAGATCACAGTTTCGTTGCGCTGCCACGCTGATAATCGCCTCTTACGGGTGAGCGTGGTTCCTGGTAACCGTATCGCACTCGACACCGGCCTGGGTGGCCGCTTTTGTGACGACCAGGAGATATTTATCCGCATGCTGTCGGGTAATCTGAATGAACTGGTCCTCGGTGTCCGCGATCATTTCAGTGCCATACGCCAGGACGTGGAATTCCGGAATGACATGGAGCCCCGTGACCTTTGCTCCGCGTTCTGTGGCAAGCGTCACCGCCATCTGGATGGCGGCGTCAGAAAGTGCCGAACCATCGGTCGGCACCAGCAGATGCTTGAACATACGTGTCTCCCTGCGGCCAGGTCTGTTCGTCTTGAAGTCCTGCCCGGAGCACGCCGCTTGAGCCAGGCACACCTGAAACAAGGCGATTCCTTTCAGTATAGTCAGCTTTACGAAGGCTGGCGGGTCGATCATTTCTGTGACAAAGTGCCGCGCGCAGACCTCACCGAAGTCAGATACATTCACCAGGCGTCTGATGCCGTTTCCTGTTCGCTCAGAGCGCACCAGACGCACGGCCTGCGGCTTGTCGCAGGCCGCCCCCCCAACTCGGCTACTGGCTGCTGATGTCACGCATCAGATCGAGCCTCCGGTCAGCACGTTCGTGGCTCGAGCGTTTACCCGAAAACGTGCAATGACACCCATCAAGTTTATTCTCCGCTACACGGCTGTGCCGTTCATGGCGATCGTCGCCGTCGTGTCCTGGGCATCACATCACGCGTCCGCCGAAATCGACGCCCGGCAGTATGCGGCACTTTCGGGCGGCTATGCCAGCTTCCCGGTGGATCTCCGGCGTGGTATCGGGCAGGCGCTGCAATCGGGGAAGCTGAGCAAGTGGGATTACTCGTCGCTGGTACGGGAATCGCTCGACGATGGAGTGGTTCTCGACTGGCCGTCGGACGATCAGGAAAGCGTTGCTACCGAGCGGGAAAAGCTGACAGTCCTCGTCAAGGCAGACCGACTCTGAGCCGTGCGGCCCACTGAGTTTCCGGTTCAAACGCAGCGTCCATCAACGTGCACGTCGGACCGCGCAGCTTCACGCGTCTTATCGCGCGGGCTGCCCTACTCTAGCGCCCAAAGGGAATGCCGGTAGACTGGATCCAGCCCATCCAGTGCGCAAAAAGGATGGACAGGAAAAGCGTAATCGACAAGCCGACGCGCGTCGCCAGCGACCAGACCATCCTCTGCGTCGTGCCTCGATCGTCCATCATGAAATACAGCGCCGAAGCCATGCTGCCGATAATCAGAACAAAAGTGATAGGGACGAGAATATGCATGGTTTGCTATCTGTGGCAAAGCGAAGCGCATCTGGAACTTGAGAATCAGGAGTCCATTATAGGGTCCACCCGTGGGCCTACCCGTGACGTGATGCCGCACCGCCGGGGCTGCCGGTTAAAAAAACCGAAGCAGATTCACCGGTCCATTGTCACGGGTCAAGGCGACACCTTCCGCCGTGCGGAGATGCCCTGCAACTAGCACACGCAAAATCAAGTCAACTGCCCTCAGCTCACGCGAGAATCCCGTACAGCGGTAGTTCGTTGGCGCGCATGCCCGGTTTCGTATCTGCTTCCGTCACTGCCGCGCTCTCCCGTATTGGCTCACCTCTGAAATCCGCAACCGTTCAGATGGCGCGCAAGGTCAACGTCTATGGTTCTGCGCCGACGCTCCCGCTACCTGAAAAAACTGCCGCCGTTCAGAGCCACGCCGATGGCCGAAAGTGCAATTGGCAGGAAATTTAATCCCGATAGTTCAAAACGTCAGCGTTACCTACAATGCCATCAGCTTGTGGCTGACGCTGCCGATCGCTGGGCAAGCTTGCTACGCCTCATGGTTGAACGTGCTGATGCTGACGCGAGTGACGCTGCCGATCGAAGATGGAGCGGAGAGTAATTTGTCGGTCACACGCGCTTGATTTTGATATGCCATGATCTTCGCTCGCTTCTCTGCCCGTGCGACTCGAGTTATTGCAGCCGGATGTGCTGCAGTCCGACATCGGACGGGCAGGCGCGAAATCCTTGACGCTCTATGTTGTGCGGAGGTCGGCATTCAAACTGGTCGAGGAAGCCCAAAAAACCTGGCGCCGCGTTAGCGGCCCCGCTTCCGATCGGCCTCACTGCGAGTATTTGGAGACGATGTTCCTGCAGTGTGGAGCGAGGCTGCCACGACCCGCGGCAGTTCGCTCAGGCGATGGGTGATCTCCCTCAGTTCAGCGGCGCAAACAGACCCGAACGTAACCGTCATTTCTTCGAGGTCATGCTTTCTATGGTAGTGAACCGTGGTCCGCTTCGCCTGCGAGGCATGCTGACCCCAAGCCTGCCAGACCGAAATGATCCTCAGTTGACCCGCCGCCGCTCGCACGGTGATGCTCGCGGAGGTGGCATCAGTGTGACGCTCGCGTGGACATGTCATGGCAGTTGTTATCACGGCTACCCATGTGGCCAGATCTACTGCCGCAGTGATCTGGCGGCTCGCGCCCCTCCCCTCAGACATCGAAGGACCGAGATCGACCCACAACTGCCTGTCGCAGTTGCTCAATCATTGTCTCAAGCCGGTCGCAAAGCAAACGCTCAAAGCGGTTTTTTCGCGGGACTGACATTGGTTTCCGACAGCATGGAATTACGCGCCCGCCACACGCGTGGCCGGGTTGATATCACCTTGGTACTCAATCGAAGTTTTCAGAAATTGGCGGGTGCGTCAAAAGCTCTCGGCGCAACAGGTTCACTTGCGTAAGAACGCAGCGTCTTTTGCCACCAACCGACATCTCGCCATGCCCCGAGCTTGAATCCGACCTTTTCATAGACACCGATATGCTTGAATCCAATCGTTTCATGCAGCGCGATACTCGCGGCGTTGGGCAGCGCGATGCCTGCGAACCCCCGCGCGTAGCCTAGCTCCGTTAGCTCCGCCAGCAAGGCTTCGTACAGTCCGCGACCAACACCTCGCCCTCGACTGGCAGCGCGGACATAGACTGTTGTATCGACCGACCATTGGTAGGCCTGCCTCTCACGATGAGCGCCAGCATAGGCGTAACCATTCACCAGACCCGCATCATCGAGACTGACTAGCCATGGGAGCCGTCGCAATGTCGCGATCAATCGCCGATGCATCTCGTCCGCCGTCGGTGGTTCAAGTTCGAAAGAGATGGCGGTGCCTGTTACTACTGGGGCGTAAATCGATGAAATGGCCTCAGCATCGTCAGGCGTCGCGAAGCGTAGTCGCATGAGAGCCTCCATGTCTGATGGGTAGCAGGGAACTGATTCTGTAGCGCCAATTATCGGACGTACATTCCGTGTCCTACCCTGCCGAACCTCCGCGCAACGGAGGTGGCACGTTGTCGCCCCGTAGCGCCCTAGCCATTAATTCAATAATACTTGAAATGTTAAAATGAATGATCTATTGTTCCGGGCATGGACTCAAACCTCGTTGTACGCGCCCTGAGCGCGCTCGCCCATGAATCGCGCCTCGCGATCTTCCGTGCCCTGGTTGTGGCCGGTCCAAACGGTATGGCCGCCGGTGAAATCGCGCAGCAGCTGGAGCTTTCCCCTTCAAGCCTGTCTTTTCATCTGAAGGACCTGTCACATGCAGACCTCGTGAAGCCGCGACAGCAAGGGCGTTTCGTTATCTACACGGCGAACTTCGATGCCATGACGGGTCTGATCAGTTTCCTGACGGAGAACTGCTGCGCGGGTGCGACCTGTGCCCCGAGCGATCTTCCAAACTGCTGCGGAGACACACCATGAAGCGTATGCATATCCATGTCGCAGTCGAAAATCTTGGCGACAGTATTCGGTTCTACAGCGCGATGTTCGGCAACGCCGAGCCCACCGTTCTAAAGACCGATTACTGCAAATGGGAGTTGAAGGACCCCGCGGTGAATTTCGCGATTTCGCAGCGTGGTGCAAAACCAGGTATTGATCACGTCGGCATTCAGGTCGAAACCGACGCGGAGTTGGAAGAGATGAATGCGCGATTCGCGACGGCGCAACTGCCTATTGCGGCGCAAACCGGCACGACCTGTTGCTATGCCAGGTCGGACAAAGCGTGGACCATTGATCCGCAGGGCGTCGCCTGGGAAACGTTTCGAACACTCGAAGCCGCGCCGGTCTACGGTCACTCGCGCGTCCAATCACAATCACATCCGCAATCGTCGGCTGCATGCTGCACGCCGGCTAATTGAACCTATCGTGACTTTCCGGAGCCGTCCGTGAGCGACAAACCTTACTCGATTCTCATTCTCTGCACGGGCAACAGCGCGCGCAGCATCATGGCCGAAGCGCTTTTCAACGTACTTGGGAAGGGCAAATTTCAGGCGTATAGCGCCGGCAGTCACCCATCCGGGGCGGTGAACCCGTTCGCCATTGAACGCTGTGAAGCGCTGGGTTATGACACAGCGGGGCTCCGCAGCAAGAGCTGGGACGAGTTTGCGACGCCTGACGCTCCGCACATGGATTTCGTCATCACGGTCTGCGACCAGGCTGCGGGTGAAGTCTGTCCAATCTGGCCAGGCCACCCGATGACGGCACATTGGGGTTTCGAGGACCCGGCGGCTTTCGAGGGTAGCGACGACGAGAAACGCAAGGTATTCAGCAAGGTCTATCGGCAGATCATGAACCGCGTGAGTCAGTTCGTGAATCTGCCTCTGCATGTGCTGGACCGTAATGCGATTCAGCGCGAAATGCGCGCGATCGGTGACAAGCCCGCAGAGGAATCAAATGAGCAGCACTGATACAGCGATCGGCACGGCACGGCCGGCAATCGGATTTTTCGAGCGGTATCTGACGGTCTGGGTTGCCCTCTGCATCGTGGGCGGCATCCTGGTCGGGCAGGTGCTGCCCCAGCTTTTCCAGGCGATCGGCCGGATGGAAGTGGCGCACGTCAATCTTCCTGTCGGTGTGCTGATCTGGGTGATGATCATTCCGATGCTGATCAAGATCGATTTCGGCGCGATGACCCAGGTGAGGAGCCAGTGGCGCGGCATCGGCGTGACGCTGTTCGTGAACTGGCTCGTCAAGCCCTTCTCCATGGCATTGCTGGGCTGGATTTTCATCCGTCATGTGTTTGCGTCGTGGCTTGCCGCCGACCAGCTCGACAGCTATATTGCCGGCCTGATCCTGCTGGCCGCGGCCCCCTGCACGGCCATGGTGTTCGTGTGGTCACAACTCTGCAAAGGCGATCCGTATTTCACGCTCTCTCAGGTGGCGCTGAATGACTCCATCATGATCGTGGCATTCGCGCCCCTTGTAGCGCTCCTGCTTGGCCTGTCCGCGATTACGGTGCCATGGGATACGTTGATCATTTCGGTTGGGTTATACATCGTCATTCCCGTCATCCTTGCCCAGTTGCTGCGCCGGCATTTGCTGGCCAGAGGAGAAGCGCATTTCCGGCAGGTGGTCGCACATCTCGGCCCGTACTCGATCAGCGCGCTGCTCGCGACACTCGTCCTGCTGTTTGCCTTTCAGGGACAGGCAATCGTCAAGGAACCGCTCGTTATCGCCATGCTCGCGGTGCCGATCCTGATACAGGTGTTCTTCAATTCCGGCCTCGCTTACCTGTTGAATCGCAGGCTCGGCGTTGCGCACTGCGTCGCTGGGCCATCGAGTTTGATCGGTGCCAGCAATTTCTTTGAACTAGCGGTTGCGACGGCAATCAGTCTGTTCGGGTTCCATTCCGGTGCAGCCCTGGCCACAGTGGTTGGCGTGCTGATCGAAGTGCCGGTGATGCTCGTCGTCGTCGGCATTGTCAACCGCTCGCAGAACTGGTACGAAACGAAACACAGCACAGGGGGGCAACAGATATGAGCGTCACGATTTATCACAACCCCGACTGCGGTACGTCGCGCAACACGCTGGCAATGATCCGCAATGCCGGGATCGAGCCGCAAATTGTCGAGTATCTGAGGACTCCGCCTGATCGGGAAACATTGAAGAATCTGATTTCTCGAGCTGGCCTGACGGTACGCGCCGCGTTGCGTGAAAAGGGCACGCCTTACGCCGAGCTCGGTCTGAGCGATACGTCCTTGACCGATGCGCAGTTGCTTGATGCCATGATGGAACATCCGATCCTGATTAACCGCCCGCTAGTCGTGACACCGCTTGGCGTCCGTCTGTGCCGGCCGTCCGAGGTCGTGCTCGACATCCTGCCTGTTGGGCAGAAAGGATCATTCATGAAAGAGGACGGAGAGCAGGTTGTCGATAGCGACGGGAGGAGACTTCTCTAATGACGCAGGACACGCCTAACGTCAGCGCCCCGCATCTCGACACGCCTGACCTGAAGAAGCTCGAACCGCGTGCAGTTTCGCAGCACGGGCCGCGAATCCTGTTGCTCTACGGTTCGTTGCGTCCTACGTCGTACAGCCGACTTCTCACGCTCGAAGCCGAACGCATCCTGCGCCATTTCGGGGCGGAAACGCGTGTCTTCGATCCGCACGGCCTGCCGCTTGTTGACAGCGTGCCGGCCGACCATCCGAAGGTGGTCGAACTACGGAAACTCTCGGAGTGGTCGGAAGGGCATGTCTGGTGCAGCCCGGAACGTCACGGAACCTTGACGGCAGTATTCAAGAACCAGATCGACTGGCTACCACTGGAAAGCGGCGGCGTTCGCCCTACGCAAGGCCGCACGCTCGCGGTAATGCAGGTGTGCGGTGGATCGCAATCGTTCAACGCGGTGAACGCGCTGCGCATTCTTGGGCGATGGATGCGTATGGTGACCATCCCGAATCAGTCTTCGGTGGCGAAGGCCTGGCAGGAGTTCGACGCAAACGGTCGGATGAAACCCTCGGCATATTACGATCGTGTCGTGGACGTGATGGAAGAACTGTACAAGTTCACGCTGCTGGTACGTGACCGCTCGGACTACCTGACAGATCGTTACAGTGAACGGAAAGAAGCGCACCCGGAGCTTGCAATAACACTAGCGGCGGCCGCCATGAACCATGAGGCAGTGACCACGAATGCAGACACCGACGACAGCGAAACGGAGTGACGGACGCAACAGTGATCGCGACACTATCGCAACGTGGGCGCTCGCAGTTGCGCAACTCGTTTCCTGGGGATCGATCTATTACGCGTTCTCCCTGTTTGTCGTGCCGATGGAAGGAGCGATGGGATGGAGCCGGACGGCGACGAACGCAGCGCTCTCGGTCGGCCTGCTGATTTCAGGGTTGGCGGCTTATCCGGTCGGAAAGTGGATCGACCACGGCCACGGCCGGCGTGTCATGGTCTGCGGGACAGTGTTGGCCGCAGCGATGCTGGCGCTGTGGTCGCAGGCACATAGCCTCGTGACACTGTTTGTCGTCTGGATCGGCCTTGGCGTCGCAATGGCCGCGACGCTTTACGATCCGGTTTTCGCGGTGATCACACGGGACTTTCCAGGCAGCTTTCGCACAAAGATTACATTGGTCACGTTGGTGGCCGGCTTCGCCAGTACCGTCTTTATCCCCCTGACACAGGTTCTGGTCGACTTTCTCCACTGGCGAGACGCGCTGCTCGCGCTTGCCGGATTCAATCTGGCAATCTGTCTACCCATACATGTTTTCGCAATCGGTCGCGATGCGCCCCGCGAAGACGATCGGGACTACAAGGCCGCGCTGAAGGCGACCAACGAAGCGGCAACCGGGCGCGCTTTACGGACGCCGACATTCTGGGCGCTTGCGGTCTGTTTCACGGCCTACTATGCGACATTTGCGGCGCTGACCTTCCACCTGGTCCCGCTCATGGCGGAGCCGCGAGTGTCGCCAGCAATGATCTTGATGACAATGGCGGTGATCGGTCCGGCTCAGGTGCTTGCGCGCGTGCTGTGGTTCACGATCGGCCGCAATGTTCGTCCGTCGATTGTCGGCATCGTTATCACAACAGCGTTTCCCGCGTCGGTTGTTGTTCTTATGTGCGCAGGCACGTCGTCTGCATTGTTGATTCTGTTCGCAGTCGTCTACGGTGGCGCCAACGGCATGATGACGATCCTGCGCGGGACGATTGTGCAGGACGTGATGTGGACGGAGGGCTATGGAGCTGTGAGCGGACTGCTATCGATGCCCTCGAACATTGCCAAGGGGATCGCACCGATTTCAGCCGCGGCGATCTGGACGGTCAGCAGCAATTATGTGCCTGTCGAATGGACTGTGCTGTTGGTGTCGCTGATTTCAGCTGCTGCGTTCATTCTCGCCATACGCTTCGCCTCTGCCAAAAAATTTGTCGAACATCAGGCCAGTTTCGAGTGAGCATACTGCCATGAAGATAAGAAAGGCCAACGAAGCCGACCTCGGCACGATCCAAAACCTGTTAAACGCGAACGATCTACCTGTTGAAGATGTCTCGACGACGCTCATCGAAGGATTCCTCGTTGCCGAAGATGCAAGGGGAACGGTTGTCGGTAGCGGCGGTCTCGAGCAGCTCGGCTCAAGTGTGCTCCTGCGATCGCTTGCCATCACGCCAGAATGGCGCGGGACAGGCGTCGCAAGGAAGCTGGTCGAACTGCTTGAAGACAACGCACGCTCACTCGGCCAACAGGAAGTCTGGCTGCTGATAACGACTGCTGAGCGCTTTTTTGCGCGAGCCGGCTATGAGCTGGCAAGTCGCGACGATGTACCCAGCGAGGTGCGGTTGTGCAGGCAGTTCGCAGTCCTGTGCCCTTCGACCGCCATGTGCATGCGAAAGAGGCTCTAACAGAAACATCCGTCGGCGGTGATCGAACGACCGGTATCAAGCTGATTTTTGCCGCCCGAATCAAAATCGTCGACGGCTCTTGTTCGCCGATTGCACCAGTTCGACGACGGTGTCGCCGAGAGGATGTTGGAATTCTCAATGGCAGCTTTCCGGCGGTTTGTGCGAACGCGTACTTCCGGCCATGAACAGACAGTCGCGAAAGGTAACCAAACAGCGGGGCATCGGCTGATAGCGGCCCTTTGCTGCTGCCAAAATCGAAACCCCAGCCAGTTTTCACGTTAACTCAGCGCACCTTATGCGACGTCCACCACGATTTTCCCACGTGCGGTAGCGTCCGTTATGGCAACATAGGCGCGTTCCGCTGACCCTAGATCGAACCGGCGAGGATCGAGATTCGGCATGAGCTTGCCGGCTTCCGCCAGTCGTGTAGCTTCGCGCAGCATCTCTCCGTGGTGCGCGCGTTGCAGACCCGTCAGGAGCGGATATAGGGTGAACACCCCTGAGTACGTCGCTTCGCGAAACGACAGCGGAGCCAGCGAATGTGTACCCCAACCCAACGCGCTGACCACGTGACCAAAATGTTTGACTGCGGCGAACGAAGCATCGAGCGTTGGGCCGCCAACGGTGTCTACCACCAGGTCAAAGCCTGCGCCCTGCGTCAATGATTCGACGTATTGCTCCACAGACTGCGCCCGGTAATCGATCGGCGTAGCGCCTAGACGCGCAACGAGATCGTGGTCCCGTGAACTCGCTGTCGTGAAGACCTGTGCACCGAGTGCGCGCGCCAGTTGCACCGAGATATGCCCGACACCGCCTGCTCCTCCCTGTACCAGCACGGTTTGCCCCGCTTGCAAACGCGCCCGATCGACAATGCCGGAATACGACGTGATAAACGCGAGGGGCAGTGCCGCGGCTTCGCGCATCGAAAGATTGGCCGGTTTGATCGCGAGGAGGTCTGCATCGACTGCTGCATACTGGGCCAGCGAGCCCTGAATGCCGCCAACGCCGCCCGTCATCCCGTACACCTCGTCGCCGACCTTGAACGCGGTGACGCCGGGGCCAATGGCGTCAACTACGCCGGCCATATCAATGCCTAACAGCAGCGGCAGCGGATGTTTGGCATGCGCTGCGCTTCCGGCGCGTATCTTGGTGTCGAGCAGATTGAGGCCGCTCGCGGCAATGCGCACCCGCACCTGGCCGTGCGCGGCTTGTGGCATTGAGATTTCTGTCAATTCGAGCGGGCCGTTGTAGCGATTGAGGACGAGCGCCTGCATGGTCATGATCATTTCCTTTCCGATGGAACAAACAAGTTGATACGTGCAGAATGAGCCATGCCGGAAAGCATGTAAATTAATGTTATTGCACAGATGTCAAACAAAAATGAATGAGATGACGTTCGACTGGAGCGATGTTCGGATCTTTCTGGCGATTGCCCGCTGCGGCACGCTGGGGGCGGCTGCAAAGCGCGTTGGACAGACCCAGCCGACCATGGGCCGCCGGTTGCGCGCGCTCGAGGAAGCGCTCGGACACACGCTGTTTCAGCGCACCAGCGATGGCTTCGTCCTGACAGACGACGGCGCGGTTGTGCTGTCCTATGCCGAGAGAATGGAGGAGGAAGCGCTTGGCTTCACGCGCGCGTTAACCGGCAAGGAAACGCAGCTAACCGGGCTGCTGCGGGTCTCGTCGTCGGACTGGTTCGGCATGCACATACTCACGCCGGTGTTCGCGCGCTTTCTGGCGAAGCACCCAGGTATCTCGCTGGAGCTTGTCACGGATTCGCGCCTCTACAACCTCGCTCGGCGCGAAGCGGATCTGGTGTTCCGCATTACGCCCTTTGACGAACCCGACGTCATCCAGCGCAAGCTCATGCACATCGACTATGCGCTGTACGGGCATGTCGATCTGATCCCGCCTTCTTGCGGGGAAGGTGACGGACACAAGCTGATCAGCATGGACAGCGCGTTCGGTTCGCTGCCCGACGTCGAGTGGGTCAAGCGCATGCTGCCCAAGGCGAAGATTGTGTTCGGCAGCAACAATCGTGGCGTACAGGCGCGCATGTGTGTCGAAGGAAGTGGTTTCGCCGTGCTGCCTTGCCCGCTTGGCGATGCGACGCCTGGACTTCGGCGGATCGATCTGGGCGAAGCGCCGCCTGGGCGCGATGTCTGGCTTGGCTATCACCGCGATCTGCGTCGCGTCGCGCGACTACGTGCACTTCTGGATGCGACGATCGAGGCGTTAGCGAGCGTTTGAACCGGCGGCGTATTGACAATAACCCGCGCCCGTCTTGCGCCCGAGGCAGCCCGCTTCGCACAACCTGTTGGGAATGTCGATATAGCGTACATCGGCAGGGCGACTTGCTACACGAACTCTGCGCATCCGCCACGCGATATCAAGTCCCAGCATGTCAGCAACGGCCAAGGGGCTCATCGCGACGCCAAAGGCTTGGAGAGCCGCATCGATCTCATGAGGATAGGCGCCTTCTTAGCAAGAATTTGATGAGAGTATGACTAGAGCCTCGTCATTCATCGTGAGGCTCCGATGCGAGTACAGCAACGCCGTCGGCTGCCCGCACGCCTTGTCCTGCTGGCAACACGAAGATCGGATTGATTTCTGCTTCGACAATACGCCCGCCAAGCTGCACCGCCATTCGCGCAAAGCCGACGATTGCGGTCACGAGGGCATCAATATCAGCGCGCGGCCGTCCACGATACCCGTCGAGCAGCGGCCACGTTTTCAGTTCATGAATCATCTCGAGTGCGTCATCGCGCGACAGCGGCGCTTCGCTGGAGAGGAGTCGCATCGTCGTGTCCTTGAACAATTCCGCTGTGACGCCGCCCATGCCGAGCAGCAATGCTGTGCCCAATGGGTCTCGACGAAGACCGAGAATCAGTTCCGTTCCACCGGTCACCATTTCCTGAACGAGAAACGCATTCGCAGATACGCCAGTCGCGGTTTCAACGTCGTCCCGCATACGGTTCAAGCGCACCCCGATGCTGTCAGCAGTGACCCCAACCGCTACGCCGCCGACATCGCTCTTGTGGGTGATCGTGTTCGACAGCAGTTTGAGCACGACCTTGTCACCCAGCTCGCGAGCGGCGCTTTCGGCTTCATTCGCGTTCGTGACGACACGCTCGCGTACCGCTGTCACACCGAAGCGGGCAAAAAGGTCTTTCGACTGCGCTTCGTTTAGTGATCCTGCGGGTAGATCGCTCACGTTGACTTCTGCTTCAGAGTGTTGTTCGTCCAAACTCACTGTGCGGTGCATGTACTCGCCGTACTGCCACATCGCCGCAAGTGCGCTCGTCACGCTTTCGGGCGATGAGAACGCCGGCACTCCCTGCCCGTTAAGCAACTGTGTGATCTCCGGCGCGTGCGGGCTTACAAATGCCATCACGGGTTTGTCACTCCCGGGCAGCGAACTGCGGATCGCGTCAGCCATCAGGTCAGGCATCGCGAGGCCCGATGATCCAACGATAACCACGACCGCGTCGTAAGTCGGACTGTCGAGTAGCGTGCCGATCGCACCGCGCAGGAGAGCCGGCTGCAGACCCGCGAGCGTCACGTCGATCGGATTGCGGTCGAGCACTGCATGATCGCCGGTCTGGAGCGCGCGCAGCTTTGCAGCAGTCGTTTCATCAGGAGGCGGGGTCTCAAAGTGCGCCATGCCGAGGGTATCGGTGACGAGCGTACCCGCGCCGCCGGTCGAGGTCAGAATCGCCACCCGTCGCCCGGAGAGCTTGCGGCGCGTAGCGAGCGCATGAGGAATGTCGAGTAAATCGGCAAACGTCTGGGCGCGAATCACGCCGACCTGGCTAAAAAGCGCTTCGTACATGCGGTCGGAGCCGGCCAGCGCGCCCGTATGCGAGACCGCCGAGCGTGCGCCGGATTCTGAGCGGCCGATCTTGAACACCACGACCGGCTTGCCTGCTGCCGCCGCCCGTAACGCCGCACGCCGGAATCGGTCCGGATGACGCAGCCCTTCCATGTAGAGCGCGATAACGGAAGTCGAATCATCGTCAACCAGATAATCGACGAAGTCTGCCATGTCGAGATCTGCTTCATTGCTCGTCGACACCAGCTTTGACAGGCCAATACCGCGTGCTGCCGCCCGCGACAACAGCGAGCCAAGAATTCCCCCGCTTTGTGATACCACGCCGATCCCACCAACTGTGAAAGCGTCGGTCTCCAGCGCACCGCTTGCTGACAGCGTGATGCGATCGGTGAGATTGACGAGCCCGATCGTATTCGGGCCGAGCAGGCGCATGGACCCTGCTGCCTCGATCAATTGCGCCTGACGTCTGGCACCTTCCTCGCCGATCTCTGCATAGCCACTCGCCAGCACGATTGCCGCGCTCGTTCCGCGGCTCGCCAAATCCCGCACCGCAACGTGGGCGCGCTCGGCCCCAAGCAGCACCATGCCGACATCGGGCGCGTGCGGCAAGGACGCTACATCGGGATAACAGGGCAGGCCATCGATCGAGTCGTAACGCGGGTTAACAGGGTAGATGTCGCCGCCGAAGCCGTGCTTCCTGAGGTAAGCCACTGGGCGGCCTGAAGTCTTGGCTGCGTCCGCCGATGCGCCGATTACCGCTACGCTCGCCGGATGCATCAATTTTGAAATTGCGTTCATGTCGATCTCCTTCGTGCTCACTTGGTTTTGTTCAGGAATGCGAGCACCGAGTCGCGATGTTCACGGCTTGTGTAGCAGACGGCCTGTGCCTGGCTGCCTTGTGCAAACACCTGATGCGCGGACAGTTCGTAGCTCTGGTTGAGAATGCTCTTGCCCAGCGCGAGCGCTGTGGCCGAACCCTGGCTCAATTCAGCGGCCCAGGCGTGAGCGTCGGTGATGAGCGAATCCGGCTCGCTCAGGCGATCCGCGATGCCGATTTCCAGCGCTTCCTTTGCATCCACCTTGCGCCCGCTGAAAATCAGTTCCTTCGCCCGCGCGAGGCCGACCCGTCGCGGCAAAAAGTACATGCCACCGCCGTCGGGAATCAGCCCGCGTTTGATGTAGCTCCACGTGAAGCTCGCATCCTGCGACGCGAGGACAAAGTCGCAGGAGAGCGCCATATCAGCACCGAGGCCGGCCGCTGCGCCGTTGACTGCGGCGATGGTAGGTTTGGGCATCGAGTAAAGTAGATCGACTGTGTAGTGCACGAGTTGCTGACGGGACCAACCATTGAACGCAACCTCGCCGGCGGGCGCTTCCATACGTTGCGCCATGCCGCTTACATCACCCCCAGCGCAAAATCCCTTGCCGTTGCCAGTCAACACCACGGCGCGTACGTCACGGTCGCGCGACACGGTCTCCAGCGCCGCGATCAGTTCGGCACGCATTTCGTTGGTGATGGCGTTACGCTTTTCAGGACGATTCAGCGCGATCGTGGCGACCTGTGAGTCGATGGTGACTTGAATGATGGATGTGCTCATGCGCGTCTCGATGGTTGAATTGGAGTCGACTGACTGATCAAACTGCCAATGCAGCTTAGCCCCACCGGCCACCCGCGACACCCCATCAATTCCATTCTGTGGAACGGAGCGAGTTTTATCCCTAGGGTTGAGCAATTCCACTGGATGGAATTGACTGATTGTCATCGAGCGTTCGGCGCCGATAATGGATTCCAACGCAGGACACTTGCCATGAACGATCCTGCGGTCCATACAAGCCCGGAGACATGATGCACGCAGCCCGTTCCAATCCGATCGACGTAAGCGCCGTCGCGCAACCACAGACAGAGGCTGTCTACCGGAAAGTCACCTGGCGGCTGCTGCCGTTCCTCTTTATTTGTTACGTCTTCGCGTATCTGGATCGCGCCAATATCGGCTTTGCGCACCTACAGTTCTCGCGTGACATTGGTCTTTCCGACGCCGCATTCGGTCTGGGCGTAGGGCTCTTCTACGTGGGTTACATGCTTTTCGAGGTGCCGAGCAACCTGTGGCTCGCCCGAGTCGGCGTGAGAAAAACGCTCATGCGGATCATGGCGCTATGGGGCATCGTTTCGGCGGGCACCGCATTCGTGCAGACGCCGACGCAGTTCTACATCGCGCGCGTATTGCTGGGCGCAGCAGAAGCAGGATTCTTCCCGGGCGTGATTCTCTATTTCACCTACTGGTTTCCGGCCGCGCGGCGGGCCCGAGTCACGTCAATCTTTATGACGGCGATCTGCGTATCCGGCATTATCAGTGGACCCGTGTCGGGATGGATTCTCAATAGCATGTCGGGCTTACTTGGCTACAACGGCTGGCAATGGCTGTTCCTTCTCGAAGGATTTCCTTCAGTGATCGCCGGTGTCTTTGCCTATGTCTATCTGACGGACCGCCCCGATCAGGCGACCTGGCTCTCGGACGGCGAGAAGGCTCTCCTGCTGGCGGAGCTTAACCGGGACGCGCAAACGAAGGCCGCACGCGCTCATGGTTCGATCTGGGTCGCATTGAAGGAGCCAAAGTTCTATTTCCTGACGTTCGCCTATTTCAGTGTGCCGTGGGCGAGCATCGTCGTGCACATCTGGGCACCGAGCGTGATCCAGAAAAGCGGCGTATCGAACTACTGGCACATTGGGCTTCTTTCCGCGATTCCGTATGTGGCCGGCGCAGTCGCGATGTACCTGCTCGGCCGGAACTCGGATCGCATGTTGGAGAGGCGGTGGCATTTCATGGCAAGCGCATTGATGGCCGCGCTGGGCGTCGCGCTTTTGCCGGCGGCGGCGAATCACGCAGGCATTCTGGTAGCACTGCTTTGCATCGCGACGGCTGGTTATCTGGGCATGCTGTCGCTGTTCTGGACCATCCCACCCGCATACCTGTCGAGCACCGCGGCAGCAAGCGGCATCGGCCTCATTAGCAGCCTCGGCCAGTTTGGCGGGATTTCGGCACCTTCGGTCATCGGCTATGCATCGACGCACTTCGGCAGCAGCGCCGTGGGCCTCTATGCGGTTGCGTTCGTCTCCATTCTCGGCGGTCTTGCAGTGGTGCTAGGTATTCCAGCGCGCGCGATCAGTGAACGCCGGGAATGAAAGAGAAGCGTGCAGTCTTCAGCCTTCCAGGCGCGCGCACGCGGCTGTAATCTCGTCGCGCAGACGCAGCAGGGGCGCCGCGAGTTCGCTTACAACGCTGTCGTTTGACGCCGCCGTACGGACGCTAAAGTTGAGGACCAGCAAACGATGTCCAGGAATGGCGAGGGGCGTCGCGAGTGCGATCACCTCCGGCTGCCAGCTTGCAACGCAGAAGCCACTTCGGCGCACATCGTCTACAGCTTCAGTGATTTCCCGCTCGAGACGCTCCCAGCCGCACCGTTTGCGCCGCTTGAACGCGTCCATCAGGGCGGTGAATTCCGCCTGCGGCAGCGCTGCGAGATACGCGCGCCCGAGCGAAGTCAGTTCCATCGGCACGCGTTGTCCCGAGACAATCGTACGTAATGAGGCTCGCTGGTTATAACGAATGGACTCAAGGTAGACCATCTCTTCCCGGTCGGCGCCTGCGATTCCGACATTGATGCGCTTTGCCTGGACAGTGTCGCGGATTAGCGGTCCTGCAGCATTGAGTACTGTGGATCCGCTGCGCAACGCCTGCGCCAAACTGAGTACGGGCAGGCCCAGTCTGTACGCCCTGCGTACCACATCGTGCTCGAGATAGCCCGCCTCCACGAGTGTTCGCGTCAGGCGGCTCACCGTCGCCTTCGGCAGGCCGGTGCGTTCCGCGAGTTCTCCGTTGCCGAGAAGCGTCGCACCGGGACCGAACGCGCGCAGCAGTTCGAGCCCTCGCTCGAGCGATCTATTCGATGGGGTAGCGTTCGATTCCGGATGTTGATTCTTGTGGTTCGCCATAGACAGAAAACGGTACAACGGGGTTGACCCCACGGTCGTTGCGAAGATAGTTGAAAGATATTTACCCGACGCGGTTTCTCGATCCCAGCACAGCGGAAAGACGCCGTGTGCCTTCAGTCACGCAGTGCCGCCTCAGCCAGGAACTCCACGAAGTCCAGGACGAGACCGGAGCTTTCCTGCTCCCGCCAAAAGATATGCACGTTCAAATTCGGGAGCCCTTCGATCGGGATATAGACGATGTCATCGTGCCTCTCTCTCAACACGTAGTCGGCGCCGAGCATTAGTCCGCCACTATCCTTGACGATGCGCAGACCGATCTGCGCTTGTGTGGTCTCGTAGACGAAGTTTGGCTCAACCTTGGCGCGTTGGAAGCTCGCCAGAACAGCATCGTAGAGCGGCTCGTTGACATTGCGGGAAAAGATGATCAGGTTTTCGTCCAGGAGATCTGTCAGATGAATAACCTTGACCTGGGCTAGCCGGTGAATGCGCGGCGCGGCCAATAGCCATCGCCCGTCGAGGACAAACCGGGTCGAAACGTTCGCAGTCTGATCTTCATTCGTCAACAGCACGCCAATGCCAATGTCGATCTGGTGGGTGATCAGGGCCTTGATTTGCTGCGTTGACACCATCTCCTTGCGGTTGATCTTGACGTTGGGATAGAGCTTCTGCAGTTCCGTCAACGCAGGCACGATGAAGGGCAGATCGGTGTATTCGACCATAGCGATCGCGATCCGCTGTTCGTTTTGAAATGCGGTGCGACGCGTGACTTCTACCATCGTTTCCATCTGGGCCAGGATCTCGATGGCCTGCGCCTGAAAGACCTCACCTGCGGCCGTCAGTACGACGCCTCTGCGATCACGGACCAGAAGCTGCACACCCAGAATGGCTTCCAGCGCCGCGATCTGCTGGCTCAACGCTGGCTGCGTTACCGCGAGCTTTGCTGCCGCGCGTCCGAAATGCAATTCGTCGGCGACGCCGACAAAATAGCGCAGATGTTTAACGTCGATCGGGCTCATAAGGTTATCTAATCACAGAGCCGATGATAGTCAATTGGACGGTGAGCGTGGCCAATCGTATCCTTTTTGCACGAGATGAACAACGCAGAGGAGTTAAATCGTGTCGAACTGGTTGATAACTGGAATTTCCCGAGGCTTCGGAAAGCAATTGTCGGAAGCACTTCTGAAGAATGGACACCATGTCGCTGGTACGACACGCAGCGGCCTCAGCGATCTTCGCCATGAAAATCTGACCGTATTCAAGCTCGACGTGACGAACCCGGAGGATGCGCACGCAGTCGTCCTGGATATCATCGAGACCGTCGGGCCAATCGATGTAGCAGTCAACAATGCCGGCTTCGGCATGGTCGGCGCGGTCGAGGAGGTCTCGCCGGATGAAGCGCGACATGTGTTCGCAACGAATGTGTTTGGAACGCTGAACGTCATACAAGCGGTTCTACCCTCATTCAGAGAACAGCGTTCCGGCCTGATCATCAACTTCTCGTCGGTTGGCGGCATGGCGGGTTCGGCCGGGTTCGGGATCTACAACGCGACCAAATTTGCCGTCGAAGGCATGTCCGAAGCGCTTGCCCTGGAGGTGAAACCTTTCGGCATTCGCGTGATGATCGTCGAGCCCGGTTACTTCCGGACCGAATTCCTGTCGTCGCAATCCATGTCCAAAGCCGAGCGCGTGATCGAGGACTACGCGTCCACCGCCGGCGTGACACGCGCGAACGTCGGAAGCCGCGATGGTAGCCAGCCCGGCGATCCGGCGAAGGCTGTGCAGGTGATCATTGCGGCTGCGCAATCCGAGGCCCCGCCATTGCGGCTGCCGCTGGGCGCCGATGCCTTTGCCAGGATTGATGAAAAGATCGCGAAAGTACATTCCGACATGGCGGCCTGGCGCGAGCGGGCCACCGCAACCTCGTTCGAACCCTGAGGTTTTCCCGCCTTCTACCTCTTGAGAGCTGACACGCGTAGTCATCATTGGAGGCACAATCCGGCCCCCCCAACGCTCCGCTGCGCTCCCCTTCGAGGCAACACACCAGGAGCAATCAAATGCAATACATCGTCATAACCCGCCGCCGTAGCGAAAAATTTCCGGACTCCGAATATACCCCTGAGAGGCTCGCAGCCGAAACCGCCGCCGTTCGCAAACTCTATGGCGAGGGCATCGTGCGCCACATTTGGCACCGTGGCGACGTGGGGGGCGCATGCCTCCTGCTCGAAGTCGAGTCCGAAGACGGCGCAAAGTCTGCCCTGAACAGGCTGCCGTTGTTTGGTTTGGGCATGCAAGAGGCGGTCTGCATCGTGCCACTGGCGCCCTACCGTGGCTTCGCGACTGAATAGCGCATCTTCGGGCACCTGAACGCGATGATCCCGCTCGCTCCCGAAGATATAGACGATCGAAGATCGAAGGAAGGACAGGCTCATGCCTCAGATCGACAGACGCACCCTTACCATCGACCACCAGCACCGGCGCCTACCGACAGCCAGAAATGGACGTCGGGTGCCTCGCGCGGAATTACACACTCGGCGTCATCAATGGGTCTGGCAACCGGAAGGCGATTTCGCTCCCGTCCGACGACACGCCAGCGGTGAAATCAAGCACGTCCATCACAACACGTGGGTTCATCGGCTAACTGTTGCCGTTGCTGTCAATCGCTTCCAATTTACCAGAGCACGCTCGGCGGCGGACCGCCCCCAGCACTAGAGACGACGGACGTAGGGGTGCACGGTTCGCCCTCACCCTTTGCAGACTTGGGTTTGGTGTTGTGAGTTGGGAGTTGGTATTAGACGGTTAGTTGCATTTATAAACCATGGAAACCGTTGCGTTCCACTAGAAGTGCTTCGCATGTGCAACAGTTAGGGGTGCGAGTCCTCAGTCCAGTTCGGCGCACCAAAAAAAGCCCAGACAGGGTCGCTGGGCAAACCCGCCAGAATATCTGGCGGTGGAGGTATTTGATACGCAACTGGCTCGCCACGGCAGTTACCTCGATAGCGAGCCAGTTGCGTGAATGGCGGTGCGCAGACCTACTGCTCACCCAGGAGGTGAAGCGATGCTGGCGGCCGCTTGGTGTGCCAGCGGCTTGCCAACCTGACCGGTTATTGACCGAAGTAGATCGAGTGCGGGCCAGTGGCTTCTGCCTCGCTCTTGTAGGCATGGACGCCGGCCACCGACGAACCGCTAACGACGCCACCAACTCCAGATGTGTCAGCTTGTGCAAGCTGGTTTTGCGCAGCGACACGGGCTTCTGCAGCCTGGATGTTCTGCGGATAATCGTCGCTGTTTGCGGTCGACGGGTTATAGCCGGCCTTTTCGAGCTGGACCAGTTGAGCGCGGACTTCAGCGCGCGTAACCGGTTGGTTCGATTGAGCAAACGATGCGACCGGAGCTGAGAGGACGAGTGCAACAGCGACAGCTTTGATGAGCGATTTCATGATTCCTACCTCCAGAGATTGTTTTATGTGGTGCTACAAACGCACTTGTTTGCAGCCCATGGACACAGTCTAAGAGGGACTATCGTTAGGGTAAATACCTAATGTATGAAATGACTGTTGCTGGAAACGAGACAATAGTCAAAGCCGTCGTCACGATAACGCCCGCACTGACGGCCGCGCTGCCACCGTTCGCGACGCCGAGCCACTGTTCGAGGCGCAGCACTGTCTCCGGCGAGATGCCGGTATGCTCGTTCAGGATGCGCGAAAGAGCTGCGCGCGACGGCGAACTGCTTGGCGGCTTGAGTAATCGACACTACGAGCGCCGTCGGCATGTCCTCGCATAGCGTCTCGCCCCGCTGCGGAGGGTTGTACATTCGAGTCATGTCTATGTACCTCGGTGGTAGTCCTGGCAATCAACCAGGATTGCGTGCGACCCTTCGATCGGAGGGACCACGCCAGTTGCCGTTCACACACGCCAGTTAAGGGAAAGAAGACTGTCGACAACCTCGCGAGAAAGACGGTCAGCGACTTCAACAGTATCAATCCCTGGCAGAACATTCGCGAGTGACGTGCCGATACCTTGGTTACCCGAGCCGGTTGCAGCATTTGGGGCGTAGATCCAGAAGGCGACCGCATCACCCGACAGATCTCACGAAATCAACCGGCAAGTTCGTCGTGCAACTCCTTTGAGGGTGGTACGCCATGCTGAAGGCTGCGCTGCCGCGCATAAAAATCGTCTTTGAGCGGGCCGACGCGCACCCTGACGCACATGCGACAATGATGCAACGTCCTTGCCGGGCGATACGTGATGGTGCATTGATGACCGAGCAAACCTGCGTCCGTTGCGGCGCGAGAACGCCACCGTACGATACCGTGAATGCGGCGTCATCAGACGGCACCTACCGCCTGCTCTGCAGCCGGTGTTTCAACGAGGACATGGCGCAGTGGGCTGATATTGTCGGCTTCGAACATCCGCAGTTCACGCCGGTTCGTCTGCTCGACATGGATGGCGGCTCGCACGAATTCCACTTCCGCAGCCTTCTGCTCGGGGACCAGCTTTCGCTTGAAGCGTTCGAACTTGCGGACGACGACGAATCAGAAGGATACTGGTTCCAGATTCTCGACGAGCCGCGATCAGATCCCTTCGTGCTGCTCGGAAAGCTTGTGCAGAAGATGATGCGCGCATTGGCAATGAAACACCTACGCGAGGACGCTGGTGGCCTGCAGGTCGCTGACACAATGGTCAGAGGCCGTATCGAGTGGAATGGGGTCGAAGACGTCCGCCAGCCGTGTGTCGTCATCGATGGCCGGCGTGTGGAATGGAACGATTTCGGTGCGATCCTGATGGCCTTCGAAGGATGGCAATTCAGACTCGAACTACTCGATCCGAGTGACGAGGCATGATTCCGGAGATACTGTCCAGCCCTACTCTGCAGGAGGACCGCAACGAGGATGTCCGTCGTTCACCGTGCCGACGATTCGCCGCTCGCACGCTGCCCTTGACTGGTTGTTCGATGATGCAACGGGTGAGCAGGCGGTTGCCTGGTGATAGTCATCCTCGTGCTGGTGCCGAACAGCGAGGATGCTCGTCGTACTCGCCTCCTCAACCTCGAACAGAACAACTATTCTGCCGAGTCAAATGGCGCGATCAGTTCGCGCCGAAAGCGGTTGTGTTCATGCGCCTTCCTGCACGTGAAGGGAATTGCCCAAGGACTTTGGCAGATTTTCACAACGCGTCCGGCGCGCGCTCCGCGGTCGCTATGTCGCAGTCCAGCATATACCCGAAATTGATCAATATCATTATGTAAACTATAAAGGAATACGAACTATATCGACAGCTCAATCAATTATGCAATGATCCAGTCGGCGGGGGCTCGGCCACGAATGGTAACCTGCCAAGGCTTACCTATACGGCGATTACGGGATCGGGGAATGGTCCGTTCCCGTCAGAAAAACCCGCAGCTGCCGCTCCGCTTGGAATACTTCGTGAAGAGGAGCCCTTTCGAGCTGGGCGTCATAGAGAGAAAGCAGCGCTTCAAAGTCGCTGATTACCTCAGACGCAAGCCACCACTCCCCGTCTCGTGAGCGTGCGCCAAGGTGTTCTCGACCGCATATTCGGCGACCTTGAACTGCTCCACCAGTTGGTTGCCATAACCAGCACGCTGCAGATACCAGCTCAGGTACACCGCGCGCATAAGTTCATTGACCAGATGGCTGTTGCCATGTCCGTCGCGGCATGCGACCAGCGCAAGATGACAGGACAGCGACCGCTCACTGGCGGAGGCGCGAGCCATCGGCAATAGAAGTGCTTTCGTCAGCGGCCTGCGGGCTCGGCCGGGGGACCTGTTTCGCTTGGAAGACATTGTTTCGACATGGCGACGCCGGGAAGCGATTGATTATAGCGAAGCCTTATCAGAGATACGGCCGCGACGACAACCAAGGGCCTTCGATCCCTTGCGGCCACAGGGCCTAGCTGCAGCCTAACGGCTGCTTCTGAGGTGCAACCGCCGTTCCTCCGTTCGCGTCGGACAGTATATGTTCATAGTCGATTCGACCAGTGGCCGAAGACATAATGTCGCCGCTGCGCTTGTTGTTTTTCACAGCTTGCCATGTGCGGAAAGAATTTCGAGTGCCCGCACCGCCTTATTGAACGCACATCTAATAGCCGCTTCGGCGCTGTCGCGTACGCAACGTGCGATGCGTCTCAGTGCGAGCGCGGCGGTCCCGATTTCAAGGCGAACCTCGTACAGACTACTTCCTGAGCGCTGGCCCACATGCTCGATCACCAGTTGACAATCCGAGAAGTAGGTGCCGTACGGTTGAAGGCGCAATAGTTGCACGGCCGCTTCTGCCTCCAGGGATGCGGTTCCCGGGAGGCCAAGATAGGCTATTTGCATACCAATTCCCATCGTCGACCCCCACTAAATCGCTAAATCTTGCGAACGGTACGTGGCCGTTCGCTGGATCATCGCGCCGATCCAGTCGGGTTGGTTGACTCTGATCAACAAAATGACGGTACGGACCTGCCGGTCAACTATTCCTTTCCCACGTTATCACCGGGCGATGAAGTTTCACGCCGAGAGTGGTCAGCGCGTGGTCTGAAGAATTCCCGCGCGACGGGATGGTTGTATTCCTTCGTAGAGGTGCCCGTCCGGGATCGCGCCATCGTCGATAACCGCGTCCAGTGGCTTACGGGGGCTGCTCCAAACTCCTGAAACGGTCTGGAATTGCCGCGTTTGACGAGATCGGGGGTGTGGAGCAGCATGAAGGTGCGCGGCTTCGAATGTCGTTTATCTAATGAATAGCAATCCTACGAGTGTCCGAGTAACGCGCCGAGCATGTAACCGTTTCTGGCCGATCACCGTCATAGCGGGTGCGCGCCGGGGCCGGGCCGCGGCCGCGGACACCGAAGCTCTGGGTTGATCGATATCAACATAGCCAGAACGCTTCGGACGATGCTAGAAGTTGTGCATCACGCCACGTGCGGGATGCGTCGCCGTGGCGGCGTCCTTCGGCGCCGTCGACGATTGTGCAGGAGACCGGGATGAAGTCAGATCAAGCGCTAAAACAAGACGTCGAGCAGGAATTGCTCTGGGACCCAGCAATCGACGCCAGGCAGACCAGGGTAACGGTTCATGATCGCATCGTTACGCTCGGGGGGCAGTGGCGAGTTACGCACAGAAACTCGCGGCGCAGAAGGCTACGCAACGCGTGACCGGCTGCCGCGCGCTCGTGATCGAATTGAATGTCCCGGAATCGTCGCCTGCGTCGCACAGCGACGAGGATCTCGCCACCGCGATCCTATCGGCGCTCAAGTGGCAGGAAGACTTCCCCAAGGACGCCATTCAGGTCGAGGTCGAACGCGGTTGCGTGGCCCTTGCCGGCGAAGTCGACTGGGGCTATCAGCATCATGCCGCTGAAATGCTGGTGAGCCGCATGCGTGGAGTAATGGGTGTGTCGAACCAGATCACCGTCCGGGCCGATAAAGTCGCCGCGGACGTTGGCACCCAGATTTCTGCAGCACTTGCGCGACGTGCACAGCGAGAGTTCGCCAGCATCGCAATCGACGTGCACGACGGGGTCGTAACGCTGACAGGTACTGTCAGTTCGCTGGCAGAAAAGCGCGCTGCGTGCGGGGCTGCGTGGTCAGCGAAGGGAGTACAGCGCGTCGTGGACAAGTTGAGCGTGGTGTAAAGCGCGGACCTAGGGCGCAATCGTGCACCTCGCTTCGACTCAAGTGTTCGACAGGCACTCGACGTTCCAGGGACGGCCTCGCTTACGAGAAATTCGAATGCTCCTTGCCGACCCGAAGCCGCCGTTCGAGCCGCCAGGGCTTCAATGGCAGTTATCGGAGTGATCCGGCCGTCCGCGCCGGTCCCTCACGAGCAACGGTTCCACCTCTTTGTGGACGTTTGTCGATTGACGGCAAGGCGATCGTTCAACGGCCCAGGCTTACTGCTTAAACCCTGCGTGACGCAGCGCTTCCTCAGCGGCCTCGTGGTCTTGAACCGATGTTC